>JBLHMB010000126.1:0-3416 GCA_047621665.1 Bradyrhizobium sp. | reverse complement strand
TCGGGCGCGACGGTGGCACTGGCAATGACGATCGCGCCAGGTGCGAGGTGCGCCGCAGCGCCGTGCTCGCCAAACAGAACCTGATCGGTTTGCGCGGCATTGACGACGACGATCAGTAGTGCCTCGACCCGGCCGGCCAGTTCGGCCGGCGTGGCGGCGGCGTGGGCGCCTTCGGTCACCAGTTGCTGCACGACTTCCGGCCGGATGTCGCAGGCGTGGACTTCAAGGCCAGCGCGCAATAACGAGCGCGCCATGCCCAGGCCCATTGCGCCCAGGCCAACGATACCGACGCGCTTGATTTGTTCTGTCATGTGAATTGCTCCTGCTGAAGAAAAAATGCCCGGCCACGCCGTCACGGTTGGCCGGGCATTGAAGAAGTAAAACCGCTTACTTGCTGACCAGCTTCGCCGGGACGCTCAACACCAGTCCGGCACCGGCAACCAGCACCCCGGCGAGCACGTACAGGCCGAGGTCGGTCGATTGCGTCATGTCCTTGATCAGGCCGATCAAATACGGACTGGCGAAGCCGGCCAGGTTGCCGACCGAATTGATGGCTGCGATACCGGCAGCGGCGGCGACGCCATGCAGGAACGAGGTTGGCAAGCTCCAGAACAGCGGTGCCGACGCTAGCACCCCAGCGGCAGCGATCGACAGAAAAACAATGGCGATGCCGGTATGGGTGGTGCCGGCCATCGCCGCACCGACCAGACCGACCGCGCCCATCATCATCGGGATCACCAGGTGCCAGCGACGTTCCTGGTATTTGTCCGAGCTGCGACCGAGCACCAGCATGCTGACCACCGCGGCCGAATACGGGATTGCGGTGAACAGGCCGATGTTGAGTACGCCCTGAATGCCGGCGGTTTTTATCAGGGTCGGCATCCAGAAGGTCAGACCGTACTGACCCATCACGCAGCAAAAATAGATCAGCGCCATCAGCCACACGCGGCCATCCGAGAACAGCGCTTTCAGGCTCGGATGCGGGACCTTGTCATTGGCGTCGGCGGCGATACCGGCTTCAAGGACACGCTTCTCCGCTTCGGTCAGCCACTTGGATGAGCGGATGCCATCGTCGAGGTACATCAGCACGACGAGGCCCAGTACCACGGCAGGGATGGCTTCAAGTACGAACAGCCACTGCCAGCCGGTCAGACCCTGAACGCCGGCAAAGGCTTCCATGATCCAGCCGGACAACGGGCCACCGATCAGGCCGGCCAGCGGGATCGCAGTCATGAAAGTACAGATCATGCGCGAGCGTCGCGCGGCCGGATACCAGTAGGTCAGGTACAGGATGATGCCGGGGAAAAACCCGGCTTCGGCCAGGCCGAGCAGGAAGCGCATGACATAGAACGAGGTCGGCGTCGTCACGAACATGAAGCTGCCGGAAATCACCGCCCAGGTAATCATGATGCGGGCGATCCAGATGCGTGCGCCGACCCGATGCAGGATGATGTTGCTTGGGACTTCGAACAGGAAATAGCCAAGGAAAAATACGCCGGCACCGAGGCCGAATACCGTTTCGCTAAATTGCAGGTCGTTGAGCATTTGCAGCTTGGCGAAGCCGACATTGACGCGGTCCAGATAGGCCACGATGTAGCACAGCATCAGGAACGGCACGATGTGCCAGGTGACCTTGCGATAGATGCGGGCTTCTTCGACGCTGGCGTCGCTGCCGGCTGCAGTCGACGTGCCACGACCGGGCGATCGTGTTCCGGAAATTGCCATTGAGTTGTCTCCTCTTTTGGGTTGGTGCTTGCGTGATTTTTATGACCGCGTACTGCGGTTGCAGGCTGTATAAAATTTGTCTAGTTGTATGTTATGTGTCTGCTATTGAGCCGTCAAGCTGTATATTTATCGGCATGGTTTGCATGGTTACGTACAATTTGTCTTGAAGATTTTTACGGGCAGCTAACTGAAATGGACACCATGCATTCAACACTTTTTACCTTGCCTGACTTGGAACCCGAGGGCGATGGCTTTGTCGCCGGCACGCTCGGTTCGCGCGTGGCAGGCAAGTTGCTGCAAAAAATCCGCACTGACCAGCTCGCGCCCGGCATCCGGCTGCCGTCGGAACAGGTGATGGCGGTACATTTCGGGGTCAGCCGGACCGTAGTGCGCGAAGCGATTGCGTTGCTCAAGGCCGATGGCATTCTGAGCACGCGCAAGGGCAGCGGCACTTTTGTGTGTGCCGCGCCGGAAACACTGGTGGACAGCGACGCTGCACTGACCGAGCAATCGGTGCAATCGCTACTGAACCTGATCGAAGTGCGGCGCGGACTGGAATCGGAAACCGCTGCGCTGGCGGCGTTACGGCGCTCGCCGGGGCAGTTGGCCGATATCGAACAAGCGTTACGACGCATCGAGGAGGCGGTTGCCTCCGGCGTCAGCGGGGTCGAGGAAGATGTACTTTTTCACCTGAGTATTGCGGTCGCGACCGGTAATCCGTACTGGGTAAAATTCATCGAAATGTTTGCCCAGCCGGCGCGATTAGCCGTGAAGGTGACGCGCGCCAACGAGGCCCGGCGCGAGGATTTTTCCAACCAGGTCCGGCTCGAGCATGAAAAAATTGTCAGCGCAATCGCGGCCGGCGATCCCGACGCCGCTCGCGCCGCAGCGGCCGAGCACATGGTGCAGGCGGCCGAGCGGGTGCGCCAGGCCGACCACGCATTCTGGCGCGGCGATGGCGGTACGCTGGCTCGCCATCTGGTGCAGGAACCGTAGCGCGCCTGCAGCCTGTCTCCAGTGTGCTGTTGCACAGCACGTCACGGTCCATCAAGCGGATGTTGGCGGGTGCTCAGATCGCTGCACAAAGTACCGTATCCTGTCGGCTTGGTCAGCGCGCGTTTTCCAGATGCGGACATCCACAGCGGTGTTGTGTGGACAGGAAATCAGTGCGGACCCTGTTACTCATCGCCGCTCATGGCAGTAGGACTCTTTCGTCAGGTGAACCCTCTGAAAGTTATAAAGGAAACGCGGTAATGGAAATCGTCTGGTTCAAGCACGACCTGCGTATCCGGGACCACGCCCCGCTGACGGAAGCAGCCGCGACCGGTCCGGTGCTAGCGCTGTTTATGCATGAACCGGAGCTTATTCTTGCTCCGGATTTTTCTGCCGCCCATGGTGGGTTCATCCGGGAATGTCTTGATAGCTTGCAGGCAGCGTTACAGGAGCGTGGTGCCGAGCTGGTCGAGTTGACAGGTTCGGCCCCCGAGTTGCTGGAGAAAATCTGGCAGCAGCAGCCATTTGCCAACCTGTGGAGTCATGAAGAAACCGGAAACTGGGCCTCGTACCAACGTGACAAGCTGGTTGCTGCGTGGTGCAAGCAGCGTGGTGTCCAGTGGCGACAGACGCCACAGAATGGGGTTATCCGCGGACTGGATATGCGCACGCAGCGAGACTGGCGGGCCGAGCTTGAA
>JBLHMB010000125.1:0-3416 GCA_047621665.1 Bradyrhizobium sp. | reverse complement strand
GAAGAGACCGCTGCAGCGTCAGCTTAAGTCCCCACTTAAAAACAAGTGGGGACTTATTCTTAGTCCGATGTATCAACTTCCCTTACCAAAATCACGTCATGCAAGATGCCTTGCTTGGACGCTTACGCTTGTCGAAGGCGCACCTACCTGTGCGCCTTCGACAAGCTCAGGCCGAACGGAAATTGAGCCTGCACCTCTGCGGTTTGCGCCAGCCAACGTATTACGCCGCGAGCGCTTCCATCGTTGGCTACCCCGGCAGCAGCAAGCCAAACAGAAAATCAATATCGAGCACCTGGATCAGCAAGCGACCTTCGTTTGCCTTGATCAGGTTGCACACCAGCCGGCCACTGTGCTGCGTGACAAACGGTGCAGTCGTGATTTGCGCCGGATCGAATTGCGCGACCGCGTGCAGGTCACCGACCAGCAAGCCGATGACCTGGCCACCCAGTTCGACAATCACCACCTGGTTGCCGCTGCCCTGCGCAGACGGTACGCCATTGAATAAATAACCCAGATCAAAGACCCAGACAAAGCGCTCGGTTTCGCCATCACGCCGCAAGACCACCACGCCGACCCGGTCGGTGCGGCCGCCCAGCGACAGCGGTTTGACCGCGCTGGCCGGCAAGGCTTCCAGTACATTGCCAGCGGCCAGCGCCAGCAGCGCATCGTCGACAAAGAAGGTGGCGAATTCCTGGCCGCCAGTGCGGGTCGGATCGCTGTCGATGCGTAGCGCGTTACTGTTGCCGGCATGGGAGCGCGCGCTGACTTCGCCGAGCTGCGCATAGACAATCGCCAGCACGTCTTCGCAATACCCGTCCGAGACCTTGAACTCGCGATAGCCATGCGATACCGTCACGCCGAGCACCGCGTAGTGACCGTCATGGATCACGATACGCGAGTTGCTGCCGCCATTGGGCAGTTGCCGCAACGCCGGGTCGAGGTCGAGCAGGCCGCCGACCGGGCGCGTCGGATCGGTGCTGGCAATAATGCGGCCTTGACGATCCGTGAACAGCGCATTCATTGAGGCATCGCTGTCAAGCGCACCGCGTAACATCGCTGCAAATTCCGGTCCCGCATCGAATACGATGCCGATGCCGCCGACAATGATGGCGGCATTGTGCGGATCGTGGATGGCAGCGTGATAGACGTAGGTCGGGACGTCGCCGTACAACGGCGCAGGATCGAACGGCGTGACATGGAAGGCCTGCTCCGAGCGCAGCGCGCGCACCGCGTCCAGGGTGTCGGCATCGATGCGGCTGCCGCAGACCGACGGCGCGCTGAGATCTTCATTGCTCGCCGCAACGATGACGCCATCGACGTTGTAGACCACCAGCCGCGTATAGACGGTGTAGAGGCTGTTGATGTAATCGAGCAGCGTAGTGATCGCTTTGGTGCCGGCATTGCCACTGGCCAGCGCGCTACGCAGTTCCGGCGTCAGCGCCCACCAGCGGCAGTCATCCGAGCGCTCGTACAGATTGCGGTCCAGCAGGTCGACCAGCAGGTGCGAGGTGAATTCGACATGGCGTAATTTGGAAGCCAGCACCGTGTCGTAAAGTTCGCCGATCGAGTTGGCAAACAGCGCATCGCTGCGCGCGCCGGTTTCACTGATCTGTTCGAGTACCGACTTGAGCTTGCGCGCCTCGTCATTCTCGCCCGCGGTCATGACCTGGCCATTCCAGACCACGCGCCGGATCGTGCTGGCAGCACGGATGATCTTGAACAGCGGCGGACAAAAGGTATGGGCCTGCGACAGCAAGCCATCGGCCAGCGCCGGATCGAGCGCGGCGCGGGTGGCGTGGTCATTGCCGGTGAAGGCGACATCGACCGGCATCATCACCTGGCCCTGCCAGCCGACCGGTCCCGGATAGCCTTGATAGCCTTCGGCGACGAGTGTCCGCACCAGATATTCGCGGCCGCCAAACAGGCGCAGCGTGGTGTCGCCATCCCGGTTGACCGGCACGATTGCGCCCAGCGGAATCCACAACGGATCGCCACTTTCGATCACCCGGTTCTCACCATCGAGCAGCAGCAGGATGGCGCGCCCGGCCGGATCGCGATGGGAATGAAAGATACCGGCCATCTCCTGTTCGAAATGAAAGCACAGGCAAAGCAGGCCGATGACCGTACCGGTATCGGGATGCAGCATGCGGCGCGAATAGATCAGCGCCTTGCGCTTGGTCGGTCGTAAGTCCGATGGGCCGAAGGTTTCCACCCAGCCGTCACTGGCCAGCGTGCTGGCAATCAGCGCATCGCGGCACTGCGTCAGCGGCGACTGCGGATCGATTTGGACCAGCACGTTGCCCTGCAGGTCGAGCAGCAGGATTTCGTCGTACACGGTGTACTTGCTGCGATAGGCGCGCAGCCGCTCAGCGATGCTATGCTGGTCGCCGTGCTGGCCGGCGACAAACGCACATAATTCGTGATCGGTGGCCAGGAAGCCGACGTCGGCGGTGCGTTCGTACAGATTACGCACCACGATGTCGATCACGTAATGCGCCTTGGTGCCGATCTCGGCGAGCACGTTGGCGACTTTTTCGCGCACCAGGCTTTGCACCAGTTCCTGCTCCAGCTGGTTGAAGCCGGCGCGGGTCGAGGCCATCGTCGGCAGGATAGTACGGGCTTCGACCGGACAATTCATCTTGGCGGACGATTCGATCATGCGCCACATCAGATTGAGCTCGTGCAGCGACTGTTCGCAGCGGATTACATCGCGCATGTAAGGAAGGAAAGTGTCGGTGGCTAGTGTCGTGGCCATGGGTATCCCTGGGTATGTGTAGTTATCGTGGCATCTATTTTTTATGAAGCAATTATTGTGCGCGGGTAACTTTATGCCCAGTGGCCGAGACGCTGCATCCATTGCGCGATGGCGCGTTCGTTGCCGCCGCCGGCTTCGTGCCAGGCTTGCATGCCGGGCTGGTCTTCCGCGAGCCGGTGCTGGCCCGGCTTGAATTTTCCTTCGAGCTGGTCGATCCGGATCGTGAAGCCGACGATGGTCTTGAGCAATCCCTCGCGCAAGCCGCGGTCAAGCTGGTCGAACTGTGGTTGATAGGCCGGTTCGGTGTGCTGCACCAGCGCAGCCAGCAGCGCCAGTTTGGCGGTAAGCGCCTCACGAGCAACGTCTTGACCAATTGCGCTTCGTAGCAAATACGGGATTTAGCGCAAAGCGGCACCAAGCTGGTCAGTCACATTCCACGGCAGCAAATCATTGATTTGATTGATGGGATGGTCGGCGATGTGCGTGAGCACATGGCGCAGGTAGGCTTCCGGATCGATGCCGTTCAGTTTGGCGGTGCCGATCAGTGCATACATGGCGGCAGCACGCTCGCCGCCGCTGTCGGCACCTACGAACAGGAAATTTTTCCGTCCCAGGGCAACGCCGCGCAACGCACGTTCAGCCGCATTATTATCGATCTCGG
>JBLHMB010000124.1:0-3772 GCA_047621665.1 Bradyrhizobium sp. | reverse complement strand
GCGTCGTCCTGATGGTGGCCGCCGTGGCCGCCATGGTCGTGGCCAATTCGCCGCTCAATGCGACGTACATGTCGACCCTGCATGCCAATCTGCTGGGCTTGTCGGTCTCGCACTGGATCAACGATGCGTTGATGGCGGTGTTCTTCCTGATGGTTGGACTGGAGATCAAGCGCGAACTGCTGATCGGTGCGCTGTCGAACTGGTCGCAGCGGGCCTTGCCCGGCTTTGCTGCATTGGGCGGCATGATTGTGCCGGCGCTGATTTATGTCGGCTTTAACTGGAACAGTCCCGAAACGATGGCTGGTTGGGCCATCCCGGCTGCCACCGACATTGCTTTTGCGCTCGGCGTGCTGGCGTTGCTCGGACCGCGTGTCCCGGCCTCGCTAAAAATTTTCCTCGCCGCGCTGGCGATCCTTGATGACCTCGGCGCCGTCGTCATCATCACCTTGTTTTATACCTCGGGCTTGTCGTTGCCGATGCTGGGTGCGGCACTGGCCGTGCTGGCGGTGCTGTTTGCGATGAACAAGATGGGGGTCAAGCACCTGGCCTTTTACGTCATCGGCGGCATTGTGCTGTGGATTTTTGTCTACCAGTCTGGCGTGCATGCAACGCTGGCCGGCGTCGCACTGGCGTTCTGCATTCCGTTGCGTAATCCCGCCATCAGCGCGCGCAAATCGCCACTGGTCAAGCTGGAGCATGGCTTGCATCCGTGGGTAGTTTTTCTGGTTGTGCCGATATTCGGTTTTGCCAACGCCGGGGTCTCGCTGGCCGGTTTCGATCCGCAGCATCTGCTTGATCCGGTGCCGCTGGGCGTCGCGCTGGGCCTGTTCATCGGCAAGCAAATCGGTGTCGTCGGCATGTGTGCACTGGCTATCAAATTCGGGGTCGCGCAATTACCAAAGAACAGCAACTGGATGCAACTGTATGGCGTGGCGCTGCTGTGCGGGATCGGTTTCACGATGAGCCTGTTCATCGGTTCGCTGGCGTTTGCCGGTTCGGCCTTGCTGATCGATGAAGTCAAGATCGGCGTACTGATCGGCTCGATTGTTGCCGGCGTAGCTGGTGCCATCGTGGTCCTGGCCGGTAGCCGGAAGGCCTGACCATGCCGGACCAGCAGGACAGCAAGGCGACTGTCCTGCTGTTCGGGACGGACACCGAGCATCGCAGCGTGCTGGCCGGACTGCTGGCGGCGCAAGGTTACCGCTTGCCGCAGATCGCTCACCGGGGCGAGGTTCTGGCAGCGATGCTTCGATGCCCGTCCGGGTTGATCGTCATCGATCTTGCCGGTGCCGAACAGGAGGGCCTTGCCTTGCTGGCGGGCCTCAAAGCCAATCCCGCCAGTGCCGCCATTCCCGTCATCGTGCTGGTGAATGCCCAGCATCGCGACGCCCGTCTTGCTAGTCTGCGCGCCGGCGCCGATGACGTGCTGGCGTGGCCACCGGATGAGGAGGAATTGTGCCTGCGCGTACGTAACCATCTGCGACTGAGCGTGGCATCGCCGCTGAGACTGACCAGCATGACGCTGCAGGCCGCGATCCTTGATGCGGTACCGGCCAACATCGCGCTGCTCGACATGCAGGGCGTGCTGGTGTCGGTCAATCAAACCTGGCGCCGGCATGCCGGCATCAACGGCATGCCGGTGTCGCAGGATGCCGGTATCGGCAGCAATTACCTGGCCATTTGCGACGCCTCTACTGATACCGACGAAAGCCGCCAGGTGGCCGACGGCATCCGCGCGGTGCTCGATGGCAGCCGGCAGACTTTTTCGATTGAATATCCCTGCGCTACGCCGTCGGGACAAGGCTGGTTTCTGCTGAGCGTTGCGCCGCTGGGCGAGGCCGAGCGGGTCGGTGCCATCGTAATGCACCTCGATATGACCGAGCAGCAGCGCGCTGCACGCAAGATCCTCGATCTCAATGTCACGCTCAAAAAATTATCGATGCAGCTGATCCAGGCGCAGGAGCAGGAGCGTATCAATCTGGCGCGCGAGTTGCACGACGAAATGGGTCAGCGTCTGGCCTTGCTCAAGCTCAAACTGCACCAGCTCAGCCGCGTGCTGATCGCACCAGAGTCACGCGCGTTGTGGTCCGGCATCGATGCCGAAGTCAGTGCGCTGATTGCGCAAATCCGCGTCATCTCGGTCTCGTTGCGACCGCCCGTACTCGACTACCTCGGTCTTGAATCGGCGCTCGGCCAATTGCTGCAACGCCAGTTTTCCGGTGCCGGGACAACCTGCGTCTTCGAGTATGCGGGCTTGCCGGAGGCGTTGGCACCGGCAGTCGAGATTGCGATCTATCGCATCGTTCAAGAGTGTGTCACCAATGTGGTCCGACATGCCATGGCGAGCAATGTGGTGGTCGAAGTCAACGGCGGCGAATCAGGTTACGAGCTGGAATTGATCATTCGCGACAACGGCAAAGGCTTCGATCGATCCACGCTGGCGCCGCATGCGCTGGCAGATGGCATTCACAGTGGTTTGCCGGGCATGCAGGAGCGGATGGCGCTACTGGGTGGTAGTCTGTCAGTCGAGACAGCGCCCGGGCAGGGCACCCGCGTCATTGCCACGCTGGCGCTCAACAACAGTGAGTGAGCAGGTATGAATAATCCTATTGCCAGTAGCAAGGCCACCATTTTGCTGGTCGATGATCATGTGCTGGTGCGTGCGGGTATCCGCAGTTTGATCGACCAGTTAATCGGTTTCATCGTCATTTCCGAAGCTTCCGATCCGGACGAGGCACTGGCCTGGGTGGCCCAGCGCGTGCCCGATATTGTCATCACCGATCTCACGATGGGCAGCTACAACGGGCTCGAGCTGGTGCGCCAGTTGCGCCAGCAATATCCGCAGATGGCCATCGTCATTCTCAGCATGCATGCGTCCGAAGAACTGGTGACCGAAGCGCTCAGGCTGGGCGCGTCGGCGTATCTGCTCAAGGAAGCGGCACCGGCCGAACTCGAGATTGCGCTGCAGGCGATCCGGCGGCATGAAACTTATCTGAGTCCGGCGGTATCGACCAAGATGATCGACCGCTTCGTCCGCACCCCGGTGGCGGCATCGAACCCGTTGCAATCCCTGACCGCCCGTCAATTGCAAATATTGACGATGATTGCCGGTCGCAAGGGCACCAAGGAAATTGCCTTCGAGCTGGATCTGAGCGAAAAAACCGTCGCCGCGCACCGTGCGCAAATCATGGAACGGCTGGGTGTGCGCGATCTCGTCGGGCTGGTGTTGCTGGCGGTACGGCATGGGCTGGTCAGTGCGGATAATTGAATAAGATTGTGCCCTGCTTTTTTAGTACATTTGGTGCAATGCCCTTCGGTTATTGCACCGCGCGTAGACCCGACCCACCTTAGAAATTTCCTTAGTTGCACTAGGCAAAGTACTCGGTTCGCCTTGATCATGTCACTCGATAATAGTGACCTGAAGGCGCCAATTGTCATATTGAAGCCCAGCGTATTTTTTTCGCGTCGATCACGCACGGTAGCACCACGATCGCCCTTTGCATTGATGTATCGGACTTAGCCGCTTCCCGCCAAGGGACGGATCCTGCCGCCCCCGAGACCCCATGGACAAGCCGCTCTTCCCATTTTTCTCGACTGAAAATTTCATGCCGCACGGTCACTGCTACCTCTGGGAGCCGGCTTTGCTGTGGCTGCATGTGCTCTCCGACTCGCTCATTGCGCTGGCCTATTTTTCGATTCCGGTGACCTTGCTGTTCTTCGTACGCAAACGCCGCGATCTGCAATTTCACTGGATGTTCATTTGTTTCGCCGT
>JBLHMB010000123.1:0-4314 GCA_047621665.1 Bradyrhizobium sp. | reverse complement strand
ACGCCGCTGACCGGCGTATCGAGTACCGCTACAACGCCGCCGGCAGCATCACCCGGACCGGCGACACTGCATATGTCTGGGATAGCCAGCAACGCCTGATCCGCGTCAGCCAGCGCGACCAGCCGGTGGCCGAGTACAGCTACAACGCCTTCGGCGAGCGCATCAAAAAAGTCAGCTATAGCGGCAACCAGACCAAGGTCACTTACTATTTTTACGACGGCAGCGAACTGGTCGCTGAAGCGCAAGCCAAGGCAAAAGACGGCAGCGACATAGGCATCGGTATCGCCCGCCAATATGTCTGGCTAGCCGATCAGGCTGGTAGCCGACCGATCGCGATGCTGCAAGCGCGCGAGAATGGCTTCGTGGCACTTGCCGGTCAAGCGCTCGCAGACATCCCGACCACCACCACCCGCGCCATCGGTCAGGCAAGCCGCACCGACGTCTTCGCCATTCTCGCCGACCACACCGGCGCCCCGCGCGCACTGGTCAACGCGCAAAGGCAAGTGGTCTGGCGCGCCAGCGTGACCGGCTTCGGCGAACTCATCCCGGACGCCAACTCACTGACGGTCCTCAACCTGCGCGGCTCGCACCAGTACTACGATGCACAGACGCAGCTGCACTATAACCACCACCGCTATCTGGACCCGCGCAACGGCCGCTACCTCAGCACCGACCCGAGCGGCATTGCCGGTGGGCTGAATCTATATACGTTTGCGGCGAATAATCCGGTCGCCAATATTGATCCGCTGGGATTGCAGGCGAAACCGGTCGGGGATATTTCGGACTGGGATATGCAGCGGCGGGTTCAATATGTGCTGTTGCGTGCCGGGGGGCAGATTCCGGGTGTGATTGGTGAGCAGTTACGGGAATTGGTGAGTCCGGCCGCGTTGGTAACCACTGCTGGAATATTTGCGGTCTGGGCTGGTACACAAGCCATTCCCGTTGTTGGTGAAGTTGTCGATGTCGGACTTGTCGTAGCCGGTTACGCTATATCTGGCACTGCCGGGCTCATTGCTATCAAGGATATCGTTACCGCTGCATTTTTAACCGCCAGCGCAAAATGTGAAGCGGATTTGCAAAAGGAGGCAGATACGTTAGCTGGCGGGTTGGTCAACGCGCTGGGGGCAGGGGTTGGGTTGGTGGGGAGTACGCAGGCGTTGCGGACGGAGAAGGTGCAGGGGTTTTTAAACCGGGTTTTCAAGGCTAAGGCGAGTGGGGCAGACAGCGGTGCAAGTAGCCTCCTCAATGGAGTAAGGCTGAACCTGCAATTGACAGCCGAGCAAGCAGCCGGTGTACGAATGCCAACTAAGATCGTAGAATACTCTGAACATGCCCTACAACAAATCGCTGGTCGTGATGGTGGGATTGGCGTGAGTAAGTCTGCTTTGCTTGATGCGTGGACTAATCCAATTAAGATTGAGTATGTTCCATCAAAATACGGTCCTACATTCCGTTTGACGGGTAACGATGCAGTGATGGTCGTGAATACGGACGGTAAAGTTGTAACTGGCTGGGCGAGATCATCTACAGGAACAGGGCGATGAACAGCATACTTACCGAACTACAATCTGAACTTATTAGATATTTGTGCGTTAACACTGATGGCACAAAAACATATCTGGGACAGAAGGCGATAGAAGAAACGCTGTCGTCTTCCGAAACAGACAGACTCTGCGAGCTTATATCGAACGAGATGATGATGAACGGAATTGAAGAAACCTTCGAACCAAATGCATATGGCAAGAAGTTAGAGTCGCTACTTGATGCTGTAAATAGGTCACGACTTCATAAATAGTGCGTAGGGTGCAATAACCGAAGGGCATTGCACCGTTTGCGCGCGGTGCAATGCCCTTCGGTTATTGCACCCTACCTGATGGGCTTGCGATTTTTTATGCATTCTTTATACCGCTCGCGCCACTTTTTACAACGTTTTTAGACCGCCACGCCTACGCTGTTCCTTATCGAATTTACGCAAGGAACATCGCATGGACATCGTCTGTCTCGCTGCTATCACGGCGCTGTGGCTGGTCACTGTGGCCGCCGTCGCCGGTTGCGCCCGGCTCGGAGCGCGCGCGTGAACCCGTTTTACTGGCTGGGCGCGATCGCTGCCGCAGCGCTGCTGGCGATGCTGGTGTACGCCTTGCTCAATGCGGAGGAGCTGTAAATGTCCACGCAATCCCTCACGCTGCTGGTGGTATTTCTGCTGACCTTGCTGGTGTTGTCGTATCCGCTCGGGGTATATCTGGCCCGGGTCGGCGATGGCACGCAACTCTGGCTGGCGCGTCTTGAGTCGGTCTTGTACCGGCTTGCCGGCACCGATCCGGCGACCGGCATGGGTTGGAAAACCTATGCGCTGGCGCTGCTGGCCTTCAATGCTCTGGGCACGCTGTTTGTCTACGCGGTGCAGCGCCTGCAAAGCGTGTTGCCGCTGAACCCGCAGGGACTCGCCGGTCTATCGGCGGATTCGGCCTTCAATACGGCCGTGAGTTTTGTCACCAACACCAACTGGCAAGGCTATGCCGGCGAATCGACGATGAGCAATTTCAGCCAGATGATTGCGCTGACCGGGCAGAATTTTTTCTCCGCAGCGACCGGCATGGCAGTCGCCTTTGCGTTGATCCGCGGTTTCACGCAGCGCTCGGTGCAATCGATCGGGAACTTCTGGGTCGACCTCACGCGCTCGGTGCTGTACGTGCTGTTACCGCTGTCGCTGTTGCTGGCGGTGGCACTGATGGGCCAGGGTGTGATTCAGGATTTTTCGGCGAACAAGACGGTCACACTGATCGATCCGCTGACCTATACCGCAGCACCGGTCGGCACCGATGGGCAGCCGATCAAGGATGCACAGGGCGGTGCGCTGACGCAGACGCTGGTGGCACACAGCCAGACCCTGCCGATGGGCCCGGTCGCCTCGCAGGAAGCGATCAAAATGATCGGCACCAACGGCGGCGGCTTCTTCAATGCCAATTCCGCCCATCCGTATGAAAACCCCACACCGGTTTCTAACCTGCTGCAAATGCTGGCGATGTTCCTGATCCCGGCCGCCTTCTGTTTTGCGTTCGGCCGGCTGGTCGGCGACATGCGCCAGGGCTGGGCCGTGCTGGCGGCGATGACGCTGATCTTCATCGTGCTGACCTGCATCGTGCTCTATGCCGAGCAGCAAATCCATCCCGGCCTGCAAGCGTTGCACATCGACCAGAACCTCGGTGCATTGCAATCCGGCGGCAACATGGAAGGCAAGGAAACCCGCTTCGGCATCAGTGCCTCGGCGTTGTTTGCGGCCATCACCACCGCCGCATCGTGCGGTGCGGTCAACGCGATGCTTGATGCGTTCACGGCGCTCGGCGGACTGGTGCCACTGGCTTTCATGCAGCTCGGTGAAGTGGTGTTTGGCGGGGTCGGCACCGGTCTGTACGGGATGCTGGTGTTTGCCATCATGGCGGTCTTCATCGCCGGCCTGATGATAGGCCGTACGCCCGAATATCTGGGCAAGAAGATCCAGGCTTACGAGATGAAAATGACCGCGCTGACCATTCTCGTCACACCATTGCTGGTGCTGGGCGGCACGGCGATAGCAGTGATGCTCGAACCCGGCCGGGCCGGTATTGCCAACCCCGGTGCGCATGGTTTTTCCGAAATCCTGTACGCCTTCACTTCGGCTGCCAACAACAACGGCAGTGCCTTCGCCGGCCTGTCAGCCAACACGCCGTTCTACAACTTCATGCTGGCAGTCGCAATGTGGGGCGGGCGCTTCGGCATGATCGTGCCGATCCTGGCGATTGCCGGATCGCTGGCGGCCAAGAAGCGGCTCGATGTCACCAGCGGCACGATGCCCACGCACGGTCCGTTGTTCGTCGCGCTGCTGGTCGGTGTCGTGGTGCTGATCGGCGTACTCAATTATGTCCCGGCGCTGGCGCTCGGGCCGGTGGTCGAGCATCTGCAATTTCACCAATAAATGTTGACTCAAAAAAGGCTAATCATGTCCCGCACCAGCCTGACCCTGTTCGATCGCGCCCTGTTCGGCCCCGCCGTACTGGACGCTTTCAAGAAGCTTGACCCGCGCGTGCAATGGCGCAGCCCGGTCATGTTCGTGGTCTTTGCCGGTAGCGTCATCACGACGCTGTTGTGGCTGCAGTCACTCATCGGCATTGGCGAAGCCGCCGCCGGATTCATTGGCGCGATCGCCTTGTGGCTGTGGTTCACCGTACTGTTTGCGAACTTTGCCGAAGCACTCGCCGAAGGCCGCAGCAAGGCGCAAGCCGCGTCGTTGCGGGCACTCAAGCAAACCGTGCCGGCCAAGAAAATGAGCGCGGC
>JBLHMB010000122.1:0-5203 GCA_047621665.1 Bradyrhizobium sp. | reverse complement strand
TGGATCGCGACCATCATGTACGTTGCTGCCGGGCGCTTTTTGGCGCGTGGCTATTTTGTACTGGTCAGCGGCGCAGCCGGTGGTCGGCGGGTCGCCATTTATGGCGCCGGTGCCGCAGGAAATCAATTGGCGATTGCATTGGCAAGTTCCAACGAATACCGCCCGGTTGCCTTCATCGATGACAAGAAAGAACTGCAAGGATCAACGATTGCCGGGATCCGCGTTTATGCGCCGGAGGCGTTGGCGGAGCTGGTCGCCGACAAAGAGATCGTCAAGATATTAATGGCGATGCCATCGCTGTCGAAGGGCAATCAGCGACGCATTCTCGACAAGCTCGAACCACTGAAAATCAAGACGCTGGTAACGCCACCTTTCCAGAGTCTGATTAGCGGACTGGCGCGAGTGCAGGACGTGCGGGAGATTGAAATCGAAGATTTGCTGGGGCGTGACGCCGTCGAGCCGATGCAAGAGCTCATGGCGAAATGCATCACCGGAAAAACGGTCATGGTCACCGGTGCGGGCGGCTCGATCGGCTCGGAATTATGCCGGCAGATACTGCAACAAAGCCCTGCGCGGCTGATCCTGTTCGAGATGTCGGAGTTCGCGCTTTACACGATCGAACAAGAATTAACGTCCTTAAAAAAGTCTCTGAAAGCGGAGCTTGAACTGATCCCTTTTCTCGGCTCCGTACTCGATGCTGCCAAGACCTTGCAAGTGATGCGTAGCTACCGCGTGGATACCGTCTACCACGCCGCCGCTTACAAACATGTGCCGCTGGTCGAGCACAATCCCATCGAAGGGATACGCAACAATGTGTTCGGCACCCTGCATCTGGCACGCACGGCAATTGCCGCAGGCGTGTCGTACTTTGTGCTGGTCTCCACCGACAAAGCAGTGCGGCCGACCAATGTGATGGGGGCGACCAAACGATTGGCCGAGTTGATCTTGCAGGCGTTTTCGCGCACGCAGGACAGAACACGCTTTTGCATGGTCCGTTTTGGCAACGTGCTGGGGTCGTCGGGGTCGGTGGTACCGCTGTTCCGGCGTCAGATTCTGGCGGGCGGGCCAGTGACGATCACCCATCCCGATATCACGCGTTATTTCATGACGATTACCGAAGCGGCGCAGCTGGTGCTGCAGGCCGGCGCGATCGGCGAGGGCGGCGATGTGTTCGTGCTCGACATGGGCGAGCCGGTGAAAATCATTGATTTGGCCAAGCGCATGGTGCATTTGAGCGGGCTGGAAGTGCAGAACGATGAAACGCCCGAGGGCACGATCAAGATTGATTTTGTAGGGCTGCGCCCGGGGGAAAAACTCTACGAAGAATTACTCATTAGCGACAACGTGATCGGCACCGGTCACCCGTTGATCATGCGCGCGCAAGAAGACGAGTTGCCATGGGACGAGTTACAAGATGCATTGGCAAGACTCGATGCCGCCTGCACACAGTTTGACCACGAGACGGTGCGCGCCTTGTTGCGCCAAATCGTGCGCGAGTACGCCCCGCAATGCGGTATCGAGGACTTCATCTGGCGAGTGCGCCACCCCGACGGACTGAGAATTCGTGCCGTGAAATAAACTGGCTGCAACGCATCGGCCACGACGAAGCGGTCAGTTTCCAATGTTGATGAGAGGTAATGCTTCCGGCAGAGTCCGTCGATTATCGTGTTACCCTCTTTCTCGACCGTCGCGCAGCACGCCACTTGAGAGCGCAACACCCTGTGCCGACCACACTATTTCCAGAAAATCTGACTTGCCAGCAACTGAAACAAATGACCCCGTTAATGGAAAAAAATCAAGCGTCCACCGTTATTGGCGCACTTTTACTGCAACGCGGACTGATTTCGCAACCGGAGCTCGACAAGGCGCTGGCGTTTCAGGCCCAGTTCAAAGGCCGGCTCGGCTCCATCCTGATCCGGCTGGGTGCCTTGTCCGAAGATGCCCTGCTGCCAGTCTTGTCGGCCCAACTGGGGCTCACCCTGCTCGAGCCGGATCAGCTTCCCGCCAGATCGACCGACATCCTCAAGGCCGTCGAAGCCAGTGGCTTGGCACCCGCCTGGTTTGGCGATCAGCAACTGGTGATCTGGGAGGATCTGGATGGCGTGATCCACTGCGCGTCGCGCAACCCGATCAACAGCTATTTGCAGGAAACCATCGCCGCCGTCTTCAGCACCCACACCCGCATCTGGCACTTTGTCCGCAGCCAGGATCTGGCACGCATGCTCAAACTCATCGAAAGCAGCCAGCAATCCGCGGTCGGTGACGAAGTGGCGCACTTGCGTGAACTGGCCGAAGAGGCACCGATCATCGAGCTCGTCAGCAATGTGCTGGCCCAAGCCATCGACGAGAGCGCTTCTGATATCCACATCGAGCCGGAAGAAAACGCCTTCCTGGTGCGCTACCGCGTGGATGGCGTCTTGCAGACCCGCATGACCCAACCGCGCGATCGCTTTGACGCTGTCGCCTCGCGCATCAAACTGATCTCCGGTATGGACATCGCCGAGCGCCGCTTGCTGCAAGACGGTCGCATTTCGATCCGGGCCAGCGGTACTGACATGGACATCCGCGTATCGGCCTTGCCCGGCGTCACCGGCGAGTCGATTGTCATGCGGCTATTGCCCAAAGAACGCTCCAACCTGAACCTGCAATGGCTGGGCATGGACGCCGATCACCACGAGCAGTTCCAGCGCTGGGCGCAGGAGCCGCATGGCATCGTGCTGGTGACCGGCCCGACCGGCTCGGGCAAAATACGACGTTGTACGCCGCACTCGACAGCGCCAACGACGGCAAGAAAAAAATCATCACCGTCGAAGACCCGGTCGAATACAAGCTCTCCGGCGTGACCCAGATCCAGACCCACACGGAAATCGGCTATGACTTTGCCCGCGCTCTGCGCGCCATCCTGCGCCAGGATCCCGACGTCATCATGATCGGTGAAGTCCGCGATCTGGAGACCGCTGAAATCGCCGTGCAATCAGCCCTGACCGGCCATCTGGTGCTGTCGACCCTGCATACCAACGACGCCCTGAGCGCCTTTGCGCGTTTGCTCGACATGGGGCTGGAACCGTTTCTGGTGGCGTCGTCGGTGCGTGCCGTGCAGGCCCAGCGGCTGGTCAGGCGCTTGTGCGATGCCTGTGCCGTGCCGGCCGAGCCGCCGGTTGCGATCCAGCAATTGGCACAGAGCCTCAAACAACAATATCCGCATCTGCTGACCGAACCACCGGCATGGCGTATTCCAAAAGGCTGTCCGCAGTGCAAGGGTAATGGCTATCGCGGACGCGTCGGGATTTACGAGTTGGTCGAAGTCAGCATCCCGATCCAGAACGCAATCACGCGACGGGCAACCGCCGGCGAAATGGTCAGGATTGCCAAAGCCGAAGGCTATCGCAACCTGCGCGAAGACGGCCTGATCAAAGCCTGGCGGGGTGTCACCAGCGTCGATGAAGTGCTCCGTGTCACCGGCTTTGACGAAGCCGACGCCGACGCCGACGCATAGGCCGAGGAATAACCCGTGGATTTCCAGTACAAAGCCATCAACGCGCAAAGCAAAAGCGTCAGCGGACAAATCAGCGCCACCAGCGAACGCGAGGCGATGCGTCTGCTGCAGCAAAAAAACCTGACTCCGCTCGAGCTGGTTCAGGCCGGCCAGCACGCGGCAGTTGCCGGGCAACCGATGCGCCGCGCCGGCCATCAGGAAAAAGCCATCGTCATCCGCGAACTGGCCATCCTGTTGCAAGCCGGCGTATCGCTGGCTGAGGCCGTGCAATCGATTGGCCAAACCCATACCGACAGCGTCATCGGCGTGACCTTCAGCCAGATTTACGACCGGCTGCGCGGCGGCGAGAGTTTTTCGCAAGGCTTGCGGGCGGCGGTGCTGGATTGGCCGGACTTCCTCTACCAACTGGTCGCTGCCGGCGAAAAAACCGGCAAGCTGGCGCTGGCACTGCAAAGCGCCGCCACCCAGATGGAATACGAGCAAAAGGTCCGGACCGAAATCCGCAACGCGCTGATCTACCCGGCCATCCTGGTGTTCTCGGGTGTGGCCGCGACCTTGCTGATTTTTATTCTGGTCGTGCCCAAGTTCGCCAACCTGCTCAAAAACAGCCGCGCCCAGATTCCCGACATCTCGGTCTGGGTGCTGACCACGGGCTTGTTCGTCAAAGAAAATTTGCTCTGGGTCGGCCTCGGCACGGCCGGCTTCACGATGGCCATGGTCAGTATTTTTGCCAACGCCGCGTTGCGTTCACAGGCGCTGCAAAGCGTCTCGCGGATGCCGCTGGTCGGTCGCTGGCTGGTCGATACCGAAATCGGCCGCTGGGCCGCGATGCTCGGCACCTTGCTGGAAAACCGGGTGCCAATTTTGACCGCGATGGAACTAACCCATGACGGGATGCATCTGATTGCGGTCAAGCAAAAACTATATCAGGCGATGCGGGAAGTGCGGGGAGGCAAAAAACTCGCCGATGCGCTGACCGATGTGCAAATGCTCAGCGTCACCGGTCTGAACCTGATCCGTGTCGGCGAGCGCACTGGCGAGCTATCCACCATGTTGCGCACACTGGCCACCATCTATGAAAATGCCGGTCGCGAGCGACTCAAACGTTTCCTGATCCTGCTTGAACCGATTGCCATCCTGATCATTGGCAGCGTGATCGGCACCATCATGATTGCTATCATGTTGGCCATTACCAGTCTGAGCAACATTCCTACCTAACTTATCGGGCACTCTTACATAATGAAAAAATCGGCAACGCGCGGCTTTACCCTCATTGAAATGCTGGTGGTGCTCGTCATCATCGGCTTGCTGGCCGGGCTGGTCGGCCCGAAACTGTTCTCCAAAGTCGACTCGTCCAAAGTCCAGACCGCACAAACCCAGGTCAAGATGCTCAAAGGCACGCTCGAAGCCTTGCGCCTCGACATCGGCCGCTTCCCGACCGAAGCCGAAGGATTGGCGATACTCAATTCGCCGCCGACCGATGAGCGCGTCGCCAGCCGCTGGCGCGGTCCGTATCTGGACGATGTCATGCCGATGGATCCATGGGGCGCGCCGTATCAGTACAGTATTCCGGGTGCCAACTCGCAACCCTTTGCGCTGTATTCGCTAGGCGCGGACAACAAACGTGGCGGCGAAGGCCTGGATGCGGATGTCGGATACCTGCCACTCAAATAAGCCTCTGCACATGCCGATGGGCGATTCGTCCGG
>JBLHMB010000121.1:0-5437 GCA_047621665.1 Bradyrhizobium sp. | reverse complement strand
TCCGAGCGACAGGATGCCGTTGCAGTACTGGATCAATTGCGTACAGCCATGGCGCAGGCACTGCAGGAGATTGCTATTTTTGCCCCGGCCATGGCACAGGAAACTGCCGGTCCTGAAGCGCTCACCGGCGAACTCACACTGGCTGCCCGCACCGACTTGCTCGCCGTCCTCGCCGCGCTACTGGTCGCGCTCGACGGCGACAACCCGACACCAGTCGAGCCGCTGCTCGTCAGGCTCGCCACACTGCTGCCGCGCGCTGCGCTGGCACCGGTCCGCGAGTGCGTACACGGCTTTGATTTTCGCGGTGCTGAAGCCTGTGTACGGCTGCTGGCACTGCAACACAAATTTGAATTGAAAGACCAATGATGCTGTCACTGCAAACCATCCTGATCGTCGATGACGAACCGGCCAATCTGGCCATCATGCGCGAAATCCTGCACGGCAGTTACCGGCTGGTTTTTGCGCGCAACGGTAGCGAAGCACTGGCCGCGATGGCGAAACACTTGCCGGCCATGGTGCTGCTCGATATCGGTTTGCCCGACATCAGCGGCTACGACCTGTGCCGGAAAATCCGCGAGCTCGATGGCAGCAACCAGGTCAAGGTCATCTTCATCTCCGCCTACACCGACATCGCCCACGAAGCTGCCGGCTTCGATGCCGGCGGTGTCGATTACATTACCAAGCCGGTGTCACCGCAAATTGTGCGTGCGCGGGTCAACGCGCATCTGTCACTGGTACGCGCCACCGCGCTGGAACAGAGTTATCACGATGCGATCCTGATGCTGGGTCACGCCGGGCATTACAACGACAACGATACCGGCTCGCATATCTGGCGCATGGCGGCGTATGCCGGCACGCTGGCACGCGGTTATGGCTGGAGCGCCGAGCAAAGTCAGCGTCTCGAATTGGCCGCGCCGATGCACGACACCGGCAAGCTTGGCATCCCGCACGCGATTTTGCGCAAGCCCGGACCGCTTGACGAGAGCGAGTGGGTCATCATGCGCACCAACCCGCAAATCGGCTATGACATCCTGAGCAAAAGCAAAGCACCGGTATTTCAGCTGGCAGCCGAAATCGCCCTGCGTCATCACGAAAAATGGGATGGCAGCGGCTATCCGGGCCAACTGGCTGGCAAGGAGATTCCCGAGTCAGCCCGCATCATTGCGCTGGCCGACGTGTTCGATGCACTCAGCATGAAACGTCCATACAAGGAACCATGGCCTCTGGACCGTATCGTCGCCCACATCCATGCCGGTAAGGGCGCACATTTCGATCCCGGACTGGTCGATGTGTTTGCTGACGTCCTGCCGCAACTGATGGAAGTGCATACCCGCTGGAGTGATGATGCCAACATCACACCTGTGCCGTCATGACCGGCCCGGCTAAACGCACAGCATCAGGAACGAGCTGATGTACCGGTTGGTTTTTGAATCACAACACGCCCCCAACATGCGACTGCTCATCGAGCGCGGTCCGTGGCTGATCGACCGCGCCTCCGCCGAATACTGGAAAACCTATTTCAGAAAATTGCTACCGAGCCAGTACATCTGGATCGAAACCGGCGAGAACATGAATGTCGGATATCAAGTGCAGTAACACCGCATCAAGTGACGTTTTAACGTCACTGCAGTCCAGATCATCAGGCAACTTATAATTACCGGTATTTGCCGCCGACTTAATTCCCTCATGACAATGACATCGCACGCTTTTCCGTTCGACCATGCCCAGTTATTGCGCTGGCTAGGCCCTGACACGCTCGCCAAGGGACGCCCGTATGTGCGGCGCGTCAGCAACCTGGAATGGAACAACAACCAGCTGCGCGGTGAAGTCCAGGGTTCCGAGCTGATGCCGTACCAGACCATGGTTGCGTTCCGCCAGTCCGACAAGCAACTTGTGATTGACACCAATTGCAGCTGTCCGGTCGGGTTCGATTGCAAGCATGTGGCAGCGCTGATGATGGCCAGCCTCGAACACAGTGATGCCGTCAGCACCGCAGTGCGCCCGGAACTGATCCACTGGCTGGAACAATTGCGCGCCCGTGTGACGACACTGGACCCGAAGAAACCGCGTGCCACGCGGCCCAATACCGCGCTGGTCTACGTGCTGGCGTTTTCGCGCTACCACCGCAATTTCGAGGTGCTGTTCTTCAAGGCCGGCGTCAAACGTGACGGCACCATCAGCGCCATCGGCGCACCGTGGAACAATGTCGAAAGCGCGCTGCTCAGTGCGCCGCAATTCATCAGCGAAGACGATCTCGGCATTCTGCGCCTGTTGTGGATGGGCCGCTCCCGCGCCGGCTATGGCAGCGGCTTCGGACTGGCAGGAACCAACGGTGCCATCGCGATCGAAAAAATGCTCGCCACCGGACGCTTGTTCGTGCAGGACGAACACGGTGCCATTGCCGTCATCCCGCTCAAACCGGGTGTGCCACGCGATGGCCTGATCGATTGGCAACCGGGACACTCCGACCGTCTGCAACCGCTGCTGCAAACCAGCCCACCCTCGACCAGCGTGATTCTGGTCGAGCCGCTCTGGTATGCCGACGCGGCCACTGCTGAAGCCGGGCTGGTCAACCTGTCCTGCCCGGCCAACCAGATCGCCGAATACCTGACGATGCCGCCGATCACGCTGGCCGAAGTGCCGATGGTGGCCGCCGTGTTGCGCCAGATCGCACCCGACATGCCGGTGCCGCCGGTGGCGCAAATGGCGGCCATCCGCATCATCGACTGCGCACCGCAACCGGTGCTGCAACTCGATACGATCCCGGTACACGCCGCACATGTCGGTACCTATGGTCCGTACGGCAAGGAGTTCGACCTTGGCAGCGTCCGTTTCGATTACGACGGGGTGGCCTTCGAGCTCGGCAGCACGACCACGCTGACCAAAACCAGTACACAGGAACTGGTGCAGGTAAAGCGTCAACCGCTGGCCGAAAAAGCCCGCCTGACCGAGTTGCGACAAAGCGGACTGGACCATATTCCGTCCGGCCGTATCTTCAGCAACACGCCGTTGCCGCCGTCAATGTGGGGCTTTCTTGATCCGGAAGCATGGACCGTCTTTGTCGAAGACGTGGTGCCGCAGTTGCGCGACAGAGGCTGGCGCGTCGACATGGGTGCCGACTTCCGCTTCAATGTGATCGACATCGACGCCATCGACGGCGCCATGCATCAGGCCGCCGATGGCTGGTTCGACCTCGACATGGGCATCATGGTCGGCGAACGCAAGGTGCGTCTCGAACCGCTGCTGGCCGAGCTGTTCCAGCGCGATACGCGCTGGCTCAAGGGCGGCCTCGACGGCATCAGTGACGACGAAACCATCGAACTGAAAACCGATCGCGGCGAACGCCTGCGCTTGCGCGCCGATCGCCTGAAACCGGTAGTACGGGTACTGATCGATCTATTTGACGGCAACACCGGCGAAACGCTGCGGGTCTCGCGCTTCGATGCCGGCCGGCTTGAAGCCTTGAACGATACCGGGCGCTGGCAATTTAATGGCGATGACTCGATCCGCCTGCTGGCCCAGCGTCTCAAATCCGGCAGCGGCATCAGCGACGTCGCGGTGCCAGCCAGCCTGCAAGCCGAGCTGCGCACGTATCAGCAACAAGGCGTGTCGTGGATGCAGTTTCTGCGCGAGCATAATTTGTCGGGCGTGCTGGCTGACGACATGGGTCTGGGTAAAACCATCCAGACGCTGACCCATTTGCTGGTCGAGCAGGAAGCCGGCCGGCTGGACCGCCCGGCGCTGGTGGTCGTGCCGACCTCGCTGGTGCACAACTGGCGTGAAGAAGCGCGTCGTTTTGCACCCAGCTTGCGCGTGCTGGTCTTGCATGGTGCCGGCCGCAAGGACCAGTTCGACCAGATCTATCACCATGATCTGGTGCTGACCACGTATGCCTTGTTGTGGCGCGACCATGACGTGCTGTCGCTGCACAACTACCATTTGTTGATTCTTGACGAAGCCCAGTTCGTCAAGAACGCCAGCACCCGCGCGGCCGTCGCGATCCGCAGCATCAAGGCACGTCACCGCTTGTGCCTGACGGGTACGCCGATGGAAAACCATCTCGGCGAACTGTGGTCGATGTTCGATTTCCTGCTGCCCGGATTTCTGGGCGCACAAAAAGACTTCACCAAACGCTGGCGCACCCCGATTGAAAAAGCCGGCGATACGGTACGCCGCGATTTGCTGGCGCGCCGGATCCGGCCGTTCATGCTGCGTCGACGCAAGAATGAAGTCGCTACCGAATTGCCACCGAAAACGCTGGTAGTGCGACAGGTCGAACTCGAAGGCGGCCAGCGCGACCTGTATGAAATCGTCCGTACCGCGATGCACGACAAGGTCCGTGCGGTGATCGCTGAAATGGGTTTGGCACGCAGCCATATCGTGGTGCTCGATGCGCTACTGAAATTACGGCAAGTGTGCTGTGACCCGCGTCTGGTCAGGCTCGACCAGGCCACCAATGTCAAGGAATCGGCCAAGCTCGAACTGCTGCTGTCGATGCTGCCGGACATGATCGAGGAAGGCCGCAAGGTGCTGCTGTTCTCGCAGTTCACCGGCATGCTCGCCTTGATCGCCAAAGCGGTAGAAAAAGCCGGCATCCCGTACGTCCTGCTGACCGGCGACACCACGGACCGCGCCACGCCGGTCCGGCGTTTTCAGGACGGTGAAGTGCCGCTGTTTCTGATCAGCCTGAAAGCTGGCGGCGTCGGGTTGAACCTGACCGCTGCGGATACGGTAATCCACTACGACCCGTGGTGGAACCCGGCGGCCGAAAATCAGGCCACCGACCGCGCTCATCGGTTGGGTCAGGAAAAACCGGTGTTCGTGTATAAGCTCATCGTCGCCGGCAGCATCGAAGAAAAAATCGTCGCGCTGCAGGACAAAAAGGCCGCGCTGGCAGAAGGTATTTTGTCCGAGGATGGCGCGGCGGCAGTGAAGTTTTCCGGTGAAGACCTCGACGCCTTGTTTGCGCCGATGCCGGCGATGGACAAGTAACCCGCTACCTGCAACAACGATCAGGTCATTTGGTGTGTTGCGTTGCGGTGCGTGTACCGAATGACCCGGCCAGGCGAGCAGCGCACCAGCAACTCCCAACCGCGTCCCCGATGGTGCAATTCCTGCCCTATTGCTTTACTTTTCATGCCCCTTTCAGGGCATTTTTTTTTGCCCTCTAATTTATGTATACGGCGTTGTATACATTAAAAAAAAATGTCTCTATAGTCGTTCGCAGACTGGAACCTGAAGTGCAACTGGTCGGATCAGCCATCGTTTTTTGCATCGCCAGCTGCCTGCGTCTGCACAGCCGGAACGCCACCCCGAGAGGATCTCCCATGCCCACACCCTTGCCCCGACTGCTGCTGACTTCGATACTGACCTGTGCCAGCTGGTCGGCCAGTGCGACCACCATCAATATCTCGCTCGACAACGACCCCGGCAAACT
>JBLHMB010000120.1:0-5517 GCA_047621665.1 Bradyrhizobium sp. | reverse complement strand
CCTGAGCGAGCGCACGCGCTGGGATGATGTAATCACCGGTATCACATCGATACGCGGCGGTATCCCGATCGTTTTCCCGCAATTTTCCGGCATGGGGCCATTGCCCAAACATGGACTGGTGCGCACCCTGCCATGGACGCTGCTGGAAGCCACGCCGGAAACCGGCCTGATGCGCCTCGGCGTGACCGACTCGGCCGCCACCGCTCAGTTCGATGGCCGGTTCGCGCTGGAACTGCAACTGCGTTTTTCCGGACTGCAGCTCACTGTTGACCTGATCATCACCAATACCGGCGAGCAGTCATTCGTCTTTACTGCCGCCTTGCACACCTATCTGGCGGCGCCCGTCGATACGATCCGGATCGACGGACTGCAAGGCCAGCCTTACCTCGACTGTACGGTCGAACCGCGCACGCCGTGTGCCGGTGCCGGGTCCGCACTGACCATTACGCAAGAGGTCGACCGCATCTACGCCGCCCTCCCCACACCAGTCACACTGACCGGCACCACAACCGCGCTGGCAGTGAGCCAGAGCGGCTTCGAGGATGTCGTGGTGTGGAATCCGTGGGATGAAAAAGCCGCTGCCCTACCCGACCTGATGCCACATGACGAACGTTACTTTGTCTGCATTGAAGCCGCCCTGATCGATCATCCGCACACGCTGCTGCCGGGCCAAACCTGGCAAGGCCATCAGCAGTTGTGCGCCACCCCGCATTTCGCAACAACACAAGGAGCATCTGCATGAGTCACTTGTTTTCCCCGTACGCCTTTGGCCCCCTGCCTCTGAAAAACCGCATCGTCGTTTCGCCGATGTGCCAGTACTCTGCCGTCGATGGCCAAGCCACCGACTGGCACATGTTCCACCTCGGTAACCTGGCCTTGTCGGGCGCGGCGCTGCTGTTCACCGAAGCCGCTGCCGTCGAACCGCAGGGCCGCATCACGCCGGGCGATCTTGGCCTGTATTCGGATGAGACCGAGGCGGCGTTAGGCAAGGTCCTGAAAGCGATCCGTCACTATTCGTCGATGCCGATTGGCATGCAACTGGCCCATGCCGGACGTAAGGCCTCCTGCGCGGTACCGTGGGAAGGCGGCAAGAACCTCACTGCCGAACAGGGCGGCTGGCAAACCGAAGCGCCGTCAGCGATCCCGTTTGCCGGGCACGACACGCTGCCGCTGGCGCTCGATGCCGCCGGTATGCAGCGCATTCAGGATGCCTTCGTCGCCACCGCCCTGCGGGCCGAACGCCTTGGCATCGAGGTGCTGGAACTGCACGCTGCGCATGGTTATTTGCTGCATGAATTTTTGTCGCCACTGTCGAACCAGCGCACCGACGAATACGGCGGCAGTCTGGAAAACCGGATGCGCTTTCCACTGGCCGTATTTGATGCAGTGCGCGCCGCGGTGCCGGCCAGCATTCCGGTTGGCGTGCGTATTTCAGCCAGCGACTGGGCTGACGGCGGCTGGGATATCGAACAGAGCGTGGTGTTTTGCGCGGCCCTCAATGAGCGTGGTTGCGCGTTCATTGATGTCTCCAGTGGCGGCACTTCGACGGCACAAAAAATTCCGCTTAGCGCCGGCTATCAGGTGCCGTTTGCATCCCGCATCCGCGAAGAAACCGAGATGCCGGTGATTGCGGTCGGCCTGATTACCGAAGCCGCTCATGCCGAGCAAATCCTCGCTGACGGCGACGCCGACATGATCGCACTGGCCCGTGCGATGTTGTACGACCCACGCTGGCCGTGGCATGCCGCTGCCGAACTGGGCGCCTCGATTGACGCCGCGCCGCAGTACTGGCGCTCGCAGCCGCATCAGCTCAAGACACTGTTCTCGCAGACCATTCCGGGCAAGGCGTAAACGGCAGCGCGGGCACGTGATGAACGTGCCCGCGCTGTGAAAAATTTGCGTCGAACCGGTGCGCACATGTGCGCACCGTAACCTCTCCTTATGGCGTTGCCGGTGCCACGCGCCACACGACGTTACCGACATCATCCGCCACCAGCAAGGCGCCCTTGCGATCGATCGTCACGCCAACCGGCCGGCCGCGCGCTTCGCCATCAGCGTTCAGGAATCCGGTCAGTACATCTTGCGGCATGCCGTCCGGCTTGCCATCGGTGAATGGCACAAATACCACTTTGTAGCCGCTCGCCGGTTTGCGATTCCATGAACCATGCTGACCGACAAATGCACCGCCGAGATATTTAGCCGGCAGCAGCGTGCTTTCGTTAAAGGTCAGGCCGAGCGAAGCCGTATGCGAACCCATTGCGTAGTCCGGTACCAGTGCAGTTGCCACCAGATCGGGGCGCTGCGGCTTGACGCGGATATCGACTTTCTGACCGTAATAACTGTAGGGCCAGCCATAAAATCCACCATCCTTGACCGAGGTAATGTAGTCAGGTACCAGGTTATTGCCCAGCTCGTCACGTTCGTTGACGGCAGTCCAGAGGGCGCCGGTTTTCGGTTCCCAGCCCATGCCATTCGGATTGCGCAGCCCGGTGGCAAACACGCGTGACTTGCCGCTGCTCGGGTCGATTTCCAGAATCGCCGCGCGACGCTCTTCATTCTCGATGCCGTTTTCCGCGACGTTACTGTTTGAACCGACCGTTGCGTACAACATCTTGCCGTCCGGGCTGGCGATGATGTTTTTAGTCCAGTGATGATTGATCTCTCCAGCCGGCAGATCGGCGACTTTGGTGCCTGGCGTAGTGATTTCGGTTTCACCGCTGGTGTACTTGAAGCGCATCACGGCGTCGGTATTGGCGACATACAGGTCGTTACCTACCAGTGCCATGCCGAACGGCGAATTCAGGCCGGACAGGAATACCGAGCGCGTTTCAGCCGTGCCGTCGCCATTGGTGTCACGCAGCAAAATAATACGGTTCGGACTGACCACGCCGGCACCGGCGCGCTTCATCGCCATGCCCATGAAGAAGCCCTTGATGGTGCCGATGAATCCGGATGGCTTGTCGGTGTTGGCAGGCGTGTTGGACTCGGCTACCAGTACGTCACCGTTGGGTAGTACATACAACCAGCGCGGATGATCCAGTCCTGTGGCGTAGGCATTGACTGCCAGCCCCGTTGCCGGGCTCGGTGCGGAACCCAGCGGCCAGCCTTTGGCGTTCGCAATATTGACTGTCGGAATCACGCTGCTGGTTGGCTCGGGCAGCGTCGGGTTCGGGCCGTAACCGGGATCAACAAGGTTTTCGGCAGCATAAGTGACTGGCGCATACAGTAGCGCGATCAGCAGGGGCAGGCGCAGTGGCAGGGTTCGATAAATTGACATGGAAGCTCTCTTTCTGGAACAGGAATGAATAGGGTCAGGATAGCTGCGCTTCGATAGGTCTGCTTGGAGGGCACCTAAAAGCCGGCGTCGGCCATCCGGCATGAACGGCGCCGGTCGCCCATCAGTGCGCGTAATTCGGCAATCGTAAGCCGGCTGGCTTCGTGCATCATGATCAGGATGGCACCCGTTACCGGCTGTCGGCCGTCACGAATGAGCGCGATCAGCGTTGTCGACATGTGCAGCGATTTTGACAGCTCGACATCATTACGCAGCTTCAGGAGGTGCCCGAGTGCACTGAGCAATTTGCCCGGGTCGTACTGGTGGTGATTCATTCTTACTGATCAGTTATCTTTAAATACCAATTAGCATACCCATCCGCACGACAGTCGTATGTTCAGCAGCGCACATAGCCGTGTCGAATTTTATGACGCAAGGTACCGCCACGTAACCGGTGAGTCATGCACAAGTAATCAAGCTGTCACGATCCGGCAGTTATGATGCGCCAGCAACCCCGCTATTTTCGAGAAACCGGACGCCTGATGCCACTCCATTACGCCAATGATGAGCGATTGATCATTTTCGACGCCGACGGCACCTTGATTGATGGCTTTAGTGCCATCGACCGGACTTTTTCGGCTAACGGCATGGATATCGGCAAGCTTGAAAATTTCCAGAAACGCCGCAAACTGCTCAAGTACCTCGGCGGCATCAGGGAGTTTCCGATCAACTTGCGCAAGCAGTTCGGCAAGCAAAACCGCAAGCTGCTGCGGGCCACCCTGACCGATGTGTATCGCGACGAAGCCGTGATGTATCCGGGCCTGGCCGACCTGTTGCGCGACGTGCTGGCCACGCCCGGTCTGCGCGTCGCCCTGGTCACACGCAATGTCACGATCGAACCGGCCGTCACGCTGGGCAAACTGTTTGCGCGCCACCAGATTGATATCGACGCCTTTGATTCGGTCGCCTGCGTACCGCTGGGAGAGCCCAAGTCGACCGCCTTTCGTGCCATCCGCAACCAGTTCCTGATCAATCCGGCGCGTGCCTATGCCTGCGGCGACGAGCACACCGATTACCTCGCCGCCATCGACACCGGCATGCATCCGTTCATGGTGTCGTACGGTTTCGAAGATCACCAGCGCCTGACCGAAAAATTCGGCGTGCCCGACGAAGTCATTTCCCGCTCGCCCGATGCGGTCTGCGCGCGCATCCGGCACGGCCTCGGAATCATACGCACCGGTTAAGCGAATTAACCCGGCCGCGGATTTTTTCAACTTTCCGGGTTGATGGGTAGCGCGGGCGCGCGTGCGCTTGGTATGCTGGTGGCTTCCCGGCTCCTCTGCCCGTCGCCATGAAAAAATCCCGCCTGCACAGCCCTTTCCGGTCTGTCCTGTTCGTTGCGCTGGTGCTATCGATACCGGCGTTCTACTTGCTGCTGGATGACGCCGATGCGCGCTTGCGCGACATGGGTCGCCTGCTTTATACGCTCACCGCCCTGCTGGTCGGGATCGATCTGTGGCAACGGCGCGATGCTGAACCGGACTGGCGCCTCAGGCTGGTCGATACCGGCTTGATGCTGGGTGCGCTGGCCAGCGCCTGGCCGGCCGGCACACCGTGGTCGGAACTGCAATGGTGGCTGCGCCTGACTTACAGTGCGATCGTGTTCCTGCGTTTCCCGACCCTGGTGGCACCGTGGGCGCTGCCCAAGCACCTGATGCAGATCCTCGCCCTGTCGGTGATCCTGCTGGCACTGGCGGGTGCCGGTTTCTACTTGCTCGAACCGCACGTGCTGACGTATGCCGATGGCTTGTGGCTGGCCTTCATCACCGGTGCGACGGTCGGCTATGGCGATCTGGTGCCATCGACCCATGCCTCACGCGTTTTTGCGGTCTTCATCGTCCTACTCGGTTATGCGATTTTTTCGGTGATCACGGCCAGCATCGCGGCCCTGTTTGTCAGTGAAGACGAAAAACATTTTCAGCAAGACTTGCATGCCGACATACGCGCGCTGCGCCAGGAAATCACGACCTTGCGCAATGAACTGCGCAGCCACTCAAAATGAATCAACAGAAATCCTGTCATGTAATCGTCAGGTAACACGCACCTCCTAGCATGAGCCCACTTTATTAATTAATAAATGGATAACTCATGCGTCTACTTTCCTGTAGCAGTACGGTACTGCTTGCACTTTCAGTGCTACTTGCCGGTTGTGGTGGCGGCACCGCCGGCAACCCCTCACCCGG
>JBLHMB010000119.1:0-5565 GCA_047621665.1 Bradyrhizobium sp. | reverse complement strand
CGCCACGCCGCGGATCAGCGTTCAATTGCTCATTGACCAGTTCGATTATCGTGCCGCGGCCATTGCCGGTAACCCAGGCGGCCTCGCCGGCAGCAGCCGCAACGACCTTGCCGCCCACCACTAGTAAGCGGTGTTCGTTGCCAGGAATAAATTGTTCGACGATGACGGTGCCATCGTTGGCTTGATGTGCCAAATGGTAAGCGGCTTCGACCACTGCCTGGCTATCGAGGTCAAGTGACACGCCACGTCCGTGATTGCCGTCATACGGTTTGACTGCGACCGGCAAACCAATCTCTTCGGCGGCTTCCCACGCCTCGGCAGCGCTGTTGACCAACCGGCCTTCCGGTACCGGCACGCCACATGCGCTGAGCAATGCCTTCGTCAGGTCCTTGTCGCGGGAAATGCTTTCTGCAACTGCGCTGGTCTGGTCGGTCTCCGCCGTCCAGATCCGTCGCTGATGAACGCCATAACCCAGCTGGACCAGATTGCCGTCGGTCAGACGTGATGAAGGAATTTGACGCGCCGTGGCAGCGTCAACAATGTGAGCGGTACTCGGTCCGAGACAGCGGGTATCGACCATGTCGCACAAGATTTCCAGCGTGGCCGGCAAGTCATACGGACGGTCTTCGATCAGAGCCATCACCAGGTCACGTCCGGCCGCCAGCGCGGCGCGTCCGACATGCTCTTCGCGGGTTCGGAAAGCGACCTTATAAATCCCGCGCTGTGATGTTTCGCGCGCCTTACCAAAGCCGGTTTGCATGCCCGCCAGCGTTTGCAGCTCAAGAACCACATGCTCCAGAATGTGCGCCGCATAGGTGCCGTCGCGCAAGCGCTGCAGGAAACCACCACGCACACCGACACCGCAGCGATGTTCGATCAGCCCCGGCAACAAGGTGCTGAGTCGTTCGTACAATCCGGGGATCAGGTTGGAAGGAAAATCTTCTAGCGCACCGATATCGACCCAAACTTCAATACAGGGTCGGTAGGTCCAGATGCTAGGTCCGCGCAAATGCGTCACGCGAAGCAATTCAATGTCTTTCTTTTGGGTCATCTGTCTTGGTCAGGTTGCCAGTGTGCTGCAATCAGCGAAAATCACACCGGATGCGTCGGACACAACGCATATTTTTCGCTTGGTTAGACGGTGCAGTCAAATGCTGCCACCGGCATGGGCAAATCAGGAATTCATTGCGGTATACTGCCAGCCGCATTGCAGTCCCTCTGCTTGGTCAAGTTTCCATCAGATTATCGCCCGCGACAGAATACCGCAAATAAGGGATGCCGTGACCCGCAACAGACGGGAAAGCCCCCCTTTAAATTGCTTTTAAGAAAAATTTCAGTCAGTTTTTCCCTGACTGTTCCATCCTTTTTTCGGGAATTCGGCATTTGACATGCTGCTTTTCCGTCCCGGAGTTTCCGCACGATGAACACAGCCGCTGCCATGATCGACGCACCCCACCAGGATATTCCGGCCGCATGGCGCACGGAGACGCTGGCCCAGTTGCTGCCGGGTGAAGTAATCGTGACGGCCGTCGAAGTCGATCTCGATGCGCGATTGCGTTTCGCCAAGGGACTGGTGGTGGTGACCGATCAGCGCGTGCTGGCCCGTGCTCCCGGTGAGCCCGGCTGGAGCAACTGGCACTTTCATGCCGGCCTACACCTGATCCACCACGATCACGCCGGCGTTGGTCACCTCGATATTGCCGACGATTCAGGCAGATTGGCCAGCTGGCGTTTTACACTGGGGCAGAATTTACTGGCAATGCGTCTGATCGATCAGTTCGCTGCCCGGCGCGACAGCCATGTCAGCGGCGTCGCCGTCGATGCCGATGACCTGAGCGTCTGTCCAAGCTGCAAGGCACCGCTCGAGCCGGATCAGGACGTTTGCCCGATCTGCACGAAAGTCATTCACACGCCGCCGTCGACCTGGACCCTGTTCCGGCTCTGGCGCTTTGCCAAACCGTACCGCGGCCAACTATTACTCGGTTTTATTCTGACGCTGCTCGGTACCGCCGCCCACATGATCCCGCCTTACCTGACCATTCCGCTGATGGATAACGTGTTGATTCCGTACCAGAACGGCCAGCAGATCGATCAGAAATTAGTCACGGTCTATCTGCTGGGCTTGTTCGGCTCAGCCCTCGTTGCGTGGGCACTCAGCTGGGCAAAAACCTACGTGCTGGCACTGGTGTCGGAGCGCATCGGCGCCGACCTGCGTACCTCGACCTATGATCATCTGCTGCGCTTATCGCTCGAATATTTCGGCGGCAAGCGTACCGGCGACCTGATGTCGCGCATCGGTAGCGAAAGCGATCGTATCTGCGTGTTCCTGTCACTGCATCTACTCGACTTTGCTACCGATGTGCTGATGATCATCATGACCGCGGCGATCCTGTTTTCAATTAACCCGTGGCTGGCGCTGGTGACCCTGCTGCCACTGCCCTTCATTGCCTGGATGATCCACATCGTGCGCGACCGGCTGCGTACCGGCTTCGAAAAAATCGACCGGGTCTGGTCCGAAGTGACCAACGTGCTGGCCGATACGATTCCCGGCATCCGCGTAGTCAAGGCCTTTGCGCAAGAGCAGCGCGAAGCCAATCGCTTCAAGGAAGCCAACAAACACAACCTCGCCGTGAACGACCGGCTCAATAAAATCTGGTCATTGTTTTCGCCGACAGTGTCACTGCTGACCGAAATGGGTTTGCTGGTGGTGTGGGGCTTCGGCATCTGGCAAGTCTCACGTGGCGAGATCACGGTTGGTGTACTGACTGCCTTCATCGCCTACATCAGCCGTTTTTATGGCCGCCTCGATTCGATGAGCCGCATCGTCTCAGTCACGCAAAAATCGGCCTCGGCTGCCAAGCGTATTTTTGACATCCTCGACCATGTCTCGAGCGTTCCCGAGCCGGCTAATCCGGTCAAAGTCGGCCGCGTCGAAGGCAGCATCGAATTACGCGACGTCGGTTTTCGCTATGGCAACCGCTCGGTCAACCGCAACATCAACCTGACCATCAAGCCGGGCGAAATGATCGGGCTGGTCGGTCACAGTGGCTCCGGCAAGAGCACGCTGGTGAACCTGATCTGCCGTTTTTACGATGTCACCGAAGGCGCCATTCTGGTCGATGGCATCGATATCCGTTCGTATGCGATTGCCGATTTCCGCCGCAATATCGGACTGGTTCTGCAAGAGCCGTTCCTGTTTTTCGGCACCATCAGCGACAACATCGCTTACGGCAAACCGGACGCCAATCGTGCCGATATCATCGCCGCCGCACGCGCCGCGCATGCCCATGAATTTATCCTGCGGCTGCCGCAAGGATACGATTCGATGGTCGGCGAACGCGGTCAGGGTTTGTCCGGTGGCGAACGCCAGCGCATCTCGATTGCCCGCGCACTACTGATTAATCCGCGCATCCTTATCCTCGACGAAGCGACTTCCTCGGTCGATTCCGAAACCGAAAAAGAAATCCAGAAAGCGCTCGACAATCTAGTCCATGGCCGCACCACGATCGCCATCGCGCATCGCTTGTCGACGCTGCACAAGGCCGACCGGTTGGTCGTACTTGATCGTGGCGAAGTGGTCGAGGTCGGCAGTCACGATGACTTGATGGCACGCGAAGGCGCGTACTTCCGGCTCTATGAAGCGCAAGCCCGCAATGCCGCCAACACGATCGGAGAAGCAACATGAATGAACCCTTGCCAACCACCTTCAGCCTGAGTCGCAATGCGTTCGGCAAACTGGTGCTCGTCGATGCCGCCGGCCAGACCCACGAAGGCGTCGCGCCCGTGCGGGCATTTCCGATCCAGGCGCCCGATGATGGCATCGCGCTGGTCAGTACCGATGGGCGCGAAGTCGGCTGGATCGAGCGGCTAGATGGGCTGCCGGTCGATATCCGCACTCTCGTCGAAGACGAACTTAGCGGACGCGAATTCATGCCCGAGATCAGTGCCATCCTCGACGTGACGAGCTATGCTACGCCGTGCACCTGGTCGGTCGAGACCGATCGCGGTGCCACCCGTTTCGTGCTGCGCGGTGAAGAAGACATCCGCCGCGTCGATGCGGCATCGCTGCTGATCTCCGATAGCCACGGCATCCATTTCCTTATTCGCGACATGCACACGATGGACAGGCTGTCGCGCAAAATTCTAGATCGGTTCCTGTAATGACTGCTGCTCCTACTGTACCTACCACGTCGTTTTCTACACTGGCGCTGTCGCCATCAATGCTGGCCAATCTCGACTCGCTCGGCTATCACGAGATGACGCCGATCCAGGCCAAAAGCCTGCCGGTCATCCTCGACCGGCGCGATCTGATCGCGCAAGCCAAAACAGGTAGTGGCAAGACCGCCGCGTTTGGTATCGGCATCCTGCAACGTCTCAATCCGACCTGGTTTGCGATTCAGGCGCTGGTCATTTGCCCGACCCGCGAACTGGCCGACCAGGTCTCGAACGAACTGCGTCGACTGGCCCGTTTTGCCGATAACACCAAGATCCTGACCTTGTGCGGCGGTGCCCCGATGCGCCCGCAAATCGCCTCGCTCGAACATGGCGCGCACATCATTGTCGGCACGCCCGGCCGGCTGCGCGACCACATCGGGCGTGGCAGTATCGACCTGTCGACCGTGCAGACACTGGTGCTTGATGAAGCCGACCGCATGGTCGATATGGGCTTTTACGAAGAAATTTCCGGCATCGTCTCGGCCTGCCCGACACGCCGCCAGACCTTGCTGTTTTCCGCGACCTATCCGGATGACATTCGCAAATCGAGCGCGCCGTTCCTGCGCGACCCGACCGAAATCACCGTCGAAGCGCAACATGATGACAACCGCATCGAACAGCGTTTTTACGAAGTCGGCTACGACGATCGCAATGACGCAGTCGGCCGGTTGCTCAACAATTTCAAACCGGCCTCGGCACTGGCATTTTGCAATACCAAGATTCATTGCCGCGAATTGGCTGACGAATTGCGGGCGCAGGGTTTCAGCGCGATGGCGCTGTACGGCGAACTCGAACAGCGTGAGCGCGATGAAATCCTGGTGCTGTTTGCGAACGGCAGCTGTTCGGTGCTGGTCGCCACCGACGTGGCGGCGCGCGGACTCGATATCCAGAGTCTTGAAATGGTGATCAATGTCGATGTCTCGAAAGACACCGAAGTGCACATCCACCGGGTTGGTCGTACCGGCCGCGGCGCGGCACGCGGACTGGCGCTTAGCCTGTGCGCACCGAACGAAAAAAAGTGGGTAAAACTGATCGAGGACTACCAGCACGGACCGGTCAGCTGGTTCGATCTGGCTGACCTCGAAGTCGCACCCGGCCCGGCGCTGGAAGCACCGATGGTGACGTTGCTGATCATGGGCGGCAAGAAAGACAAGCTGCGTCCGGGCGATCTGCTCGGTGCACTGACCGGTGATGCAGGGCTGACCAAGGAACAGGTCGGCAAAATTAATGTGTTCGAATTCATGACCTATGTGGCATTGGACCGGCGCATTGCGAAAAAGGCGTTTGCCAAACTTGAGAGCGGCAATATCAAGGGGCGCAATTTCAAGATGCGGTTTATTTGAATGGTTT
>JBLHMB010000118.1:0-5630 GCA_047621665.1 Bradyrhizobium sp. | reverse complement strand
GCCATGGCGACAAGGTCACCGAGATGCCGGCCGGCTTCAAGCTGATGGCCTCGACCGAGAGCTGCCCGATTGCCGCGATTGCCGATGAAGCGCGGCATTTTTATGCGGTGCAATTCCATCCGGAAGTAACGCATACCTTGCAGGGCAAGGCCATTTTCAGTCGCTTTGTGCATGAAATCTGTGGCTGCAAATCCGACTGGAACATGCCTGACTACATCAATGAAGCGGTGGCATCGATCCGCGAACAAGTCGGCAACGACGAAGTCATTCTTGGCTTGTCCGGCGGTGTCGATAGCAGTGTCGCCGCTGCACTGATTCATCGCGCCATCGGCAAGCAGTTGACTTGTGTGTTCGTTGACCACGGTCTGTTGCGCTTGAATGAAGGCGACATGGTCATGGAGATGTTTGCCAACAATCTTGGCGTCAAGGTCATCCGTGTCGATGCGAGTGAACAGTTCATGGGACACCTTGCCGGCGTCACCGATCCCGAGGCCAAGCGCAAGATCATCGGGCGCGAATTTGTTGAAGTGTTTCAGGTCGAGTCCGCCAAGCTGAAGAATGCCAAATGGCTGGCGCAGGGTACGATTTATCCGGACGTCATCGAGAGTGCCGGCAAGGGCAAGAAGGGGCACACGATCAAGAGTCACCACAATGTCGGTGGCCTGCCGGATACGATGAATCTGAAATTGCTCGAGCCATTGCGTGAGCTGTTCAAGGACGAAGTGCGCGAACTTGGCGTGGCGCTCGGTTTGCCGCAGACGATGGTGTTTCGCCATCCATTCCCGGGTCCGGGTCTGGGTGTGCGTATCCTTGGCGAAGTCAAGAAGGAATATGCCGACCTGCTGCGCAGCGCCGATGCGATTTTCATCGAAGAGCTGCGTGCCTGTACGCTCGACTTGCCTGCCGCGATCGACCAGCAAGGCATCGTCAAGAACTGGTACGCAGGCACCAGTCAGGCCTTCGCCGTGTTCCTGCCGGTGAAGTCGGTCGGTGTGATGGGCGATGGCCGGACCTATGAATATGTCGTCGCACTGCGCGCAGTACAAACCCAGGATTTCATGACCGCGCACTGGGCGCATCTGCCGCACGAATTGCTCGGTCGCGTATCGAACCGGATCATCAATGAAGTGCCCGGCATCAATCGTGTGGTCTACGATATTTCGGGCAAACCTCCGGCCACGATCGAGTGGGAATGATAGTGATTGAGGCCAGCCGTTACTGAGTCTTCGGGCCCCTGATGTTTCAGGGGCTTTTTGCGTTTGGGGACCGGACGTCGCAAAGAGGAAAGGACACATCACCATGGGTACACTGACACCATCAACTGATCCGCAACTGCACACGCTGCTGCGCGACCTAGGCGAACTGATCCGCCAGTCACGCCGGCAAGCGCTGCGTGCCGTTGATGCGATCCAGGTCCGGACGTGCTGGCAGATGGGACAGCATATTGTCGAATTCGAACAAGGTGGACTGGAGCGGGCGGCGTATGGACAACGCTTGTTGCAGGAGTTGGCGAAGAGGCTGACGACGGAGTTCGGCAAGGGATTCGACGAGCGCAACTTGCGCCATATGCGTGACTTCTATCAGACGTTTCCAATTTGGGACGCAGTGCGTACCGAATTGAGCTGGACCCACTACCGCACATTGTTGCGGGTCGACAGCGTCACCGCCCGCGACTGGACCATGCACGAAGCCGTCACGCAAAACTGGAGCACCCGCGCGCTGGAACGACAGATCGGTACCTTGTATTACGAACGCCTGCTCTCGAGTCAGGATAGGGCTGCGGTGGAGCAGGAAGCCGAGGTCAAGCTGGCTGGCCTTGATGCAACACCGCGTGCCTTCCCATATCGTGAGCGCAGCGTCATCGACGACAGGCGCGCCAGCTAACAATACATCAGCGTGGCGTGGCACCTCCCGTCGCTCCCGATGTAATCCCGGCCGCTCGGTTATACTTGCTACCCCTTGAAGTCCCGTAGTGAATCGATCCAGAGCGAGGCCAGTGCAGTGACGTACAGCGTGAAAGAAATCTTTTATACCCTGCAAGGCGAGGGCACCCATGCCGGTCGTCCGGCGGTGTTTTGCCGCTTTGCCGGCTGCAACCTCTGGAGTGGTCGCGAGAGCGATCGCGCCACGGCAGTCTGCCAGTTCTGCGATACCGATTTTGTCGGCACCGATGGTGTCGGGGGCGGCAAGTTTGCCGATGCGGCAGCGCTGGCAGATACCGTCAACAGTCTCTGGCCGGTCGATTATCCGGCCAGCAAATTCATCGTTATCACCGGTGGCGAACCGATGCTGCAACTTGATCTCGCGCTGATCGACGCGCTGCACGCGCAGGGTTTCATGATCGCCATCGAGACCAACGGAACCTTGCCGGTGCCACCCGAAGTCGACTGGATTTGCGTCAGTCCGAAGATGGGCAGCAAGCTGGTCCAGCGCAGCGGCAACGAATTGAAAGTCGTCATTCCGCAGCTCGGACAAGACCTGCTGATGTACGAAGCGCTGGACTTCGAACACTTTTATTTGCAGCCGATGGACAGTCCGACGGCGGCCCGCAATACCGAACGTGCCATCGAGCATTGCAAGCGCCACCCGAAGTGGAAGCTGAGCGTGCAAACCCATAAAATTTTACAGATACCGTAATGCCATGCTGACTATCACCCGCAAACTAGAATTCGACGCCGGCCACCGGATCCCCGACCACAAGAGCCAGTGCCGCAACTTGCACGGCCATCGCTACACCCTTGAAATCACGCTCACCGGTGGCGTCGTTGCCGCCGATGGCGCGTCCGACAATGGCATGATCATGGATTTCTCTGACGTCAAGACACTGGCCAAGCAAGCGCTGGTCGATGTCTGGGACCACGCTTTTCTGGTTTATGAAAAAGACGAGGCCGTACGGGCTTTCCTCGACAGCCTGCCGGACCACAAGACGGTCGTGCTGCCGCTGGTGCCGACCGTCGAGAACCTGGCCCGCATTGCCTTCGATATCCTCAAGGCGACCTATACCGACAACTTCGGTACCGGCCTGACGCTGCACAAGATCAAGCTCTACGAAACACCAAATTGCTGGGCTGAAGTTGTTCATGGATGACACGCTCTTCATGCGCCTCGCAATGGACCAGGCGCACAATGCCTGGGCTCTGGGCGAGGTGCCGGTCGGTGCCGTGCTGGTGAAAGATGGGCAGGTGGTGGCGACCGGTTTCAACCAGTCGATCGGCACGCATGATCCGACCGCGCATGCCGAAATCATGGCTTTGCGCGCCGGTGCCACACTGCTCGGCAATTACCGGTTGCCGGGTTGCGAATTGTTTGTCACGCTGGAACCCTGCGCGATGTGTGCCGGGGCAATGATGCATGCGCGGCTGGCCCGTGTGGTGTACGGAGCGAGTGATCCGAAAACCGGTTGCTGCGGTTCGGTGCTTGACCTGTTCGGGCAAGAAAAATTGAATCACCACACCGGCCTGGTTGGTGGCGTGCTGGCTGAGGAATGTAGCGCGTTGCTGAAGGATTTTTTTGCCGAACGGCGGCTCGCCCAGAAGCCGCTTTCCACCGGAGTTGCCAGTGAGTAGACCAGTCGGTATCGCCTTGATTGCACCGAGCGGCTACGCGGCCGATACCGAAGCCATCGAACGCGCCATTGCCGGCTTGCAGCAGCAAGGCTATCGCGTGATCCGTCACTATGCCGACGATGAAAGGGAAGAGCGCTTCGCTGCCGGCGATGTACTGCGCGTCGCGCATCTGCATGCGGCTGCCAGCGATCCGGATGTCGATATCGTCTTGTCACTGCGCGGTGGTTACGGCTTGTCGCGCATCCTGCCGCAACTCGACTGGCCGTTGCTGGCGGCCAGCGGCAAGCGCTTCGTCGGTCATAGCGATTTCACCGCGTTCCAGCTGGGCTTGCTGGCGCAAACCGGTGCCATCAGTTTTGCCGGACCGATGCTGTGCGACGACTTTACACGTGAGCCGCCGAGCGCATTCACGCACAATCATTTCTGGCAGTGCCTGAGCAGTCCTGAAACGTTCCTTCACGTGGAGCAGGACGACAGCCCAATCGTCGATGCGAGCGGCATTCTGTGGGGCGGCAATCTGGCGATGGTGGCGCATCTGGTCGGTTCGCCCTACCTGCCACGCATTGAGGGCGGCATCCTGTTCCTCGAAGACATCAACGAGCACCCGTTCCGGGTCGAGCGGATGCTGTTGCAATTACTCCATGCCGATGTACTGGCGAACCAGAGTGCCATTGTGTTGGGTGACTTTTCTGGTTACCGTCTGAGTGAGATCGACAACGGTTTTTGCTTCGAGTCGATGCTGGTGCGCTTGCGTTCCACGTTGCCGGTGCCGGTGCTGACCGGCCTTCCATTTGGTCACATCGTCGACAAGGTAACCTTGCCGGTCGGTGCGCCCGCCACGTTGCACGGCGACGCACACGGCTGGACGCTGTCCGTTGCCGGTTATCCGTTTCTGACCAAGCGATAGCGCAAATCTGCTCGCTGCGCAATGGTAAAATGCGCGTCACATTTAAAATACGTTTGTAAGGACTTACATAGTGCTATCCACAGCCAATATTACGATGCAGTTCGGCGCCAAGCCCTTGTTTGAAAACATCTCCGTTAAGTTTGGTGACGGCAACCGCTACGGCCTGATCGGCGCCAACGGCTGCGGCAAATCCACCTTCATGAAAATTCTTGGCGGCGACCTTGATTCGTCGGCGGGTAACGTCATGCTCGATACCAACGAACGCCTCGGTAAATTGCGCCAGGACCAGTTCGCGTTCGAAGAGATGCGTGTGCTCGATGTCGTCATGATGGGCCACACCGAGATGTGGGCAGCGATGGCCGAGCGTGACGCGATCTACGCGAACACGGACGCCACCGACGACGATTACATGAAAGCAGCCGACCTCGAAGCGCGCTTTGCTGAATACGACGGCTACACCGCCGAAGCCCGTGCCGGCGAATTGCTGCTCGGTGTCGGTGTGTCGATCGACCAGCATCAGGGTCCGATGAGCAATGTTGCGCCAGGCTGGAAATTGCGCGTGCTGCTGGCGCAGGCGCTGTTCTCGAATCCGGACATCCTGCTGCTTGATGAGCCGACCAACAACCTCGACATCAACACCATCCGCTGGCTCGAAGATGTGCTCAACGAGCGCAATTCGACGATGATCATCATTTCGCATGATCGCCATTTTCTGAATCAGGTGTGCACCCACGTCGCCGATATGGACTACGGCACGCTCAAGGTCTACCCGGGCAATTACGACGACTACATGTACGCATCGTCGCAAGCCCGCACGCAGCAACTGTCGGTCAATGCCAAAGCCAAGGACAAGGTCGCCGAACTGCAAGAATTCGTACGTCGTTTCTCGGCCAATAAATCGAAAGCCCGCCAGGCCACTTCGCGTGCCAAGATGATCGACAAGATCAAGGTCGAAGACCTCAAGCCGTCGAGCCGGGCCAATCCATTCGTGCGTTTTGACGGCGAAAAGAAATTACATCGTCAGGCGGTTCAGATTGAAGGTCTGTCAAAAACCTACGACCGCACGCTATTCAAAAAATTCGACATCATGGTCGAGGCGGGCGAGCGTATTGCCATCATCGGTGCCAACGGTGCAGGCAAAACCACGTTGCTGCGCG
>JBLHMB010000117.1:0-6063 GCA_047621665.1 Bradyrhizobium sp. | reverse complement strand
ATTAATGTGTTCGAATTCATGACCTATGTGGCATTGGACCGGCGCATTGCGAAAAAGGCGTTTGCCAAACTTGAGAGCGGCAATATCAAGGGGCGCAATTTCAAGATGCGGTTTATTTGAATGGTTTAGTAAGTCGGTAGCGTGGCAGGAGGAGATCGCCCCCACGCGACCGGACTAAGAAATGGCTGGTGTTGCGGAGATTATCGGAGCGCGTGTGAGCACATAACACCGTGATCACCCTATCGCCCTGCCGTTAGTGCCGCAACGCGACTGGCCTTTACCGATTGATGATGTCGGTGACAAACATTTTTCCCGGTGCATGCGTGATGCAGAACGCGGTGCGACTCTGGCAGGCGATGACTTGCGGCGTCACGCCGCAGGCCCAGAATACTGGTACTTCATCGTCAGCAACTTGCACGGAATCACCAAAGTCAGGACACATCAGGTCGTTGATACCAATGGCTTCCGGATGTCCGACATGTACCGGTGCGCCATGCACTTGCGGAAAACGGGCTGAAATTTCCACTGCCCGCGCGACATGACAACTACGCACCGGCCGCATGCTAACAACCATGTTGCCGCTGAACTGACCGGCAGGCTGGCACGGGATCGTCGTGATGTACATCGCCACGTTACGTTGTTGTTCGACATGGCGCAGCGGGATGCCCGCATCGATCAGCGCTCCTTCGAACGAAAAACTGCAGCCAATCAGAAAACTGACGAAGTCGTCTTGCCATAACGCGCTGATGTCGCCGACCTCACCGGCAAGCTCGCCATGCCGGTACACCCGATAGCCAGGCAAATCGGACCGCAAGTCCGCATCCGGCGCGCAAAGCGGTGAGACCTGTCCGGCTTCAAGTACTTCAACCAGTGGACAGGGTCTTGGATTGCGCTGACAAAACAGCAGGAAATCGAACGCCGCCGAACGCGGCACGATCATCAGATTGGCTTGTACGAAACCGCGTGCCACCCCTGCGGTTGCGCCGTTGAACGCACCGCTGCGGGCTAACAACCGCAGGTCTCCGGGCAATATGACAGTTGAAGTAGTCATTACAGTCCCAGGTAAGCCTTCTTGATTTCGTCGTTATTGAGCAGATCCTTGCCGCTCCCCTGCATGACGATCCGACCGGTCTGGATCACGTAGCCGTAATCGGCAATAGCCAGCGCCTTGTGCAGGCTTTGCTCGACCAGCAACACCCACACCCCCTGCGAATTGACCATCTGTATCGTGTCCAGCACCTTGGTGACAAACTTCGGCGCAATGCCCCAGGACGGCTCGTCGAGCAACAGCAGCTTCGGTTTGGCCATCAAACCGCGACCAATTGCCAGCATTTGCTGCTCGCCGCCGCTCATGGTGCCGGCCAGCTGACTGCGCCGGTCTTTTAGTATCGGAAACAATGTGTACATGCGATCGATCGACTCCCGCACTTCGTGCGCGTCCTGGCGCGTGTATGCCCCCAGTTCCAGATTGCGCTGCACTGTCAGCCGGGCAAAAATACGTCTTCCTTCCGGTACAAGTGACAGCCCCAGAGGTACGCGCAAATGCGCTGGCGTATTTTGCACTTCTTCATTGTTGAACTTGATCGTCCCTTCATCGACTGCATTCAGTCCGGCGATCGCCCGCAACGTCGTCGATTTGCCGTTACCGTTACCGCCAACCAGAGCCACCAGTTTGCCGGCACCGACATCAATATCAACCTTAGAAATTGCCAGTACCTTGTCGTAACTGACCCGTAGATTCCTGACTTGCAGCATTATTCTTCTCCCAGGTAAGCGGCAATGACTTGAGGATTATTCGATATCTGTTGTGGCGTGCCGTCAGCAATTTTTTTGCCGTAATCAAGAACGACGATCGCATTGGCAATCGGCATGATGCCTTCGAGAACGTGCTCGACAATCAGACATGAAATACCACGCTGGCGGATTTTCAGGACCACCTCCACGGTCTCTTTGACCTCGGTCGGATTCAGGCCCGCCATGACTTCATCCATCAGCAATAACTTGGGACTGACCGCCAGTGCGCGTGCGACGGCAAGACGCCGCTGTTCGCTAATTGTCATGCTGCCGGCAGGCTTGTCCTTGAACTTGCCCAGATTGACGAATTCCAGCAAGTCATTGGCCACCTGCCGCGCCGTGGCGACATGTTTGTTTTTCAGGAACGCGCCGACCATCACGTTTTCCTGCGCGCTCATGCTGGTGAATGTGCGTGCGACCTGAAAAGTGCGGGCAATCCCGGCATGTGCGCATTGCTCAGGCGACAGACCGGAAATCTTTTCGTCGTTCAGATAAATTTCGCCGGAGCTGGGCGCAAAGTAACCGGCGATACAGTTGAACATGGTGGTCTTGCCCGCACCATTGGGCCCGATCAGGCCGACGATTTCGCCGGCATTGAGCGAAAATGACACATCCTGATTAGCGACGATGCCACCGAAATTTTTGCTGACGTTTCTGACGCTGAGCAAGCTCATTGATGTTCTCCCCGTGCTACCTGTGACTTCACTGCCTGCCGTCTTGCCAGCCAGTTCTTCAATGAGCCAAGCACACCGTTCGGGTAATACACCGCCACCACGATAATCAGCGCCGCATAAATAATCAGGTCCGTCCCCCGCCCTGACCCACCAAAAACTGCACGCGTACCCTCGTCGATCAAGGTCAGAATGCCGGCACCCACTACCGGACCAAACAGCGTACCGATGCCGCCTAATATCGCAACCAACGCCATCTTGATAGACAGACCGGTGCCAAGCACCGAGGCCGGATCAATGTAGAGCTCTTTTTGCGCATAAAAACTGCCACCGAGCGCCGTAAAAAAACTGCTGATCGCAAACGCAATGAGCTTGTATTTGCGCAGGTTGACACCGAGGCTGCGGGCTGCATCCGGCTCATCCTTGATGGCCCGGAAGTAGTAACCAAAGTAGCTGCGTTCGATCAGCAGGTTGGCCATCAAGGTCAGTACCAGCAAACCCAGGGCGATGTAGTAGTACGGCACCTTGGACGCAAATACGAATACATCCCAGCCCTGCTGGTCCATCGGGATCGTCAGGCCGACAGCCCCGCCGGCGAACTCCCAGTTGGTAAACATGATCTGGATGATCTCGGCCACTGCGATGGTCGCCATCGCAAAATAATGTCCTTTCAGGCGAAAACACGACCAGCCGATGAGGATGCTGATGAGTGCCGCCATGACACCCCCAACGATCATCGCCAGCCACGGATTGATGCCGAGTTTCGCAAACAGCAACGTCGACGTGTAGGCGCCGAACCCGTAAAAAGCCGCTTGTCCAAGCGACACCTGACCGGCATAGCCGCCAACAATATTCCAGGCGACACCCATCTGCGCGGCCATCAGAATCAGGATTGCAATATTCTGATGCGACGGACTTTCGACAAACAACGGTACAAACACGGCGACGACCAGCAGCACCAGTATCAGCAAATAGCCGGCACCAGCAGTTTTTCGGGGAGGCGACTGTGGCCGCTCCACGGATTGGGAAAAAACAGCGTTATTACTAATGACAGCCCTCTCGAAGTCGAAAAAAGATCACGCCTTGCCCATCAGGCCTTGCGGGCGGAACATCAGGACAGCCAGGAAAAGCACCAGGACAATCGCCATTTTGTATTGCGGCCCAAGCAGGAAGCCACCCATCACTTCGATCACGCCAACCAGAATGCCGGCGATTAACGCACCGACGATGCTGCCAAAACCACCGAGGTTGACTACAACGAAGGCAATGAGAATGAAGTTCGCACCAACATCCGGAAAAATCGGAAAAAATGTCGACAGCAAGGCACCGGCCACACCGGCGCAAGCTGCACCGATACCCCATGCCAGCGCAAACATTTTTTGCGAGTCAATACCCATCAGCCGCGCCGCTTCCTTGTCCGCAGCAGTCGCTTCGAGTGCTGCGCCGAGCCGGGTTTTAGTGATAAACAAATAGATACCCAGGGTGACGAGAATTGCACCGACGCCCGCGGTCACTTGTGGCGCACCGACCTGAATCCCGGCCAGCGAAAAGTTGCCACTGACCAGTGATTTTTCGATGGTGCGAAAATCCGGTTTCCACAAAAACTGAGCAATCCCGCGAAAGAGCAGCATCAAGCCGAAGGTCGTGAATATCTGCGACACCATCGGTGCATTCGTAATCTTGCTGATCACGAGTTTGTAGATCACGACACCGAGTCCGAACAGGAACAGTGCCGTCAGCGGCAACGTGAACATCGGGTCGAGTGCGTACAGCGAAAACATCCAGAAACTCGAGTACATACCGAACATCAGGAATTCTCCGTGCGAAAAATTAATGATGTCCATCACCCCGAAAATCATGGTCAGACCAATCGCCACCAATGCATAGATCAAGCCGATGAGCAGACCCGACACCAGCGTTTGTACAAGTATTTCAGACATACCTTCCCCTTTGATGCGACCAGTTGAAAATCCCTACCGTCAAAAAAATATCCCGTCGCCCAGGAGGCTGACGGGATAACGCGTGGCGTTACTTTCGCTGGTCCCACTTCGGCATCGGCCATACAACATCACGGGTGGCCAGATCGAACGGCCAGATCGTGTTGTACTTGCCGTCGATGATCTGGACCAGGATGCCGGAGCCGTACATGTTCTGGCCCTTGTCATCAAACTTGATGCCTTTCCAGGGCATGATGATTTTATTGCCGGGAATATCTGTTTCCATCAACGCTTTACGGATTGCCTCCGGCTCGGTCGAGCCGGCACGATTAATCGCATCGGCCAGCGTCATCAACCCGGTGAACGTGCGGGATGAATTGCCGGTGAAGTTAATCTTGTTGCGCTCCAAAAACAGATCATTAACCTGCTTGATTAACGGATTTTTCTTGGCCAGGTCGAGTGCCCAGACATCGCGTGTAATGACGTAATCGGCATCCTTACCCAGCGTCCGGATGAACTCGGTGTCAGTGAATCCGGCGTTATTGGCAAGAATCATGTCCGGTGAAAAATCCAGTTCCTTGTAGGTTTTCATCGCCATGATCGCGTCTCCCAAGTACGACGACTGCATCACCACCTGGGGTGCGGCAGCCTTGAGCAACTGCACTTCGGAAGTCAGTTGCGTAGTCTTGGCAGGATACGCAATCGTCTTGCTCAGGTCATACCCTCTTTCACCAGCGAGCTTGACTTCAAGCTTGGTGGTTTCATTACCCCACAATGTATTTTCATTAAATGCCGCCAATTTCTTGACCTTGATGTCTTTTTTGGCTTCCAGCTCCTTGAAGAAATCAAAGAAATTGTGCACGAACAAATCATCGTGTGCAGTGGTGCGGAAGAACCACTTGAAGTTGCGCTGAGTCAGTGATGCCGATGAGGACTCAGGATTAAGAAACGGAATCTTGTAGCGCTCAGCCACCTGACTTGAAGTTGCCGTGACGTTGCTGAAGTAAGCGCCGACGACGGCCACAACTTTCTCCTGCGTGATCAAGCGTTCGGTTTCGGTTGCGCCAACCTGAGGATTGCCCTGGTGGTCGGCAAACACCAGTTTAATTTTTGCCCCCTTGAGATTAGGCAAACCACCGCCGGCAGAAAACGGCAACGAAGGAACAGACTTGGCACCGTTATTAATAATATCGGCAGCCAGCTCCAGTGCACTTTTCATTTCGGCACCGGACGAAGCCGCGGCACCGGTAAGCGGATAAATGACGCCGATCTTGACTTCTTGCTGGGCGTAGGCCGATACACTGATCGCCATCGCTGTTGCTGCCTGCATCAGGCGTGTAAACATGATTTTGGTAGACATGGTGAGATGCTCCTCTTTGTAGTACTGCTAATCAGATATTCCCGCCACGAACATGAGCAGGGTGGATTCGAAACGTTAAGAAACCAGCCAGTCCGAAAAAGTGCAGCGTCGTATCGTTTATGTGAGCGACACGTGTTGCCTCTTACAATGAAAAAAATGGGGCATCCGCTTTTGGCGAAAGCAAACCGTCAATTTCATCCATTCTGGTCTTGCAATTTGTGACTGTGTCTCCGGCGTCGACAACAATTTTTTGTCAAAGACACCTGCAAATGGAGCGTAAAAAAATACATCTATTTTTATT
>JBLHMB010000116.1:0-6165 GCA_047621665.1 Bradyrhizobium sp. | reverse complement strand
CCCTCTTCGACCGTCACGATGGCGTCATGCGTCAAGGCCAGCTCTTTGACCAGTTCGACATCAAGCGGTTTGACGAAGCGCATGTTGACCACGGTCGCATTGAGGCTTTCGCCCGCCTGCAAGGCCGGCGCCACCATCGTGCCAAACGCCAGGATCGCAATCCGCTCGCCCTGCCGGCGCACTTCGCCCTTGCCCATCGGCAGCGCCGTCAATGGCGACGACATCACTGCGCCCGGACCCGCGCCGCGCGGATAACGCACCGCGGCCGGGCCCGGATACAGATAGGCGGTGGTCAGCATCTGGCGGCATTCGTTTTCGTCGGAAGCGGCCATCACCACCATGTTCGGAATGCAGCGCAGGAATGCCATATCGTAATTGCCGGCATGGGTCGCACCGTCGGCACCGACCAGGCCAGCGCGATCCAGCGCAAACGTCACATCGAGGTTTTGCAACGCGACATCATGGATCAGCTGGTCATAGCCGCGCTGCAGGAAGGTCGAGTAAATCGCCAGCACCGGTTTCAATCCCTCGGTGGCCATCCCGGCGGCAAACGTTACCGCGTGCTGCTCGGCAATACCGACATCGAAATAGCGGTCCGCATAAAGCTGCTCGAAGCGCACCATGCCCGAGCCTTCGCGCATCGCCGGCGTGATGCCGATCAGGCGTTTGTCCTGCGCTGCCATGTCGCACAGCCAGTCGCCGAAGACCTGCGTGTAGGTCTTCTTGCCGGGCACGGTCGCAGGCTTGATGCCGACTTCCGGATTGAATTTGCCGGGGCCGTGATACAGCACCGGATCCGCTTCTGCCAGCTTGTAACCCTGACCTTTCTTGGTCACCACGTGCAAAAATTGCGGCCCCTTCAGGTGCTTGAGGTTTTGCAAAGTCGGGATCAGCGCGTCGAGGTCATGACCGTCAATCGGGCCGATGTAATTGAAGCCGAATTCCTCGAACATCGTGGCCGGCACGATCATGCCTTTCGCGTGCTCTTCGAGGCGCTTAGCCAGTTCCCGCATTGGCGCGGGCAGCACCGACTTGCCGACATTCTTGGCGGCAGCGTAGAACTTGCCCGACATCAAACGTGCCAGATAGTGGTTCAGTGCGCCTACCGGTGGCGAAATCGACATGTCGTTGTCGTTGAGGATCACCAGCAAGTTGATGTCGTCGTAGACACCGGCATTGTTCATTGCCTCGAACACCATGCCGGCGGTCATTGCGCCATCGCCGATGATGGCAACCGCATGGCGATTCTCGCCCTTGGCACGCGCCGCCAGCGCCATCCCGAGCGCGGCCGAAATCGAGGTCGACGAATGGGCCGTGCCGAACGTATCGTATTCACTTTCGGCGCGCCGCGGAAAGCCCGAAATGCCGTCACGCTGGCGCAGTGTATGCATCTGGTCGCGCCGGCCGGTCAGGATTTTGTGCGGATAGGTCTGATGGCCGACATCCCAGACCAGCCGGTCTTCCGGCGTATTGAAGACGTAATGCAGCGCAATGGTCAGCTCCACCGTGCCGAGGTTCGACGACAGGTGACCGCCGGTTTTCGAGACCGAATCGATGACGAATGACCGTAATTCATCGGCCACCTTGCGCAGCTCGTTGCGTGGCAGGCGGCGCAGATCGGCAGGCTGGTTGATTGTCTTGAGGTATTCCATAACTAGGCTTTCCGCTGCACGATCAGGTCCGCGAGGTCGCGCAAATGTCGTGCTTTGTCTCCGAATGGCAGGACGGCACGATGCGCGTCGCTACGTAATTTTTCTGCCAGTGCACGCGAGGGCGCAAGACCCAGGATCGATACATAGGTGGGTTTTTGATTTGCCGCGTCCTTGCCGGCGGTCTTGCCCAGCGTGGCCGAATCGGCGGTCGCATCAAGCACGTCGTCGATTACCTGAAACGCCAGGCCAATGGCCGCTGCATAGGCTTCCAGCGCAGCCGTGGCAGCCGCGTCCGGCGTGGTGCCGCACCATGCGCCGAGCAGCACCGAGGCGCGCAGTAGTGCGCCGGTTTTCAGTCGATGCATCTGTTCGAGCTCGGCCAGGCTCAAGTCCATACCAACACTGGCAAGGTCAATCGCCTGACCACCACACATGCCGGTCGAGCCAGCGGCTTCGGCCAGCAATCGCAACATCGCCACTGCGCGCTCGGGCGCGATGTCCATCTGCGCCAGCACCAGAAAAGCCTGCGCCTGCAAGGCATCCCCCACCAGCAGCGCAGTCGCTTCATCGTAAGCGACATGCACGGTCGGTTTGCCACGGCGCAGCGCATCATCATCCATGCACGGCATGTCGTCGTGCACCAGCGAATACGCATGGATCATTTCCAGCGCCGAGGCTGCGCGTGCAACGTTGGCCGGGCCGGCATCGAATAGTTCGGCCGCGGCCTGCACCAACAACGGCCGCACGCGCTTGCCACCACCGAGTACCGCATAGCGCATCGCTGCGTGCAACTGCAGCGGCAACCGGCCGGCATCCGGCAGATAGCGATCCAGCGCGCCTTCGGCGTCGTTCTGGGTGGTGCGCATCCAGTCCTCAAAACCGGTCATTCGCCAGCCTCGCCCGCCACGCCATCGAGTGGCTTGAGCATCTCGCCTTCGAGCACCTTGACCTGGCTATCGACTTTATCGAGCTGGACCGCGCAGAACTTGACCAGCTCGGAGCCGCGCTTGTAGGCCGCCACGGACGCTTCCAGCGGCAACTCGCCGGCTTCCATTTGCGCCACCAACCGGGCGAGTTCCGCCATCGCGTCTTCGAAAGAGGCGGGAGTGTCTGCAGCAGGAAGTTTTTTTGACATGGCGGGCACGCTTGATAGGGAGGTCGTCATTTTAGTGCAATCCCCACAATGCAGCCGAAAAGATCCCGGCAGCACCGTAGGCAGGCAGTTTTACCCCGCAGAAAAGCGATCGCCGCGATCCGGACACCCTCGGGTATAATTGCCGGTTCTGTCCAAGAATTCCCTTTTTCATATTATTTGAACACCGGTTTTTGCGGGTTCTTTCTCTCTTAGGTTGGTGAAAATTAATTTGGGGGTGGGATGTCCGATCTGGCTACCAATGCCAAACTGGCGCGCTCAAGCGCACAGCTTCCGGTCAACGTCTACTTCGACGCAAAGTTATATCAGCAGGAAATCCAGCAATTGTTCCGTCAAGGACCTCGATATGTAGGCCATCAGTTAATGGTGCCGGAGGTCGGCGATTTTTCCACGCTGCCGTGGGAAAACGAAGGTCGCATGCTGGTGCGTAATGCGCACGGGATTGAACTGTTATCGAACGTCTGCCGGCATCGCCAGGCCAAGATGCTCAATGGTCGCGGCCATGCCGCCAACATTGTCTGTCCGCTGCATCGCTGGACCTACGACTTGCATGGCGACCTGCTGGGTGCGCCGCATTTTGCCGAAACCCCGTGCCTGAGCCTGTCGAAGACCGCGCTGCAAAACTGGAACGGCTTGCTGTTCGAGCAGAACGGTTTCGACGTCGGCGCCACGCTCGGCCGGCTCGACGTGATGCCGGCACTCGATTTCGACGGCTACCTGCTTGACCATGTCGAAGTTCACGAATGCAATTACAACTGGAAAACCTTCATTGAAGTCTATCTGGAGGATTACCACGTCGAGCCGTTCCATCCGGGCCTGGGCAGCTTCGTCAGTTGCGATGACCTGAAATGGCAGTTCGGCCAGCATTTCAGCGTCCAGACTGTCGGCGTCAAGCAGGGACTGGCCAAGGCCGGCACACCCAAATATCGCAAGTGGCAGGAACAAATCCTCAAATTCCGCAATGGGACCGTGCCCGACTATGGCGCGATCTGGCTCACGCTGTATCCAAACGTGATGGTCGAGTGGTATCCGCATGTGCTGGTGGTGTCGACGCTGTGGCCGACCGGTCCGCAAACCACGACCAACGTGGTCGAGTTTTATTACCCGGAAGAGATCGTGCTGTTCGAGCGCGAATTCATCGAAGCCGAACGGGCGGCCTACATGGAAACCTGTGTCGAGGACGATGAAATTGCGCTGCGCATGGATGCCGGCCGCAAAATTCTGCTCGACCGCGGCGTCAGCGAAGTCGGTCCGTACCAGTCGCCGATGGAAGACGGCATGCAGCATTTTCACGAATGGTATCGGGCGCAGATTGCGTTCTGACCGCCCGCTCCAATCACTCTGGATGCTGCTGGCGACTTTTCTGTTCGCCATCATGGGGGTGTGCGTCAAGCTGGCTTCGGACTATTACAGCATCGCTGAAATCGTCATGGCGCGCGGCACCATCGGCGTCATCGTCATCGGCACGCTGGTGCTGTTACGCGGCGACACGCTGCGCACCCGCTTTGCCGGTCACCACCTGTGGCGCTGCACGGTCGGCGTGATTGCCTTCTGGATGTGGTTTTATGCGATCGCCCAGTTGCCGTTGTCGATGGCGATGACCCTCAACTACATGGCACCGATCTGGATCGCGGCGATCCTGTTCATTGGCGGCTGGTGGCGCGGCGCACGCAGCCTGGAACCCGGCATGATAGCTGCGATTACCGCCAGCTTTGTCGGTGTGACGCTGTTGCTGCAACCGGCGATGCATGCGTCGCAATGGGTCGGTGCGCTAGTGGCGCTGGCCTCCGGCATGCTGGCAGCGCTGGCCTATCTGCAAGTGCGTGAGCTCGGAAAAATGGGCGAACCGGAAGCGCGCGTGGTGTTTTATTTTTCATTAGCCAGCATGGTGGCAGGGCTGGGCGGCATCTTGCTGGCACCCGGACCGCTCGCCCAAACCGCGCTGTGGCATGTTCCGTCAACCAGAGGACTGCTGCTATTACTGACCATAGGCAGCTGCGCCACGATCGCGCAAATGGCAATGACGCGCGCGTATCGCCTCGGCAAGGTGCTCGTCACCGCCAACTTGCAATATACCGGCATCGTTTTTTCCAGCTTCTGGGGCGTGCTGCTGTGGCAGGATGTGCTGGGCTGGCTGGGCTGGAGCGGCATCGCGGTGATCCTCTCGAGCGGTCTGGTCGCGACCTACTACAACACCCGCAACCTCAGTCACGCCTAGATCGGTGACCAGCCCGGCTCCGGTTTCAGCCGGGCTGATGTGACCAATGGTTCCGTTGACGGGGAACGCAACGCAGGGCATGTTGGCGCACGATGAACTGACTGTAAATACGCTCACCTTTTCCTGAAAGACTTTCCATGCTGATGCAATCGCTACTTTTTGTCGCCGGCCTCGTCGCGCTCGTTCTCGGTGCCAGCTCGCTGGTGCGCGGCGCCTCCAAACTGGCGCTGTCGTTCGGCATCTCGCCGCTGGTGGTGGGACTGACCATCGTCGCCTTCGGCACCAGCGCGCCGGAAATGGCCGTCTCCACCGGCGCGGTGCTCAATGGCCAGACAGACATTGCGGTGGGCAATGTCGTGGGCAGCAATATTTTTAACGTGCTCTTCATCCTGGGCCTCAGTGCGCTGGTCGCACCGCTGATCGTCCACGTGCAGCTCATTCGTCAGGAAGTGCCCATCATGATCGGCTCGGCCTTGCTGCTGGTGGCGCTCGGACTTGACGGCACGCTGAGCTGGTGGGAAGGCGCGCTACTGCTGCTGCTGATGGTGGTCTATACGGTATTTCTGATCGTCCAATCGCGCCGCGAATCGTCGGCCAGCACGACCGAATTCGATGCCGAGTTGCAGCCTGCTGCAGCGCAGGCATGGGACGGCAAGTGGCCGGCGCAGGTCGCACTGATCGTCGCCGGACTGGCATTGCTGGTACTCGGCTCCGACTGGCTGGTGTCGGCCTCGGTGGTGTTTGCCAAGGCGCTGGGGGTGAGTGACCTCGTGATCGGCCTGACCATCGTCGCCGCCGGCACCTCGATGCCCGAAGTCGCCACCTCGCTGATGGCGGCATTCAAAGGCGAACGCGACATCGCGGTCGGCAACGTGGTCGGCAGCTGCACTTTCAATATCCTCGGCTGTCTGGGTCTGAGCAGCCTGGCATCAGGCGCGCTCGGGTTGCCGCTGGCCCCGTCGGTGCTGACCTTCGATCTATGGGTCATGCTGGCCGCGCTGCTGGCCTGCCTGCCGGTATTCCTGAGCGGCCGGGAGATCGCGCGCTGGGAGGGAGGCGTGTTCCTGGCTTACTACGTCGCCTATGTGGCGTACCTGATCCTGGCGTCACAACAGCACGATGCATTACCAGGCTTTTCGTCG
>JBLHMB010000115.1:0-6343 GCA_047621665.1 Bradyrhizobium sp. | reverse complement strand
TGGGATGGCAGCATGCAAGCCACGCGTGCGGTGACGGCGGCGATCCCGTTGCTGCAGCAGGCCAAACAGGTGCAACTGGTGGTCTTCAATCCGGAGGCCAAGCCCGATGTGCATGGCGACGAGCCCGGTGCCGACATCGCGCTGTACCTGGCGCGGCACGGCGTCAAGCTTGAAGTCGTGGTCCTGACCACGACTGAAAAAGCCTCGAAGAGCGGGCGCATGGATGATCTCGATGTCGGCAATGCACTGCTGTCGCATGCTGCCGATTTTGATGCCGACCTCATTGTCATGGGCGGTTATGCGCATTCACGCTTTCGTCAGGTGTTGCTGGGTGGCGTGACGAATACCATTCTGACCTCGATGACGGTGCCGGTCCTCATGGCGCATTGATCGTTCGCTCCGGCGATGTGCGTGGCACCGTACAGAGGGATTCTTGCTTGTCGGCTATCTTGCTTCGAGATCGACAGAGGCCGGCGATGTTCCGATGCCGGCATGTCGTCGCAACCAAAGGAAATCCAGCATGAACAAGAAAGCACTCGTCAGTGCCATCCTCGCCATTGCGCTTGGCACCAGCGGACTGTCATTCGGGCAGGGCCGGTCGGACCACGACCGTGGTGACGATCGTGGCGACCGTGGTGGCGACCGCGGCCGTAACGAGCAAGCCGGTCGGGGCGGTCCGCCGGACCGCGGTGACCGCGGGCGTGGTCCGGATCGTCGCGATGATGAGCGCCGCTCAGAGCGACGTGATGATGACCGCGGTCACGACAACCGCAGAGAGACTCGTTACAACGATGGCCGCGACGGCCGTGGTGCGGGGCCGGACCACAATTACCGCAGAGGCGACCGCATGCCCCGTGATTATCGCAGTCGTCAGTATGTCGTTGACGACTGGCGTGGCCACCGCCTGTCGGCCCCGCCGCGTGGCTACCACTGGGTCCAGACCGGCGGCGACTACGTGCTGGTAGCGATTGCCAGCGGCATCATCTTGCAACTGTTTCTGGGGAATTAATGCCGGCAGAGGGGCTGTCTTCTCCGCTTGTGCGCGGGTTTCCGGTAAGGTGCGCGACGCGTAGTACCACCGGCGGGTTTGTTTTGATGTGTGTAATGACCAAAGGAGATTGCACTCAGTGCAGTGTCCGCCGTCGCTAACCCCGGTGGTTTCGAGTCAACCCATCGGCTTCAAAACTCTTCCCAATCAGCGCCAGCCTCCGGTGCCGGCAAGGGCTTGCGCACGACCGGTTTTCGAGTGGATAGCGTCGCAACCAAGGCCGGTTGGCGCGCAGTCACGCCGCGCTTGATGGTCGCTAGCCCGGTGCGCGTAGCACTGGTCTTAAACACACTGACCACCTCGACCAGACTTCCAGCCTGATCCTGCAACGACGCTGCCGCTGCTGCCGCCTGCTCCACCAGTGCGGCGTTTTGCTGCGTCACGTCATCCATCTGCATGATGGCCTGATTGATCTGGTTGATGCCGGCGGTCTGTTCCTGGCTGGCGGCCGTGATTTCGCTGATGATGTCGGAGACGCGCTTGACGCTCGCCACGACTTCGTCCATCGTCGCGCCAGCCTGATCGACCAACCGGGCCCCGGCATCCACTTTCTCGACTGAATCGCCGATTAGCGACTTAATTTCCTTGGCGGCACTCGCACTGCGTTGCGCCAGATTCCGCACTTCGGAGGCCACTACCGCAAAGCCGCGGCCCTGCTCGCCGGCACGTGCGGCTTCAACCGCTGCATTGAGAGCGAGGATGTTGGTCTGGAAGGCAATCCCGTCGATGACGCCAATGATGTCGGCGATCTTGCGTGCGGATTCATTGATCGACCCCATGGTTTGGACGACTTGCGCGACGACGGCGCCGCCTTTGACGGCGATCTGTGAGGCGGTTGCCGCCAGCTGGTTGGCTTGACGTGCATTGTCGGCGTTGTGCTTGACCGTGCCGGTCAATTCCTCCATGGATGATGCGGTTTCTTCAAGGGCGCTGGCTTGTTGCTCGGTGCGTGCCGACAGGTCAAGATTGCCGGTGGCGATCTGGCCGGAGGCGGTCGCGATGGTGTCGGTTGACTGCCGGATTGTACTGACGGTATTGGACAGATTTTGCTGCATCTGGTGCATTGCAAACAGCAAGCTATGCTGGTCATTGGCGCGGGTGTCGACTGTCGTGGTCAGATCCCCATCGGCAATGGACCGTACGATCTGTGCGGCATACTCCGGTTCGCCGCCCAGTTGGCGGTAGACGCGGCGTATCAGTAGGATGCCGCCCAGCGCCGCCAGCAGCACTCCCAGGACGATGGTCGTGATGACTGCGTTGCGCATGAAGCCGTAACGCTCGGTAGACAACTCATATTCTTTTTTGGCTTCCCTGACTTGCAACTCGCGCAGGGCCTCGATGCCTGCAGTGACCGGCACATAGAGTGCCTGGTAGCGCGCTTCAAGTCCGGTGGCGATGTCAAACTTCTCGTCGCGTAGTGCCGTCGTGATGGGTTGTAAGCCGCCCTTGACCATCTCGCTACGGTCGAGCATAAATTTATCGGCGAGTAGCTTCTCTTCCGGCGTCAGGTAGGTTGCCATGTACTCCGCCCACACCTTGTTGATGGTGGCGATGTTAGCGTCAACGATCCCGAGTTGGCTCTGTATGGCGGCAAGCTTGGTGCCACGCAGCGACTCGTCAATGGCCAGACGGTTTTGCAGCATCATCCGGTCGATATGTGAAATTTGTTCCAGTGCGATCGTGCGGTCTTCATACACCGTCCGCAAGCCCTCGTTGGCGCGACTCATACCGAACAATCCTGCCAGTCCAACGGCAATTGCCAGTAGCGCCAGAAAGCCGATGACGGCGCCAAGGCGTGTCTTCAAAGTCATTTTCATGTTTTTCCTGATGAGGTGAGTCGCTATGGGTGGTGAGCGGGTGACGATGCAAGTCATACAAAATAGTAACAAAATCTAACATACCGTTAGACGATTTAAATTGCAATAAAGAAATGCTTTATGCCTTCCAATAGGTTCATGCCTTGCCAGTTCAGCACTGCCGCGACGTTACGGGAAGCCACCGCAAGCCTCGCAAAGTCATCGAAGCCACCGCGTTTGCGTCTACACTACCGGTTGGCCCACTTTTTACCCCTCCATGCAAGACTTCCTGCTGATTTTTCTGGCGCTGTTTCTGGTTGCCCTCAATGGTTTTTTTGTTTGCGCAGAATTTGGCATGGTCAAACTGCGCGAGACCCGTATCCGCGAGATCGCCAAAACGCAAGGCCTGCGCGGCCGCATCCTGTCCACCGTGCACCTCCAGCTCGATTCCTATTTATCGGCCTGCCAGCTCGGTATCACGCTGGCCTCGCTGGGCCTCGGCTGGGTGGGTGAACCAGCTTTTGCCAGCCTGCTGCATCCGGTGTTTATCGCTCTCGGCGTTACTTCGGAAAGCTTTATCCAGCTGGTGTCATTCGGTTTCGCCTTCCTGGTCATTTCATTTCTACACATCGTGGTCGGCGAACTGGCACCAAAATCGATGGCGATCCGTAATCCTGAGGTAGTGAGCCTATGGTGCGCAGTGCCGCTGTACGGTTTTTACTGGAGCATGTATCCGATCATCTGGGTACTCAACAAGAGTGCCAATGGCGTCTTGCGACTGGCTGGTCTGGGAACTGCAGGCGGACATGACACCGCGTATTCCGCCGATGAACTCAAGATTATTTTGCGTGGCAGCCATCCCGGCGACAAATTCAGTCCTGATGAATGGCGGGTGCTGGCACAGACACTCGATTTCAGCGAACTCGATGTCGGCGATCTGATGCGTCCGGCGCATGAAATGGCGGCGCTGCATGCGAGCCAGTCGTTGGCAGACAATTTGAAAGTGGTGTACCGCAGCCGCTTTAGCCGGTATCCGTATTTCGATACCGAACAGCGCGAAGTTCTCGGCGTGATCCACTTGAAAGACCTTTTTCTCGGGCAGGAAGATGGCAAGTCGATCGAGAATCTCGAACAATTTTTTCGTCCGGTGCAATATGTGTCACCGCGCATGCCGGCGCTGGAATTGTTTCGCCTGTTTCGTCAGGGCGCACCCCATTTTGCGGTAGTCGGCCAGCCCGGGCAGAAGCCGGTTGGTTTCCTGACGCTGGACAATCTGCTCGGTGCGCTGGTCGGTGAAATCCGCGATGAATTCCGTCAGAACGATCAGGACTGGAATCGCTTCGATGACGGCACGCTGATCGGCAAGGGCAGCTTGCCGATCTACACGCTCGAACGCATTCTGGCCATCGACATCGAAAACGAAGCGCTCGACCTCGACGACGTCGACTCGGTCGGTGGACTTGTAATGGCCAAGCTCGGCAATATCCCCACCGAGGGCCAGCGCGTCGAATTTGACCAGTTCGACCTGATGGTCAAGAAAATGAGCGGCCCGCGCATCGTGCTGGTGTGCGTCTATCCGAAGCAAGTCGATGTCGACGAATTCGGCATGTCGGGCTGACCTTGCGGCTCGCACCATCGATTTTTTAACCTTTCAATCTTTCTGATCATGACCCAAGACGAACTGAAACAAGCGGTTGCCCGCGCCGCCCTCGACTACCTGGTCGACGGTGAAATCATCGGTGTCGGCACCGGCTCCACCGCGAACTTTTTCATTGATGCGCTGGCTGGTGTCAAGCACCGCATCAAGGGCGCTGTGGCGTCTTCCGAAGGCACTGCCGCACGCCTGGTCGCGCATGGCATTACCGTGTTTGACCTCAATGACGTCGCGTCGATGTCGGTCTACATCGATGGTGCTGATGAAATTACCGATACCGGTGCAATGATCAAGGGTGGCGGTGCGGCCCTGACGCGCGAAAAAATCGTCGCCTCGGTCGCCACAAAATTTATTTGCATCGCTGACGGTTCCAAGCTCGTTGACGTGCTGGGTACGTTCCCGTTGCCGGTGGAAGTCATTCCGATGGCGCAGGCCGTGGTCGCGCGCGAGCTTGCCAAACTGGGCGGCACGCCGCGTTTGCGGGTCAAGGATGGCCAGGCTGTACTGACCGATAACGGTAATGTCCTCATCGACGTCGTCGGCCTGCAGATCACCGATCCGGTCGCGACCGAGCGGGCGATCAATGCGATTGCCGGTGTCGTGACGGTGGGATTATTTGCGGCGCGTGGTGCCGATGTGGCGTTGCTGGGGACGGCGGATGGAGTGCGGTCGCTGGTGTTCTGAGGAATGCCTTGATGGTATGAGGCTGGAGGACTTTCCGGAATCGGACACCGATTCCGGAGTGCTGCCGCGTTCCGGTTAATCCGCCGGTGGCACATACCCCACTGCGGCATCGGCACCATCGCCAAAGAAATGCTTTTCCATTTGCGTCGCCAGGTATTTGCGTGCGCGCAGGTCAGCCAGGTTCAGGCGGTTTTCATTGACCAGCATGGTCTGGTGTTTGAGCCAGGCGGCCCAGGCCTCTTTCGAGACGGTCTCCCAGAGTCGTTTGCCGAGGTCGCCCGGATACGGTGGAAAATCGAGGCCTTCGGCTTCCTTGTCGAGCTTGATGCAGTGAATCATGCGTGCCATGTGTGTTTCCTTGTTCGATTGAAGATGAGGTGGGCCGGCTCAAAGAGTCTTGACCAGCACCAGTGATTTACGCTGCCAGTTATACATGTGCTGGCGATCTTTGGGTAACGCATCGACCGAGGCCGCTACGAAGCCGCGTTTGAGGAACCAGTGCGCAGTGCGCGTCGTGAGCACGAACAGTTTCTTGAAGCCCTGCGCACGGGCACGATTTTCCATGTGCTTGAGGATGCGTTCGCCATCGCCTTGCGCCTGCACATCCGGGTTCACGGTCAGGCAGGCCATCTCAGCCATTTTTTCGGCCGGGAACGGATACAGCGCGGCGCAACCGAAGATCACGCCGTCGTGTTCGATGACCGAAAAATTCTCGACTTCGCGTTCGATCAGTTCGCGGCCGCGCTTGACCAGTGTGCCATCGGTCTCAAGTGGCTCGATCAGCTTGAGGATGCCGCCGACATCTTCGATGGTCGCCTCGCGCAGGGTTTCGAGGTTCTGGTACGAGATCATCGTGCCGACGCCGTCATGCGTGAATAATTCCAGCAGCGCCGAGCCGTCCAGTGCAAACGGCACGATGTGCGCGCGCGCCACGCCGCCGTTGCAGGCCTTGATTGCGTGCTGCAAATAGAACGACGCATCGCCGGGCAGGAAGCCGGCACCGAGCACAGCTTCGGCCTGATGCGACGATAGTTCGCGGATTTCTTCGCCGCCCTGATCGACCATCATCGGGATCTCGCTGATGAAAATCAGCTTGTCGGCACGCAGCGCGATAGCCGCAGATACCGCGACGTCTTCCATCGTCAGGTTGAAGACTTCGCC
>JBLHMB010000114.1:0-6352 GCA_047621665.1 Bradyrhizobium sp. | reverse complement strand
GCAGCAGACCTTCAGCCTGACCTTGCCGCACTGGCAAACCGGCGTCGCGCGCATGCTCACCGAAATTCTCTAGGCCACCATGACACAACGCAAAGGCATCATCCTCGCCGGCGGTTCCGGCACCCGTCTGTATCCGGTGACCAAAGTCGTCTCCAAGCAGCTGCTGCCGATCTACGACAAACCGATGATTTACTATCCGCTCAGCACCCTGATGCTGGCGGGTATCCGCGACATCCTGATCATCTCGACACCGCAAGACACCCCGCGTTTCGAGCAATTGCTCGGCGACGGTAGTGCGTGGGGCCTCAATCTTCAATACGCGGTGCAGCCGAGTCCGGATGGCCTCGCGCAAGCTTTCATCATCGGCAAGGACTTCCTCGGCGAGGCGCCGAGTGCGCTGGTGCTGGGCGACAATATTTTTTATGGTCACGATTTGCACAAGCAACTTGAGCAAGCCGATGCCCGCACTAGCGGCGCGACCGTCTTCGCGTATCACGTGCAGGATCCTGAGCGCTATGGCGTTGTCGACTTCGATGCGCAGGGGCATGCCACCAGCCTCGAAGAAAAGCCGGCCAACCCGAAAAGCAATTACGCTGTTACCGGCTTGTATTTTTATGACAATCAGGTCGCCAGTATTGCAGCAGACCTGAAGCCCTCGGCGCGTGGCGAACTGGAAATCACTGACGTCAACCGCATCTATCTCGAGCGCAAGCAGCTCGATGTCGAAATCATGGGGCGGGGTTATGCCTGGCTCGATACCGGCACCCACGAAAGCCTGATCGAAGCCAGCAACTTCATCCAGACCATCGAGCATCGGCAGGGCCTGAAAGTGTGTTGCCCCGAAGAGATTGCCTATCACAAGGGATTCATCGACGCAGCGCAACTGGAAAAGCTGGCGCAGCCGCTGGCAAAAAATGGCTACGGCCAGTATTTGCTGCGCTTGTTGAAAGAAGGGACCATCCGTTGAACATCATTGCGACCAGTATTCCCGACGTTCTGATTATTGAGCCCAAGGTGTTCGGTGACGAGCGTGGCTTCTTTTTTGAGAGTTTCAACAGTCGGCAGTTCAATGAAGTCGTAGGACGCAACGTGCAATTCGTTCAGGACAACCATTCCCGCTCGGCGAAAAACGTCTTGCGCGGATTGCATTATCAGATTCAGCAACCGCAGGGCAAGCTGGTGCGTGCGGTCCAAGGCACGGTCTTTGATGTCGCTGTTGATATCCGGAAAAGTTCACCGACCTTCGGGCAGCACGTCGGCGTTGAATTGTCGGCTGAGAATAAACGCATCCTATGGATTCCCGAAGGCTTCGCACACGGATTCGTGGTGCTATCGGAAACCGCCGAGTTTCTTTACAAGACAACCGACTACTGGGCGCCGGAGTTCGAGCGCAGCATCGCATGGAATGATCCGGCGATCGGTATCGAATGGCCTATTGACGGTGCACCGTCGTTGTCCACAAAAGATCAAGCCGGCAAGCTCATGGAACAGGCAGAACATTTCGCATGAACGCCACTAATCCACATGCGACGCATCCGATATCAATAGGTGCTCTGATAACCAGTTTTTGGCGTAATCGCCAACTGATCAGCCAGATGGCAAAGCGCGAAGTTGTCGGGCGCTACAAAGGTTCGGCGATGGGGTTGGCGTGGTCGTTCTTCAACCCTGTATTCATGCTGGTGGTGTATACCTTCGTGTTTTCGGAAATTTTTAAGTCGCGTTGGGGCGGCGTCGGCGGTGATGACAGCAAGACCCAGTTTGCGGTAGTGCTGTTCGTCGGCATGATCGTGCTGAACTTGTTCACCGAAGTGATTAACCGGGCACCAGGGTTGATTTTATCGAATACCAACTACGTCAAAAAAGTCGTATTCCCGTTGGAAATTCTGCCTGTGGTAGCGATCAGTGCGACGCTTTTTCATAGCCTGATCAGCCTCGCTGTGCTGTTGATCGCCTTTGTTGTATTCAACGGGTATCTGCACTGGACTGTTTTATTGTTCCCGCTGGTATTGCTGCCATTGGTGGTGTTGACGACGGGTTTGGCATGGATACTGGCTTCGCTGGGCGTGTTCCTGCGCGATGTCGGCCAAACCGTGACGATCCTGACGACAGTGCTGATGTTTCTATCGCCTGTGTTTTACCCTGTCACAGCCATACCTGAACGGATGCGCGTGTTCATCATGGCTAATCCGCTGACTTTTATCATTGAGCAATCTCGTGCAGTGCTTATTTGGGGGCAGTTACCTGACTGGTTTGGACTCGGCATTTACATGCTGATTGCGCTTATCGTCGCGTGGGCCGGTTATGCCTGGTTCCAAAAGACGCGCAAAGGATTTGCCGATGTCCTCTGACGAGATCGCGGTCCGCGTCACGCAGTTAAGCAAGCGCTACGAAATTTACGAGAGCCCGCGCGACCGCCTCAAACAATTCGTACTACCGCGATTGCAGCGCCGCAGCGGCCGTCCGGCCAAGCAGTATTTCCGCGAATTCTGGGCCGTCAAGGAGGTATCGTTCGAGATCAAAAAAGGCGAAACCGTCGGCATCATCGGTCGCAATGGCAGCGGAAAATCGACGCTGCTCCAAATGATTTGCGGCACCTTGCACCCCACTGCCGGCAGTATCGAGACGCATGGCCGAATCGCCGCGTTGCTGGAACTCGGATCGGGTTTCAACCCGGAATTTACCGGCCGCGAAAACGTGTACATGAATGCGTCCGTGCTGGGACTAAGCAATGAAGACATCACGGCACGCTTTGCCGATATCGTCGCCTTTGCTGATATCGGTGATTTCATCGAGCAGCCAGTCAAGACGTATTCCAGTGGAATGATGGTGCGGCTGGCGTTTGCGGTGATCGCCCACGTGGATGCCGATATCCTGGTGATCGACGAGGCGCTGGCAGTCGGCGATGCCTTCTTCACACAAAAATGCATGCGGTTTTTGCGCAATTTCATGAAGACCGGCACCGTATTATTTGTCAGCCATGACACGTCAAGCATCAAGAATTTGTGCAATTACGCAGTCTGGCTGGAGAAGGGCGAGGTGCTCCAGGAGGGCACGCCGAAAGAAGTCTGCGAACTGTATTTGCAAGCGTTTTTCGAAGCGGAGCAGGGCAAGAGCAGCACGACGACGCTCAAGACCTTTCGCAAGACCGATGAAACACTACCGGTCAAGGATCAACGTCTGGAATTTATCAACGCCAGCAACTTGCGCAATGACTTGCAGGTATTTAAATTTGATCCCGATGCGCACTCGTTCGGTTTGGGCGGCGCATTGATTGAGGATGTGTGTCTGCTCGATAAAAAGGGCGACGCGTTGGCCTGGATTGTTGGCGGCGAACAGGTCACGTTACGCATCAATGTCCGTATCAATCAGCCTTTGGATTCGCCCATTGTTGGTTTTTACATCAAAGACAGGCTTGGCCAGACGCTCTTTGGTGACAATACCTTCTTGTCTTATCGTGATCAGGCAGTCCTTTGTCAGGAGGGAAACATGTTGCAGGCCAATTTCATTTTTCAAATGCCGCTGTTACCCTCCGGTGATTACAGCATAACAACCGCCGTTGCCAACGGCACGCAACAACTGCACGACCAGCACCATTGGATTCATGATGCTGTGTTGTTTAAATCCGAATCGAGTAGTGTCGTTACCGGCCTGATCGGGATTCCGATGCTTGAGGTGACGCTGGAAACATTGGAAACCACTTCATGAATTTTGATAGTTTGATCGACGCCGCCTCTTTTCATCCTCAATCACTCGAAGCGCCCGACGCCTGGGTTGGCCACTTACCGTTTGCGGCGTGGGTCATCCGGCAAGTCGCTCCCGCTATTTTCGTTGAGCTCGGCACTCACAGCGGCAATTCTTATTTTTCTTTTTGCCAGGGAGTGGTCGAAGGTGGTCTTGTCTCGAAAGGTTACGCGGTCGATACCTGGCAAGGCGACGAGCACGCTGGTCAATACAGTGATGCCGTATTTCATAAAGTCCACGCGCATCATCAGGCGCATTACGATGGATTTTCGCGACTCTTGCGCACTACGTTTGATGAAGCGGTTGGTTACTTTACCGATGGTTCAGTTGAATTGCTGCATATCGACGGTCTCCATACGTACGACGCCGTGCGACATGATTTTGAAACCTGGCTACCAAAATTAGCGCCGGGTGCTGTCGTTATTTTTCACGATACGAATGTGCGCGAACGCAATTTTGGCGTTTGGAAATTATGGGAAGAGCTGCAAGCCCTGCATCCAGGCAACCTCGAATTCGTCCATTCCAACGGTTTGGGTGTGCTCCAACTAAGTGACGCCCCGGAGCATAAAAAATTGCCTTGGTTATATGCCGATGCAATTGAAAAACGGCGCGTCGCCACGTACTTTGCCGGTCTAGGTGAGCGCCAATCAATGCGTTTCGCTTTAAATCAGGTGCAGCAACATGCCAACCAGTTGGTACAAGTCAATGCGAGTCTGACGCAGGTGCTGGCTGAAACGAATGCAAGCCTGACGCAGGTGCAGGCTCAAAGCAGTGCAAGTCTGATACAGGTGCAGGCGCAAAACGAGGCAAGCCTGACGCAGGTGCAGGAGCAAAACAAGGCAAGTCTGACGCAATTACAGACCGAATACGAGCAGGGAACAGTAATTTTGCAGCAGGCACACGCAGTTGAAGTGACTCAGCTGGGCACCCGGATTGCCGAACTGTCGGCGAGGATTTCCGTGATCGAGCACGAAAGTAGAGCGAGCCTGGCGGATGCCAATCGGGAAATCGCCGCGCGCGACATAACGTTGGACGCCGTCTACCGTTCAACCAGTTGGCGTCTGATGCACCCATTTCGGGTTTGTGTCAGTCAGCTAAGGCGCCTTGGATAGGCGCTGTCAGCCAATCACACGCAACGCTCACTCCATTGGTAGTACCGGAAATTAGAATGTGAAAGCGATCAAAAAAGTCCTACGAATGAATAAAAATATGTCGCTCACCGATGCGGTTCCCAACAATTTACGCATGTATCGCGGCAGCGTCACGCGTGCACGACGTGAAGCGCGCAACCGCCATCTCGGTGCGATTATCTGGTTCACTGGTTTGTCCGGTGCAGGAAAATCAACGCTGGCGCATGCCGTTGAAGAATTTCTCCATGTGCGCGGTTGCCGTACGTACGTCCTTGACGGCGATAACGTCAGGCATGGCTTGTGTAGCGATCTTGGTTTTTCAGCACAAGATCGAACAGAAAATATCCGGCGAGTGGGTGAAGTGGCCAAACTGTTTGCCGAAGCCGGGACAGTCGTATTGACTTCCTTTATCTCCCCTTATTGCGACGACCGTCAGCGCGTACGGCGCATGGTCAAGCCAGGCAGGTTTCTGGAAATCTTTTGTGATTCCCCACTGGCCGTCTGTGAAAGTCGGGATGTCAAAGGACTATACAAAAAGGCGCGAGCGGGAGAGATCGATGGATTCACTGGAATTTCCGCCCCTTACGAGGTACCGGAAAAAGCCGATCTGATCGTTAATACCGGATCCTTATCCTTAGCGGAATGTGTCGAACAAGTCATTGACCTGATCACGCGTCATGGCATCTGCTGCTTCGGAGAAGATCAGACATTGATCCCGGCAGAGGCGCACGACGACAGAAATGGTGTTGTTTGATGGCTGAATTTGCAATTCGCGTGCAGGGTTTGAGCAAGCATTACCAGATTTACGAGACGCCGCGTGATCGGCTCCGGCAGTTCTGTCTGCCAACGCTGCGGCGACTTGCCGGACTCGCATCCAAGCAGTACTTCACCGAATTCCAAGCGTTGCATGACGTGTCATTCGAGATCAAAAAAGGTGAAACGGTCGGCATCATAGGCCGCAATGGCAGCGGAAAATCGACGTTGCTCCAACTCATTTGCGGTACCTTGACACCCAGTTCAGGGAGTGTGCTGACGCAAGGCCGGATCGCCGCATTGCTTGAGCTCGGCTCGGGTTTTAATCCGGAATTTACAGGACGGGAAAACGTCTATATGAACGCCGCTGTGCTGGGATTGGATCGGGCCGAGATCGACCTTCGCTATGACGACATTGTTGCCTTTGCGGATATTGGCGAGTTCATCGATCAGCCAGTGAAGACCTATTCGAGCGGGATGGCGGTGCGTCTTGCGTTTGCAGTCGCAATCAACGTAGACCCCGAAATTTTGATCGTCGATGAGGCGCTTTCTGTCGGTGACGAGCTATTTCAACGCAAGTGTTTTTCACGCATCGAAGCGATTCGGGCCAAGGGAGCGACTATTCTGCTGGTATCGCATTCGGGGGGGCAGATTGTTGAGTTGTGTGATCAGGCAGTGCTGATGGACGCCGGTGAAAAACTGGCCATTGGAACGCCTAAGCAAATCGT
>JBLHMB010000113.1:0-6488 GCA_047621665.1 Bradyrhizobium sp. | reverse complement strand
TTTTTCCTCCTGGATGGTTGTCGTCGATGATTGTCGCCGACGGGCAGACTGTTTGTCGTTGGCGGCTCGGCGGCGGTAACTCTCGACGTTCAGTTCGAAGATGGTCGAATGGTGGACTAGGCGGTCAATAGCGGCAACGGTCATGCCGGGATCCGGAAAGATGCTATTCCATCCAGAGAAGGGCTGGTTGGCGGTAATGAGCAGACTGCGGCGTTCATAGCGTTCGGCAATCAGTTCAAACAGCACGCTGGTTTCGGCCTAGTCCTTGATGCCGTAGGAGATGTCGTCGAGGATGATCAGGTCGAAGCGGTCGAGTTTGGCCAGCGCGGATGGCAGTTGCAAGCTCTGGCGAGCCGCCTGCAGTTTCTGCACGAGTTCTCCGGTACGTGTGAACAGAACCCGGTAACCGGCGTCGATCAAGGCATGGCCAATGGCGCACCCCAGATGGCTCTTGCCGACACCCGGTGGGCCGAAGATCAGCACGGTGGCACCGCGCTCAATCCAGGCATCGCCACTCGAGAGCGCCGTCACATGGGCCTTCGACAGCAATGGCACGACGCTGAAATCAAAGGTTGCCAAGGTCTTGGTTGGATCCAGATGGGATTCGTTGCGATGGCGTTCGGTACGCCGTTTCGCCCGTTCGGCGACTTGGTGTTCCAGCAGCGCCCAGGAACCGGGTTCCGGGCCAGCCTTCCTTGTTGGCGAGTTGCGCCAGTTCCGGCCACAGCCGCGCAATCGTTGGCAGCCGTAGTTCGACCAGCAGCAAGGCAAGCCGACCGGCATCGTCCGTCGGCGCGCTCATGCCAACATCGGCTCGTCGAGCAGTGTGTCATAGGCGCTGACTGGCGGCATGTCGATCCGCACCGTGGGGCAGAGCTGATCCCGGGGGGCGAATTCGTCACGCAGTGCTTTCAAGTCCGGTAACTGATTGGACGTACGAAGAGCATCGAGCCGTTCAGCCAGAACCGCTTCGATGCCATCCATGCCGGCCAGTTCGAGCAAGCCGACCATGGTGTGGCAGACGAGACGCTGCGAGAGTTGGCAGTCAAGTGCTTCCCATGTCCTACGGTACGCCTCGCGCGGGAACAGGGTATCCCGAAACACCAATCCCTTGAAGGCCTGGGGCTTGCGTTTCAGGGCCTCGATGAAATGGCGGTAATCGATGATGCGACGCTCGCCGGATCGCGTTCCGCGCGGCAGAGTTAGTACCAGCGCCGCTGCCAGGTAGCATTCCAGCCGGTCGCTGTAGAGACGGACCTTGAGCTGGTGGCCGATCAGACGGGACGGCGCGCTATAAAGTACGGTGCGCACGGTGAACTTGCCACAGCGGGTGACGCGCGCCTCGTCTTCCGTAAAATCGGTCGTGCGCTGCGGCGGCAAGTCGGCGAGCTGCTCGCGCTCGATGCGGAACGCTGCCGCATGGCGACGATTGCGGCGCATGACGGCATCACGAACGAACGCATCGTAGTCTCCCCGGTTGGCGAAATCGCGGTAGCCCCGCAACAGCAGGGCCTGGCTGATGGCCTCCTTGAGAAACCGATGCGACGATTCGACGCTGCCGTTCTCGTGGCCCAGGCCGCGATTGTTGCGCGTGCCCTCCATGCCGTAATGCGCGAGCAGCGCGGCATAGCGCACCGTGAAATCGTCTTCCTGTTTCAAATTCTTGAATGCCGCTGACAGGCTGTCGCTGCGATGCTCTTTCGGGCAACCGCCTGCTTGCCAGAGGGCGTTCTGCAAACCGGCTGACAGCGCCTCGAAACTTTCACCGGTATCGACCACGCAAGCGTACTCCCAGCGCGAGAACGCCAGCACGAAGTGGTAGAGCAAATGATCGAAGGGCATGCCGGCGACAGTGATGCCCAGCGCGTTCATATTAGTAAAGTCCGATAATCCTCGCGCTCCTGGCGAATGCTCTTGCGGGAAGAACACCTCCTTGGTCGGCCCTTCCAGGGCGCGCCAGTGACTGACACGACGCTGCAAGGTACGCAGCATGCCGCCGGGAAATTGGTCTGGATGATCTTCCTGCAACTTGCGCAGCAACGTCACCCCCATGAGCTGGGGCGCTTGCCGCAGCAGCGGGACGACGATGGAATCCCAGACATCAACAAACGGATCCGGTCTGGAGCGCCAGTATCGGCGTAACTTCTGAGACGGCAAAGTGACATCGGTTTCGATGCGGCGTGCGGTACGAACGCTGATGCCAGCCTTGGCAGCGGCAATTTCTTGGGAATGGTGCTTACGCTTGGTCATATAGAGATGAACCTGTTGGTCATTAATACGGTTTCCAGACATGGGACTGACCACTTCTATGAGTTGCGGTCAGCCATCTTAAAACCCTACCAACCCGGCGTCACCGGTAGCGAGACAGCAGCTTCGGCTACGCCTCCGCTGTCTCGCTACCGGCCAAGATGATTGTCGCTCACCACTGCTCAGCTGTTTGATAAAAGACAGCAAGCGGGCCCGTAAGATGCCACCACTGTCGCGCTATCTTGAAAAAATTGCCCAACTGGGCGGCTATCTCGCAAGGGCTGATGATTCACCGTCAGGGAACATTGTTATGTGGCGAGGCATGCGTCGGCTGGCAGATATGCAATTCGATTTTAATCTTGCCTCAGAAAGATATGGGTAATTGAAAGAATTCGCGGACGCTTACCGTTCACGTGGCACAGACCGGCGTGGCGGCATCCCCGAGATGCAAAGCCTGCACATTCGACCGCCGGCAGTGGCCGATCGGCTGATTCCCGGCCACTGGGAAGCCGATTTGATCAGGGGTGCCTTCAATCGCTCGGCGGTTGGGACGCAGGTAGAACGCACTACTCGGCTGATGATACTGGCGCGCATGCCCGATGCCAGCGCTGCGTCGGCGGTCTTTACGGCCGCCCTCAACAAGGTCGCCGAGCCGTTGCGCAAGACCATGACGTATGACCAAGGCAGAGAGATGAGCCGGCACCGCGAATTAACAGTGCAGATCGGCGTTACCATCTATTTTTGTGATTCGCATAGCCCTTGGCAATTCGGTGGCAATGAAAATACCAATGGATTATTGCGCCAGTACATGCCCAAGGGCACCGACTTATCGCAGCTGACACAGGGCAATCTCGACGTCATTACTTACCAGATGAGTACCTGACAACTCAAAGTGATCAGCTTTCAGAGCTTGCTTGAAGTCTATGGCGAGATCATCGATAGTATGAAACAGGCCGAATCAGCTACGATCCATTAACGTGTTGCACTTGGTTCTTGACTCCGCTTTAGCTTTCAATGCCCAGTGAGCGGCAGCGAACAGACAGTGCTCTGCATTGCGCACATCTTTATGACTTTATATTCCATAACGTAGTCTGTGATGACCGTCCGTCAAATTAACTGAAAGGTAGCACCGCCATGAATATTTCCCCAATCAAGCTTACATTCGCTGCGATAACAGCGCTGGTGAACCTTGCATTCGTCACTCCCTCCGCGCTGGCCGAGACCGCGGCGACTAAGCCCGCTCAGAAATGTATGTCCGATTTGACCGCTTTCGACAGCCAGTTGCAGAAAGACGGCTATTGGCTTCACGGCTCGGGTTACGGCTATGGATATCCGATGTCTGACTTTGGCTACGCCGGTGGTAAAGAGCACCTCACAACATCCTCGCCAACCAAAACCAGCGCGTACTGGCGGGCGCGGCCGGGCTACGAAGTCCGTAACCTGCTAGCGTCGGCCAACATCCTCGCGAAACACGGAGACCAGCAGACCTGCGAAAGTCTGCTGAAGTCGGCGCGCAACATCTACTCGACCTACGCTACCAATCTTCGCAGTGGCAAGGTACCGCTCGTTGACGTGCAAGCTTGGCGTCGCCAGCAAATCGACACGGCCGTCGCTGTTACCGATTCGAATGTAACTTTCCGGTCCGACCAGTTGGTGGGCGCAGGGGTGGTCAATCCCCAGAACGACGACCTCGGCAGCGTGGACGACATCGTGATTGACCCGCAGAGCGGCAAGATTGCCTACCTGGTGATAGCGCGCGGCGGCATTTTCGGCTTCGGGCAGAATTACGTCCCAGTGCCTTGGCTAGACTTTAAGGCGACGCCACGCAATAGATTGATGGTGCTGGCAACGACGAAGGCAGTCATGGAAGCTGCGCCGCAGGTCAAGGAGGACAAGAGCTTTCAGCAGGACGAGTTTACGGCGCAAAGTCAGAAGGTGAACTCCTACTGGGCTGCTAAGCTGACCAATTGAGCCGGGCCACGCACCGAGAATGATCGACAGCAGTCCGATCAATCGCTCATCTGTCAGTGCTCAGGCTAACTATCCAGACAAGCGGCTGTAACTTATCGCTATCTGTCAGTCAGACGGTAGTGATCGCCAACGCAGTGCCGTTACAGATCAGATTTGATAAAGGAGAAAGCGATGGAAACATCGGCGAATAGCCGTAATCCGCGGCGCCCGTTGCTCGGGCTCGTGACTGATTTATGCCGACAATCCGCGGCGTTGCTGCGCGACGAGGCTGAACTCGCAAAAGCTGAAATCTTTGAGAAAATTTCTGAAGTCGGAACCTGTATCAGGTACTTGGCGATCGGTGGCGCAGTCTTGTTTTCCGGAGTTTTGCTGATCTTGTTCGCCGTTGTTGCGTTGGTGGCACTGGTCTTGCCGCAGGCGCACGCGTCATGGCTAGCACCATTGCTCGTCGGCGCTGTTGTACTGTTTGCAGCTGGGCTTTTGCTGTACACCGGACTCAAGAAACTACAATCCGGGAACCTGAAATCGTCGCGTACAGTGCGTGCACTTCAGCGCGATGCCGAAGTCGTGACAGACCACATCAATTGAGGATAATTCAATGAGAAAAGCTGCACAGATCGATGCTGAAATCAATCACATCCGGGCGCGCATTGACAATACCCTCGGCGAACTTGAGCAGCGCCTGACGCTGCCAGAGCTGATCCGCGATGGCGTCCATACGCTGTCCCGTTATGAAGCCGGCCGCTATGCGCTGACGGCGGGAGATCTAGTCCGGCGCTACCCGGTACCGGCGGCAATAGTAGGAGCGAGCGTGATCGGCCTCATTTTCGCGGCATACCAGCGGTCTATATCGCGCTGACCCTGTTAGCACATCTTCGTTATAGCTTTCCCGCACCTCGGACAGCGTACGCGAAAAAATGCGCGACACCAGCTTTGCTAAAAGTGCACAAACCCAACGTCCGTGCGTGATCCGGATCACACGATGTTCGGCCGCCGATCGGTTGGGTTGCCGATAATGAAATCTGCGCCGGCACCAAACGGTGCCGGCGCATGTATTGATTAACAGTATAGATCTGAAGGGCTTCACTGCAAGCCAATGGCTGGAAGAAAAACATAGCTCAAAGTGGCACCTTACGTGGCGCAAGTTGCATCTGGCGGTCGATGCCGACAGTGGCATGGTCGTCGCCCAAGTGCTTACTGATCAACAGTCGGACGACGCGTCGAAATTGGGCGATTAATGACGCAAATCGAAGAAGCCGTAGAAAAAGTCGTCGCCAATTGCGACTACTATATGGAGCCCATGCTGATCATATGATCATATGATCGTGTGACGTGGTTCCGTTATCGAGGGAGTGATTCCACCACGAAAAACCGCTGTAACCATTACGGGATCACCTTGGCCGAATCAGCGTGACCGACATCTTTACTTGATCAACACAGAGAGCCAGATTATTTGTCAAAAGATACTATTTATGGATAGCGTACCTTGATCAAGACAACTATGGGCCGCTACACATCCTTGATTGGTCCCCGTCTGCTTACGCGCGGAACCGCAGCCCAGCAAACCGAAGCTGCCGTTGGAATCGCAGGAATAAATCCCTTGTTGACCACTGGACACCCACACTATGTTCGTCATCAGAATATCGCGTCATAACTCGAGAGGAGTTTGGGAAACGGTGAATTTTTGGCGTGGAGTGCAATAACGTCCCCAATTAGCCGATTATTCGACTTTCGTCATGTGGGATCCGAAGGTGCGGGCGTAGACGCAGGTGAACTCCGCACCCACCAGCAGAATCTGTGCTGAAAAATATACCCAGAGCAGCACCACCACCAAGGATCCGGCCGCACCGAAACCGGACGCTACGTCGCTGCGAATGATGTACGCGCCGACGATGAATTTTCCACCCGTGAACAGTAACGCAGCGAGCAACGCGCCGAGCCAGACGTCTGACACTAATACGCTCTGGCGCGGCACGGCCTTGTAGATCAGGCCGAACATGAACGCCACAAGTAGAAAGCCGCCAATGGTATTGCCGACCTCCACCATAGTTTGCCATTCGCCTAAGATCGGCCCGAGACGACGACTCACGGCAGCGAGCGTCGCGCTGGTGACCAACGAGACGACAAGTAGAAAGCCCACCGCAAGGGTAAGCGCCTCACGAGCAACGTCTTGACCAATTTCGGTTCGTAGCAAATACGGGATTTAGCGCGAAGCGGTGCCGAGTTGTTCGGTCACATTCCAGGGCAGGAAATCATTGATTTGATTGATG
>JBLHMB010000112.1:0-6603 GCA_047621665.1 Bradyrhizobium sp. | reverse complement strand
CTTATCAGTTATCGCATTCGCTGATCGCGTTCGGACGCGGCGAGCTGTTCGGCGTGGGCCTCGGTGGCAGCGTCGAAAAACTGCACTATCTGCCCGAAGCGCATACCGACTTCCTGCTGGCAGTGATCGGCGAGGAACTTGGTTTTGTCGGCGTGCTGGCGGTGGTGGTGATGTTCTACTGGATTATCAAGCGCTCGTTCGAGATCGGCCGTCAGGCCATCGCCATTGACCTGACCTTCGCCGGCCTGACTGCCAAGGGCATCGGTATCTGGATTGGCGTGCAAACTTTCGTCAACATGGGCGTCAACCTCGGCTTGCTGCCGACCAAAGGACTGACACTGCCGCTGATGAGTTACGGCGGTTCCGGCGTGCTGATCAATTGCATCGGCCTGGCCATCCTGCTGCGCATCGATTACGAAAATCGTCTGCGCATGCGCGGAGGCCGCCCATGAAAAAATTGCTGATCATGGCGGCCGGAACCGGTGGCCACATCTTTCCCGGTCTGGCGATTGCCGACACGATGCGCGCGCGCGGCTGGCAAGTCAGCTGGCTTGGCACCGAACACGGCATGGAAGGTGAGCTGGTACCCGCCCACGGACTCGAGATGGACCGTATCGCTTTTAGCGGCTTGCGCGGCAAGGGCTGGCAGCACACGCTGCGCGGTGCACTGAAACTGGTGACCAGCTTCTTCACCTGCTTTGGCATTCTGGCGCGTCGCAAGCCCGACGTAGTGCTGGGCATGGGCGGTTACGTCACGGTGCCGGGTGGTGCGATGGCACGTTTGCGCGGTGTGCCGCTGGTGCTGCTCAATGCCGATGCGGCGCTGCTGCTGTCAAACAAGACGCTGGTGCCGCTGGCCAGCCGTGTGCTGTTCGGTTTTCCGGCCGACTTCGGCCGTGCTGCCGGTAAAGCTACGGTGACCGGCAATCCGGTGCGTGCCGAAATCCTGCAACTGCCGTTGCCGGCGGTACGTTATGCCGGTCGCAGCGGGCCGCTGCAATTGCTGGTGGTCGGCGGCAGTCTCGGTGCAAAAACGCTCAATGATTGTTTGCCGGCGGCACTGGCACTGATGCCGGTAGAACAGCGTCCACGGGTCACGCATCAATCCGGCAAACAGCACATCACGGCGCTCACCGCGGCTTACGCCAACGCCGGTGTCGAGGCCGAAGTGGTGGCCTTCATCGACGATATGCCGCGCCGTTACGCCGGTGCCGATCTGGTGATTTGCCGCGCCGGTGCGATCACGCTGTCGGAACTGACCGCAGCCGGCGTTGCCAGCGTGCTGGTACCCCTGCTGGCCTCGACCACCACCCACCAGCGCGACAATGCGCGCTGGATGGCCAACCAGCAGGCGGCGATCCATCTGCCGCAAGCCGACATGCACCCCATTCAATTAGCCGGGCTGCTCATGGACATCACGCGCGAGCAATGCGCGACGATGGCGCAGGCAGCCCATGACAACGGACGGCGCGACGCCAACGACGCGATTGCCACCGTCCTCGAAGGATTAGCAAAATCATGAAACATAAAGTCAAACACATTCATTTCGTCGGCATCGGTGGCAGCGGCATGAGCGGCATTGCCGAAGTGCTGCTCAATCTCGGTTACGTCATTTCCGGCTCCGACCTCGGCAGCAATGCCGCGACCCGCCGGCTGGCCGAACTCGGTGCCAACGTCCTGCTCGGCCATGACGCAGCCAACATCGGTACCGCCGACGCCATCGTCACCTCGACTGCCGTCAAGGACGACAATCCCGAAGTCATCGCCGGGCGCGAGCGGCATATTCCCATCGTGCCACGCGCCCTGATGCTGGCCGAACTGATGCGTCTCAAGCGCGGTATCGCGATTGCCGGCACGCACGGCAAGACCACCACCACCAGTCTGGTTGCGAGTGTGCTGGCGCAGGGCGGACTCGACCCGACCTTCGTCATCGGCGGACGTCTCACCAGTGCCGGTGCCAACGCCAAGCTCGGTGCCGGCGACTTCATCGTGGCCGAAGCCGATGAATCCGATGCGTCGTTCCTGAACCTGTCGCCGGTCATCGAGGTCATTACCAACATCGATGCCGATCACATGGAAACCTACGAGCATGATTTCAACAAGCTCAAGCAGGCCTTTATCGACTTCACGCTGCGCCTGCCGTTTTATGGTATCGCCGTGTTGTGTCTCGATGATGTGCATGTGCGCGAAATCATGCCGCATATCCCCAAGCCGATCATGACCTACGGCTTCCACGAAGATGCCGACGTGCGCGCCATTGATGCGTGCGCGGTCGGTGGCGTGATGGAGTTCACGGTCATTCAGGATGGCTATCCGGCCTTGCCGATCTGTCTGAATCAGCCCGGCATGCACAACGTCCAGAACGCCTGTGCGGCTATCGCGATCGCGCGCGAACTGAGCGTGGCCGATAGCGATACCCAGAAAGCCCTGGCCGAATTCAATGGCGTTGGTCGCCGCTTCACCCGCTACGGCGAGATCGCCTTTGCCGGTCGCGATGGCAAACCGGGCGGCACCTTTGCACTGGTTGATGACTATGGTCACCATCCGGTCGAAACCGCCGCCACGTTGTCGGCTGCGCGCGGTGCGTATCCGGGTCGCCGTCTGGTGCTGGCATTCCAGCCGCATCGCTACACCCGTACGCGTGACCTGTTCGAAGATTTCGTCAAGGTGCTCTCGAGTACCGATGCGCTGGTGCTGGCCGAAGTGTATGCCGCCGGTGAACAACCGATTGTCGCTGCCGATGGCCGCGCGCTGGCCCATGCGTTGCGCGTCGCCGGCAAGGTCGAGCCGGTGTTTGTCGAAGCGATTGCCGACATGCCGGAAACCATCATGAACATCCTGCGCGACGGCGACGTCGTCATCACCATGGGGGCCGGTTCGATTAGCGGCGTGCCCGCCCGACTGGCCCAATTTTCAGCACAGGAAGCCGCATGACACTGACACCTCTCCCCACGCAATTCGGCAAGGTCGGCGTGCTGCTCGGTGGCCACTCGGCCGAACGCGACGTCTCACTGATGTCCGGTAACGGCGTGCTGGCAGCGCTGCGCAGCAAGGGCATCGACGCGCATCCGTTCGATCCGGCCGAGCGTTCGCTGGCCGAGCTGGCAGCCGAACAGTTCGACCGCGTTTTCATTGCGCTGCACGGCCGCTTCGGCGAAGACGGCACCTTGCAAGGCGCGCTGGAGTTGCTGGGCATTCCTTACACCGGTTCCGGCGTGATGGCCTCGGCGATTGCGATGGACAAGGTCATGACCAAGCGCATCTGGCTCAGTCATGATTTGCCGACCCCGCGCTTTCTGGTGCTCGATGCCCGGACCCCGGCCGACGTGCTCGATGAAGTGCCGCAAGAACTCGGTTTGCCATTGATGCTGAAAGCACCGCATGAGGGCTCGACCATCGGGATTGCCAAAGTAGTGGTCGACGCCGACATGCATGCCGGTTTTGCGCTGTGCGCGAAGTACGACAGCGTGGTGCTGGCCGAAGAATTCATCAGTGGACGCGAGATCACGATCCCGGTGCTCGGTACCGGTCACGGCGCCCGCGCGCTGCCGATTGTCGAGATCCGCGCGCCCGAAGGCAACTACGATTACGAGCACAAATACTTCAGCGACGACACCGTCTATCTGTGTCCGGCGCCGCTAGCCGATGACGATACCGTCAGCTTGCAGGACCTCGCGGTGCGCGCCTTCAATGCGGTCGGCTGCACCGGCTGGGGCCGGGTCGACATCATGCTGCGCGCCGGCGACAACGCGCCGTTCCTGCTTGAAGTCAACACCTCGCCCGGCATGACCGGCCATTCGCTGGTGCCGATGGCGGCCAAGGCGGCTGGCATCAGTTACGAAGATGTCTGCGTCGAGATCCTGTCGACGGCCCGGTTGTATAACGCGCTTCCTTCTTTAACCTGAGCAGAACGGACCCGACACGATCATGTGGCAAGACATCAAACTGCTCAACGCAACTGCCAATACGCTGCTCGGCGCGCTGCTGCTGGTGCTGCTCGCCTCGGGCGTCTGGTGGATCGCACAACGGCCGATGTTCACGCTCAAGGTGATCCGGGTCGACGGTATCGCCGATGTGCAACTGCTGCATGTCAATGCGCTGACCATCAAGGCCACTGCAATGCCGCGCATCAAGGGCAATTTTTTCACGGCCAATCTGAATGCGGTACGGCTCGCTTTCGAAGCGGTGCCGTGGGTGCGCAAGGCCAGCGTGCGGCGCGAATGGCCGAACCGGCTGGTGGTCACGCTGGAAGAACATGAACCGCTTGGCACCTGGGGCGACGAAGGTCGCTTGTTGTCGGTAGCCGGTGACGTCTTCACGGCCAATCTGGCTGAGGCCGAAGAGAACGGTCCGTTGCCTGAATTCAGCGGTCCGGCCGGCAGCGAAAAAGAAATTGTTGAGCGCTTCGGCGATCTGCAGCGCTGGTTCGCCGCGGTCAACCTGGCGCCGGAAAACCTGATGCTGTCGAGCCGTTATGCCTGGTCGGTCAAGCTGAACAACGGCATGACGGTCGAACTCGGGCGCGAACACAACAAGACCACCTTGCAGGAGCGGGTAGCACGACTGATTGGCATTTATCCGCAGCTGGTGGCGCGCTTGCAGGACCGTATTGAGAGCGTCGATTTGCGCTATCCGAACGGCATGGCGCTGAAAGCCAGCGGATTGGTCGTCGGCGCCCTCAAGGGCGCGGCGGTGAAAAAATAATGCATTCCTTTAACCACAACGGCATCACGCACATCACCATCACGGCAAGCAGAACAACATGACAAAAGACGCAAAGAATCTGATTGTGGGACTCGACATCGGCACCTCGAAAGTGGTGGCCGTGGTGGCTGAGGTGATGTCAAATGGTCGCCATGAAGTTATCGGCCTGGGTCAGCACGAATCGAAAGGATTGAAGAAAGGAGTCGTCGTCAACATCGAAGCGACGGTCGAATCGATCCAGCGTGCGCTCGAAGAAGCCGAACTGATGGCCGACTGCAAGATCCGCAATGTGTACGCGGGGATTGCCGGCAGCCATATCCGCAGTTTCAATTCGAGCGGCATGGTCGCCATCAAGGACAAGGAAGTCACCGCCGCCGATGTGGCCCGCGTGATCGAAACTGCGAAGGCAGTCAACATCCCGACCGACCAGCAATTACTGCACACGGTGCCGCAGGAATTCATCGTCGATAACCAGGAAGACGTACGCGAACCGATCGGCATGAGCGGTATCCGGCTTGAAGTCAAAGTCCACATCGTCACCGGCGCGGTGTCGGCAGTACAGAACATCGTCAAGTGCGTGCGCCGTTGCGGCCTCGAAGTGTCGGACCTGATCCTGCAGCCGATGGCCTCGGCTGATGCAGTGCTGACACCGGACGAAAAAGAGCTGGGCGTGGTGCTCATCGATATCGGCGGCGGCACCACCGACGTAGCGATTTTTACCGAAGGCGCGATCCGTCACACCGCCGTGATCCCGATCGCCGGCGACCAGATTACCAACGACATCGCGATGGCGTTGCGCACGCCGACCTCGGAAGCCGAAGAAATCAAATTGCGCTACGGCGTGGCCAAGCAAGTGCTGGCGGATCCGGGCGAGACGCTGGAAGTGCCGGGACTGGGTGACCGCGGTCCGCGTAATTTGTCGCGCCAGGCGCTGGCCGCCGTGATCGAACCGCGCATCGAAGAATTGTTTGCGCTGGTGCATCAGGTGGTGCGCGAATCCGGTTACGAAGAAGTGCTGTCGTCGGGCATCGTGCTCACCGGCGGCTCGGCAATGATGCCGGGCATGGTCGAGCTGGCCGAAGATATTTTTCTCAAACCGGCGCGTCTTGGCACGCCGGAATACAGCGGACAACTGGCCGATGTCGTGCGCAGTCCGCGTTATGCGACGGTGCTGGGCTTGTTGCTCGAAGCTAAAAAGCAGTATCTGCGGGGCAATGTCGTCACCCGCCAGGACGGTTCGGTGAAGGCGGTCTGGCATCGTATGAAAGAATGGTTTTTGGGGAATTTCTGAGGACGCAAGCGTTACACGACGTCCGTTACATGAAGCTGTTTTGGTTATTTTGGCTGTTGAATTTGCGTCAAAGTCTCATTTTGAATTATTGAATGTCCACGCAGTTTGTAGTCGCTAGTCGTCACCAGGGTTGTGATGCCTATCGACTGACAACTGCTTACCCTTTAAGGAAACACCATGGAAATCGAACTGCTTGAAAGTGCTTCACTGGGTACCGTGATCAAGGTTGTCGGCATCGGTGGTGCCGGTGGCAACGCGGTGCAGCACATGATCAACAAGGGCGTCTCCGGCGTCGAGTTCATCGCTGCCAATACCGATGCGCAAGCACTGAAAAACTCGAAAGCCCACAACATCATCCAGATCGGCGAAACCGGTCTGGGCGCTGGCATGAAACCGGCCGTAGGCCGTCAGCTGGCCGAAGAATCACGCGGCCGGATTGAAGACGCGTTGCGCGGCGCGCACATGGTCTTCATCGCTGCCGGCATGGGCGGCGGTACCGGTACCGGTGCGGCACCGATCATTGCGCAGATTGCCAAGGAGCAGGGCGCGTTGACCGTGGCCGTCGTCTCGAAGCCGTTTTCGTACGAAGGGCAGAAGTGCATGGACAT
>JBLHMB010000111.1:0-6939 GCA_047621665.1 Bradyrhizobium sp. | reverse complement strand
GACTGCGCTTCATCCGATACCAGCGCCATGATGTCTTCATCGAAAATCTCGGATTTGCGGTCGGCCAGTTCCTTGAAGCGGGCAAAAGCGGCATTGATTTCGCCTTCCGACTCCAGCGCAATGCCGAGTTCCTGAAGGCGCTGCTTGAACGCATTGCGGCCCGACAGCTTACCCAGCACGATCTTGTTGGCGGCCCAGCCGACGTCTTCGGCGCGCATGATTTCGTAGGTGTCGCGGGCCTTGAGCACGCCGTCCTGATGGATGCCGGAGGCGTGGGCAAAAGCGTTGGCACCCACCACCGACTTATTCGGCTGCACCGCAAAACCCGTGATCTGCGAGACTAGCCGCGAGGTGGCGACAATCTGGCTGATGTCGATGCCGACGTCGAGGTTGAAGTGATCGTGGCGCGTGCGCAGCGCCATCACGACTTCTTCGAGCGCGGTATTACCGGCCCGTTCGCCCAGTCCGTTGATTGTGCATTCGACCTGCCGTGCGCCACCAATCATCACGCCTGCCAACGAGTTGGCAACCGCCATGCCGAGGTCGTTATGACAATGCACTGACCAGACCGCCTTGTCCGAATTGGGAATCCGCTCACGCAGCGTGCGCAGCATCTGGCCGTACAGCTCGGGTACGCCGTAGCCAACGGTGTCGGCAAAATTGATCGTGGTTGCGCCTTCCTTGATCACCGATTCAATCACGCGGCACAAAAAATCGATGTCGGAACGGCTACCGTCTTCCGGACTGAATTCGACATCATCGGTAAAGTTGCGGGCAAAGCGCACGGCTTGCGTGGCCTGCTCGAAGACCTGGTCCGGTGTCATCCGCAATTTCTTTTCCATGTGGAGCGGTGAGGTCGCAATGAAGGTGTGGATACGCTTGCGTGCGGCGGGTGCCAGCGCTTCGGCCGCGCGTGAAATATCGCGATCATTGGCACGCGACAGCGAACACACGGTAGCGTCCTTGATGATGCCGGCAATCGCGTGGATAGACTCGAAATCGCCTTGTGAAGCGGCAGCAAAACCGGCTTCAATGACATCGACCTTGAGCCGTTCGAGCTGGCGCGCAATGCGGATTTTTTCATCCTTGGTCATCGAGGCGCCGGGGGACTGTTCACCATCGCGCAGCGTGGTGTCGAAAATAATGAGTTTGTTTGATGCAGACATGCGGAACTCCCTGAAATATCGATCGGTGGCGACAACATCGCCGGTCACGGTGGCAACCTGGATACGTGCTGAATTTTTGTGCAGTGAAGACGGCAGCGTCCTGCGTTTATCCGCGCTCGACAGCGGCACGGGCAACGCAGTTCGACCCTTGGTAGCGAAAACTATAGGGCCGTTGGAATGAAAGAGCAACGGTTTGATCCGACCGGCAAGACGGCATCGGTCAAGCGGGACAGGCCGTGTCAGCTCGAAACAAATTCATCCCGAGCCGGATAACCAGCCCTCTCCTGATAACTTTATTTCTTCCCGGGTGAATCACTGTTGGCATCGACAAGGCTGATCGACTTGCCCTTGAACAGACGCCAGAAATAAATCACGTAACCCGACAAGCCGTACGACACAAACAGGCCGAACAGCCATTTCGGCGGATCGCTCGATACCGCGACCATGCCCAGCATGATCAGGAAAGCGACGATGAACGGCACCGACTTGCGCAGGTTAATGTCCTTGAAACTGTAGAACGGGATGTTGCTGACCATTGTCAAACCGCCGTACAACGTGATGGCCCAGGCGAACCAGGACAGGTCGGGGCCGGCAAAACCGAGGTCGTCCATTGCCCAGACAAAACCGGCCACCATGGCCGCTGCGGCCGGACTGGGCAGGCCCTGGAAATAACGCTTGTCGACTACCGCGATATTGGTATTAAAGCGTGCCAGCCGCAATGCCCCGCCAGCGCAATACACGAAGGCAGCGAGCCAGCCGAGCTTGCCCATGCCGCGCAATGACCATTCGTAGACCACCAGCGCGGGTGCCGCACCGAACGACACCATGTCCGACAGGCTGTCATACTGCGCGCCGAACTCGCTCTGGGTATTGGTCATGCGGGCAACCCGACCGTCGATACTGTCGAGTATCATCGCCGCGAAAATGGCAATCGCCGCATTCTCGAAGTTCTGGTTCATGCCCATCACGATCGCGTAGAAACCGCAAAACAGTGCTGCTGTCGTGAAGGCGTTTGGCAGAAGATAGACGCCGCGACGGCGCAACGACTGACGCACGTGGACCGCATCGACCTGCTGTTGCGGGGTGGGCGACGGACGCTTGAAGCGCAGCATTTTGGCCAGCGAAGAACCACCACGCTTAGGTTTGCGACGATTGAATGATGCCATGCGAATTCCGTTTCAATTTACAGCAGCGTAAAGAGTGGCCAGACCGTGAACCTTGCGGAACCCCGCCTGCCGCTGCGCTGCTATTTTAGTCGAAGCGCACTTACTTGAACCGGATCTTGCCAATCACCTGCATGCGCAACGTGGTTTCACCCGCTTCGAAACTGGGCTCCTCGACGGCCATGTCAGCCGACATGCCCCGCATCGATTTCATCAGCACCGGCGAATTTTCCCGCGACGTCATCGCACCCGCGCCATCAAAATCCATGCTTTCGATAACGACGTCGGCCGGATTGCGCCCCAGCGCACGCGCCACCGAAGCCACCCGTTCGGCCAGGTTTCTGGTTGCCGCGACGATGCGTTCGTCATCGAGCTTACGCGCGGCATTATCACTGAGCGAGAACACCAGGCCATTAAGCGCCAGCACGCTCTGCGCAGTAGCGACTGTTTTCGGCAAGGTAGCAAGATTGGGCGTCAACACATCGAGGTACTGACCGACCCGCCAACCGACCGGCTGACGTGGCTTTGCAGAGGCCTTTTGTGGTTCATCGGAATAGATCGGATAGGTGTAATAGCCGCGCGTCGTCAGGACGGCCTGCGGATCGGCCTGCTTGACGATCTGCGTGCCTTGCTTCATTTTCAGATTCACGCGGGAGGCGGCAACCGCCTTATCCTTGTCCTGCTCCTCGACCATCAAGGTAGCAAGCGCCTGATCGTTGGCGCGCTTGACTTCACCTTGTGCCGGCAGCAGGACCAGCGTTCCAGCCGAAGGCAGCACGGCCTGGGCTTGCACTCCCATGGCCAGCGCCGACAGGGCCACTCCCAACATTGCTTTGCGCAGTTGCGACATCGTCATTCTCCGGGAATCAGGTAAAACAAAACTATACGCCAGCACTTTCCGGCCCGGCATCCACACCATGCCTGCTTACAATTGAATTGGACTCAATCTTTCCGGCACGGCGAAAAAAAACCGCGCAAGTGCGCGGTCTTTGTAGACTGCTGCCAGACGATTACTCTTCCAGCAAGCTGCGCAACATCCATGCATTTTTTTCGTGGATCTGCATGCGCTGGGTCAACAAATCGCAGGTTGGCTGGTCATTGGCTTTCTCGGCGATCGGGAAAACTTCGCGTGCAGTACGTGCCACGGCTTCCTGACCTTCTACCAGTTCGCGAATCATTTCTTGCGCTTTTGGCAGACCGACGCTCGACTTGATCACTGTCAGCGCAGCGAATTGTTCGTAGGTTCCCGGTGCCGGCTCACCCAGCGAACGGATACGCTCGGCCAGCAGGTCAACGGCTGCCCATTGTTCGGTGTACATGCCCATGAACATCAGGTGCAGGGTCTGGAACATCGGACCCGTGACGTTCCAGTGGAAATTATGTGTTTTCAGATACAGCGTATAGGTGTCGGCCAGCAGATGGGACAAACCATCAACAACCTTGGCGCGATCCTTGTCGCCGATGCCGAAATCGATTACGGGTGCTGCTACTTTTTTTGAACTCATTGAGAGACTCCTTTAATGGGGATGAGGGAATTGCATGACGGCATGCCATACGCCGGCAACGCCATCCCGAGTTAATGGTAACCGCTCCAGCGCAAGCCTGTCTGCGTGCCACCTAACACAGCGCTTGCACAAAAAAAACCGCACTGTAGTGCGGTTTCCGGAGAGGTGTGATCGATCAGTTCTTCGATTGATCAACCAGCTTGTTCTTGGCAATCCACGGCATCATTGCGCGCAGCTTGGCGCCGACTTCTTCGATCTGGTGCTCGGAAGTCAGACGACGACGCGAGATCAGGGTCGGTGCACCGGCCTTGTTTTCAAGGATGAAGCTCTTGGCGTATTCGCCGGTTTGAATGTCCTTGAGGACCTGACGCATTGCGTTTTTGGTGTCTTCGGTGACGATTTTCGGGCCCGTGACATATTCGCCGTATTCGGCGTTGTTCGAGATCGAGTAGTTCATGTTGGCGATACCGCCTTCATAGATCAGGTCGACGATCAGTTTCAGTTCGTGCAGGCATTCGAAATAAGCCATCTCCGGCGCGTAGCCAGCTTCTGTCAATGTTTCGAAACCAGCCTTGATCAGTTCGACCGCACCGCCGCACAGGACCGCTTGCTCGCCGAACAGGTCGGTTTCGGTCTCTTCACGGAAATTGGTTTCGATGATGCCGGCGCGGCCACCGCCATTGGCCATCGCGTACGACAAGGCGATGTCACGAGCGATACCCGACTGGTCCTGGTACACGGCGATCAGGTGCGGTACACCGCCGCCTTGGGCGTAGGTCGAACGCACGGTGTGGCCTGGTGCCTTCGGCGCGATCATGATGACATCGAGGTCGGCACGTGGCACGACTTGGCCGTAGTGCACGTTGAAGCCGTGCGCAAACGCCAGCACGGCGCCTTGCTTGGCGTGCGGTGCAACGTTCTCGTTGTAGACCTGGGCGATGTTCTCGTCCGGCAGCAAGATCATGATGATGTCGGCAGCTTTTACTGCCTCGTTGACTTCAGCGACTTTCAGACCGGCGTTGACAACCTTGTCCCACGACGCGCCACCTTTACGCAAGCCGACCGTGACGGTGATGCCTGAATCATTGAGGTTCTGGGCGTGCGCATGGCCTTGTGAACCGTAGCCGATGATGGCAACATTCTTGCCTTTGAGCAGGGACAGGTCGCAATCTTTATCGTAAAAAACGTTCATGGTATTTCCTTGAATTATTTGTTGGTATGGAATTGCTTTGAGAGGAACTACTTCACGCCTTGAGGATGCGCTCGCCACGACCGATACCGGAACCACCGGTACGCACCGTCTCAAGTATCGAGGCGTGGTCGATCGAATCAATGAACGCATCGAGCTTGGTCTTGTTGCCGGTCAGCTCGATCGTGTAGGTTTTTTCAGTCACGTCGATGATGCGTCCGCGGAAAATGTCCGCGGTGCGCTTCATTTCTTCGCGCTCCTTGCCCACTGCCCTGACCTTGATCAGCATCAGTTCGCGTTCGATGTGGGCGCCCTCGGTCAGGTCGACCACTTTCACGACTTCGATCAGGCGGTTCAGATGTTTGGTGATCTGCTCGATCACATCATCCGAGCCATTGGTGGCGATAGTCATCCGCGATAGCGTGGGGTCTTCGGTCGGTGCGACCGTCAGCGTTTCGATGTTGTAACCGCGCGCCGAGAACAGACCGACGACGCGGGACAAGGCACCTGCTTCATTTTCCAGAAGTACGGAGACAATATGACGCATGATTACAAATCCTCCGATCCAAGCAGCATTTCAGTGAGGCCTTTTCCGGCTTTCACCATCGGCCAGACATTTTCGGTTTGATCCGTAATGAAGTTCATGAACACCAACCGGTCCTTCATTGCAAACGCTTCTTTCAGCGCACCGTCGATGTCCTTCGGATCCTCGATCTTCATGCCGACGTGGCCATACGACTCGGCCAGCATCGTGAAGTCCGGCAACGAATCCATGTAGGACTCCGAATAGCGGCCGTTGTAGTCAATCTTCTGCCACTGCTGCACCATGCCAAGCACGCGATTATTAAGCAGGATGATCTTCGGTGTCAGATGGTATTGCTTGCAGGTTGCGAGCTCTTGAATACACATCTGGATCGAGGCTTCACCCGTGATACACGCCACCGTCGCATCAGGGTTCGCCATCTGGACACCCATTGCGTACGGCAAGCCGACGCCCATCGTGCCAAGTCCACCGGAGTTGATCCAGCGACGCGGCTTGTCGAAACCGTAGTATTGCGCGGCCCACATCTGATGTTGTCCGACATCCGAGGTAATGAACGCGTCACCCTTGGTGATATCCCATACTTTCTGGACTACCGATTGCGGCTTGATGACGGTATCGGAGCCGGCGAATTTCAGGCAATCCTTGCCGCGCCACTCGTTAATCTGTTTCCACCAGCTAGCCAGAGCGACCTGACTCGGCTTTTGCGCCGCCGCGTCAGCGGCATCGAGCTGGGCCAGCATGTCCTGCAGTACGTCGCGCACATTGCCGACGATAGGAATATCAACCTTGACGCGCTTGGAAATCGACGATGGATCGATGTCGATATGGATGATCTTGCGCGCTACCGACGTAAAGTGCTTCGGATTGCCGATCACGCGATCGTCGAAACGTGCACCGATGGCAATCAGTACATCGCAATGCTGCATCGCCATGTTGGCTTCGTAGGTGCCGTGCATGCCGGGCATACCGACAAAATTTTCGCTGGTTGAGCGATACGCGCCCAATCCCATCAGCGTGTTGGTACACGGAAAGCCGAGCCGATCGACCAGCTTGTTCAGTTCAGGAGACGCGTTGGCAAGGATCACGCCACCGCCGGTATAAATCATCGGCCGTTCGGCATTGAGCAGCAACTGGACTGCCTTGCGGATTTGCCCCGAATGCCCCTTGTCAACTGGCTTGTACGAGCGCATTTCGATTTCTTTCGGATAGTCATACACGCACTTGTGCATGCTGATGTCCTTCGGAATATCGACTAACACGGGACCGGGACGGCCGGTCGTGGCGATGAAGAAAGCCTTCTTCATCGTCAATGCCAGATCCTTGACATCTTTGACGAGAAAGTTGTGCTTGACGCAAGGTCGCGTAATACCGA
>JBLHMB010000110.1:0-7210 GCA_047621665.1 Bradyrhizobium sp. | reverse complement strand
AGGCTCAACATCGTGGCGTTAGACTATCGCATGCGTCGCCGTAAGGATGAGATGGCTCAAAACTAGGTGGTACGTCTATGCTACTCTCGTGCTTCGAAATTTATTATGTCCCGTCTGGAATCATGTCTTCTTCGAGATCCCTTCGCCAACTTATCGCAACAATAACCACGTTCAAGAGCATTGCCGCGCTTGTGATGGTTCTATTGTTTGCGCAATGGCTGGGACAGATGCATCGAGTAGCGCATGACGGGCTACAAACCGCCAGCGTCGAGAGCTCATCAGGCACTCCTAATGTCTTCCAGCTTGTTGCCCACCTCGGCGATTCCACACACTCATGCGCGGCCTTTGATGGAGCGACGCTGTCTGCTGGTATTTGTACCGCATCAGTAGCGATGCCCGTCATACCAAATCTGCATGAACTCGCACTTTGGATCGCATTCATATCAAGATCCACTCCGTTCACAGCACACTTTCATTCCCGCGCACCACCGCCTGTCTGATTCGTATTACTGATTAAATATTGCGTGCCACCCGGCCTATACCTTGGCCAGGTACGTTTGTCTGTCATCAATTCAGGAATCAACATGCACGCTCAACGCACTTTATTGGCAGGCGCCGTTCTATCCGCGCTTACCACACTGTCATTTGCCCAAACTACCGAACCAAAAATCCAATCGATCGTCGTCACGGCAAGTCCTTTTTCTTCCAATGACGGCGACCAGATATTGTCGCCGGCCAAAGTCCTCGCCGGTGACGTACTGCGCGACAAGCTCGGCGGATCGTTAGGCGACACACTTTCCGGCGAACTCGGCGTGTCAACATCCGCCTTTGGTGCAGGGGCCTCAAGACCAATCATCCGGGGCATGGACGGCTCCAGGGTAAAAATCCTGCAAAACGGCATGGCTGTATCGGATGTCTCAGGACTATCAAATGACCATGCCGTAGCCACCGATGGGCCTACCGCAAAACAAATTGAAATTCTGCGCGGACCCGCAGCGCTACTGTATGGATCTGGAGCAATTGGCGGCCTGGTCAATGTTGTCAACGACCGGATTCCGACCACACTGGCGACGGTACCCACAGGACAAGCAGAAGTTCGCTATGGCACAGTTGACCAGGCGAAAAACGCATCGGTATCAGCAGACACCGCTACCGGTCCGATTGGACTGCATATCGACGGTAGCGTGCGTAACTCCAATGATTACAACATTCCCGGCAACCGTATTCAAGGTGACCCGACAAGTGCAAGCGGCACCTTGCCGTTATCATTTGCACGGCAAAATAGTCTTGGTATCGGCGCCTCCTATATTCAGAACTGGGGACATGTCGGGGTCTCCGCAGCGGAGGTCAGCAATCTGTACGGCATACCGACCCTTGAGGAATCGCAAATCGATCAGAAGCAGCGTCGCTACGACATCGATGCACTAGTTAATGCGCCGTTTTCCGGATTTGAAAGCTTCAAGTTTAAGGTGGGTTATACGGATTACAAACACAGTGAGCTCAACCTTGAAAATGTCCCTCAGACCAACTTTGCCAACCGGTCGCTGGAAACCCGGGCTGAATTGACGCACGATCCGATTGCCGGATTCCATGGCACGTTCGGGATTCAAACTGACAACACCAATTTCTCAGCATTGAATGCAGTCGACGGTGGGCCTAACACGGTGCCCGTCACGCGCTCAACATCGAATGCTGCATTTCTGGTGGAAGAACGCGAGTTCGGACCAGTGCGCATGAATGCAGGTCTGCGCCTGGAGTCGGTAAAGCGCGCGCCGGTCAGTAACATCGCACGCAGTTTCGACCTGGCTTCTTACGCACTGGGCGGGTTATGGACCTTTGCGCCAGGCTATGGCGCTGGCGCGACCGTTTCGATTGCCCAACGAGCACCTACTGCAGACGAGTTGTACTCCGGCGGCCCACATGATTCAACCGCCACCTTTGACATCGGCAACCCCAACTTTGCCAAAGAAACTTCCCGCAACATCGAGCTGACATTGCAAAAAAGTACCGGGCTGATCCGCTGGAAAACAAATGTATTTCAAACCAAAGCAAAGAATTTTGTCTACGGTCAGATTGCTGGCAATCTGGTCGATGGCGAAGGCAATCCGGGCGGCACATTGAAAGAGCGCATCTTCAGTCAAGCGGCCGCGACAATCCGCGGTGCAGAGGCAGAAATTACTTATAACGCGCATGGTAACGGGGTGTCATTACGCGCCTTCGCCGACACATCACGCGGATCACTCGACGATGCAGGCAGCTTGCCACTGCAGCCGGCGTCCCGGTTCGGTGCCGACATCGGCTACAAGACCGGCGCGTGGCGCAGCGGTGCATCGGTAATCCGTGCCCAATCACAAAACCGGCTTGCCTCATTTGAAACCACCGGTACGCCTGCTTACACACTGCTCGATGCCAATCTGTCGTACACATGGAAGGTCGGCAACAGCGATGTCACCTGGTTTGCCAATGTCAAAAATCTACTCAATCAGGATATTCGTCTGTCAACGTCAATCCTGAAAGATGTGGCACCGCTACCGGGTCGCAACCTGATCGTGGGCTTGCGGACACAGTTCTAAGTCAGGCGAATTCCGGCGGGAACCCGCAGGCTTTTCCTGCGAGTTCCCGCCAGACCGGTGTGGCACGCAATCCAAGAGGTGATCACATGAACAACAGCAGGTAACCAACTGCCATCGCGACACCCAGAAATGGAATGGCATACCAATGAAATTCCAGCCATGCCTTGCGCTCGCCGCACATCCGCAACGCAATCAAATTGGCCATCGAGCCGATCATCAAGCTGAAACCACCGACATTGACGCCATAAGCAATGACACGCCAGTCGCGTGAATAGTCGACCAGTGCAATCGCAGCAGGAACATTGCTGATCAACTGAGACACAGCGATCGCCGTCAGATACAGATGACGGGGTTGTTGCAGTCCGAACGACTGCATCGCCTCTCGGACGATGGTAAGGCCCGACAGCAAACGCAAGTCGATGAACATCAGCACGAACACCAGCAGCAAACCCCAATCAATACGCGTGAGCACTTCGCGGCGCAACAGCGTAAAAACCAGCAGCACAATCATTGCCGCCAATTGTGCATGACGCAGATCGGTCAACAGTAAGAACGGCGCGTACAAGACTAGCGAGCACCAGAACAAGCGACTATCCAGCGCCGCAAGCTGTTCACCAACACCGATTTTGACCGGGTGACGGCCAAACAGCATACAGGTCAGTACTAGCAATAACGCCATCAGCATTAACACCAGCGGCAACATCTGCACCACGAACTCGTTGAAAGACACACCCGAGAGTTGCCACAGAAAAAGATTTTGCGGATTGCCAACCGGCGACAGTGCTGAACCGGCATTGACCGCCAGTGCTTCGAGAATCACGAGTCGACTGAGCGGCATGCCGGTAAGCCGACAGACGCCTAACGTCAGCGGCACCACAACGAACAGAGCGACATCATTGGTCAGCACCATCGATAACAGAGCAGCAGCCATCACGAGACACAGTGCGACCGCACGCTCACTGGTCATGCGTGCGGTGACCCAGTGGCCTGCATGGTCCAGCGCACTGCTCAACTCCAGCCCCTTAGTCAAAGCCAGCAAACCGGTCAAGGCGGCTATCGTCGGCCAATCGACCAGCGCCGGATAGCTGGCAATCAACTCAGGGGAAAAAAGACTCAAGGCCACCAGCACCGCGAACAACAACAGAAAAAATCTGTCCTTGAAAGGATTTTTCAATACCACGCCAACCAGCCCGGATCGCGCCAGCCGCAGTGTTTTGTTTATTAATTGATCCGGACTAGCCATACCGATCCTTGCAGCGGGTTAAATTTTTCGAAGCATACCTGAGCCGCTATCCTTACCCCCGCCGTGCATGCTTTACCCTACAGGAATGGCCTGACATAAAATACCCGCTTGCTGCTAATGCTTACTGCTTCCTGCTCTCCTTTTTTTGATCGTGAACCGCAATGCCAACACCCATCCCCGCCACGCAATTAGCGCCTAATCCGGCAGTAATCCACTGGATCGAAAACGACCTGCCCTGCACAGCACACTGGCGTTCCGAAAGCGGCATGCCCAGTCCCCGGCGCGTGGTAATAGCCGATGATCGCACTACCGCCGATGCCGCCTACCGCTTGGCCTGCGAAGGTACTGCAATGCTGTGGCGTGGCGACTTCCAGAATGCGCGCCAACTACTGCAGGCAATGGCGCGCCGGTGTGACCGGAAAATTCACAAGGCCGCCAACACCCCGCTCGACGCATTCAACTTTCATCGTCAGGCGCAGTCCCAGCGCGCCCGCACTTTGGCCATGCTGCTGATGCCTTTCGACAGCGGCCATACGCTGCCGTTGCGGCGGGCACCCGATGTTCAGGCTGCATGTAACGAGGCTTATGGCCTCGCTGACGAACCCTATGTAGCGTCTCTACGGGAGTTACTGGGACTGATTGGTGCACACGAATGGCGCAAAGCTGGTGTGGAAATTGCCCCGCTGGCCAATCGCATCCATCCTCACTATGGCGTGTTCGCTCCGGTGCGCGGCGAATATGTCGGACTGGTGGCAGAAACGCCGTTACCTGCGAAAAAAATGGCCTTCGACATTGGTACCGGAACAGGCGTGCTCGCCGCAGTGCTGGCACAACGTGGCATGCAGCATGTGATCGGCACTGATCAGGATCCACGTGCGCTGGCCTGTGCGCAGGAAAACATCCACCGCCTCGGCCTGAATTCAACCATCAAAGTGATCCACGCCGACCTGTTTCCGCCGGGCCGTGCCGACCTGATCGTCTGCAATCCACCGTGGTTGCCCGCCCGACCCAGTTCTCCGATCGAATATGCGATGTACGACCCGGACAGCCGTATGCTGCGCGGCTTTCTAGACGGACTGGCAGCACACCTCGAAGTCAACGGAGAAGGATGGCTCATCCTTTCGGACCTGGCCGAGCACTTGGGCTTACGCACGCGCGCGGCCTTGCTGGAGTGGATTAGCGCAGCAGGCTTAACGGTACTGGGACGCACAGATGTCCGCCCGATTCACCCGCGCGCCCGAGACGCGAGCGACCCGCTGCACGCGGCCCGCAGCGCCGAACTGACGTCACTGTGGCGACTCGGTGCCGGCAGGATCGGCACCGCATAACACGCATTAACCGCGGGCGATCCGTCCCGCAATGTGCGCCAGAGACTCCTCGACCTGATCCACCAGAATCAGGCACAAGTCTCCCGGCGCGAGACGCTCGAGAGCACGATCGATCGCAACAAACTCACCTTGAATTTCATCAATGACGGTGGTTCGTGAAGCTCCCTCCAGACCAGCCCGCAACAACGCCACGACCTCGCCGTCGGCACGCCCGCGCTGACACTGGTCTTGATAGAGCAAGACGTCGTCAAACGCCGCTCCCAGGATCTGGGTTTGCTGACGGATATCTTCGTCGCGCCGGTCTCCAGCTCCACTGATGACAACCGAACGGCGTTTTGACGGTATGCATTCAACCGCCTGCACCAGCGCCAGAATGGCGTCTGGATTATGGCCGTAGTCAGCAATGAGCGTTGCTCCACGGTAGTCGAACACGTTAAAACGTCCAGGCGCATTGTCGCTGTCGTTGGCAAACGATTTCAGCCCGGCACGCATGACGTCCCAGTCCAGACCGACGCCCCACCCGGCGGCGACCGAGGCCATCACATTCTCGACCTGAAAACCAATCGAGCCACCATGTGTAATCGGGATTTGGGATAACGCAATCTTGTGTTCGGTCTCGCCTTCGGCCGCCACCAGCATGTCGTTTTCGATGAAGACAACACGCCGCCCCTGGGCACGATGTGTGGCCATCACCGGGTGACGGCGATCGCTACCGAAGAACGTCACCGATCCCGAACAATTACCTGCCATACGCGCAACGATCGGATCGGTCGCGTTCAGCACGGCAACTCCGGTGTCGGACACATTCTGGACAATCACACGCTTAAGGACAGCCAGGTCCTCGACAGTTGTGATGTAGTTCAGCCCGAGATGATCACCAGTGCCGATATTGGTCACAACGGCTACCTGGCAGCGATCAAACGCCAGCCCTTCGCGCAACACACCACCGCGTGCAGTTTCAAAGACAGCCGCATCAACATCCGGATGCAACAGCACATTGCGGGCACTGCGCGGACCACTACAGTCACCACTATCAATACGCCGGCCTTGAATGTAGACGCCATCGGTATTAGTCATGCCGACGCGCAAACCGCTCTGCGTCATCAGGTGGGCAATGAGGCGGACGGTGGTGGTTTTGCCGTTGGTACCGGTGACGGCGACGACCGGAATGCGGCCATCATCGCCACGCTTGAACATCTCTGCGATGATGGCATCACCGACCGGACGACCCTTGCCGAAAGAGGGTGACAGATGCATCCGCAAGCCCGGCGCGGCATTGACCTCGACCACACCACCGCCCTGCTCTTCCATCGGTTTGAGAACGTTATCGCAGACAATGTCAACGCCGCAGATGTCGAGGCCGACCATGCGCGCGGCGGCGATGGCACGCGCAGCAAATTCGGGGTGGACATCGTCAGTGACGTCGGTGGCAGAACCACCTGTCGACAAGTTGGCATTGTTACGCAAGACCACGCGCTGACCTTTTGGCGGGACGGTCTCGGCGTCATAACCTTGCTTGGCCAGGCTGGCCAACGCAATATCATCGAAGCGAATCTTGGTCAGTGAGGTCGCGTGGCCGGAACCACGACGCGGGTCAAGATTGACCTGATCAACCAGCTGGCGTACTGACATCAGCCCGTCACCGACAACCTGCGGCGGATCCCGGCGCGCAGCAGCGATGAGCTTGTCGCCCACCACCAGCATGCGGAAGTCGTTCCCTGGCAAATAGCGCTCGACTAGGATCGCATCACGAAACTCCGTCGCTGTGGCGTAAGCCGCAGCCAGTTGTTCGCGACTTGTCACATTCACCGTGACGCCCTTACCCTGATTACCGTCGAGCGGCTTGACGACAACCGGCAAACCGATTTCAAGCGCCGCTGCCCACGCATCATCGACATCGCAAACCGCGCGTCCGTTTGGCACGGGTACGCCAGCTGCACTCAATAATTTCTTGGTGAGATCCTTGTCCTGCGCGATCGATTCGGCAATCGCACTGGTACTGTCCATCTCTGCAGCCTGAATACGGCGCTGGCGACTACCCCAGCCGAAGAGCACCAGGCTGCCAT
>JBLHMB010000109.1:0-7353 GCA_047621665.1 Bradyrhizobium sp. | reverse complement strand
GGGTGGCGAACAGCAAATGCTGGCGATCGGCCGGGCGCTGATGACCAATCCGTCGGTGCTGTTGCTTGATGAGCCGTCCGAAGGCCTGGCACCGCAAATCGTGCGCGAAGTCGGCGACGTAATCGAACAGCTCAAAAGCCAGATCGCCATTTTGCTCGTCGAACAGAATCTCGGCCTGGCCATGAAAGTGGCCGACGACGTGGTGCTGCTCAATACCGGCCGCGTCGTATTTGCCGGTAGCAGTGAGGAGTTCCGGCAACAGCAGGCGCAATTGCAATCCCACCTCGGTATCACCTGAGAAAGAAGCACGATGGAATTCATGCAGAAATTCGCCACGGTCGGCAATTACACGTTGCGCTACATCGATGAAGGCAGCGGTCCGGCCGTGGTGCTGATCCACGGTCTGGCGGGCGACTTCAGCGCGTGGCTGGCGCAAATCGAGGTGTTGCGGCACGCGTACCGGGTCATTGCATTTGATAATCGGGGTGCCGGGCAGAGTACGCAGGTTGATGAGCCGGTCAGTACTGCGGATCTGGCGCGCGACACGCTCGGGCTGATGGATCATTTGCAGATCGCCAAAGCGCACGTGGTGGGCCGGTCGATGGGCGGGGCGGTGGCGCAGCACATGGCGTTGCTGGCACCGCAGCGGGTCTTGTCAATGGTGTTGTGTGCCTCGTTTGCGCGGCTCGATCCGCTCGGGCGGCGTGTGCTGCTCAACATGCGCGATGCGCTTGAGTGGCGCATGAACTGGGCCGACCATGCGCGGCACTCGGTGCAGAACTTCGTCTCGGCGGATTTTTTCAATCAGCAACCGGAACGGGTGGCCGTCATTGAACGGCTGATCGGCGGCGAAACCCGCTTGCCGGCTTGCTACATTCGCCAGAACACCGCGTGCCAGGAGCACGACACCGTGCCTGAACTGGCGCGCATCCACCAGCCGGTGCTGATCATGGCCGGGGCCAACGACCCGATTTGTTCGCTGACCGCCACAGGTTGGCTGGGTGCCGGGCTGCCAAATGCCCGTACCGAGATTTTCGACAATGCCAGTCATTTTTTCTTGATGGAGCAGCCTGAACGGTTTCAGAACTTATTGTTATCCTGGCTAGGACAAAATGACTAATCACGGCGCTTGTGTATTACCCGAGGGTAGCTGAAAATAGGTTGGTATTTTCAAGCCTACCTAAGCGAGTCCGCAATGTTGATGTCCACAATCTCCAATCGTTTTGCCCACCAGTTGCTTGACGCGCGAGCCGGCTCGGCATTGTTGCCGCGTCTGTCTCAAGATACGGAACTGTCGATGGCCGATGGCTATGAAGTCGCCAAGCGCATCCTCGATATCCGTATCGCCGAAGGCGAACAGCCGGTCGGCCGCAAGATCGGCTTTAATAACCGTAAGGTCTGGGGCAAATTTCGCAGCGCCGGCCCGCTGGATGCGCCTATCTGGGCCACCATGTACGACTCCACCGTGCGCTATGCCACCGACAACCGCGCGTTGCAGAGCCTGGTCGGCGCGGTACAACCCCGCCTCGAGCCTGAAATTGTCTTTAAGCTGCGCAAGGCGCCGACAAAAAATGCCTCACTGGCCGAGGTGGCCGGATGCATCGAATGGATGGCGCATGGTTTCGAAATCATCGTTTGCCCGTTCGCCAACTGGCAGTTCGAGCCAGCCGACGCGGTAGCCGCATTCGGGTTGCATGGTTCGCTGATCATCGGTGAGCCGCACATGTTGTCGGAAGCCTCGCGGCGCAACCTGGCGCAGGTGCTGACGGATTCCAGCGTCTCCCTGTCGTCCGATTGCGGTGAAGGATTTTCATTACGCGGGGCGGGCTACGGTTCCGAGGTACTGGATAGTCCGGTGCATGCACTGATGCACCTGCACAAGCTGCTGCAGACACAAACTGACTTTGCCCCGCTGGCGGCCGGTGAAATTATCACCACCGGTACCTGGACCGAAGCCTATCCGGTCGCCGCTGGCGAAACCTGGACCACGGCTTTTTCAGGTGTCAGCTTGCCTGGACTGACAGTGGCGTTCGTTTAATTCGACTCTGACCCTGATATTTCTGCGGTTCAATCGCGTGAGCACGATAGACCCGTGCCCACGCTATCAATTGCCGGTTGTCAGGTTTTCGTAAAGACCAGATCCCAGACACCGTGGCCGAGTTTCAGGCCGCGGTTCTCAAACTTGGTTACCGGGCGATAATCCGGACGCGGCGCATAGCCGTCGGCAGTATTGACCAGGGTCGGCTCCGCACCGAGTACTTCAAGCATCTGCTCGGCATATTCCTGCCAGTCGGTTGCGCAATGCAGATAGCCGCGCGGTGCAATCCGCGAAGCCAGCAAGGCCACCAGTGGTGATTGCAGCAGCCGGCGCTTGTTATGCCGTGCCTTGTGCCAGGGATCCGGGAAAAACACGTGGGCACCCGCCAGCGACAGCGGCGCGATCATATGCGTGAGCACTTCGACAGCGTCATGCTGGATCAGCCGCAGATTGGCCAGTTCCTGTTCGCCGATCAGCTTGAGCAAGCTGCCGACGCCGGGCGTGTGCACTTCGACGCCAATGAAATTTTTCTCGGGCATCAGCGCCGCGATCTTCGCGCTGGTTTCGCCCATGCCAAAACCGATTTCGAAAATGACCGGCGCGGCGCGACCGAAGCTCCGCTCCAGAGCCAGCGGCGCTTTTTCGTATGGAATACAAAATTGCGGACCGAGTGTCTCGATGGAGCGCGCCTGTGCAGTCGACAGCCGGCCGGCCCGGGTGACGAAGCTGCGGATGCGGTGCTCGGTGGGATCATAGAACATGGGTTTGCGCGTGTCGGTCATGCTGGACTACCTGTCGGTCGAAGAGGAAGAGTGCCAATAAAAAAGGCACCGTGGTTCGGGTGCCTGATGCGTTCGTGATGCATTTGTTCTGGAGCGGGTGAAGGGAATCGAACCCTCGTCGTAAGCTTGGGAAGCTTCTGCTCTACCATTGAGCTACACCCGCGAAGTCCGGATTGTACTTGGATTCCGGCCGGATTTCTACGCGGGTTGATACGGGATTCTGATTGACAGGGCGTCTCACTGGTCTACGATGGAGTTCGCTGCATGGCGCAGCAACACAAAAATCGTAGTCACAAAACCACTGGAGACACCATGCCGCCCTTGATCCCGTTTTCCGCTCGGCTGCTTGCCGCCACCGTTGCCTTCACTTTTACCTCGCTGGCCGGTGCCGCCGTGGTGCTTCCGCGCTACAACGTCAGCAACGCCGATGTCTCGGTCTCCGGGTTGTCATCCGGTGGTTACATGGCCGCGCAATTGCACTTCGCTTATTCGAAGACCATCCGCAAGGGTGCCGGCATCATTGCCGGCGGGCCGGTCTACTGCTCGCAAGGAAATGTCGCTATTGCGACCGGTCCCTGCACGATCGACAATGGTTCGCGCAATCTGCCGTACCTGATCTCGACCGTCAATACCTGGTCCGGCAATGGCTATATCGACCCGACCGCCAATCTGGCAGCCTCGAAGGTGTACCTGTTTTCGGGCACGCTTGATTCGACGGTGAAGCAGGCGGTGATGAACGATCTCAAAACGATGTACGGCAACTATGTCAGCAGCGCCAACATCGTCTACAAGAACACCATCGCGGCCGAACATGCGATGCCGACCGATTACAACGGCAATCCGTGCAGTGTCAACGCCTCGCCGTACATCAGCAATTGCAATGTCGATGCGGCGGGCGATCTACTCAAATGGATACACGGCACGCTCAATGCAAAAAATGCCGGCACGCTGGGCGGCACGTTCATTAATTTCGATCAAAAGGGATTCTGGGGAAATGCTGATCCGACTACGCACGGTATGGCCAATGATGGCTGGGCCTACGTACCGGCCAATTGTGCAGCTGGCCAGCCGTGCAAATTGCATGTCGCACTGCACGGCTGCAAACAGAATGTCGCTACCGTCGGCACGCAGTATTACAAGAACGCCGGCTACAACCGCTGGGCCGATACCAACAACATGATTGTGCTGTATCCGCAAGCCAGTCCGACGTCGGCCAATCCGAACGGTTGCTGGGACTGGTATGGCTATGACGACGTGAACTTCCCCGGCAAGAGCGGTGGCCAGATGGTGGCGATCAAGACCATGATCGATCGCATTACCAGCGGTAATGTGACGACGCCATTCAATTGTGCGCACTGGTACGGTAGCAATTACGCGCATGTCTCTGCCGGTCGTGCTTATGCATCGGGAGGTAACGCCTATGCGGTCAATTCGAACCAGTACCTCGGCTATTACTCGATTTACGCGTATACCGACGTGCGCAATACGTCGAGCGGCTTTTACGCCTACGGCAGCTGTACCTGACGCAGGCGTCTGATCGACCGGCGCGTTAGCCAATCCTATACGCGTCGGTAGCACTGTTTTACTGCAATATAGTCAGTCCTCCCACGATATTTCATATCGTCGTACCATACGTCCCCGCATACCGTGCCTGCAAACACGGGTCTGTGCGGAAAGCAGGCGTCAGCGGCGATCCCTTTGTCCTCCCGGGCCAATTCACACTGACTTCGACAGGTTAATTTTCCGGGTACACATTCGTCCATGACAGACGCAAATTCAATTGACATCGTCTACCTGTGGGTAGACGGCAATGATCCGACCTGGCGGCGCAAGCGCCATCGCGCCGCCGAGAAACTCAGTGCCTGCCATCGCGATGCCATCGCCGTGTATGGCAATGTCGAGGGACGTTTCCGCGACAATGATGAGTTGCGCTACAGCTTGCGCGCACTGGAGCAGTTCTTTCCGCAGCACGGTCATGTGTATATCGTGACCGATGGCCAAAGCCCGGCCTGGTTGCGACCATCGGCCAGGATCACGATCATCGACCATGCTTCGCTCATCCCGGCGGCATCGCTGCCGACCTTTGATTCCGGCAATATCGAGTCCTATATTCATCGCATTCCCAACCTGTCGGAACGCTTCATTTATCTCAATGACGACGTGTTCTTCGGTGCGCCGGTGCAGGCCAGTGACTGGTTTGACGACAACGGTATTTGTGTTGCCTGGTCCGATGAGCCGGCGGTGACCAATGAGCCGTTGCGCCAGGACGCGACTTCGCTCGACAATGCCTGCCGCCTGTCGCACCAGTGGCTGGCGGCGCGCAACATCGGGGCGTACCGGCATACCTTCCGCACCTTCGCCCATTCGCCACGACCGATGTTGCGTTCGATGATGGTGGCGCTCGAAGAGGCCGCACCCGACCTGTTTGCGATGGTGCGCTCGACGACCTTCAGAACCTGGGACAAGCCGACCATCGTGTCGGACTTCGTGATGCGCTGGGCGCTGGCACACGGACAGGCGACCGTGCGCGATTACACCCACCTGTACATCTCGACCGGCGAAGCCGACCAGGTGCAGCAGATCGAGCAGCTGGTCGCGCGAGCCGGTGCCGTTGATTTTTTCTGTATCAATGACACCACCGACGACGCGCAACCGCATGACCCGCGCCTGGTCCGGGTGCGGGCCGCCTTACAGCAGATTCTTCCGCAGGCCTCGCCGTTTGAGCGCGTATCGGTGGCCGATGCCTTGCGGCACTGGCAGCAGCGAGCCGACGAGCAGGCGACGACAAGCCCGATCAATCTGACTGAGCGGCATGACTACCAATCACTGACGATCTCGGGCGAGGCAGAAATCGTCTGATAAGTTGACGCTGCCGGCGGCCGGAATAGAGCGGGTTTCTTGATGCGTCGCGGCATCAGTTGCGGCGCGGAGGTGCCGGATCGCTGGCGCTTTGTGCTAGCCTTCGCTCATGTACCAGCCATTCTTTCAACTTAGTCAGCCCCCCTTTTCGATCGCTCCCGATCCGCGCTACCTGTTCATGAGCGAGCGCCATCGCGAGGCCCTCGCCCACCTGCTGTTCGGCCTCAAGGGCGGTGGCGGTTTCGTCTTGCTGACCGGCGAAATCGGCGCTGGAAAGACGACGGTGTGCCGCCTCTTCCTTGAGCAGATTCCCGCCCGCTGCAACGTTGCCTATCTGTTCAATCCGAAACAGTCGGTGACCGAGTTGCTGCAGTCGATCTGCGACGAATTCAATATCAAGGTCAGCCCGCGTAATGACGCTGCCGTGACCGTCAAGGATTTCATCGATCCGCTCAACACCTTTTTGTTGCGCACCCATGCGGTCAAACAGAACAACATCCTGATCATCGACGAAGCGCAAAACCTGTCAGCGGATGTACTCGAACAACTGCGTTTGCTGACTAACCTCGAAACCAATGAGCGCAAGCTGCTGCAAATTATCCTGATCGGTCAGCCTGAATTGCGCACCATGCTCGATCGTCCCGAGCTGGAACAATTGGCGCAGCGGGTCATTGCCCGTTTTCATCTGGCCGCGTTGTCGGAGGGCGAGACCGCGCAATATATTGCGCACCGCCTCGCTGTTGCCGGTAGCCACAACGAAGCATTGTTCAGCGTGCGTGCGATGCGCCGGATTCATCAGTGCGCACGCGGCATCCCGCGCCGGATCAATCTGCTGTGTGACCGTGCGCTGCTCGGTGCCTATGCCGCCGGTTTGCATCAGGTCGATGTGGCCACCATTGACGCGGCGGCGCGCGAAGTGTTCCGGCTTGATGGTGTGGCGGCGTCGAACGGTACGCTACGCTGGCGCTCCGCACTGGCCGGCGGCGTGGCAGGAGCCGTGTTACTGGGGGGCGTGCTGCTGGGCTATAACCGGTTTGCCGCCGCGCCAGTCAAAGCAGCCGCGCTCAGTCCGGTGCGTGCCTCTGCTCCTGCTGCTGCGCCGTCGCCGAAGGTCAACCTTCCGGCCACCGTGCCGCGTGTCGCCAGCAGTGCGGCGCGTGACTTGCCGGCTGCGTACCAGCGGCTGGCCAGGCTCTGGCAACTGACCATTGGCGACGGGGATGCGTGCAGCGTGCTGCAAAAAGAAAATGTCTACTGTTTCGACGGGCGTGGCCTGACCGACTTGCGCCAGCTCGACCGGCCCGCCATCCTGACCTTAAAAGATGACGATGGCAGGGACTACTATGCCGTACTGACCGGCTTGAACGCCATGAGTGCCAGCCTGCAGATCGACGGCATCGCTGACACGGTCAGCCTCACGGTGCTGGCGCGGCGTTGGGACGGCGATTTCCGGACCCTGTGGCGCGGCCCCGCCGGCTATCGCACTTCGATCTCTGCAGGAGCGCGTGGACCGGTGGCCGACTGGGTTGCGTCTCAGCTGGCCGCAGTAGATGGCGTGCCCGTGCCGCCGGACGGCACGGCGGTCGACGAACGACGGGTACGGCGTTTCCAACTGATGCAGGGACTCAAGCCCGATGGCATTGCCGGTCCGCAAACGCTGATGCGGTTAGCCAA
>JBLHMB010000108.1:0-7964 GCA_047621665.1 Bradyrhizobium sp. | reverse complement strand
AGTGAGGTTCCCCAGCATTATCTGCAGACGCATCAGCAGCACCAGAACTGGCGTGGTTCCAACGTGATTGGCTTGCATACCGATGGCCACGAATTCCCACTCGAAATTGTCTTCAGCGAAGCCTGCATCGACGGCGAACAATTATTTATTGTCTTCATGCGTGACATCACCGAACGCAAGCGTAATCACGATCTGATCACGCGCCAGAACGGCATTCTGAAGCTCATTTCCAGCGGTGCCGATCTGGCAGTGACGCTGGCTGCTATTAACCACATGCTCGAAGAATTGTCGGGTGATGTTTTGTGTGCGATCGAAGGTCTGCATGACCGGGACGGCAGTCAGACCTGGCATGTCGGTACCGCCGTACCGGAAAGCTTCAGCCGTACGATGCTTCAGCAGGCGGTCAGTGCGAACGCGGTGCCGCTGTCCGGTTGGCGCTTTCCGTTAATCGTGACCGACCTGGAGCACGATCCGGCCTACGCAGGTTGTCTCGCGCTCGCCCGCGACCAGGATGTGCGCGCTTGCAGTTTCTGGCCGGTCCTCGGCCGCCAGGAATATCCGATGGCCATGCTGGCGCTGTATTGCCGGCATGCGCGCGGCCCCTCCGGGCTGGAGCGTTTTCTGTTGCCGTCGGTACTGGACCTGGCCGGACTGGCGATTGAAAACAAACGCTCCGATGAGCGGATCCGTTACCTTGCCCATCACGACGATCTGACCGGCTTGCCTAACCGCATGCGCTTTTTGCAGGAGCTCTCGCTGGCACTGGCAAGAGCGGTGCGTAGCGGGCATCAGGTCGGTCTGTTATTTTTGGATCTGGACCGTTTCAAGGACATCAACGACACGATGGGGCATCAAATCGGCGATGCAGTCTTGTGTGAAGTAGCCAACCGGCTGCGCGCCAATGTGCGCGAAGTCGATATGGTGGCGCGGCTGGGGGGCGACGAGTTTGTTGTAATGACCGAGGATTTCGGTGATGTCGGGATACTTGCCGGTATTGCGCTCAAACTGATCGAACAAATTGCGCTACCGATAGCCGTCGACCAGCACGACTGCCGCCTGACTGCCAGCATCGGCATCAGCACCTACCCGAACGACGGCGCCGACATCCATGCGCTGATCCGCAGTGCCGATGTCGCGATGTACCGTGTCAAGCAGATGGGGCGTAACAGCCACCAGTTTTTTGATGGTGGCAGTTCTGGTCTCGACTTGGTGCGATCAGGTCGCAGCGGGTAACACAAAAAAACGTTCGGCCATTTCTTCCAGTCCGACCGACCCCAGCACTTCCTGCAGGCGTTCGGCCGGCCGGCGGCGCGGCAAATCCTTGTAGGTCGCAATGATCAGCTCGTTCTTCATCGAGTGTTCCCAGCCGACCAGTTCAGTCACGCTGACCTGATAGCCATGCGCTTCGAGTTGCAGGCAGCGCAGCACGTTGGTCAGCTGGCTGCCGAATTCGCGCGTATGCAGCGGATGGCGCCATAGTTCGGTCAGTGCGCTCTTGCCGAGTGCCTTGCCTTTCAATCGGTTCAGTACCGAAGCGACTTCGGCCTGGCAGCACGGTACCAGCACCATGTGCCGGGCCTTTTTTTTCAGGCCGAAATGGATCGCATCGTCGGTCGCCGTATTGCAGGCGTGCAGCGCGGTGACGATGTCAATGTGCCCGGGCAACAAGGGCGAATCGATTGAGTCAGCCACCGACAGGTTCAGAAATGACATGCCGGGAAAGTGCAGGCGTGCTGCCAATTCTTCGGATTTCTTGACTAACTCATCGCGGGTTTCAATGCCATAAATATGCGAGCCGTCGGTCAGCGATTTGAAAAACAGGTCGTACAGGATGAAGCCGAGATACGACTTGCCGGCGCCATGATCAACCAGTTTCACGCCGCCTTCGCCGGGCGTTGCCTGCACCGCTTTCATCAGTGGTTCGATGAATTGATAGAGGTGGTAGACCTGTTTGAGCTTGCGCCGGCTGTCCTGGTTGAGCTTGCCATCGCGGGTGAGGATGTGCAGTTCCTTGAGCAGTTCGATCGATTGACCGGGGCGGATTTCTGGGATGGTTTCCATGGCAGTTTCCTTGTTGAGCGAGGCGGGAGTATAAGCCGTCGCACAGGCATAATGTGCGCAGCGGGTACCGTATTTTGGCGCCGCTCTTGATTCCGATTCCGACACTGCACTGAAATGCCACCGTCCCTCATGAACCTCGCCATGCCATCGCCACACTCGCTCGCCCTGTTTTGCAAAGTCGTCGACAACTTCGGCGACATCGGTATTTGCTGGCGTCTGGCCAGGCAACTGCAGCAGGAACACGGCATCGCCGTCACCTTGTGGGTCGATGATCTGACCAGCTTCAAGCGTCTCTGTCCGGCTATACAACTGGACGCTGATGTGCAGCAGGTCGCTGGCGTGACCGTGCAGCACTGGCGCGATCAGGGTGGACTGTTCACACCGTGCGATGTCGCCGATATTGTCATCGAATTTTTTGGCTGCGAACTGCCGCCCGGTTATGTCGCTGCGATGGCACAGTGCGAACCGCGTCCGGTCTGGCTCAATCTTGAAGGGCTCAGTGCAGAAAAATGGGTCGAAGGTTGCCACACCTTGCCATCGCCGCATCCGCGTCTGCCACTGATCAAGCATTTCTTTTTCCCGGGATTTACCGCGCAAACCGGCGGTCTGCTGCACGAAGCCGGATTGCAGCAACAGCGTCGGCAATTTCAGAATGATCCGGAGATCAGCAGAAATTTCCTTGCCACGCTAGGCGTGACGGCGACGGAAATGGCGGCACTCAAGACGTCACTATTTTGTTATCCGCATGCGCCGGTGACGGCCTTGTTCGCGGCATGGCAGCAGCACGATGCACCGATCACTTGTCTGATTCCAGAAGGCGTGGCGGTCGATGCGGTGGAAGTGTTTCTGGGGGAGCGGGCGCTACCCGGAGTGGTTGGCACACGCGGTGCGCTGACGTTACGTGTCTTGCCGTTTGTGGCGCAACAGGACTACGACAAATTGCTGTGGGCCTGCGATTTCAATATCGTCCGTGGCGAGGATTCATTCGTGCGGGCCCAGTGGGCTGGCCGGGCCTTTCTCTGGCATATCTATCCGCAAGACGAGAATCTGCATCACGTCAAACTCCGCGCGTTCCTGCAGCGCTATGCATCAGCAAGCGACAGCCTGACGGCGGCATCACTGCACTGGAATAACGCCACGAGCGAGGAGTCACCCGCTGCGCAAGACTGGTCGGTACTGTGGCCCCGATTGTTCGCGGACCTGCCGGTAATCGCTCAGGCTGCCACCCCTTGGCTGCAGAAAATGCAACTTAACGGCGATCTGACGGCGAATTTGCTGCAGTTTGCCGTCGCTGTCCGGTCTGCCGCCGGGGAAAACAAGGTACAATCCGCGGTCGCCCGACAGCGTTTTTTCGATGAATCGCGAGCCGACGGCGCCGGTGTCCCTGTGGCGCCCGATGATTTTCATACAACTTAATTTTTACGACCATCCCTATGAAACCTGCAAAAGAAATTCGTGTTGGCAACATCATCATGGTGGATAGCAAGCCTTTCATCGTGCTTCGCTCTGATGTCAACGGGTCAAGCCGTACCGGCTTCACCTACAAATGGAAAACCAAGAACCTGCTGACCGGCGCACCGATGGAAAACGTTTTCCGCGGTGACGACAAGTTTGAAGTCGTTGTTCTCGACAAGAAACCAGTGACCTTTTCGTACTTTGCTGATCCGTTGTTCGTCTTCATGGACGAGGAATATAACCAGTACGAAATCGAAGAAGAGAACCTTGGCGATGCACTGCACTACCTGAAAGACGGCATGGAATGCGAAGCGGTCTTTTACGAAGGTAAGGCAATCTCGGTTGAATTGCCCATCACGATCGCGCGCCAGATTATTTATGCCGAGCCAGCCGTCAAGGGCAATACATCAGGCAACGTCCTGAAAGAAGCCCGTCTCGAAAACGTCATTGAAGCCAACCAGCACACGATTCAGGTGCCACTGTTTGTCAGCCAGGACGATGTGATTGAACTCGACACACGCACCAACGAGTACAAGAAAATCGTGCGCAACTAAGTTGTAGTCAACTAAGTTGTACGCATAAAAAATGCTGCCCTTGCCGGCAGCATTTTTTTTGTCTGTCACGTTGGCGTTGGCTTACACCGGCAGTCGGGTGGCTTGCTTGAGGAAACTGGTGTGCATCAGCACGATCTGTTCGCCGATCTTGCCGTCGCACAGATCGTACAGCGTATAGGTATTCATTGCCGTGTAAAACGCCTGCTGACCGATCTTCAGTGCCGCACGCAAAATACAATCCTTGCGCAAGTGGCAGGCCAGTCCTTCACAATCCATCAGTTCGTCGTCGCCTTCCAGTTCACGCAGAATGGTTCCGACCTGCAGTGTTTTGGTATCGACGACCAGACGCAGGCCGCCATTGCGTCCGCGTAGTGCATCGACCCAGCCGGTCCGTGCCAGATGGCCGGCTACTTTGATCAGGTGGTTCAGCGGGATGTCGAATTGACCGGCGATTTCAGCCATTGTTATCGGGCCCTGTCGTGCATCGCTGCGGGCGAGGTAGATCAGGACGCGCAGTCCGATATCCGAGTAGCGGGTCAGGCGCATGATAGGTGCCCCCGAACGGAATGCGAGGGCATTGCTGAATACAGAGAGGGTAAGTTCATATCAGATTTCCTTTTTGATTTGTTTGTTGGAAAACCACGCATAGGCCAGCGGCAAGAGCAGCAGCGTGAAAAATGTGGCCGAGACAATGCCGCCGACGATGACGACTGCAAACGGCCGCTGGGTTTCTGAGCCGATACCATGCGATAGTGCGGCCGGTAGCAAACCCAGACCCGCCATCAGTGCCGTCATCAGAATCGGACGCAAGCGCGAGACAGCGCCTTCGATCGAACTGGTCAGTCCGTTCTGGCCAGCCTGACCGTTTTCGATAATCTGTTCGACCATGATCACGCCGTTCTGTACCGAGATACCGGCCACGGCAATGAAGCCGACCGCCGCCGAAACCGAAAAATGCAGGCCTGCCAGGGCCAGTCCGACTATGCCGCCGATCAGTGCGAACGGCACAATGGCCAGTACCAGCAGCGCTTTCGGTACCGACTTGAAGGCCCAGAACAGCAATGAAAAAATCAGCAGGCCGGTGATCGGTACGATCACTTCAAGTCGCTTGACCGCGCGCTGCTGGTTCTCGAACTGGCCGCCCCAGCTGATCTGATAACCGGGGGGCAAGTGCACCTGCCCGGCGACTTTCTGCTGCGCTTCGGCGACGAAGCTGCCCTGATCGCGGCCCAGTAAATTGGCTTTGATCGAGGCATTGCGCTCGCCGGCTTCACGGCTGATACGTGCCGGTCCCTGACGGATATCGATGCGTGCCAGATCACCCAGCGCGACGGTGCCGGTCGCACCCGGTAAGCTGATCTGTAACGCGGCGATATCGTCGACCGAGTTGCGTGCGTTCTCCTGCAAGCGAATCACGATATCGAAGCGGCGGTCGCCTTCAAAATAGGCATTGACGGTATTGCCCGCCAGCGCGGTCTGGATCGCCGTATTGACGTCGGCGACGTTGATGCCGAGCCGGGCCATGCGTTCGCGGTCCATCACGATGTCGAGTTCGCTCTGACCACCGATCTTGACCGCGGCGACATCGGCCGCACCCGGAATAGTCGACAGGATGGCAGCAATCTGTTCGCTCTTTTGCGACAGGATGGCCAGATCCGGACCAAAAATCTTGATCGCTATTTCGCCTTTCACACCAGACAGCGCTTCTTCGACGTTGTCCTGTATGACTTGCGAAAAATTGGTCGGCAGACCGGGCAGGTGATGGATTTTTTCGGTCATGTCAGCCACCAGCGCGTCCTTGTCCTTGAAGTTCCAGCTCGCATGGGGCTTCAGGTCGGCCAGGATTTCCATGTTGTTCGGGCCTTTCGGATCGGTGCCGTCGTCGGGGCGGCCGATGTGCGAGAGCACGTTATTGACTTCCGGGTAGCTCCTCAGGATGGCGCGTACCTGCTGTTCCATCGTGCGGGTTTTTTCCAGCGAACTGGAGTTCGGCAGGCTGATGGTCAGCCAGATATTGCCTTCGTCCAGTTTGGGCAGAAACTCGCTGCCCAGCATCGGGGCCAGCACCATGGTCAGCACCAGCGCGGCGGCGGCGCTGCCGAACACCAGCGTGCGGCGCTGTTGGGCGCCGCCCAGCATGCGCCGGTACCACGACTGCAGCGCGGCCATCCAGTTGCTGTGTGTTTCGGCCATCGGATGACGCTGCATGGTCCAGGCCAGCAGCGTCGGCACCAGTGTCATCGTCAGAATAATGGCGCCGACCATCGCAAAGCTGATCGTGAAGGCGACCGGCGAAAAGATCTTGCCCTCGACCCGCTGGAACGTATAAATCGGAATGAAGGCAAGGATGATGATGGCCTTCGCAAACAGGATCGGATGACCCAGCTGGACCACGGTTTCCTTGAGCGTGCGGGTGCGCCACGCAGTAGCCGACAGCCCGCTGGCCGGATCATAAGTTTGCAGCGCCAGCCGCACCATCAAGGCTTCGACCAGCACTACGGCGCTATCAATGATGATGCCGAAATCGACCGCGCCCAGCGAGATCAGATTGGCCGGAATGCCGCGCGCATCGAGCATGATGAAGGCACACAGCAGCGACAGCGGAATGACGGTGGCGACGATCAGCGCCGCGCGCCAGTTACCGAGAAACAGCATCAGGATGGCAATCACCAGACCCGCGCCGACCAGCAGATTTTCGGCCACGGTCCTGACCGTGTGATCGATCAGCTCGGTGCGGTCGTAGATGGTTTTCAGGCGCACGCCTTGCGGCAGTTTGGCGTTGATTGCCGCAATGCGCAGCTTGACATCGGCGACCACCTTGGCGGCATTGCTGCCCTTGGTCATTTGCACGATACCTTCGACCACGCTGTTGTTGTCGTTGTAGGCGACCACGCCGGAGCGCGGCCGGAAACCGGTGGTGACCGTGGCCACGTCGGACACCAGCACCGTGTTGCCGTTCTTTGCACTGACCATCACGCGGCCGATGTCATCAAGGCGCGTGATGATGCCGATGCCGCGTACCACCAGCGCTTCGTCGCCGCGTCGCACCAGCCCGCCGCCGACATTGGCACTGTTGTTGGTCAGTGCCTGACTGACCTGGTCGAGCGTGACGTTGTAACGCTTGAGTGCAGCCGGGTCGATCTGAACCTGGTATTCCTTGACCGTGCCGCCAAAACTGACTACATCAGCGACACCCGGCACGATACGCAGGCCGGGCCGGATCACCCAGTCCTGCAAGGCGCGCACCGCATTGGCATCCATGCCCGGCGGGGCATCGACGATGTAGCGAAAAATTTCGCCGACCGCCGTGGTCAGCGGTGCAAGGCTGGGCTGGATGCCCGTCGGCAGCGTCACGTTGCCGAGTTTTTCCAGCACCTGCTGGCGCGCAAAGTAATCATCGGTACCATCGGCAAAAGTCAGTGTCACCACCGACAATCCGGTCAGCGTCACCGAGCGCAGCTGGGTCTGATGCGGCACGCCACTCATCTCGCGTTCGATCGGCAGCGTGATGGTGCGCTCGACTTCTTCCGGAGCCTGTCCGGGAAATTGCGTGACGATCTGCACCTGCACATCCTGCACGTCCGGGAAGGCTTCGATCGGCAAATTGGTCAGGGCGCGATAACCGAATAATGTCAGTGCCAGCGTCAGGATCAGCACAAACACACGCTGCGCCAGGACGAAATCGACCAGCTTAGCGAGCATCGCCAGCTCCTTCGGCATTGAGCAGGAAAGCGCCATCGGTGACGACCCGTTCGCCGCTGGTCAGTCCGGTATCGACATAGCTGGTATCGCGACCACGCAATGCCACATTGACGCGACGCTTCTCGAACGTGCCGGGCTTTTTTTCGACGAACACATAGCTGGCCACGCCCTCGGCAAACAGGCTGGTGTTGG
>JBLHMB010000107.1:0-8035 GCA_047621665.1 Bradyrhizobium sp. | reverse complement strand
GATGCACCAGGATTCGATGCAGATAAATTGCCGAATATGGGTGACCCAGTATGGAATAGTTAATTTATTTTCATTACGACGCGAAGCCAAGCGATCCTTATACTAAAGATCAACCTCCAATTCTGATCGGGTGCTATGGTCCGTAAATTTTACTGGCAACTTCAAGTCAGAAGTCGTGCCACGATCATGGTGATGTAACCCTATAGTCAAGGCATTCGATAAATTGCCCATGCACTGCACCGCGCTACGGGAAGCATCAGCCGCGAGTTGCAACGCCATAGCGGTGCCGAATTAGCGGAGTACATTCCCGTGCAGGCGAGCCGACGTGCCCGACTGGCTTCCAGAACAACACGCAAACTTGATCCTGCCAGCCTATTGTTTGGTGTCATTACGCATTTTTTGCATCAGCGACGGGTGCCACAACAAATCGGCGGCGCACTGCGCCACATGTATCCTACTGATCCGACTCAGCGTGACTCTCACAAAACTATCGACACCGCGCTCTACGGGATGCCCTTCAGAGGACTGTGTTGCGAACTGATTACCTGCCTTCGCCAGGGCAACGAGACACGCCGCCCGCATTCGCCTGGCACATACCGGCGTAGCGGCATCCCTGAAATGCAAAACCTGTACATGCGCCCGCCAGAAGTTCCGACCGGTTGATTCCCGGCCACGGGAAAGCCGATTTGATCAAAGGCGCCTTCAATCGCTCGGCGATCGGGACGCTGATAGAACGTAAGACACGCTTAGGGTATTCGCACACATGCCTAACGCCCGCGCTGCGTCAGCATTGACTCGCTTTATGGTGATCGTCAACAAGGTCACTGTGCCTTTGCGCAAAACTCTAACGTATGACCAATGCGGAGAGATCGGCCAGCGCCGTGAATTGCCAGCGCACACCGGCGTTGCCATCTACTTCTGTAATCCGCCCAGCCCTTGGCAACGCGGCAGCAATGAAAATACCAACGGATTATTGCGCCAGACCATGTTTAAGGGCGTCGCGCTGTCGTACCTGACGCAGTACGATGTCGACGCCATTGCCTATCAGATAAATACCCTGCCACGCAAAGTGCCCGACCTTCGGAGCTTACTCGAAGTCTCTGGCAAGATCATCAACAAGATGAAACAGGCCGGATCGGTAACGATTCATTAACATCTTGCACTCGATTCTTAATTCCGCCCTTTAATAAGATAACCCGTCCAGGCATACCAATATGAGTAAAAATCTGGAAAAATCGAAAACACGTCCCTTTTCCGTACTCAATAACGCCGTTATTTTTCGGTGTGTCACAGACGATATTTCGCTCACGGTACTCCGTTTAGTAGTTCCAACAGTTTGGACAGATCAGCCGGCTTTTCAACGTGGTGGTTAAATCCCGCTAAACGCGATCGTTCCCGGTCTTGAGGTTGCCCGTAACCACTTATTGCGACCAGGAGCGCTTTGGATGTTCTGAAGTCCGCACGTAGCCTTCTGGCTAACTCGTATCCATCCATCCCCGGCAAACCAATATCAAGAAAAAATGCTTGCGGCGAGTTGGATGTACCAGAAAATGCAAGGTCAAGGGCTTGTTCGCCTGCATAGCACACTGAAACCGTGTGACCTTCCAACTCTAGCAACATTGCTAATATGGTCACTGCATCAATGTTGTCATCCACCAATACAACATGTTTACCCTGCACGTTGCCAGCCACTTCAGCCACTGCCCTGGTCGTTGCCACTGGCGCATATTCAAACTTGGGAAGAGTCACCACAAACTTGCTTCCCAAGAATTGACCATCGCTGTGTGCTGTTACTGTGCCATCCATTAAATCAACCAGGCGTTTGACCAGCGACAAGCCCAGCCCCAAGCCGCCGTCCATTCGGTCTGACGTGCGATAGGCCTGCGTAAAAATATCGAATACATGTGGCAGCAGGCTCTCGCTCATACCGACGCCGTTATCGCGCACTGCCACACAGTGGGTGTTTCCGTCGATGGAGAAATCAACGCTAATTTCACCGTTTTCCGGCGTGTATTTGGCGGCATTCGTAACAATATTCGGAAAGATTTGAACCAGCCGAACCCGATCACCAACGACATACATCGCATTGCCAGTCATGTGAGCGGAGAGCTTGTGTTTCTTGTTATCTATCAAAGAACGTACCTGCTCGATAGCGTTTGCCACAATGTCATTGAGATCAAGTACTTCGTGATCCAGCGTGACCAAGCCTTTGTTGATGCGCGATACATCAAGTAAATCATCCACCAGGCAAGTCATGTGTTCGGCTTGCCGGGACACGATCGCACTCACTTCACACAGCGTTGTCGGGTCAATGCCCGGTCGCTGCAACATGCGGGCGGCCATCGTGATCGGGGCCAGCGGGTTACGTAACTCGTGTGCCAGCATAGCCAGAAACTCATCTTTACGATTGTCCTGATCGCGCAGTGTTTGCGCCAGCTTCAACAGTTTTCTATCTGACTCTTTGCGCTGCGTGATGTCATTGCGGATGAGAACAAGCTTTCTAGCGGTCGGCTCACCGATATTGAACGCGCGCACCTCAATATCCCGCGACTCTGCGGGTATGGTGCTTTCGAAGTGGGCCGGAAAGCCGGTCGACCAGACCTGATCATAGATGTTGAACCAGTCTTCGGAATCGTTCGGCAGTATCTGCCGTAAGGATTTTCCTACCACGTCAGATATACCGTAACTTGCCGCAAAAGCCGGATTGATTGCCACGCAGCGAAAGTCCAACGCCGTGCCCACTTGTTTCTCGATTCTTTCCAGTACACACATGCAATCGCTGATTGAGTCGAACAGATTGCGATAGCGCGCCTCCGACTCGCTGAGGGCACGCATCTCGATATTGCGCTGCGTCATCAAAGCGAAGCGCTCTATCGCGTTTTCAATTGCGCGCGTAATGCTTTCCGGAGTGGTCCAGCTCTTGCCAATATAGTCTTGAGCCCCGGCGCGCAAAAGTTTGCCGCCAACGTTGCTGTCCACGCTATTCCAGCCTGTGATGACCACTACCGGGCAAGGCGGTAGTGACCTTCCGGAACATAGCTCCAAAAGCACCCTCTGCGCATCGATATCCGGCAGATTAAAGTCGAGCAGGATGCAATCAAACGGCAGCTTGTCGGGCTCCGCACATCGCGCATCGGCGATCAACTTCAATCCTTTCAAGCCGAATTCGGCGTCGGTAAATCGATAACGCCGCTCCGACCCGCGCAGCAGCATTTGCCGCAGATTGGCGCGGTCGTCAGCGCTGTCGTCGATGATCAGAATGCGACAGGCTTTGCTGCTCATTGTTTGAGCTCCCGTCCGGAGGATAGTAATGTCCTGGTCAACCAGCAGACGACGATCGTTTTCGATGTTTGCAGACGACGATCGTTTTCGATGTTTGCAGACGCCTCGCATCGCGAGCCGATTTCATGGGCTGTGCCCTCCATCTCTGCTGAGAGCCGAAAGCCGCGCCGTGCGCACTGATGGCCCCGCTAATCACGACTCTTGGCTTTGTGCGCTGTTTGCCATCGGACTTCATGTTCACCAAAGCGGCACGTCCATCGCCGTTATACGTCACATCGGTCAGCCGTATCGTCTCGATGAAGGGCTCGACATCGTCGTCGTTATCCCTGGTAACCAACCTATGATTAAACTGGCTCATGAAGCTATCCTGCCCTTCTTTAACCCGTTGCCGGTGAAACAGGGCAGAGTGAAATAAAAAGTGCTGCCGCCATGTGGAACTGAATCCAGCCAGATATCGCCGCCATGGCGGCTGACTACCTTCTTGACTACCGTCAGCCCGGCACCGACGCCGCCACCGAATTCGTCGCTCCCATGCAGGCGCTTGAACATCCGGAAAATTTGTTCGAAGTGGCGTTCTGCGATGCCGATGCCATCGTCGCGCACAAAATAGATCGAATGCCCATCGGCTGTAGCAGGCGCGTTTGGTCGATTATTGATGTCATCCGCAGAGATGAAGCCGATCTCGAGACGCGGCACCTTTTTTTCCGTGTACTTTAAGGCGTTACTAATGAGGTTACTGAACACTTCACGTACTCTGATCATGTCGCACAGCACCGTTGGCAACGGCCGCGCGAAAACGACCTGACAGGTTTTTTCATTAGGCCGTACACCGACCATTTCGAGCGCTTCATTGACCACTTCGTTCAGATCTGCCGACGCAAATTCCAGCGACGTACGGCCAACGCGCGAATAATGCAGTAGCGAGTCGAGCAGACTGTCCATGCGCAATGTGAGTCGCATCAAACTCTCAAGCCGCTGACGGTGTTCGCTGCCCCACCCCTCCATATTTTCCATTAACTGGTGTGCATAGCGGTGTATGCCACGTAGCGGCTCTTTCAGATCGTGCGATGCCATATACGCGAACGCATCAAGTTCTTCATTGCTACTCGTCAGATCGACATTCAAATCGGCTATCCGCTCGCCAGATACGATGACGAGATCCATGATCAGTAGCCGTAATCGCAAGGCACAATCGACTTCCAGCTCCGACCATGGCCGTGAGCGCGCACGCACCGACTCGACAAACACCTCAAACGAACGACGCGGGGTCAGGCGCATTCCATGCGGTCCGGGCACCAGTGGCTTGTCGTCCGGGTTACCGGCCCAGTTGACCTTGCGTATCGTCTCAGTACGAAACCACATGATCAAATCTTGTCGGGTGCGCGAAATCTGCACCGCCAGCAAGCCGCTAGCGACGTCGACGAATTGGGCTGCCGGCGGATAGGCAAGACTCAGCTGGTCAGTCACATAGGCCGGCCGGGTGAGCGAATCGAACTCCGGACGTTGGTTGATCCAGTCCGACAAGGCGTCGAGCTGGGTCTCGTCCGGCGTCTTTCCGGCGCACCACCAGCGGTTCATGTGATAAAGCGCCGCACCCTCGACGTCCATCGCATCGCGCAGCGAAGGCTGTCGGTCGGATAACGCCAGCAGATCGCCTTCCCGCGCCGCTTTCATCACCAATTTCTGATGAATCTCTTCGACCTTCAAGCGGTAAGCCATTTGTTCGATGGAGTCACTGGACTTGAGCTGCAAGGACGCTACCTGCGCCAGTAACTCGCAGGCGCCGCGCACCTGATGCGGAAAAGTAGTTGGTGACTGGTTGTGACAGGCAATCAGGCCCCATAGCTCGCCGTCAATCAGGATTGGCATCGTTAGCGATGCGGCCACATTCATATTGGCGAGATATTCGGTGTACATCACTGACGCACCGCGCAAGGTACAGTGCGTCATATCCAGCGGCTGGCCGCTATCCGGATCCGCCAATGGCACCATTTCCACCAGCGGGCCAGCGGCGTTGGGTACCGGACGAATCCAGATGCGCTTGTATAAATCGCGCGCCTGTTTGGGAATATCGGCTTCCGGATAGTGCAACCCCAACCAGGGTGCAAGCTCATCCAGTTTGCTCTCAGCCACCACCTCGCCGTGCATGTCCGCATGAAAACGGTAGACCATCACCCGGTCCAGCCCCGTAATAGCGCGCACTTCATGCGCAATCCGGTTGCAGTAGTTAAGTAGTCCGGTGATGTTTTGCATCCTGCTGACTGCCGCCCGGACCAGCGCGAAAAAATCACCGTCCGGGTGTACCAGATGACTGACGCTGCGGCCAGTTGCCTCACACTCAAGCACAACGACGCCGTTGGTAGTGTGCACGCTGACGTCGAGCGGAGGCACGCTGCCATTCGCCGCCAAGGTAAAAGCAAACAAGGCGTTACGCTCGATAGAATCTGTCGCCAACATTTCCAGCAAGCGCGATTCCTGCCGCACATCGAGCAGGGAACGCAATGGCTTGCCAAGAAGTTGCTCAGGGGCTTTCCCAAGGAAGTCAGCACTATTTTCGCTAACCTGCAGGATCGTCAAGTCCGCGCGACGTACCGTCAGCAAAACACCGTGCGCCTGAATGCAGCCGGGCGCTTGGACTGGCTCGGTTTCGCATACGGTCAAACTGGTGCCGTGGCGCTTGATGCTGTAGGGGCCTCCTGCCCAGGGAAGCATTGTCTCCGCAGCGTTACTCATGTTCGATTTCGAGCGCAACGTAGAAGCACAATGACCATTGAATAGGCGGCCGATCGCTGGCAATTGACCTGTTCGGGTCGAGTAAATCCAATCGGAGTTCCAGTGCTGCATGCGGGCTGCTTAGCGGTGGTTTAAGAGCTCTCAACATAGTAATTGCCTGGACATTAACGTGTGAAATTCTCATCGGATGCTGTGTTGGCCATGCATATTTTCATATCAACTTTGGTCTGTTTTGAACAAGAAGCCGACAACCAGGTGAAAACTGTAGCGGTCGCCGTCATTGACTTGGACGGATTGAAGAAAATCGATCACCGCAACGCTCACATTCCAAGGGGCGCGCGCCTAGGTGAGTTTTATTGCCCTTTAGTTTGAAGACCGCGTTAACTTGAAAAATTGATACAAGTTCGGCAACCGGTAGTCTACATGATTGGCACGCCGGTTTGTCTGACACGACCGAGTCTAAAAAATCTTCACATCCCTCCACGGATTGACCGGCATGCCCTCCTCTGGTGAACAAACACCGCTTGTGCTGCCATTGACCGGCCCAGGAAAGACGACCTGCGACTGTCCGACAACATGCTGAAACCAATGAGAAGCTGAAGATGGGGATACGACGCCGAGAGGATTAACCTGATTACGCTCTTGGTGGGATTGGAACTGAGGTGACGGAATTTTGTCGGGGTTCCGGCTCAGAGCATCAGCTTGCCCGCACATCAGAATGATTGCATTGATTGCAACCTGCCGTTAGGCTATAAACAACGCAATTACGTGGAGTCCATCATGGCAACCAATCTTGTTGTTCGTAATGTCGAAGAAGACGTCGCCCTCGCCTTGAAACAGCGCGCTGCCTTGCATGGACGCAGCGCCGAGGCCGAACACCGTGAAATTCTGAAACAGGCGCTGCAGCGCCCAAAGCGACGCTCCTTCGCAGACGCGCTGCTCAGCATGCCAGACGTCGGCACGGACGCCGACCTCGCGTCGAACCGGCCGTAGGATCGACCGTTGTACCTCATCGATACCAATGTGATCAGCGGGCTACGCAAGGGCGACAGGGCCAATGCGGGCGTGGTTCATTTTTTAAGAACGGCCGACCCCGACAACCTGTTTTTGCCCGTACAAACAGTTGGTGAACTTCGACAAGGCGTTGAAAACATCCGCCTACGCAAAGAATTCGACCAGGCAAAACGTCTCGAAGAATGGCTCGACATGATCGTGCGATTCTACGGTGACCGTATCCTTGATTTTGATCATAAATGCGCGCAGATGTGGGGACGTCTGATGGCACAACGCCCACAACATCCCATCGATAGGCAAATTGCAGCAATCGCCCTACTTTACGATTTCACGGTGGTCACCAGAAATACGTCGGACTTTGACGGCACCGGCGCGCGATTACTGAACCCCTTCGTCGACCACTGACCGGCAGACCTCACCGCTCTTAACCTTTCATCTCTAAAAGCACTGGCCCCCGAGTTCGTCAATAGGCAATGAATCTGTCTGTCAGCGAGGACTTTTGTGTCAGGTGGGCGAGGCAGGTCCACCACGAACGGTGAACAATTCTGCTTCGCGTGCCGGGGCTTGGCAAGCGTGACTGTGCCGCATCCAGTGCGAGCTTGCCCGTCCCGACTAATTAATACCCATATTTCTGACCAGCGATGTTACCAAGGAAGCCGCCGCCGACGGCGCCAACCACTGTCGCCAGCGTGCGGCCGCGACCGCCGCCTACCTGGTTACCGATCAGACCACCGACGACAGCACCGGTGGCAATGCCGATAGGGCTGTTTGCAGCCTGCACCGGTTGCTGGTACGTCGGCTGGCGATTGTCGCTGCGGTAGTTATTGCTGTTCTGGGCGTAGGTGGGTTGGTGCGAAGAGGGTCGACGAACCGTCGCGGCAGGTTTAGTGGCTGGTGGCGCAACCGGTACGACCTGATAGGCAACGGCCACCGGTGCTGATACGGGTTGCATGTATTGCAAACCTGCCGGTGTCTGAACCAGCACCGCTGCTGGTGCCGCTTGTGC
>JBLHMB010000106.1:0-8147 GCA_047621665.1 Bradyrhizobium sp. | reverse complement strand
CGGTGAGCGCTTCAGGACCGGCAGTTTCCTGTGCCATGGCCGGGGCAAAAATAGCAATCTCCTGCAGTGCCTGCGCCATGGCTGTACGCAATTGATCCAGTACTGCAACGGCATCCTGTCGCTCGGACAAGAGCCGCTCCGTGAGTCCCGCCAGCCGGTGCAGGTCGGGTAGTCCAAGGTTGGCCGCATCGCCGGATAATTTGTGGGCCAGCGCGGCGGCGCTGCGGTTGTCGGCCTATTCGATCTGTGCGACGACGTCGGCATAACCGCCGGCAAAGCGTTGCAGGTAATCACGGTAGGTACGCACGTCGGACCAGAGCTGCAAACCGCGTGCAACATCCATCGTCGTGTTAAGCGACAGCGGTAAGGCAGGCGCAACCATGGCCGGCGTGCCGCTTGCGCGCACACGATGTAGCTGCTGCACTAACGCGATGGTCGCAGGGACGTCGAAAGGCTTGCTGATAAAGTGGTTCATGCCGGCCGCATGCGCTTCGTCGTGCTGGGTCTTGAATGCGCCGGCTGTCAGCGCGACGATCGGCAGATCGTCGAACTGCGGCAGCCGACGCAAATGGCGGGTCGCTTCGATGCCATCCATGACAGGCATCTGCACATCCATCAGCACCAGATCGACGTCGTCCGGATGGGCCAGCAACCAGTCCAGCGCAGCCTGTCCATTGACCGCCAGCGTCACCAGCGCACCCTCGTTCGCCAGAATGCGCTGCGCCACATCGCGATTGATTTCGCTGTCGTCGACTATGAGCAGGCGCACACCGTCAAGTTTCGGCAAGCCGGTGGAGAAGGCTGCCGCCGGCGCGTTAATGCTGCTATGGCGCAGATGCTGTACGCCGGTGACGGCGTTGTACAAGGCCGATGCGGTCACTGGTTTGGGCAGGATGGCATCGATTAAGCCGGCACCGTCCTGGCTGGCCAATCCTGCCAGCGAATAGGCGGTTGCCATGATCAGGATCGGACAGTCCCCGGCAGTCAGGCTGGCCCGGATGGCGCGCACGGTGGCAATGCCGTCCATCGCGCCAGGCATCTTCCAGTCGAGCAGTACGACATCGGGTAACTGGCCGGCCGGATAAGCCAGCAGCCGTTCGAGCACCGCCACGCCCGAGCTGTCGGTGTGCACTGTCCAGCCCAGTGTCCGGGCAATCTCAGCGAGGTTGTTGCGGGCCGCGTCACTGTCGTCGGCAATCAGTGCACGGATGGCCGATGCATCGGCTGACGGTGCTGGCGTTGCCATTGCCATTGCCGGATCGCCGGCGCATTGCAGCGGCAGCGTGAACCAGAATTGACTGCCTTCACCGGGGCTACTGACCAGACCGATTTCGCCGCCCATCAGACCGACCAGCTGGCGGCAAATGGTCAGGCCCAGACCGGTGCCGCCGAAGCGCCGGGTGGTCGAGTTGTCGGCTTGGGTGAAGGCGGAGAAGATCGATTCGTGCAATTCCGGTGCAATACCGATGCCGGTATCGCGCACGCAAAGGCGCAGCGTGACGTGGTCGCCGTCACGCGCGACGATTTCGGTGCGCAGCGCTATCGAGCCGCCGGCAGTGAACTTGATGGCATTGCTGGTCAGGTTGAGCAACACCTGTTCAAGACGCAAGGCATCACCGATGACGATTGTCACGTCGTCGGGCTGGCAGTCAATGAGCAGTTCGATCGGTTTGTCACCGGTTGCCACGCTCATGCTGGTGGCAACCTTGTCGATCACATCGGCCAGGCGGAACGGTGCCTGTTCGATGACCATGTGACCGGATTCGATCTTGGACACATCGAGGATGTCGTTGATGCTGGCCAGCAGTGTGCGACCTGACGCCATCATCAGTCGCACCATATTGCGGGCTTCCGGTTCCAGTCTGGCCTGTTCCAGCAAGTAGCCCAGCCCGAGGATGGCATTGAGCGGCGAGCGGATTTCATGGCTCATGTTGGCAATAAATTGTGCCTTGCTGCGGTGCGCTGCTTCGGCCACTTGGCGCGCGCGCTGCCCGACTGCCAGCTCATCTTCGGCAACATGCAGTGCTTCGCCGGCGCGCCGCTTGCGACCGATGTCGCGATAGGCTTGCGTCATCAGCAGGCACAGCGAGATGAACAGAAGCAGCATGAACAGCGCGAAGCTGCGCCGGGCCAGAACGCCGCTATTGCTTTCCTCGTCGATACGACTTGCCAGCAGGGTCGTTTCGGTGGCGCGGATTTTGTCGGTTTGTTCGCCCAATTGATTCCAGACCAGTGCCCCATCGGCAAAATAGGCGTCCTGGCCGGAAGTCCCGTTCGGCGGCTTGACAAGAAACAGCGCGCTTTGCGCGAGGAACAGTTCGCGCAAGGTGACGATGCGTGCGCTCTGGTCGGGATTGTCGCTGGTCAGTCGCTGGATCGCGAGGATGCCGTCCCGCACGTCATCGAGTGCTTGCTCGCGCTCGCGCAGGAAGGACGGTTGCGGCTGCAGGAAATACCCTCGCTGGGCCGATTCTGCTTGCGCCATGTTGCTCTTGATGTGTTCCAGCGCGGTCAGTACTTCAAGCGTATGGGCGACCATGCCGGTCGCACCGGCCAGGCGCTTGTCGGCGTACCAGGAGGTCGCACTGAGCAGCGCAAGTGCGCTCATGATGACAAAAAAAGCGGTGATCACCAGTGGCTGTCTGGCGCGCGGGAGGGTCATGGGCCGTTCCCGGGCGCAGTGCTGGTGAAGCGGGCAATCGCGCGCAGGGCTTGCTGCAAGGCATCGTCGAGTTGGGTCAGGGCACGAGTCGGGTCACGTCCTTCGAGCAGCACGCGTTCGGCTTCGCCGGCCAGACGATGGGTGTCGGGTAACGCCATGTTGGCCGCATCGCCAGAGAGTTTGTGCACCAGCGCGGTAGCCGCAGCGAGGTCATCGCCGGCCAGGCTGGCGTTGATGTTTTCGATGGCGCGGACATAGCTGGCGGCAAAGCGTTGCAGGTAATCGCGATACGCCGGTAGCGTTAGCCACAGTTGCAAGCCACGCGCCGTATCCATAACAGCAAAGGCCACCTGCAGCAGTGCCGGTGGCAGCGGTGCGATAGCCGGCAACCGCCGCAGTCGCCGGATCAGCATAACCGTGCTGGCAACGTCGAATGGCTTGCTGATAAAGTGATTCATACCGGCTGCCTGAGCGGCTTCCTGTTGCGACTTGAAGGCACCGGCCGTCAGAGCAATGACGGGTAAGTCGTCGAACTGTGGCAGCAGACGCAAGCGGCGGGTCGCTTCAATCCCGTCCATGACCGGCATCTGCACATCCATCAGGACCATGTCGACTTCGTCGCCATGACTGAGCAGCCAGTCCAGCGTTTCCTTGCCATCGACTGCCAGCGTGACCACGGCACCGTGAACGGACAGGATGCGCTGGGCCACATCACGATTGATTTCGCTATCGTCGACGATCAGCACGCGAATGCCCGCCAGGTCTTGCCGTGATGCCGGGTCTGTCGCGTCCGGCGTCATGAGGCCGGTACCGCGTTTGTATTGTGCTTCCGTGACGGCGTTGTAGAGCGTCGAGGCAGTGACCGGCTTGGCCAGTATGCCGTCGACCAGACCGTTACCGGCCATGCCGGCCAGTCCACCCAACGAATAGGTGGTTGCCATGATGACGATCGGGCAGCGGTCAACTGGCAGCGCGGCACGGATGGCGCGTGCAGTGGCAATGCCATCCATCGCACCGGGCATTTTCCAGTCCAGCACAATCACCTCCGGCAGATCGTCGCCCGGTTGTTCCAGCAAGGTTGCTAGTACTGCTTCGCCGGACGCACGGGTGCTGACGTTCCAGCCCAGTCCGCTGGCAATCTCGTCAAGATTTTTCAGGGCGATCTCGCTATCGTCGGCGATCAGTGCGCTGAGTCGGCGCGGGTGCTGGTCGGTCCGTTCGCTACCATCCTGCTGCAGCGGCACCGTGAACCAGAATTCGCTGCCGATGCCGGGTGTGCTGGTCATGCCGATCCCGCCTCCCATCAGAGCAACCAGTTTGCGGCAAATTGTCAGGCCCAGGCCGGTGCCGCCGAAACGTCGCGTGGTCGAACTGTCGGCCTGGGTGAAAGCGGAAAATACGTCGTCCTGCAATGCGACGGGAATACCGATGCCGGTATCGCGCACGCTAAAGCGCAAGGTCAGCTGGTCGTCGCTGCGGCTGACAAGCTCCACGCGCAATTCGACCTGACCGTTTGCCGTGAACTTGATCGCATTACTGGTCAGATTCACCAGCACTTGCTCCAGCCGCAGGGCATCGCCGGTCAGCAGGATGACGCCATCGGGCAATGGACGGATCAGCAGTTCGAGATGCTTGTCGCCAGCGGCGATGCCCATGCTGGCGGCGACGTTATCGATCAGGTCGGCCAGACGGAATTGCACTTGCTCGATGACCATGTGGCCGGCCTCGATTTTCGAGACATCAAGGACGTCGTTGATAATCCCCAGCAACATGCGGCCGGAGCTACGGATTTTAGCCACCATGGTGCTGGCATCACGTTCCAGCGCAGACTGTTCCAGCAGATAGGCCAGGCCGAGGATGGCATTGAGGGGAGAGCGGATTTCATGGCTCATGTTGGCGAGGAAATCTGCCTTGCTGTGATTGGCTGCTTCGGCGCTGTCGAGTGCCTGCAGCACGGCAGCTTCGGCCGCTTTCTGGGCCGATATGTCCTGCGCAAAAATCAGCGTTGCCGATCCATCGGCCAGCGCTACCCGGGTGGTAGTTTTGTAGACCGGTACCCGGCAGTCGTCCTTACCAAGGCCGATCGCCTCGAACCGCAGGTCGGTCGCGCTATCTGCGCCAATTAACGTTTCCTGTTCGACCAGCAGCGCAATCGACTCCGGGGCGATCATCGAGCGCCAGGGCATTCCAGCCAGATCGTCGGTAACGCCATAGCCATGCAGCACGTTATAGCGTGGATTGGCATACACCAGAAGTCCGCGCCGCAGGATGACAATGGCCAGCGGTGCGTCTTCAATGAGAGTGCGGAAACGGCTTTCACTGTCGCGCAGCGCGCTGCTGAGCCGGTGACCGCTAACATCGCGAAACGTAACGATCAGCATGTCGAGCGCGCCATCGCTGGTACGGATCGCTGCGGTGCTGCATTCGAGCGCACGTTGCGCACCGGTGTCGATGCGTCGCACCTCCAGCGCATAGTCATGAACAAAATCGCCACGCAAACCGCGCACAGTCGGCCACTCGGCGCCCGGTAGACGGCGGCCGTCGGCACTCAGCAATTCGATACCGGCAATCACATCGGGGACCGTCGCGTCAGTGTCCATCAGTCCGTGAATGGTGCGACCAGCATCGTTGATGCGCAGTAGTGTGCCGTGCTGATCGAGTACAAAAATTGCTTCGTTCATATTGTCGAACACTGCCTGCAACGCATTATGGCTGCGGCTTAATTCGTTTCCGGCCGCTTGCATCAGCAAGCTGGCCTGTTCGCGCTCGTCATTGCGCGCTGCCTGCAATACGCTCAGTCGACGGCGATGCCGCTGGATGCAAAACAGTGCGCTACAACTTATTAGCGCCAGCGCCACGCAGAACAACGTTACCCAACCAGCCCATCGCTGCATTGGTTGATCAATTGCAGCGACGCTGCGGCTGATTCCAATGACCATCGGTTTGTCCATCGACAGCGAAGCCGGCGAGACGGAACGCATGGCCATCACGCGTTCTTCGCCGGTGCTGGAAGGACCGCTTTGCACGCTATCGGCAAGGCCACTGCGGCGGTGCCGCATGAACAGGCTGTCGGTCTGATCGGGACTGGAAAAATCCACGTCGGGCAAAGCCGGATAGCTGAGGAAGAGGCGGCCATCGCCATGAATGACGACGGTGCGCAGGTCGGGGATATACGCCAGTTGGCGGAAAATACCGGTGAAATAGTGTGGATCGAAGGTTGCCAGAACAACGCCGCCAAAGCTGCCATCGATCGCCGGCAACATACGCGACAAGGTGATGATCACATCCTTTTTCAAAGACCGGAACGGCGGCGAGACAAACAGCGTGGCCTTGTCTGGATGTGCCTGTATCTGCTTAAAATACGAACGGGACGACAGATCCAGATTGTTCAGTATCGGAGTGGAGGTGGCGCTGACCTTGCCCGTTGCATCGACCACAACGAGCGCACGCACACCGGGCATCGCGGTTTCCAGACGCTGCAAGTGTCTGGTCAGACTCACGCCGGAAGAGGCTGAGTAAGTGCCGTCAAGATGATCCCTGATCACGTCATCGAGGACCCGGTTGATCGCAATCAGGTTGTTCTCGATGTCATTGGCCAGTACGTCAGTAAATACTTGTATCCGCTGCCGTTCACTGGCGCGTAACTGATCGGTTGATGCCAGATGCAGGAAGCTGACGAAGCCGGTCACGATGAGCAGCAGCACGAGCAGGATCAGCCATTCGATCCGATGCCTTGCTGAACCGCCAGTCATGCTGGCGTCCGGTCAAAGTGTGCTGTCACGTGCCTGCTGTGTGGCATAAAGGCAATCCTACTTGGCATATCAACCAATCTCGGTGTTAATAAATCGCAATTTCTGCGGAAGATGGTTTGCTGGCAGGTCTTGTGATGCGCACGTGTCGGGTGTAAAGCGCCATCTCATAAAATGTGTTAATCCGAATTACCACCTGAGGTTAGCATCGTTCGTCACTAGCCTTTAAGTAACATTTTTTTCTGATAATTGGTTTTGAATATTATTTTTATCAAATTAAATTGTGTAAATTTAAAAATAACAAATTTATCTTCTTTATTCCGGCACATCGCGTGCCGCTCGCTGTTGGCAAAACCTTGCTACAGTTAAGTGCCTCAATTTGCTTGTAGACGCATGCAAATCTTTCCAGGCACTTAACTGATAGCAGGACTCCTAATGACGAATGACCCGCGCTGCTGTGGCACCGATACCTGCCTGATCAACCCCGATGGCGAATGCTGGTGTGGCCAGAAATGGGATGGCGAAAAAATGAGCTACCCGTCGCTCGACAAGCCGGACGCGGACGATAATGCCGCCGCTGATGCGGAGCGCGAATGACCAAACCGGCTGTGCCCGGCACTGCCGTGCCGGCCGGACGCTGGTCGCGCATGGCGCGTCTTGGCACGCTGGCGACCGGCGTTGCCGGCGGCATGCTCGCTGAGGGGGCGCGCCAACTGGCGCAGGGAAAGCGCCCGGTACTGAGTAACTTGTTGCTGACGCCAGCCAATGCGCACCGGGTTGCCGAACAGCTGTCGAAGCTACGCGGCGCAGCCATGAAGGTCGGACAATTATTATCGATGGATGCTGGCGAATTGCTGCCGCCTGAGATCGCTGCGATCCTGGCCCGATTGCGTTCAGATGCCACACCGATGCCGATGAGCCAGGTGGTCGCCGTGCTCGATGCAGGTTGGGGCGAGGGATGGCGTCACCAGTTTCAACAGTTTTCATTTTCGCCGTTCGCAGCGGCATCGATTGGTCAGGTGCATTTCGCGCAATTGAAAGATGGTCGCGATGTCGCCATCAAGATTCAGTATCCGGGTGTACGGCAAAGTATCGACAGCGATGTCGATAATGTCGCCGGCCTGCTGCGGTTGTCCGGATTGCTGCCGTCCACGCTGGATATTGCGCCGCTGATGGCTGATGCAAAACTGCAACTGCATGAAGAAGCCGATTACCTATGTGAAGGTCGCTATATGACGCGTTATGGCGACCTGTTGACCGGTGCAACCGACTACGCAGTGCCTGCGCTGGTGCCGGAACTGACCAGTGCCAGCGTGCTGACCATGACGCGCATGCATGGCGTGCCGATTGAATCGATGACGAATGCGCCGCAGGAAGTACGTGACCGCATCGCGCGCTTGCTGATTGGTCTGGTGCTGCGCGAATTATTCGAATTCCATTTAATTCAGACCGATCCGAATTTTGCCAACTATCGCTATGACACGGTAACCGGGCAAGTGATCCTGCTCGACTTTGGTGCCACGCGCGCCTACCCGGAAGAACTGGTAGCGCAGTTCCGCATCATTGTGCGCGGCGCGATCGACGGCGACATGACCGCCATGGACACGGCCGCCTGTGCAATCGGCTATTACGATGTGAAGACTGCTACGCGCCATCGGCAAGCCGTCCTCGCAATGTTCGCGCAAGCGTGCGAACCGCTACGCAACGTTGGGCCGTATGATTTCGGGCAGTCCGAT
>JBLHMB010000105.1:0-8278 GCA_047621665.1 Bradyrhizobium sp. | reverse complement strand
CATGACACACGTCAGCAACCTCAATCTGCCAATGGTGCACCGGCTCCGGGAACAACTCGGCAGCGCACTGGGACCGAAGCCAATCCTTGACGCCATGCTGGAAGAATATGAATCCAGCCACCTGCACGAATTCGACGGTCTGACCACCGCGCATCAACGCCGGATACGGCTATCGGAATTAACGCTGCGCGAGTCCGCTGAATCGTTCACCAGTACCGCCAAGCGGCACATCATCTTCGCCAGACTGCAACGCGGGCACAGCGACAACTTTTTTCTTGATCCCCACAGTCAGCGCTGGCAAGAATTGCAGCACCAGGCACGGATTGCCACCACGCCCCTGCTCATCGCATTACAAACCGAAGTCCGCGACGCGGCACGCCACAGTGTTCAACGCAACGCAACAGGGCAACGGAACTGGAGCGGCAGGATCACCGTCCAGCCTGACGAGGTCGTTGAGGTCCAAGTGGAAATGACGGCGCGCGCCTGGCCGGGTCTGCGCGATGAGCGACTCGCATCGGATAACCTCCAGTACAGCAGCGACGACGGCAGCCGGTTTTCCACCACGGCAGCACCGGCACAGATCATTGCGGCAGCCACCGAAGGCGTGATCGCCAGCGAGGCGCTGCACTTCCCCGACGGCTACCGCTGAAGAGCCGTCCGCGCTGTGACACCGGCGATCAAAAATACTCGAACTCGACACAATCGCTGCCCATCTTGTCAGCCAGCGCCTGCTTCAAGCCATCGGCCGGCAAGACTTTCCATTCGTCGGCCAGACGCAACTCGCAGGCCGCCCCCGCCTGTGTGTAATGCAGCAGGAACGGCAAGCCGGTCTCGGAACGATACGGCGTCAGCAAGGACTTGATCTGCGCCGCATCGAGCTTACCCGAATGCGTCAGCGTGATCTGCTTGCCGTACTGGATGCGCGCCGCCGCGATATCCATGACCTTCTCGGCGGTGATGCGCAAGCCGCCCGAGAAGCGGTCTTCCGACACCTTGCCCGAGACGCACAAGAATTCGTCTTCCTTGAACAGGCGCTTGTTGGCGTCGTAAATTTCACTGTAGACAGTGACATCGACAGTGGCACTGGCGTCGTCCAGCGTGACAATCACCATCTTGCCGCGCTGGGTCATTTGCACCCGCAGCGCCACGATGATGCCGGCCATCATGCGTGCATCGCGCGACGGTTCCAGACTAGCGAGTTTGGTGCGGGCGAAGCGACGCACTTCTTCGGCATACGAAGTGAACAAGTGACCCGACAGGTAAAAACCGAGGGCGATTTTTTCTTCGGTCAGGCGCTGCTTGTCGGACCAGGGCGCGACCTTGACGTATTCCGGTTGCGTATCCAGATCGCTATCGTCACCCCCAAACAGGCTGACCTGATTGATCGACGCTTCATGCTGCTCGGCCGCTTCCAGCGCCAGCGCAACCGAGGCCAGCAACACCGCGCGATCGACTTCGAAACAATCGAAGGCACCAGCCCGGATCAGCGAATCGACGGTGCGCCGGTTGACCTGGCGCTTGTCGACCCGCTTGGCAAAATCGAACAGATCGGTGAAGGGTCCGCTGGCACGCGCGGCGACAATCGCTTCGATCGCGCCCTGCCCCGAACCCTTGACCGCGCCGAGTCCGTAGCGGATTTGCTTGGCGCGCTTGCCTGGTTCGCCGACCGGCGTGAAACGGTAATCGGATTGATTGATGTCGGGCGGCAGCAAGGTCATCGCGCAGACGTCGATGACGTCCTCGACCAGGATGCGGATTTTTTCAGTGTCGTCCATCGCCAGCGACAAGTTGGCCGCCATGAATGCGGCCGGATGATGGGCTTTCAGGTAAGCGGTGTGATAGGCCAGCAGCGCATAGGCGGCAGCGTGGGATTTGTTGAATCCGTAGCCGGCGAACTTTTCCATCAAGTCAAAAATCTCGTCGGCCTTGGCTTCCGACAAGCCATCCTTGGCCGCACCGTCACGGAAAATCTGGCGGTGCTCGGCCATTTCCTCGGCCTTCTTTTTACCCATCGCGCGGCGCAGCAAATCGGCACCGCCCAGCGAGTAACCACCAACCACCTGCGCCATCTGCATCACCTGCTCCTGATACACCATGATGCCGTAGGTTTCGGACAGGATGCCTTCGGTGCGCGGGTCGGGATAATCGAAACGCTCGCCGTGCTTGCGCCGGCAGAAGTCCGGGATCAGGTCCATCGGCCCCGGCCGGTACAGCGCCACCAGCGCGATGATGTCCTCGAAGCGGTCGGGCCGCGCATCTTTCAGCATGCCTTGCATGCCGCGGCTTTCCAGCTGGAATACCGCGACCGTCTTGGCCTTGGTCAGCAAGTCGTACGAGGCCTTGTCGTTGAGCGGCAATTTCTCCAGGCTGAAATCGGCCATGGCCGGGTCGAGCCGCTTGATGTAGCGCACTGCCCAATCCAGAATCGTCAGCGTGGTCAGTCCCAAAAAGTCGAACTTCACCAGACCGACGGCTTCGACATCGTCCTTGTCGTATTGCGAGACCACGCCGGCGTCGCCGCCCTGCGTGTACAGCGGACAAAAGTCAGTCAGCTTGCCCGGTGCGATAACAACACCACCGGCATGCATGCCGATGTTGCGGGCGATGCCTTCGACCTTTTGCGCCAACTCCAGCAATTGCCGCACTTCGTCTTCGTTTTCCTGCCGTTCGGCCAGCATCGGTTCTTCGAGGATCGCATCGGCAATCGTGACCTGCTTGCCCGGTTTAAACGGGATCAGCTTCGAGATGCCGTCGCAAAAGTTGTAGCCCATGTCGAGCACGCGGCCGACGTCACGGATCGCGCCCTTGGCCGCCATCGTGCCAAAGGTAGCGATCTGCGACACGGCCTCTTTGCCGTAGCGATCCTTGACGTACTGGATCACGCGGTCGCGGCCTTCCTGACAAAAGTCGATATCGAAGTCGGGCATCGACACCCGTTCCGGGTTGAGAAAACGTTCAAACAGCAAGTTATAGGCGAGCGGATCGAGGTCGGTAATGCTCAGCGAATACGCCACCAGCGAACCGGCGCCTGAACCCCGGCCCGGTCCGACCGGCACGCCATTGTTCTTGGCCCACTGGATGAAGTCGGCCACGATCAGGAAGTAACCCGGAAAGCCCATGTTGATGATGGTATTGGTCTCGAAATCGAGCCGCGTGGTGTAACGCTGGCGTTGCTCTTCGCGCTTGATCTCGTCCGGATACAGCTGCATCAGGCGCCGCTCCAGCCCGCTGCGCGCCTCGGCCACAAGGAAGTCGCCAATCGTCATTCCTTCAGGGGTCGGAAAATCCGGCAGACGTGGCTTGCCGAGTTGCAGCGTCAGGTTGCAGCGCTTGGCGATTTCATTCGAATTTTGCAGCGCGGCCGGCAAGTCGGCGAACAGTTCGGCCATCTCGGCTTGCGTGAGAAAGCACTGGCGATCATTGAAGCGCTTGACGCGGCGCGCATTGGCCAGCATCTCGCCTTCCGAAATACAGGTGCGCGCTTCATGCGCAATGAATTCTTCCTTGGTCAAAAACTGGATCGGATGCGTCGCCACCACCGGCAACTGCAGACGTGCTGCCAGCGCCACCAGCTGGCGCACTTGCGCCTCCTGATTGGGCTGGCCGGCACGCTGGATTTCGATATAAAAATGGCCGGGGAAAATGCTGGCCCAGCGTTGCGCATTGCGTTCGGCAGCGGCCAGATTGCCATTTTCGATGGCGATGCCGACGTTGCCAAAGTGCGCGCCAGCCAGCGCGATCAAGCCATTGGCCGGGCTGAGTTGCTCCAGCCATTCGGTGCGGATTTCCGCGCGGCCGCGATGCAGGTTCGAGAGCCACGCCTGCGAAATCAGTTCGCATAATTGCAGGTAACCGGCGGCATTTTTTGCCAGCAGCAACAGGCGTGACGGCTTGTCGCGATCATCATCATTGGTGATCCAGACATCGCAACCGATGATGGGTTTGACGCCCTTCTTGCGGGCAGCTTTGTAAAATTTGACCATGCCGAACAGGTTGGCCAGATCGGTGATGGCCAGCGACGGCTGGCCGTCTGCGGCAGCGGCATCGACCACATCATCGATGCGGATCAGGCCATCGACGATCGAATATTCGGAATGGAGGCGGAGGTGGGTACAGTGCGGAGAAGTCATGGGGCGTATTCTACCGCCGTCATCGGCTGGACCGGGGGGTGCATGCGAGCCGACACGGAACTAGTTGCCGCTCTCTTCCACACAGTGACTGTCGCGCCCCGGGCGCACGTCATCCCGCACAGAGAGCCGAGTCCATGCAGCGTTACATCCATCACCTCAACCGCATCCGCAGTGACATCGCGGCCCATCCAGAGCCGGAGGCCCAGACCAGTCATCGGCAGTTGCTCGACCAGTACATCGCCGCCGCCAGCGCCGAACCGGAAGTCGATATCCCGTACGCCTTGCATCGTGGCGGTCTGCAGGAAATCAAACAGGTCAATGACATCACCATCCGGCGTTTGGTCCAGGGCAAGACCATCGCACGGACGGTGCGCTACCTGCTACCGCAGGGTGCGGGTAACCAGCGCTTGCAACTGACGCATTCCAACGGATTCAATCGGCCGATCACCGAGGCAGCACAAGTCCTGGCCAAACTCCATCCGGGCATATCGTGGGGAGCGAACAGTGCACTGATCGCCGGCGGCGGCAATTGCCGCGAACACGCCGACGTCACTTTTGCGATTGCCCGATCGCTTGGACTTCCCGTAGCGTTGTTGGCCAATCATAGAGCCGACCATGCCTTTGCCGTGTTATACCCCTCAACAGCGGACGCCGTGGTGATGGATCCGTGGACGATATTTCCGTCCAGCTGCCTGCTGAGCGATTCCTCGTTTTCTCCTGACAAAGTGGTCGATTCATACCATCCCGATCAGCCGATACCCGCCGACTTTAATTTGCATTACCTCGCCCGATTGCAACAACGGCTGGATCAGGACTGCGGTTCAAATACGCTGCAACAGATTTTTACGGAAAAGCACCGGCAATTTCATGGCATCGGCTCGGACCTGCTCGATAAAATGCTGCTCGATCAGGGATTGCTACACTATTACCAGTTGCCCCATCACTTGCACTCGGCGCAGGGACAGGCTGAAATAGAAGAGATGCAACGCCAGCTGACAGAAAAAATTTTTTATCACTCGGCCAACCGGGTCGGCATCACCAGCGCATTTACCGAACTGCCTCCCGCCGTCAGCCTGGGCAACACCGGCACCACGCTCCAGCGCGCCTGGGCAAAAAACAAGGCCCTGGTCAATGCCCGCGCTGCCAGCCAAACCGCCGCCCTCACCGAAGCATCCCGGCTCGCGCTGGAGGGAGCCAATCAATCGGCAGACCGCTGCCACACGGCATCGATCACCACCACCACATCCCATACCGAAATGAAAGGACTCGGCATTGCCACGGTTGACTACACGGCGACGGTGACCTCGCAAGCCAAACCGATGTTATGGGACACGCTCACGCACGGCCCCAACATCCTTTACCGGTCAACCGGCGAAGGCGATTTTTCAACGATCCAGGCCCCGCAATCACTGATCAACGACATGCAGATCGCCCTGACCAGAGCGCAACAACGGGATTTTCCGGCCAGTCAACGACGCACGCCGCCGCCGCGCTCTCACCGCAACACGTCCCGGGAAGGTATCGAAGGCGCCTTGCGGCACGCCTGCATGAATACCATCGCCCAGGCACTGACACAATTCGGTGCACTGCACGATCAGCAACCATCACCGCCAGACCGGGCACAGCAAGAACTCCAGATGCTCAAAATCATCGATGACCGCTTCGACGATGCCAGTGCGCGAATCAAAATCAAAGTCCTGATGAACATGGTGAACCTGCTAGTCAACACCGCTCCGGCCAATCTCGAACTGGCCGTGACCTACTGGGTGGCCTGGCAACAGCGGACTTTGCCGGAAGATCCGGCCGACAAAGCGCGCCAGTTATTTCACCAGTCATGGGAATTTCATCTGGCAAACCAGCAGGTCGAACCGGTGTTGCGCCGCGGCGCACTGCAAGTAATCGATGCGGCGGAGCTATTCGAAACCGCCACCCTCCACCTGAACAATCCGGCCATGAACCACGACGCAATTCTGGCAGTGATGCATGACACGAAGTCGCACATTCGCGACAGCAACAAACTCGCGGCAGCGCAAGCACGGCTCGATAACCTGATCCTGGCCAGCAAACCGATCGACTCGGTCACCATGCAAACCACCATGTCGCAATGGGATCTGGAGGTGATGCAGACTACCCCTTCACCGTCGCGTGCTTTGCCGTAAGCGTACCGGCACGCTTGTAGTGCGTGGGGTTCACTGACCGGAGGGCATTGCGCCGTGATGACTACCAAGCAGGAACGGCAATCCCGCACTAGCGGAATTTTCCTTGCCAAAACACTATTGTGCCTGGCCTGCCTTGAGCGTCGGTGCTGCGATACAACCTGGCGTTCGACACCGGTTTTCCGATGGACCGGCGCCTCTTGCGGCAACACATTCAACTAACTATGATGACTTCATCGATTGCAATTTTATGAGGTGGCGCGATGGCGATGTTGACAGTACGGAACTTGCCCGATGACGTGCACCGCGCGCTGCGCGTGCGGGCAGCGCAACATGGGCACAGCACCGAAGCCGAAGTCCGCGAGATTTTGTCGCTCGCCGTCAAACCGGAGACACGCGTTCTTCTGGGTGACACCCTGGCGGCGTTGAGTCGTCAAGTCGGTTTGACGAATGAGGATGTCGAAGTATTACAACAAGTGAAAGACAAGGCGCCGGCCAAGCCGTTGAATTTTGAATGATCGTTCTCGACACCAACGTCGTTTCCGAGGCGATGAAACCTGAGCCGCACCCAGTTGTGCGAGCCTGGCTCAATCACCAAGCCGCCGAAACACTGTATCTATCCAGCGTTACACTAGCCGAGTTGCTATTTGGCATCGGAGCACTCCCGACAGGCAAGCGCAAGGACATGCCGGGGCAGACCCTTGATGGTCTGATTGGACTATTCAGGGATCGGATTCTGCCATTTGACACCGATGCGGCGCGGCACTATGCCCAACTGGCGGTTACAGCCAAGCTCGCCGGAAGAGGATTTCCAACCCCGGACGGCTATATTGCGGCGATCGCAGCCTCGCGTGAGTTCATTGTGGCGTCGCGCGATACGGCTCCCTTTGAGGCAGCCCGCATCACCGTTATTAATCCGTGGGAAGCGTAAAGGGGAATTCAGCCCGACGGGTGCAATAACCGAAGAGCATTGCATCGCAAGTAAAACGAAACCTCTCCACCAGAAAGAAGTGCTCCCCCAAACCACCGCCACCACCAACACCAGCATTTATAATGGCGACCTCCTTATCCCGTCGCCCCCGCCATGCCGTCCTCAATCATCAACATCGCCGCCTACAAATTCATCAGCATCGACAACACCGCCGCAGAAAAGCCGCGCTTTCTCGATCAATGCAATGCACTCACGCTCAAAGGCACCATCCTGCTCACACCCGAGGGCATCAACCTGTTTTTGGCCGGCACACGCGCAGCGATGGACAGCTTTGTACTCTGGCTGCGTACCGACACACGGTTTGCGGATATCGAGATCAAGGAAAGCGCCTCGTCGGAACAGCCGTTCAACAAAATGCTGGTCAAGCTCAAGGCCGAAATCATCACGATGAAGATGCCGCTGATCCAGCCGGAAAAAGGCCGCGCGCCATCGGTCCTGCCCACCACGCTAAAACGCTGGCTCGACCAGGGCCATGACGACAACGGCAAACCGGTAGTCATGCTCGACACCCGCAATGCCTTCGAGGTCGATGTCGGCACCTTCGACCGGACCATCGACTACCGCATCGACAAATTCAGCGAATTTCCCGCCGTCGTTGCCAGCCACCGCGACGCACTGGCCGGCAAAACCATCGTGACCTTTTGCACCGGCGGCATACGCTGTGAGAAAGCCGCGATTCACATGCAGGAAGCCGGCTTTGACAGCGTGTATCAGCTTGATGGAGGAATATTGAAATATTTTGAGGAGGTCGGCGGCGCGCACTACCACGGCGATTGCTTCGTGTTCGACCAGCGTACTGCGCTCAATGCGCAACTGGCGCCATCGCTGCCGCTGCAATGCCCGGCGTGTACCGCGCAGGTGTCGCCGCGTGAACAATTGTCGGCGGCGTTTGTAGCGGGGGAGCGCTGCCCGCATTGCTGAAGGCGACGTCCGCTCAGGCTAGGTCAGCGGTGCTTCGATCATCTGCCGGTCCCATTGCGCTGTTTTTGACGCAGCGTCAG
>JBLHMB010000104.1:0-8331 GCA_047621665.1 Bradyrhizobium sp. | reverse complement strand
TGCTTGCTGTGTCGCTGTCACACAGCGGCGCCCTGGCCGGCAACGATCTGACTGCATTCGCTCAGGAGGCACGCACATTGCTGGCAGCAACGCAGCGCTCGAACAGTATTGTGCTCAGCGATGTACATGGGCAGCAAGTGCTCGATACGCTGGCCCCTAAGGGGACGCCGTTGCCACGCTATGGTAACGAGGTGCAGTTGCGGCAAGTTATCGCGTCCGGCCGTGCGGTGACCTCGGAGGTTTTTGCCGGTACGGAGAAGAATCCGCACGCGGTGGCCGTGGCAGTACCGGTGATGATCAAGGGGAAAGTTGTCTATGTACTGAGTGTATTCATGCGACCCGGGCAGTTGGATGCCTTGTTACAGCGCCAGCACTTTCCTGCCGGCTGGATCGTTAGTATTTTTGATCCGGGTGGCACGATTGTCGCCAGCAACCGGCAGCCCGCGCAGTTTGTCGGACAGAAAGTGCGACCAGCAATTCAGGATGTTTTTCTGGTGCAAAGCGAGGGTATTTACCAGGGCCTCACCCAGGACAACATCCCGGTACTGGGCTTTTTCAGTACGTCAGTGACGAGTCATTGGAAAGGCGCGATCGGCATACCCGACAGCAGCCTGACAGCGGTGTGGAGGCAGCAGACGGCGCTGCTTGCGCTGCTCATTGTCGTCCTGCTGATGCCGGGAGTTGCTGTCGCTTTTTGTCTGGGCGGGCAGATTACCGGCTTGGTGACGGCACTGGTCCCGCTGGTACGGGATTTGGCAGCCGGTAAAGCACTTGCAGTTCCCCGTGTTTATTCATATGAAGCCGGACAGATCGTGAAGGCGATGGCGCATTCGGCCATTGAATTACGCGATCGCACCCTGGCGCTGAAGACTCTCAACCGTGATCTGGAAGCACGGATGCAGGAGCGCACGCGGGAAGCGACGGATCTGTATGACCGGGCACCCTGCGGGTACCACGCGCTGGATGCGGCCGGCATCGTCATTCAGGTCAACCAGACGGAGCTGGATTTATTGGGGTACGAGCGCGAAGAGTACCTGGGACGGGCGATCCATCAGTTCATGACTGACGATAGCAGGGCGATGTTGAGCTACCGGACTTCGCAACTACTGCGCGAAGGACAGGTACATGATCTTGATATTGATTTTCTACACAAGGATGGGTCGGTGGTGCCCTGCCTGATCAGTGCGAATGTCGAGCTCGATGCGCAGGGCCGGTTTGCTTTTCTGCGCAGTACGCTGGTCGATAATCGTATTGGCAGAGCACGTCAGCTGCAGATCAATTCGCTCAACGCGTTTCTCAATGAAGTGCTGGAGTCCTTGCCATTTGGCGTGGCGGTGCTCAACGAGCAGCAGCAGGTCGTACTGCGTAACAGCTTGTTCGGGACCCTGCAGGGCTACCCTCCGGAACTGGCCCGCAAAACACCGCTGTCGCTAGCCGAGATGCTCCGGTTTAGCTATGAACATGGGCATTACCCGCAGCGGTTGTATGACGACGTGCTGGCGGACTATCTCGCCATGATCGTACAGCGCCAGCAGGTGCATATAGAGCGCCGTCAGCCTGATGGTATTTACCTCGAAATATGCGGTCAGCCGATTTCTGCGGCCTGGACGCTGCTGACCTATACCGATATCACGGCGTTCCGGCTGGCCGAGCAAGCCTTGTTGCAAGCACGTATCGAAGCCGAAACGGCGAATCTGGCAAAGAGTGCTTTCCTCGCCAACATGACCCACGAACTGCGTACGCCGCTCAATGCGGTGATCGGCCTGGCGCGGCTGATGGCCGATTCGCCGCTCAACGCCTAGCAACGCGACTATACCGATAAGATCCAGCTATCGGCGCACTCCTTGCAGGCGCTAATCAATGACATTCTGGATTTGTCGAAGATGGAAGCCAACCAGTTGCGCATCGAAAGCATCCCGTTTTCGTTGAACCTGCTCATGCGGACAGCCGCCTCGGTATTGGGTGTCGGTGTCGGCCACAAGGAGGTAGCGGTGGTGCTTGACCTGCCCGCGGAGGTGCCCGACGCATTGGTCGGTGATCCGATGCGGTTGCAGCAAATCTTGCTGAACCTGATCAGCAATGCGCTTAAATTCACCGGGCGCGGGGAGATAGTCGTCTCGGTGCGCTGCCAAGCGTTACCGTCAAGCGGTAGCGATACGCCGGTCACGCTGCAAGTGAGCGTCCGCGACACCGGTATCGGTATTGCCGCAGAGTCGCTGCCTACTATTTTTGATGCGTTCAGACAGGCCAATGAGTCGACCAGCCGGTTGTATGGCGGTACCGGTTTGGGCCTGGCGATCAGCAACCGCCTGGTGACGATGATGGGTGGCCAGATCCACGTCGAGAGCGCGCCGGGACAGGGCAGCTTGTTTCGATTTTCGTTGCCCTTGATATCCGTTGGTCCGGTCGCGTCAGCGCTGCCGGTCAGTGTTCCATCTACCTTGCGCGTACTGATCGTGGAAGGGCATGCGTTGACACGCGGACTGTTGCGCGATGCCTGTGTGGCATCGGGTTGGCAGGTCCGGGTCATTGATCCGGCCGGGCCGAACCTGTCAGCGCAGGTGCATGCCGGAGCGGTGCGGGGAGAGGTCGACTTGCTGCTACTGGACGGGCAACTACCGGGTCTGGATACAATGGCGCTGCTGCGCCAGATGCATACGGTCGCTGATCGCGCGCTGCCGCGGGTTCTCCTGATGGTTCCGCTATCCGGGCTCGAGCGGTTTTCTGCCGGCAGCCGTGACGGCACTATTGACGAACTTGTTGCCAAGCCTTTGACGCGCTGGAGTTTGAACGAAGCGGTAGCGCGGCTATTTCCAGCCGGCTCTGAAGCCACTGTGGCGGCACCCCGTCCGCGTGGCTTGCCACTGGCCGGTCTGCGTCTGCTGGTTGCCGAAGACAACACGATCAATCAGGAGGTCGTCGCGCAGGTGCTGGTGGGAGCCGGTGCCGGGGTCGTGATGGTCGGTGACGGAATTGGTGTACTGGCGGCGCTGACGATGCCGGCCACCCGGTTTGACATCGTGCTGATGGACATCCAGATGCCGTTGATGGATGGCTACACGGCCACCCGGTTGATACGTAACAATCCCGACATGGTAACGCTGCCGGTGATTGCCTTTACCGCGCTTGTGCAAGGACCGATGTCGGCCGGTACGAACGGTGCCGGCATGACGGGCTTTCTGGCCAAACCACTCGATGTCGATGCCTTGCTCACGCTAATCACTGATGCCGGTATCACCTGGCCCGCCAGTACCGGTTCGGTAGTTGCCGCTGCGGCGCCGGCAGCCACCTGGCTGGCCGGGTTGGACTTTGCCGCAGCCTTGAAAATATTCGGTGGCGACCGGACCCGACTTGGATCGATCTTGCGCACGTTCGTGGAACGACAAGGTGATGACGCTGTCGCGGCGCAGCGCCTGTTCGATAACAACGAGACCGGTGCAGCGATTGATCTGGTGCACCAGTTGCGTGGCGTAGCCGCGTCGTTGCATGCCCGCGAGCTGTTCCATCTGGCTGGACTGACGGAAGCCGCCCTGCTCGACGGCCCGGTCGAGGCGTTACCGGAATTGTTCCGTCAGCTGCAGGACGCCATGACGATGATTCGTCACTGCTCGCGCCAGATGGAGGAGTTTCTGGCGCGGGCCTGACGCTGCCTGGCTATTCCACCGTGACCGACTTGGCCAGGTTGCGTGGTTTGTCGACATCGGTGCCGCGCACCAGTGCCGTGTGATACGCCAGCAATTGCAGCGGCACTACATGCAGGATCGGTGACAGCAAACCGTAATGCTCGGGCAAGCGGATGACATGAATGCCTTCGCTTGACGAGATGTGCGAATCGGCATCGGCAAAAACGTACAACTGACCGCCGCGGGCGCGCACTTCCTGCATGTTTGATTTCAGTTTTTCAATCAGCGTATCGTTTGGCGCCACCGTGATGACCGGCATCTGGTCGGTCACCAGCGCCAGCGGACCATGCTTGAGCTCGCCTGCCGGATAGGCTTCGGCGTGGATATACGAGATTTCCTTGAGCTTGAGCGCACCTTCGAGGGCGATCGGATAGTGCATGCCGCGACCGAGGAATAGCGCATTTTCCTTGCGCGCGAATGCCTCGGCCCAGGCGATGATCTGTGGCTCCAGTGCCAGTACACTCTGGATTGCCGTAGGTAGATGGCGCAGATTTTTCAGGTGCGTGTGTTCCTGCTCATCGGTCAGGCGGCCGCGCATTTTGGCCAGCGTCAGCGTCAGCAGGAACAGCGCCGTGAGTTGCGTCGTGAAGGCTTTGGTCGAGGCGACACCGATTTCGGCGCCGGCGCGGGTCAGATACGACAGTTCGGTTTCGCGCACCATTGCCGAGGTGCCGACATTGCAGATTGCCAGTGAATGGCGGTGACCGAGTTCTTTCGCGTATTTGAGTGCGGCCAGCGTATCGGCGGTTTCACCGGATTGCGAAATGACGACAATCAACGCATTCGGATTGACGGCCGGCGTGCGGTAGCGGTACTCGCTGGCGATCTCGACTTGCGTCGGCAGACCGGTCAGTGCTTCGAGCCAGTAGCGCGCCGTCATGCCGGAATACAGGCTGGTGCCGCAGGCGAGAATCTGGATCGCATCGATCTCCTTGAAGACTGTGCCGGCGGCTGCGCCGAACAACTCCGGTACGAAGCCTTGCACGCCTTCGAGCGTGTCGGTGATGGCGCGCGGTTGTTCAAAAATCTCTTTTTGCATGTAATGGCGGTACGGACCCAGATCAATATCGCCGGCGTAAGCGCTGACCGTGTGCACGACGCGTTCGACCGGCTGGTCGTTCCTGTCAGTGATGCGCACGCTACCGCGCTGCAGGTCGACGACGTCGCCTTCTTCGAGATACAGGATCTGATCGGTCGAGCCGGACAGCGCCATCGCATCCGAGGCCAGGAAATTTTCATCGGTGCCGATGCCGACGATGAGCGGGCAGCCGGAGCGCGCACCGACCACACGATGGGGTTCGTCCTTGCAGAAGGCTGCAATGGCATAGGCGCCCGTGAGGCGCTTGACGGCGCGTTGCATGGTGCGCAACAGGTCGCCGTCATAGAGGTGGTTGACCAGGTGAGCGACGACTTCGGTATCGGTCTGGGATTCGAACACGTAACCGAGTACTTTGAGTTCAGTGCGGATTTCTTCGTAGTTTTCAATGATGCCGTTATGGACTAGCGCGATGCGGTGCTCGCCATCGGGTCCCGGTGAAAAATGCGGATGCGCATTGAATGTCACGGGTGCGCCGTGCGTAGCCCAGCGGGTATGCGAAATACCGGTGCTGCCTTCAAGGCCGGATTGGGCGATCTGGGTTTCAAGTTCGGCAACGCGCGCGGTACTGCGGGCGCGCTTGAGGCCGTCATTGAACACGGCGACGCCGCAGGAATCGTAGCCACGATATTCAAGGCGTTTGAGGCCTTGCAGCAGGACGGGAATGATGTTGCGTGTAGAAACTGCACCGACGATACCGCACATAGAGACTTCCTTATTTTTTTTGTTTGGCCGGCCGTTGCCAGCCCGCGATGGTGAGTTGTTTGCTGCGGGAGAGTGTCAGTTTGCCGGGTGGGGCGTTGCCGGTTAGCGTGGTGCCGGCGCCGATGGTCGCTCCGGCACTGACGGTGACCGGGGCAATCAATTGGGTATCGCTGCCGATGAAGACATCGTCTTCGATGACCGTGCGGTATTTGTTGACGCCGTCGTAGTTGCAGGTGATCGTGCCGGCACCGACATTGACGCGCTGACCAATGGTGGCGTCGCCGATGTAGCTCAGGTGGTTCGCCTTGCTGCCGTTGCCAAGCTGGCTGTTTTTGATCTCGACAAAGTTGCCGACATGGACCGCGTCGGCCAGTTCGGTCCCCGGTCGCAACCTGGCGTACGGACCGATCATTGCGGCGGCACCGACCACGGCATCGTCGATATGGCAGAACGGCTTGATCTGTGCGCCGTCACCGATACGTGCATTGCTGATCACGCAGTGCGCGCCGATGCACACGTTGTCGGCCAGCGTGACCGTACCTTCGAAGACGCAGCCCACGTCAATGCTGACATCGCGCCCGCAGGTGAGCTTGCCGCGCACATCGATGCGCGATGGGTCGGCCAGCGTGACGCCTTGTTCCAGCAAGCGCTGCGCGACGTTGCGCTGATGGACCCGTTCCAGTTCGGCCAGTTGCACCTTGCTGTTGACGCCCAGGGTTTCCCAGACCGCGCCGGGCTGGGCCGACTGCACCGGCATGCCCTCGGCAACGGCGCTGGCGACGATGTCGGTCAGGTAGTACTCGCCCTGAGCATTGTTGTTCGACAGGGCTGCCAGCCAGCGCTTGAGGGCCGCGGTCGGTGCGACCAGAATGCCGGTATTGACTTCGGTGATAGTCAGCTCCGTTGCACTGGCATCCTTCTGCTCGACGATGCGTACGATGCGATCCTGCTCGCGCACGATGCGGCCATAGCCATTCGGATCGGCCATGTCGATCGTCAGAATGCCGAGCGATTCGGTCCCGGCGCAGGCCAGCAGTTTTTGCAGCGAGTCGACCGTGGTCAGGGGCACGTCACCGTACAACACCAGCGTCGGGGTACACTCGTCGAGGAAAGGCAGGGCTTGCATGACCGCGTGGCCGGTTCCCAGTTGCGGCTCCTGCTTGGCGAAGACGATGTCGTCAGCGTGAAAAGCGGCCGGTACGGCCTCGCCGCCATGACCATAAATAATGCACAGCCGGCTTGGCGAGAGTGACCGGGCCGTGGCGACCACATGCGCCAGCAAGGATTGTCCTGCCAACGTGTGCAACACTTTCGGCATCGCCGACTGCATGCGTTTGCCCATGCCGGCGGCAAGGATAACAACGTTCATAGGTGCCCGATTGAAAAATTTCAAAAATCTTAACATGCGCATTACACAGAGCATGACCAAAAAGGCCGCGCTGCTCGCGTTCGCCGTGGTGCTGGCCGGATGCAGTGCATTACGGCTGACTTACAGCAATGGCGAAACCTTGTCTTACTGGTGGCTCAATAACTATGTCAATTTTGATCAGGCGCAGCAAAAACAGGTGCGTACTCAGCTCGATAACCTGTTCTTCTGGCACCAGAAAACACAGTTGCCCGACTATGCGCAACTGATGGGTGCCAGCCAGCGCCGCTTGCAGGATCCGGTGAACGCCGAAACAGTCCGGGTCGATTACGATGGACTGAAAAAGCGCCTCGTCGTCATTCTCGATCAGGCTTTACCGGCACTCGCGGATCTGGCCTTGTCGTTGAGTCCCGGGCAGATCGACCGGATCGAAAGCAAGCTAGCTGACAGCGCCGAACAGTATCGTAAAGATTACCTCGTCGGTGACGTTGAGGAGCGTCAACGGTTTCGCTACAAAAAAATTATCAAGCAGGCGGAGTACTGGTTTGGCGATTTCAGTGATGCGCAGCAGACCCGAATCCGCGGTCTGTCGGATGCCCGGCCCCTGGATAACGAGCGGGTGATGGCTGACCGCTCGCAGCGCCATCGTGACCTCATCGCACTGCTCAGGAAAATTCGCCTTGACCAGCCGCCGCGGACGGCGGTGGTGCAAGCGCTCAAGACGTATACCCGCGTGCACTATGAACGCATCGGCAAGGACGACAATGCGGCGTTCTTTGCCGCGTCGACCGATGCCTCGATCCGGCTGACAGCCGATATCATCGCACTGGCCACGCCGCAGCAAAAAACCCACGCGCTGGAGCAACTGCAGGACCTGCAGAAACTATTTCTGGACCTCGCCGCTTAGCGCTTTTAGCGTTAGCGTGACACCGGCTGCAGCGTAATCGTGCCCGGCAATGTTGTCGGTAGCGCGCAAGGCTCGTCATCGAAGGCAATATCACCATCGACGACCGGCGCTCCGGTCACGGCCAGGCCGGCGAAATCAAACAGGCTGCGATCCATCAGGTGCGACGGTACTACCGTCGACAGTGCCGCAAAGATATTGTCGGTGCGGCCCGGATTTTTTTTGTCCCAGTCACGCAGCATGTTCTTGAGTTGCTTGCGCTGCAGGTTTTCCTGGCTGCCGCACAGATCGCACGGAATGATCGGGAAATTCTTGACCTCGGCGTAGCGTTCGGTATCGGCTTCTTTTACATACGCCAGCGGCCGGATCACGATGTGCTTGCCGTCATCGGATTGCAGCTTGGGCGGCATGCTCTTGAGTTTTCCGCCAAAAAACATATTTAGGAAAAATGTTTCAAGGATATCGTCGCGATGATGTCCCAGTGCGATTTTGGTCGCGCCGAGTTCGTCGGCAACCCGGTACAGAATGCCGCGCCGCAGCCGCGAGCACAACGAGCAGGTGGTTTTGCCTTCGGCAA
>JBLHMB010000103.1:0-8784 GCA_047621665.1 Bradyrhizobium sp. | reverse complement strand
TGTGAGCACTTGCTATATGTAAAGACTCCGTAGCAACCTAAGTCACTACAGTGCACTTCCACCAAGTGCCCACACTTATCAACTGTTAATTGTTAAAGAACTTCCTGCAACCTCCACCGCACTTCGACTAACTTCACCGACCGTACTGTCTTGGTTGCTGCTGACAAAGCGTTTTGTTTGTCTGCTTCAGGGAGGTGAGATTATGCTGCTTTGCGATGTTGCCGTCAACCTTTTCGTTGGCGTGTTTTGCTTTTAATTCCTTGCAAAACCAGTGATCCGCTCGCATTGCTTGCTAACGTCACAACTGCACATCTGCTTGCCCGTTTTATCTTATTCTCTGCCCGCCTCTCGACGGGAGCCGAACTATAGCAAATCGCCACTGGAGATGGCAAGGCATTGATATAAATAATAGTTACGAATCTTGGTCTGCCTTTTGCTCGTGCGCCACTTCTGCAATTGCTTCCTGAAACTCGGCAACATCTTCGAAGCTTTTGTACACAGAAGCGAATCGTATATATGCGATTTTATCGAGCTGCTTGAGTTCGTGCATGACCAACTCGCCGATGTAACCGGAAGTGATTTCGCGCTCTCCGCTGGTCCGGATTTTTTCTTCAATGCAATGAACAGCAGCATCGATTGAAGCCGCCGGAACCGGGCGCTTTCGCAATGCAAGCATCAAACTGCTACGCAGCTTGCTCGAATCGAACTCCGTGCGGCTTCCACTTTTCTTAACGATTGCAGGCATGATTAATTCGATGCGCTCAAATGTTATGAAGCGCTTTTCACAATTTACACAACGACGCCGACGACGTATTGCATCGCCTGGCTCTGAAATACGCGTATCCAGCACTTGCGTTTCGTCATGCTGACAGAATGGACATTTCATTCGACCGGTACCATCTGGTAAAAACCACAAAAAACATCTAGTTTATTTCAACCAACATTCACGGGCACCAGACTCACCTCTGACTCCCGTGATTCGCATCAACCGTAAACAGGAAACTCTCTGGTTAATTTCTGCACTTCTACCTTGACTCGCTCGATGGTCGCTGAATCGTGAGGGTTATCCAACACATCAGCAATGAGGTGTCCGACCTTGATTGCTTCGACTTCGGTAAACCCGCGCGTAGTCATGGCAGGACTTCCAAGACGAATGCCTGATGTAACAAACGGCTTTTCCGGATCATTGGGAATAGCGTTCTTGTTGCAAGTCATGTGCGCGGTGCCAAGAATAGCTTCTGCTTCTTTTCCAGTAATTTTCTTCGACCTTAAGTCGACCAGCATTACATGCGACTCGGTACGCCCGGAAACGATGCGCAGGCCTCGCTCTATAAGAGTCTTCGCCAATGCATCCGCATTCTTGATAACTTGCTGTTGATAGAGCTTGAATTCTGGCTCCAACGCTTCCTTGAATGCGACAGCTTTACCTGCAATCACATGCATCAACGGACCGCCCTGAATTCCCGGAAAAATAGCAGAATTGATCGCTTTTTCGAATTCTGCTTTCATCAGGATGATCCCGCCGCGCGGACCACGCAGCGACTTGTGCGTCGTTGATGTCACAAAATCAGCATGAGGAACCGGGTTAGGATAGACACCCGCCGCAATCAAACCGGAGTAATGCGCCATATCCACAAGAAAATAGGCACCGACTTCTTTGGCAATCTTTGCAAAGCGCTCGAAATCGATACGAAGCGAATACGCAGATGCACCAGCAATAATCAGTTTCGGCTTGTGTTCGCGCGCTTTTGCTTCCATAGCCTCGTAGTCGATTTCTTCGGCTGCATTGAGACCGTAGGAAACAGCGTTAAACCACTTGCCAGACATATTGAGTGACATACCGTGCGTCAGATGACCGCCTTCGGCGAGAGACATTCCCAGAATCGTGTCACCCGGCTTCAATACAGCAAAGAAGACTGCCTGGTTCGCTTGGGAACCTGAATTTGGTTGTACGTTTGCAGCTTCAGCACCATACAATTTTTTGATGCGATCAATCGCCAAGGCCTCCGCCATATCAACGAACTCACAACCGCCGTAATAGCGCTTGCCAGGATAGCCCTCAGCGTACTTGTTGGTGAGTTGCGAGCCTTGGGCTTCCATCACCGCCGGCGATGTGTAATTTTCCGACGCGATCAACTCGATGTGATCCTGCTGACGCGTAGTCTCAAGCTGCATGGCAGCCCACAGTTCCGGGTCGGTTTTAGCAATGGTTTGGTTTTTATCGAACATGACATACTCCAATTGACGAACGTGCAATTTTCAATTGCATGGATCAACTGAGGGCCAATAGAAGATGACGGGCAGCCTCAGTCGTGCGTTCCATTTTGGGCTGCCCAGGCGAACGGCTGAATAAAAACTCACGTTCCCTCGGTGGTATCCACCTTATCGCTGACCTCCTTGAAGGCCAACTTTTCGCCAGTCACGTGAGTGGAAATGGTACGAAATTGTAAGTGAACCCGCGGGTTTCAGCAAGGCACCCCAGAATCGGGTCAGAAGGCCACATCGGATTGGGCTACAATTTTGTCCATTCTTCAATGGCACGACTAAAAAGGAACTCCATGATCGTTTTAATTACTGGTGCCACATCTGGTTTCGGCGCTGAAATGGCACGTAAATTTGTTGCCCACGGACACCGCGTCATCGCCACCGGCCGACGTAGAGATCGCTTGGATGAGCTCAAGAATGAACTCGGTGCCAGCGTACTCGCGGTGGAAATGGACGTAACCGACAAGAAAACAATCACTGCCGGCTTAGCAGGCCTGCCGCAGGAGTGGTGCGATATTGATGTATTGATCAACAATGCCGGCCTGGCCCTCGGTGTAGAGCCAGCCCAGCAGGCATCTCTCGACGATTGGGAAACCATGATCGAGACGAACTGCAAAGGATTGGTCACGATGACACGCCTGATACTGCCGGACATGGTCAAGCGTGGCAGCGGCACTATTATCAACATTGGCTCTACTGCCGGCGCCTACCCGTATCCAGGCGGCAATGTCTACGGTGCGACCAAGGCTTTCGTCGATCAATTCACAATAAATTTACGTGCCGACCTCGTTGGCACTGGAGTACGGGCATCGAATATTGCCCCGGGACTGTCGGGCGGGACTGAATTCTCTAACATCCGCATGAAAGGCAATGATGCTGCCGCAGCGAAAGTTTATGAAGGCACTGTCCCGTTAAATGCGAAGGACATCGCCGAAACCGCTTTCTGGATTGCCACCTTGCCAGCACACGTCAATATCAATTACGTAGAAATGATGCCGACTTGCCAGGGTTTCTCGCCATTCACCATCAAACGTAATCAATAAAAGGAGTTGCCTATGCACGCAGCCTCCGATCCTGGTGCGGACCACAGTGCAGCGGCACCATATAGCTGGACAATACGCGTGTACTACGAAGACACCGATGCCGGCGGCATCGTGTTTTACGCCAATTATCTGAAATTTTTTGAACGTGCGCGCACAGAATGGCTGCGCGCAGCAGGCATCGGGCAACTCGCGCTGGCAGAAGGTGACGGCGTGATGTTCGTTGTAAAAAACACCAGTGTTGATTATCACGCACCGGCAAAATTAGATGATGAACTGAAACTAACCGTTGTAGTCGAACGTCTTGGACGCGCTTCAGTGGAATTTCTGCAGCAAGCATGGAAAATCTCGCCTACCGGTGCAACACTGCTGGCCGTTGGTCGAATCAAGGTAGGCTGCGTCAATTGTGCAAGCTTTCGGCCAAGTGCTATCCCGCCACAGGTACTCGACCGCATCCCGAGATAACGACCATGACCCCGATCAACAACAACCGCTAACAAACAGACTATCAATGACCGTCACTCAAGATCTCTCCTTTGTTTCCCTCATCGCCAATGCATCGATTCTGGTGCAGCTGGTACTGGCCCTTCTGCTGACTGTTTCGGTCATGAGCTGGACTTATATTTTTCGCAAGGCTTTTTCGATCAAAAGTGCCCAGTCCCAGACGGAGGAATTCGAACGTGCATTCTGGGCCGGCGGCGATCTCAATACGCTCTATCAGGATGCCGCATCCAATCGCCGTCGCAATGAAGGCGCAACCGGAGCGCAAGAGCGCATTTTCGCTGCCGGCATGAGCGAATTCAACAAGGGTAAGGCATCGCTATCCAACCGCAACACCGGTGACGCCACTGTGTTGATAGATGGAGCGCGCCGTGCCATGCGAGCAGCCTACCAGCGGGAGATGGATGCACTCGAATCTCACCTGTCCTTTCTCGCGTCGGTCGGCTCGGTCTCCCCGTATGTGGGTTTGTTCGGGACAGTCTGGGGCATCATGAATGCATTTCGTGGTCTGGCCAATGTCCAGCAAGCGACGTTGTCAGCGGTCGCTCCCGGCATTGCCGAAGCGTTGGTCGCCACTGCGATTGGCTTGTTCGCAGCGATCCCTGCCGTGGTGGCCTACAACCGCTTTTCGCATGATGTAGACCGCTTATCGATTCGCTTCGAAAGCTTCGTCGAAGAGTTTTCCAACATCCTGCAACGGCAGGCGCGCTGATCATGAGCTCATCGATGCGCAGTAGTCGTACCCGCAAATTCAAGGCTGACATCAACGTCGTTCCGTACATCGACGTGATGCTGGTGCTGCTGGTCATTTTTATGGTGGCCGCCCCCATCACCAATCCCGGCGTGATCAATTTGCCGACCGCCGAGAAGTCGTCGCTGCCGCCATCCGAGTACATCCAGATTTCACTGAAGCCGGATGCCGCTTCCACGATCGGTATCAATGGCCAGAAAAATACCGCCTCGAAACAGGAGACCGCCAGTAGCCGCAAAGACTTACTGGAGCGGCTCAAAGCGCTGCACGAAGCCAATCCGGACATGCCGGTCATGATTTCCGGCGACAAGGAAAGCCGCTACGACGAAGTAATCAGCCTCATTTCGGAAGCAAAAAAGTTTGGCATCACGCGCGTTGGCCTCGCGACCAAGTCCTGACATGGTGATGAAACCCGTTGCACAGTATGAAATTCCCAAGGAACCCGGCCGCTGGCGTGCGATCACGCTAGCCGTCGCGGTGCATGGCGCGTTACTGATCCTGCTATGGATTGGCGTGCGCTGGCAAAATGACACGCCACTCGTCGTCGAAGCGGAAGTCTGGAGCCCGCAAATCCGCGAAGCAGCACCCAAGCCGCAGCCGGAGCCGGAGCCTGAAGTCAAGGAACCACCGAAACCCGTACCGAAGGAAGTGCCGGAACCCGTAGCGCCGCCCAAGCCGGTAGAAAAAGTCGCGCCCGTCATCAAGCCGCCAGTGATCGATCCCGAGATCGCCCTGGAACAGGAAAAGAAGCGCAAGGCAGAACAGTTAAAAGAGCGCCTCGAAGAGGACCGTCAGGAAAAACTGAAAAAGCTGGCCAAGGAAAAACAGCTCGCACAAGAGAAACAAGACAAGCTCGATGCAAAAGAGAAGCTGGAAAAGCAAGCCAAACTCGACGCCAAAGAAAAGCAGGACAAGCAGGACAAACTGGCGAAGCAGGAAGCCCAGGAAAAGGCTGACCTGAAAAAAGCCGAACTCGAGAAAAAGCGCAAGCAAGACGAGGCCGACAACAAACGACTGGCCGCTATTCGTGACACGGAAATGAAGCGTATCACCGGTGTTGCTGTTGGTCCCGGTGGTAGCGGCGACGCGCCGAAAAGTCAGGGCCCGCGCGGTGATCCGAGCTACATCCAGAAGGTTGGTGCGAAAATTCGCTCCAACACAGTATTCAATGGCGCGGAGGATGTCGAAGGTAATCCACAAGTCGAGTATGCGGTGGACCTGCTGCCCGACGGATCGGTGCGCGGCATCCGCAAACTCAAAACTTCCGGCATCCCAGGCTTCGATGAAGCCGTTCGCCGCGCCATCGAAAAGTCACAACCCTTTCCTGCCGATAAATCGGGTACGGTGCCTTCGGGCATTACCGTGGCCCACAAACCCAAAGATTGATCAGCCCATGAAAAAATTTCTTACCTCCACTTTAGGCATGCTGGCACTGCTGCTTGCCACTTCAACCCACGCCCAATTGCGTGTTGATATCTCCGGCGTCGGCGCGAGCCAGATTCCGATTGCCATTGCCACCTTCGCCGACGAGTCAGTCGCACCAGCGCAAGTGAGCGCCATCATCAAGGCTGACCTGATGCGCAGCGGTTACTTCAAGATCATCGATGCCGGAACAATGTCGGAAACTTCCACGATCAACTATGGCGACTGGAAATCGCGCGGTGCCGATGCGCTCGTTGTCGGCAGTGTGCAGCGTCTGGCCGATGGACGTTACGACGTGCGCTACAAGTTGCTCGACATGATCAAGAGCGCCCCCCTGTCAGCGTTATCACTGACCGCACCGGAGTCCCGCACGCGCGTGACGGCCCACAAGATTGCCGACGATATCTATGAAAAATTGACCGGCATCCCTGGTGCGTTCGCCACCCGCATTGCCTACGTCACCAAATCCGGCAAGGAATACCGCCTTGAAGTGGCCGATGCCGACGGGGAAGACACCAATGTCGCCCTGCGCTCGAACGAACCGATCATCTCGCCAGCCTGGTCGCCTGATGGCACACGGGTAGCCTATGTCTCGTTCGAAAACAAAAAGCCCGTGGTGTATGTGCAAAATCTGGTGACACGCCAGCGTACGGTGCTGGCCAATTACAAGGGCAGCAATTCGGCCCCATCATGGTCTCCGGATGGCAACCGGCTGGCGATCGCCTTGTCGCGCGACGGCTTGACCCAGTCTTATATTGTTAACGCTGACGGTTCCGGCTTGCGCCGCCTGACCAACAGCAGCGGCATCGATACCGAACCGCAATTTTCAGCCGATGGCCAGAGCATTTATTTCACCAGCGATCGCAGCGGCGGACCGCAAATCTATAAGATGCCGGTCAGCGGCGGCGACGCCCAGCGCGTAACCTTCAAAGGCTCCTACAACATCAGCCCGCGCCTCTCGCCGGACGGCAAAGCACTCGCCTTTATTTCACGCCGCGATGGTGCCTTCCAGTTGTACGCCATGGACCTCGGCAATGGTCAGGAACAGCGCTTGTCGGACTCGTCCAAAGATGAATCACCGAGCTTTTCGCCAAACAGCAAATACATCATGTATGCAACCGAATCGGGTCGGCGCGGCTCGCTTGCGGTAGTATCCGTCGACGGTCGGGTGAAACAACGCCTGACGACACAGGCCGGCGACATTCGCGAACCGACCTGGGGCCCATTCATTAAATAAGATTTCAGTCATTCAATTGCCTTTTCCAGGAGAAGTAAATGCGTAACCTTTCGACCTTTGCCGTTGTCGCTGCCAGCGTCCTGCTGTTTTCCGCCTGCTCATCCACCAAGCTGGACGAAAAACCACCGGTCGAAGACCGTTCGGGCAGTGCTGCCATGGCCGCTCCGGTCGACACCCGCACCGTCAACCCGGTCAATGCCGGCTCGACCGATCCATTGAACGACCCACAAGGCGTACTCTCCAAGCGCAGTGTGTACTTCGACTACGACAGCTATGTCGTCAAGGACGAATTCAAGTCGGTACTCGAAGCGCATGCCCGCTACCTCAATGCCAACAAGTCCCGCAAGATCATCATTCAGGGCAATACCGATGATCGCGGTGGCCGCGAATACAACCTGGCACTTGGCCAGAAGCGTTCCGAGGCAGTGCGTCAGGCAATGAGCCTGATGGGCGTTTCCGAGAGCCAGCTCGAAGCCGTCTCGCTGGGCAAAGAGAAGCCTAAGGCCACCGGTACCGACGAAGCCGCCTTCGCTGAAAACCGTCGCGCTGACATCGTCTATTGATTGCCATGACGCGCTTCGGAAAATCCATTTTTGCCGTGACCATGCTGGTCGCGGCGTCTTCCTTCACCCTGCCTGCCCGGGCCGGACTGTTCGATGATGACGAGGCGCGCAGGGCCATCCTTGACATCCGGTCACGCATCGACGCCGTTCGACGCGATGCCGATGTCAAGCTCGATGCCAAGGCAGACAAGAACAGCCTGCTCGACGTCGCCAGCCAGAACGAGCAACTGCGCCAGGAAGTGGCGAAGCTGCGCGGACAGCTGGAAGTGCTGACCAATGACCTGGCCAACACGCAGCAACGACAAAAGGATTTCTACGTCGATCTCGACACCCGTTTGCGCAAGCTCGAACCGCAAAAGATCACTGTCGACGGCAAGGAAACCTCGGTCGAACCAGCCGAACAGAAAACGTATGACACCGCGCTGACATTGTTCAAGGCGGGCGATTACAAAACTGCAGGCGCTGCGTTCACCGACTTCTTGCGCCGCTATCCGCAATCAGGCTTCGCGCCGACTGCCCAGTACTTCCTGGGCACAAGCTACTACGCGCAGCGTGATTACAAAAACGCGATTGCAGCGCAGCAGGTCGTGGTCAGGAACTATCCTGATAATCCGAAAGCGGCGGATGCCTTGCTCAATATCGCAAGTTGCTATGCCGAGTTGAAAGATCGTCCGGCTGCCAAGAAAACTCTGGAAAATCTGGTGGAGCAATATCCGTCCACTCAGGCTGCCCAGACTGCAAAAGAACGTCTGGCTGCACTGCGCTGATGAGTCCGTGCCTGCCGATCCGACCGGATCAGCAGAGTGCGGAAAAATAGTTTAGTCAATTAGTCCGCAAGGTTTGACAGATCCACCTTGAGTTCCTATAATCTCGGTCTTTCGGGTCGTTAGCTCAGCTGGTAGAGCAGCGGACTTTTAATCCGTTGGTCGCAGGTTCGAATCCCGCACGGCCTACCACGAATAAGTTGTTCGCAATTGAAACTGATTGCTTGAAACGGCTCACAGC
>JBLHMB010000102.1:0-9154 GCA_047621665.1 Bradyrhizobium sp. | reverse complement strand
GCTCACTTCACGATCAATTTTTTTATACGCTTGTTCAGATAACAGCATGCTTTGTGCCTCAATAGCCTATCGCAAATCAGCGATCAATTTCACCAAAGACAATATCTTGCGTACCGATGATGGTGACGGCATCGGCAATCATGTGGCCCTTGGCCATTTCGTTCAAACCTTGCAGGTGGGCATAGCCCGGCGCACGAATTTTCAGACGATACGGCTTGTTGGCGCCGTCCGAAATCAGGTACACGCCGAACTCGCCTTTCGGATGTTCGACCGCTGCGTACGCTTCGCCCGGTGGGACGTGAAAACCTTCGGTGAACAATTTGAAGTGATGGATCAACTCTTCCATGTTCGACTTCATGTTCACGCGCGATGGCGGTGCCACCTTGTGGTTGTCGGTCATCACCGGACCCGGATTATTACGCAGCCATTCGACGCATTGCTTGATGATCTTGTTGGATTGGCGCATCTCTTCGACGCGTACCAGATAACGATCGTAGCAATCGCCGTTGACACCGACCGGGATATCGAAATCGAGTAAATCATAGACTTCATACGGTTGCTTCTTGCGCAAATCCCATTCGACACCGGAACCGCGCAGCATCGGACCGGTAAAGCCCATGGCTTTCGCACGCTCCGGCGAGACCACGCCGACGCCGACCAGACGTTGTTTCCAGATCCGGTTGTCGGTCAGCAGTGTCTCGTATTCATCGACGTAGTGCGGGAAACGATTCGTGAAGTCTTCGATGAAATCGAGCAGCGAACCCTGCCGGTTTTCATTGAGTTGCCCGATCGCTTTGTCATTACGCAAAATCGATGCGCTGTACTTCGGCATGACATCCGGCAAGTCGCGATAGACACCACCCGGACGGTAGTACGCCGCGTGCAAGCGGGCACCGGACACCGCTTCGTAGCAGTCCATCAAATCTTCGCGCTCACGGAACGCGTACAGGAACACACCCATCGCACCGACGTCGAGCGCATGGGCACCCAACCACAACAAGTGGTTCAGCAAGCGGGTGATTTCATCGAACAGGACGCGGATGTATTGCGCCCGTAGCGGTACTTCGAGTCCAAGCAATTTCTCGATCGACATCACGTAGCCATGCTCGTTGCACATCATCGAGACATAGTCGAGCCGGTCCATGTACGGCACCGATTGCAAATAGGTTTTTTGCTCTGCAAGTTTTTCGGTACCGCGATGCAGCAAGCCGATATGGGGGTCAGCGCGCTGGATGACTTCACCATCGAGCTCCAGCACCAGGCGCAATACACCGTGTGCGGCAGGATGTTGCGGCCCGAAATTGAGCGTGTAGTTTTTAATTTCAGCCATTATTTGGTTCCGTATTGTTCTTCGCGAATCACGCGTGGCACGACCTCGCGCGGTTCAATGGTTACCGGTTGGTAGATCACCCGTTTTTGCTCCGGGTCATAGCGCATTTCGACATAGCCGGAGACCGGGAAGTCCTTGCGGAACGGATGACCGATGAAACCGTAGTCCGTCAGAATGCGACGCAAATCGTCGTGCCCTGCAAACAGGATACCGAAAAAATCAAAAGCTTCACGCTCGTACCAGTTTGCCGCCGACCAGACATCGATCAGCGAGGCGACTACCGGCACTTCATCGTCGCCGGCGAAGACGCGAACACGCACGCGCCAGTTGTACGACAGCGAGAGCAAGTGCGACACCACGGCAAAGCGCTGTCCATCCCACGCGCCGTCACCGTACTCCGAGTAATCGACTCCTGCGAGGTCCAGCAATTGTTCGAACCGCGTATCCGGATGATCGCGTAAGACCCGCATTGCGGTCAGGTAGTTGCTGTCTTTGACGACGACGGTAATTTCACCAAGGGCATTGGTCAGGCTGACAATATGGTCGCCCAGCGCGCTCTTGAGCGCGGCTTCGAGGTTATCGAGTTTGGTTGTCATGGGCTTAACGCGCAATCGTGTTGGTTCGCTTGATCTTGTTCTGCAACTGCATGATTCCATACAGCAGCGCTTCAGCGGTCGGCGGGCAACCCGGTACGTAGATATCGACCGGCACAATGCGATCGCAACCACGCACTACCGAATACGAGTAGTGGTAATACCCGCCACCGTTGGCACACGAGCCCATCGAAATGACCCAGCGTGGCTCGGCCATCTGGTCGTACACCTTGCGCAATGCCGGTGCCATCTTGTTGCACAGCGTGCCGGCTACGATCATCACATCGGACTGACGCGGTGACGGTCGGAACACGACGCCGAAGCGGTCCATGTCGTAGCGCGAGGCACCGGCATGCATCATTTCAACCGCGCAGCAGGCCAGCCCGAATGTCATCGGCCACATTGAGCCGGTGCGGGTCCAGTTGATCAGCTTGTCAGCTGTTGTAGTAATAAAACCTTCGTTTAGTACGCCTTCGATTGCCATAATTTATTCCCAGTCAAGGGCTCCTTTCTTCCAGATGTACCAGAACCCGACTGCGAACTCGGCGATAAACACCAACATCGTGACGAACCCGGCCCAACCGAGGTCACGCATCGCGACGCCCCAGGGGAAGAAAAATGCCGTTTCAAGATCGAACAAAATAAAGAGGATGGCGACCAGATAATAACGAACGTCGAACTTCATCCGTGCATCTTCGAATGCTTCGAAGCCACACTCGTACGGCGAGTTTTTCTGGGAGTCAGGTTTGAATGGCGCGAGCACGCGACCAAGTAATTGAGGGACGACACCAACACCGATGCCGACCAAAATGAAGAGTAATACTGGGAAGTAGGTTTCGAGGTTCACGATTCGCGCAATCAGATTGAAAAGTTAAGCTGACCCAAGGAACTAGCTGCGTTCCTCGACAAAAAGCCAGCACGGTATTGTACCCTGCTGGCTTTTTTTCGTTTGGTGCCGACGACGAGACTCGAACTCGTACAGCTTTCGCCACTACCCCCTCAAGATAGCGTGTCTACCAATTTCACCACGTCGGCGTGAGGCCCGTATTCTAACTGCATTTCCCCTTTTTGTTCAATGCACAAATGCATCTAACAGAGGGGGAAACGGACTTTTTTTAACTTATTTTGGAATCTGTCCTGATTGACCAACCGGCGTTGCCGGAGCAGGAGCCGGCGCGACTGGAGCAACCGGCGGCACTGCGGCACCCGGCACGGCAGCAGCTGGTACTGTCGTGATGGTATCCGTGACACTAGTGGTCGATGCAGTGCGGGTGGAACCGAAGTAAGCCAGCGCCAGCGTGGTCGCGAAAAAAACAGCCGCGGCAACACCCGTCATTTTCGACAGAAAATTAGAGGATCCGGTTGCACCAAACAGGCTGCCCGAGGCACCCGAACCAAATGCGGCCCCCATGTCGGCGCCCTTCCCGTGCTGCATCAGAACAAGTCCGATAATAGTCAGCGCGGTGACAACCTGGATAACGACGATGATAGTGAGAGCTGATGTATTCATTACTAGGTTTCCAATTCAGGTTTAGTGCTGTTGTCGTACTGTGTTGAGGAACGCTGCAAAGACAGCGGGTAAGGTTATTTTTTTATTGAATACTGCTTACTGAGGGCCGCTTACCGGATGCTGGTTATCGGGCATCAGTTGCGGCGATGATCGCAAGAAAATCCACCGACTTCAGTGCCGCACCACCGATCAGGCCGCCATCGATATCCGGCATCGCCATCAGTTCGCGGGCATTGTCGGGCTTCATGCTGCCGCCGTACAGAATGCGGGTCCCTGCTGCGGCGACGGGGTCCTGCGCGGCAAGTAATCTGCGCAAGGTCGCATGAACTTCCTGCGCCATATCCGGTGTCGCTGTCTTGCCGGTGCCAATGGCCCAGACCGGCTCGTAGGCAACAACGATCCGTGTAAGATCGGCTGATTCGAGTACTTCGAGTACTGCCTTGAGCTGCTCGCCAACCACTGCAGCTGTCTGCCCGCCATCGCGCTCGGCCAGCGTCTCGCCGACACAGATGATGGGAATCAGGCCGGCGCGTAAAGCGCGTAGCGTTTTTTGCGCGACCACTGCATTGCTTTCGCCGTGCATGGCGCGCCGCTCGGAATGACCGACTACGGCATAGTGCGTGCCGAAATCCGCCAACATCGTCGCCGATACGTCACCGGTATACGCCCCGGCTTCGTGAGCAGAAAGATCCTGCCCACCCCAAGTCACGGCGGTATTAACCAGCTGTTGCTGGCACTGCGCAAGATACGGCGCAGGGACACAGACAGCAATGTCACATGGCGCAGCGTGACCGACAGCAGCAACGAGCTCGTTGAGCAGTGCGCTGTTGGCAGCGAGATTGCCATTCATTTTCCAGTTGCCGGCGACGAGCTTGCGACGCATAAGTGAACCCCGATTTTAATAACCCGCCATTCTATCCTTACGAGCTGGCGCGGGTCAAACCTGGAGCATGATCTTGCCGACATGCGCACTCGATTCCATCAAGGTATGCGCCTCGGCCGCCTGTTCCAGCGGGAAGGTGCGAAAGATTACCGGCTTGATTTTTTTCTGTGCGAATAGCGGCCATACGGTGTTGAGCAGATGGTGGGCAACGGCGGCCTTGAACGCCAGCGGACGCGGTCGTAACGTCGAACCGGAAATGGTGAGCCGGCGGCGCAGCACCTGGCCAAGGTCGAGCTCGGCTTTGGCGCCGCCAAGCAAGGCAATCAACGCAATCCGGCCATCATCGGCAAGGCAATTGATTTCACGCGGCAGGTAGTCGCCACCGACCATATCGAGGATCACGTCGACACCCTTGCCGGCCGTTTTTTCCTTGATGACGGCAGTGAAATCCTGAGTGCGGTAATTGATCCCCAGCTCAGCACCGAGCGCTTCGCAAGCCCGGCATTTTTCGTCCGAGCCGGCGGTCGCGAACACCCGATGACCCAGCGCGACGGCCATCTGGATCGCGCTTACGCCAATGCCGGACGAACCGCCCTGCACCAGCAAGGTGTCGTGGCCCGACAAGTGCGCGCGGTCAAACACATTACTCCAGACCGTGAAAAAAGTTTCCGGCAACGATGCCGCTTCCAGCACCGACAATCCCAGCGGAACCGGCAGACATTGGCCAACCGGCGCCACGCAATACTCCGCATAGCCACCCCCTTGCACCAATGCACAGACGAGGTCGCCTTGCAGGAATGGCTGACCGGTCAGGTCACCACCGACAATCTCACCGGCTACTTCGAGGCCAGGCAAATCCGACGCACCCGGCGGCACCGGATAATTGCCGGTGCGCTGAAACACGTCGGGACGATTAATGCCGGCCGCATGGACCTTGATCAGTACTTCGCCGCTTTTGGGAACCGGTATCGGACGCTCGCAAAGCTGAAGCACTTCCGGTCCGCCGAACCGGGTAATTTCGATTGCACGCATGAGATTGCCTTTCGTGACGAAAAATGTATTGTACGGTGCGTACTGCCCCGTAACCATGATGTAAAAAAACCGCCCGCGGCTTGCGCCACGGACGGTTTTCTACAGCCGCAAATTAAAGCTTATTCTGCGACGGGTGCAGCCACCGGAGCGACCGTTCCTTCGTCGCTGGCAGCTGCCTTCATCGACAACTTAAGACGGCCACGGTCATCGGTTTCCAGAACCTTGACGCGCACTTGCTGGCCTTCTTTCAGGTAGTCAGCGACCGCATTGACGCGCTCGTTGGCGATCTGGCTGATGTGCAGCAAGCCATCCTTGCCCGGCATGACCTGGACGATTGCGCCGAAGTCCAGCAGTTTCAGGACGGTACCTTCGTAGATTTTGCCGACTTCCACCGACGCGGTCAGTTCTTCAATGCGACGCTTGGCTTCGAGGCCGGCAGTGGCATCGACGGACGCAATCGTGACGACGCCTTCATCGCTGATGTCGATCTGGGTACCGGTCTCTTCGGTCAGGGCGCGAATGACTGCTCCGCCCTTGCCAATCACATCGCGGATTTTCTCCGGATTGATCTTGATCGTGATCAGACGCGGTGCGAAATCGGACAGCTCGGTGTGGCCGATCGGGACGGCTTCCTGCATCTTGTCGAGGATGTGCATGCGACCTTCTTTGGCTTGCGCCAACGCGACCTGCATGATTTCCTTGGTGATGCCCTGGATCTTGATGTCCATCTGCAGCGCGGTAATGCCTTTGGCGGTACCGGCTACCTTGAAGTCCATGTCGCCGAGGTGATCTTCGTCGCCGAGGATGTCGGTCAGGACGGCGAACTTGCCTCCGTCCTTGATCAGGCCCATCGCGATACCGGCAACGTGTGCCTGCATCGGCACGCCGGCATCCATCAGTGCGAGGCAACCGCCGCAGACTGACGCCATCGACGAGGAACCGTTCGATTCGGTAATTTCCGAGACCAGACGCACCGAATAGCTGAACTCTTCGACCGGTGGCAAGGCTGCCAGCAATGCACGCTTGGCGAGACGGCCGTGACCGATTTCACGCCGCTTTGGCGTACCGACACGACCGGTTTCGCCGGTGGCGAACGGTGGCATATTGTAATGAAGCATGAAGCGATCGCTGTACTCGCCCATCAGTGCATCGATCTTCTGTTCGTCACGCGCGGTGCCGAGCGTGGCGATGACCAGTGCTTGTGTTTCGCCGCGGGTGAACAACGCCGAACCATGGGTACGTGGCAGTACGCCGGTGCGAATCGAGATCGGACGCACGGTGCGGGTATCGCGGCCGTCGATGCGTGGCTCGCCTTCAAGGATCTGCGAACGGACGATCTTGGCTTCGAGGTCGAACAGGATGTTGTTCACATCAGCGCTGTCCGGTGCAACGCCGGCGATCGATGCGGCTTCCGCCTTGAGTGCATCCATGACTTCCGACGTCGCCGTTTTGAGCTTAGCGGTACGGGCTTGCTTGTCCTTGGTCTGGTAAGCATCACGCAGCTTGGCTTCGCCGAAATGGGCAACGCGCGCAATCAGCGCTTCGTTTCTAGCAGCAGGCGCCCATTCGATTTCCGGCTTGCCGCCGTCGCGCACCAATTCATGGATCGCATCGATGACGGCCTTCATTTGCTCGTGACCGAACACGACGGCACCGAGCATGACTTCTTCGGACAATTGCTTGGCTTCCGATTCGACCATCAGGACAGCGGCTTCGGTGCCGGCAACGACAAGGTCGAGGTCCGATGATTTCAGCTGGGTCGTGGTCGGGTTGAGCACGTACTGGCCGTTGATGTAACCAACGCGGGCAGCGCCGACCGGACCACTGAATGGCACGCCGGAGACCGACAGGGCAGCCGATGCACCGATCATCGCAGCGATGTCAGGATCGATTTCAGGATTGACTGACAGCACATGAATGATGATCTGCACTTCATTCATGTAGCCTTCAGGGAACAGCGGACGCACCGGACGATCGATCAGGCGTGATGTCAGGGTTTCTTTCTCGGAAGGACGGCCTTCGCGCTTGAAGAAACCGCCTGGAATACGACCGGCAGCATAGGTTTTTTCGACATAGTCGACGGTCAGCGGGAAGAAGTCCTGACCTGGCTTGGCATCTTTGCGGGCGACTACGGTCGCGAGCACGACGGTATCTTCGATCGAGACCATGACAGCGCCGGAAGCCTGGCGAGCAATCTCGCCGGTCTCCAGTGTCACTTGATGCTGACCATACTGGAAAGTCTTGGTTACTTTATTGAACACGGTGATTCCTTTCTATTTTGCCGACAGATTTTCAGGAGCTGTCGTTCACCTCACCACCACCGGACAACGCGAACGCTGCCTGGCTTCTTACTACCTTAATGAAACCGTTACAGGAGACCGCACCAACAATGCATCAAAAAACAAAATGCCCGCATCGACAGAGCCGATACGGGCATTTCAGCGATCAATAATCGGGGAAGTAATGTAACGTCCCTGATTACTTACGCAGACCGAGTTTTTCGATCAGTGAACGATAGCGCGTCGCGTCTTTACCTTTGAGGTAGGACAGCAGGCTTTTGCGACGATTGACCATCATGATCAAACCACGGCGTGAATGGTGATCCTTAGCGTGAGCCTTGAAGTGACCATTGAGTTCATTGATACGGGCTGTCAGCAGTGCAACTTGCACTTCCGGGGAGCCGGTATCGTTCAGACCGCGCGCATTGTCCGCAATGATGGCGGCTTTGCTGGATTTTTCCATCGACATGAGTGTTACCTTTCACAAGCGGTGAGCGGAGTTGTCACCCCAAACACCGTGAACATCAACAAATATCCCGGCCAAAATAGCCGGTGTCGAAGTGTACAGGAAACCCGCAGGCAGTTCAAACCTGCTGAGTCGATTATCTTGTCTGATTGTTTTCACTCCCTGAACAGGCCTGTTCCATGTCTATTTTTCGCCCTTTTATTCTCGTCCTGGCGCTACTGTCCGGCGGTTGCGCCGCGCTGCTGGCACCGCCCGTGTTACCCGGTGCAACCGAGGCGGCGGTCCTCGACAAACTCGGCACGCCGACCCATCGCTACACGCTCGGCGAAGACCACTTGCTCGAATACGCCAAAGGTCCGTGGGGCCAGCGCACGTGGATGGCCCGCATCGGCAGCGATGGCCGCCTGGTCAGTTATCGCCAGGTGCTGACCACTGCGATGTTTGCCACGCTGGTGCCCGGCGTGGCCGACAAGCAGCAGGTGTTGCGCACCATAGGCGCGCCCGGCGAGACATCGAGCCTGCCGCGCATCGACATGGAAGTCTGGTCCTACGCGTACAAGGAAAGCGATGTCTGGGACTCGATGATGCACGTCCATTTTGACCGGCAAGGCATCGTGCGCCAAATGCTCAACGGCCCGGACCTGCGCTTCGACCCGGACCGCCGCTTTCCATGAGCCGGTACGTTACAACTGCGGGTTGAGTTTCTCGACCTTCGAGTGCAGCTTGTTCAGGGCCGACAGATAGGCCTTGGCCGAGGCCACAACGATATCGAGATCGGCGCCGACGCCATTGACGATGCGCCCGGCTTTCGACAGCCGCATCGTGACTTCTCCCTGTGATTGCGTTCCCGTCGTAATGGCATTGACCGAGAACAGCAGCAGCTCGGCACCACTGGCGGTCTTCGATTCAATCGCGTTGACAATCGCATCGACCGGGCCGTTGCCTTCACCGGTACAACTGGCTTCCTTGCCTTCGATCGAGAAGACGACTTTCGCGCTCGGCTTTTCGCCGGTTTCGGAATGCTGTGACAGCGACACGAACTGGTAAAACTCATTCTCGTG
>JBLHMB010000101.1:0-9177 GCA_047621665.1 Bradyrhizobium sp. | reverse complement strand
GAATCCCGTTCCGCAGGCGGATCGCATGCGATCCGAAACCCCTGCTTTACCTCAAACATGCGTCACTCTTATCCCCTGACTTGCTCCGACTTTTGGCAGCGGCCTCAATGCGGGACAGGTCAAAGTCAACATCAACTTCAACATCAACTTCAACAGCAACTTCAACCACATCACTAATCAAATACCACCACGATTCGCCTTTTCAGTACGTCGCAAACCCCCATCACTTGCAACCAGGGTCAGTGTTTTTTTTCGCAGCTTTATCGCGAAAATTACACTGACCCTGCTTGCGGATCCGGAGCGCTTGCCATCCAGTTTCCGTGCCGAGGTTGCTGCTACTGCTCTGTCATGTCCACGCCAATCACGTCTCGACCGTCAGCGTCTCTTTCGCTCCCCCCTGCGAAGCCGACAGCACCAGTCCCATCGCCATCAGCACAATGGCCGCGCCGGCCAGCGTCGCCAGGCCGACCGGTTCGTCGAGGAACAGGTAACCCCACAACATACTGAACAGCGGAATCAAAAACGCCACCGACATTGCCCGGGTCGGTCCGATTCGTACGATCAGCGGGATGAAGAGCGCCTGCGCCACACCCGACGACAGCAACGCCAGACAAGTTACGCTGAGGATGGTGCTGGTCGATGGCCACACAGGGGGCAGGACGAACGGCAGCAATGGCAACATCACGAGCGCACCGAGCACCATCGAACCGGTGGCCATCCCGATCGGATGAATGTGATGGCCATCGAGGCTGTGTCCGGTCTTGCGCACGATGATGCTCGACACCGCATAGCAGGCCGCCGCAAACAGACAGGCTGCCGCTGCCAGCAATACGTTCAGATTGAGTACCAGCGCACCGGCACCGACCAGCACCGCCACGCCGGTAATCCCCAGCGCCAGACCGGCCAGCTTTTGCAGCGACAAGCGTTCAGCCAGCCAGAGCACCGAAAAAAGCGCACCGAATAACGGGCTGGTCGAATTGAGTACCGCCGAGTAGGCCGCCGGCAAATATTGCGATGCATACGAAAAACACGAAAACGGAATCACGGCCGCAAACACTGCCACCATAAAATACGGCCGCAGGTTGCGACGCCAGTGCATCGGTACGCGGATCAGCCGCGCATACACCAGCATGGCCATGCCGGCCAGCGAGACGCGCAGCAGCGCCGTCATCAGCGGGCCGATTTCGGGTACGGCAACGCGCAGAAAAATGAATGAGCAGCCCCACAGCGCCGCCAGAAAAATCAGCTTGATGACATCGGCTGGCGTCATCATCCGAGTGCCCGTTGGCGGGACGCCAGTAGTGCCGCGATCAGCAGAGCCAGTGCTGAAAACACCAATCCGCGCTGCAGACCGCCAGGGCCATCGGCAATCCAGCCAACCACGCCGGGGCCGACAATCTGACCAAATGCGAACACGCTGGTGAACGCACCGATACCGCCTGACCACGCTGCCATTGGCGCGTTGTGTCGCACCAGTGCGGTCGACGACGCCACCACCGACAGGAACACGCCACCAAACAGCAGACCCGACGCGAACACCAGCAGAGGTTGCGCGGTCAGTGCCGGCAGCAGGGTGGCGATTGCCAGCAAGCCGGTGAGCAGCGCCATCGGCCGGCCGCCACGGCTGCGGTCGAGCAAGCCGGCCCAGATGCGCGACGACGCCATCACCGCCAGCCCGAGGCCGGTATAAAACAGCGTGACCAGTCCGGCCGACATGCCCTCTTCGCGCAGCAGCGCGACGACAAAAGTCATGTAGCCGATATAGCCGACCCCGTACATGAAATAGCCGGCCAGACCGTAACGAAACGGCCGCCAGTCAAAGCGGTCATGCACGCTGGCCGGTGCTGCCTTGCCATCGATGCTGCGCACCGGCAGTGCCATCACTGCGGTCCCCAGCAAGCACATCGCTCCGAGTGCCAGCCAGGCCCATTGCCATGCGTGTGCGCTGCCGTGCGCCAGCAGCGCGGTGGCCGGTACCAGCAAGGCCGACAGCACGATGCCCGAACCCGTGCCGCCGTAATAAATCCCGATCAGCAGACCGGCGCGTTGCGGATGCAGTGACCCCAGTCGCGCCGCCAGCACGCCGCCTGTGACGAAGATCAGCGCGCTGGCGATCCCGGCCAGCAGACGCTGCACCAGCAGGACGGTGGCATCGGTAACGAGTCCCGAGGCAATCAGAAATAGCGCCGTCAGCAAGGCACCGGCAAGCAGCAAGGCATGCGCGCCGTAGCGCCGCATCAGCGCCGGTGTGGCCAGCGCACCGATCAGATAACCGAGCGCATTGGCGGTATTCATGGCGCCGGCCAGCAGGTACGACCAGTCGAGATCGGCACGCATCGGCGGTAGCAGCAACGCATACGAAAAGCGCGACATGCCCAGCGAAATCGCCGCTCCCAGCGACAGGGCAAAGGCAATCGCCAGCGGGTGAGTGTGGGCGCGGTCGTTAGGCATCAAGGAAAAAGTGGCGGCAGGGAAGAAGCCGAGTGTAAGGGTTTTCCGGCGGACGTTGTGAGACGTGGCGCTGCAGAGGCCTCAACAATATTTTCGATCTGCTGCATCCGCTGCGCAAAGCCCGGCGTAGTGAAGGGTAAGACGCCGCACTGTGTGTCTTTCAACCCTCAACTATTTCAGGAGAATTCCATGACCCGTCCGCTGATTGCTGTCGCCGCTGTTGCCCTCACCACGTTGCTGTCCGCCTGTTCGACGATGGCCCCGATGTCGATGGCCACGCCGCAAGCCCCGGCTGCCGTCACCGCTCCGGCCGGCAACAAGGTCGCGATGATGGCCGTCGGTGCCGGTGACCTGAACTACGAATGCCGTGCCAAGGCCGACATGCCAGGTGCCTTTGCCTGGGTCTTCACCGGCCCGGACGCGCTGCTGCTCGACAAGAGCAAAGCCACCGTCGGCAAATACTACGGTGGCCCGACCTGGGAATCGACCGATGGCAGCAAGGTCTCCGGCAAGCAGATCGCCACAGCCCCGGGTGTTGCCGGCGCGATCCCGTTGCAACTGGTTCAGGCCAGCCCCGCCATGGGGAGCGGCGCGATGACCGGCGTAACCTATATCCAGCGCCTCAACACCATTGGCGGCGTGGCACCGGCCGATGTCTGCAACCAGGCCGCCATGGGTAGCAAGAAGCTGGTCAAATACCAGGCGGATTACTACTTCTACAAAGCGATGTGATGGCGCTTCATGGCGCTGCTGGTCAGCGCTGCTACGGAGGTAAAAAGTAACCAAGACGGGTACGAAAACAGGGTTGCATCCGCAATTGAAAGTAGCGTCAATGAACGCTATCGTTGGACACTTTTTCCATTTCGCGGATAGCCCTGTGCAGACGATTTTTCCGAACACGATGAACGGCATGGCGCTTTTCCGAAGGGCTGTGCGATGCTGATCCACGACACCACATTTGACTACGAAGCGCAGTTGTTCGCCTGCGCGCGTGGCGACGAAAAAGCGCTGCGCCGCTTGTACGATCACGAAGCACGCTGGCTGCTCGGCGTCGCGCTGCGCATCGTCGTGCGGCGCGAGCTGGCCGACGAAGTGGTCCATGAAGCCTTCCTGCGTATCTGGCAAAAATCGTCGACGTACAGTCCGGCGCTGGGTTCGGCGCGCGGCTGGATTTACAGTGTGGTGCGCCACCGAGCGCTCGATGTGGTGCGACAAATACGACGCGATCCGGCTTCACCGGGGGCCGAAGAAGCACTACTCGACGAGGTGCCCGACGCGGCCGACGACCCGCTACAAAGCCTCACGCGCGGACGGGACAACAGCGCACTGCATCTGTGCCTGCAACAACTTGATGACGACAAACGTGCCTGTATTTTGCTGGCCTACGTCGACGGCTTTTCGCAAACCCGGATCGCCAGTGTGCTGGCACGGCCACTGGGTACCATCAAGGCATGGACCCGGCGCGGCTTGCTGGCTTTAAAGGACTGCCTCTCATGAATTTTCAGGACCCCGGACAACTGGACTTGCTGGCTGGCGAATATGTGCTGGGCGTGCTGCCGCTGGAGCAGCAGGCCGCCTTCGAGCAGGAGCTGCTGCATAACCGCGCACTGGTTGTCGCGGTCGGTTTCTGGCGTGATCGCCTGCTGGAAATGGCGCCGCCACCGCAGCCGATCGAGCCGGCCGCCAGTCTGTGGAAGCGCATCGAGCGCAGCCTGGCCGATAACGCCCGCATCCGTAACAGCACGCCCGGTCGGGGTTTGTGGCACAGCCTGACATTCTGGCGCTTCAGTGGCGCGATCGGTGTGGCCGCGTCGGCCTTGCTGGTCCTGAAATTACTCACGGTAGCGCCGCACGACGTCGGCGCGCCGCAATTCCTGGCGGTGCTGCAGGCACCCGCTACCGGCACCAACTGGCTGGTCGAAATCGACGAGCGCGTGGTGCGCTTGCGCCCGCTCTCGCCGACCACTGTCGCGGCCGGCAAGTCAGTCCAGTTCTGGACCAAGCCGGTCGGCGCGGCTGGCCCGACTTCACTGGGACTGGTGCGCACCGACCGGCCGACCGAGATCGCGCTGAGCACATTGCCGGGCATGAGTCCGAACCAGTTGTTTGAAGTGACGCTGGAGCCGCAAGGCGGATCGCCGTTGCCACGTCCGAGCGGACCTATCCTCGCCGTGGGACGCGCGGTTCGGCTGTAGAGGCGCGTCGCTTGTCCGTGCTGCACTGAACCGCTACACTCTGGCGCTGCAGTCCGGTCACGGACTAGCGACAATTCAAACAATAACGGAGCGCCCCATGAACATCCACACCTTGCTGTTTCCCTCCTTCGTTGCGCTGGCGGCCATGACTTTTGCCGGTCCTGCCGCGGCGCAGATCAAGATCGGCGTGACGGTCTCGGCCACCGGCCCGGCCGCCTCGCTCGGCATCCCGGAAAAAAACACCATCGCGCTGCTGCCGAAAACCATCGCCGGCAAGAGCGTCGAGTACATCATTCTCGATGACGCGACCGACACCACCACCGCCGTCAAGAACACCCGCAAGCTGCTCACCGAAGACAAGGTCGACCTGATCATCGGCTCGACCATCACGCCCAATTCGCTGGCGATGATTGAACTGGTGGCCGATGCCGGCACGCCGATGATCTCGATGGCCGCGTCGGCCTCGATCATCGAGCCGGTCGAAGGCAACCGCAAGTGGGTCTTCAAGACGCCGCAAAACGATTCGCACATGTCGACTGCCATCACCGCGAGGATGGCCGAAGCCGGCATCAAATCGGTTGCTTTCATCGGCTTTAATGACGCCTACGGCGAAGGCTGGTACCGCGAATTTGCCAAGCTGGCCGAACTGCGTCACATCAAGATCACGGCCAGCGAACGCTTCGCCCGCGCCGACACGTCGGTCACCGGCCAGATTCTGAAAATCCTCTCGACCAATCCCGATGCCGTACTGATCGCCGGTGCCGGCACGCCCGCCGCGTTGCCGCAAAAAACCCTCAAGGAACGTGGCTACAAGGGCGCAATCTATCAAACCCACGGTGTGGCCAATAACGACTTCCTGCGCGTATGCGGCAAGGATTGCGAAGGCACGCTGCTGCCATCGGGACCGTTGCTGGTGGCAGAGCAGTTGCCGGTGTCGAACCCGGTGCGGGCTTCGGCGCTGACCTACAAGGCAGCCTACGAAAAAGTGTACGGCGTTGGCACCGTCTCGACCTTTGGCGGTCATGCCTGGGATGCCGGTTTGCTGATGGCGAACGCGGTACCGGAAGCACTCAAGCACGGCCAGCCGGGTACTAAAGAATTCCGCAAGGGTTTGCGCGATGCGATTGAAAACACCCGCAACCTCGCGGGTGCGCATGGGATTTTTAACATGAGCCCGACTGATCATCTGGGTTTCGATCAGCGTTCGCGGGTGATGGTGAAGATTGTGGATGGCAAGTGGACGCTGGCGGAGTGAGACGTTTTGCAGTGCATTCGGTGTCATGTCCTGCGGTATTGGCACATGACGCGGCCACAATGCTAATTGCTGGGATCAGTTTTTTCGCAGGAGCAGCGCGACAATTATTCTGACCCCGACAACGGACCACGAATCGCAGCCGGCCGGGCTCCGCATCCCGCAAGCAGGGTCAGTGTAATTTTCGCGTAAAAACGTCGCGAAAAAAAACACTGACCCTGGTTGCTGCCGGGGTGATTTGCGGCGGTTGCAAAAAGCAAAAGCAGTTGTCGGGGTCAGAGTTTTTTTTCGCTGGGGTATCGCGAAAATTACTCTGACCCCGACAACGGACCACGGAGTACAGCAGTCGCTTCTCGCAACTACGGCGAGACCGTATTCAATTTAAGGAATACCCCCCGCATGGATTTTTCAATCGCCGCCATCCTCGCTCAGGACGGCATCACCAGCGGTGCGATCTATGCCTTGCTGGCGCTCGCGCTGGTGCTGGTATTTTCGGTCACGCGCGTGATCTTCATTCCGCAAGGCGAGTTCGTCGCTTTCGGTGCGCTGACCCTCGCAGCCATGCAATCCGATAAATTTCCGCACTCGGCAACGCTACTGGTCGGACTCGGCGTCGCGGTGTTCTTGCAGGAAGTCGTTACCTCGCTGCGCCGTGTGCCGCTGGCCTTCGGCAAGTTCATCGTCTTGCCGCTGCTGCTGTACGGACTGACACGCCAGTTTGGCAATGCGCAATTACCGATGCTGCTGCAAGTCGTACTGACGCTGACCCTGATCATACCGATGGGGCCGATGATCTACCGGCTGGCTTTTCAGCCGCTGGCCGAAGCCAGTACGCTGGTGCTGCTGATCGTTTCGGTCAGCGTGCACTTCGCGCTGCTCGGAACCGGACTGGTGCTGTTCGGCGCCGAAGGCTCGCGCACTATCCCGTTCTCGGATGCGCGTTTCGAGTTCGGCGCGTTGCAGATCAGTGGCCAGAGCCTGGTGATTCTGGTCGTGTCGGCGCTGCTGATTGGCGCGCTGTATCTGTATTTCGAACGCACCTTGTCCGGCAAGGCCTTGCGCGCGACCGCAGTGAACCGGCTAGGTGCGCAACTGGTCGGCATCGGCACTACGCAGGCCGGACGTACCGCCTTCACGCTGGCGGCAGGACTAGGTACGCTGTGCGGTGTGCTGATTGCACCGCTGACGACGATCTACTACGACAGCGGCTTTCTGATCGGCTTGAAGGGTTTCGTCGGCGCGATCATCGGTGGTCTCGGCAGTTATCCGATTGCCGCCGCCGGTGCGGTGCTGGTCGGTTTGCTCGAATCGTATTCGTCGTTCTGGGCCAGCGCGTTCAAGGAAGTCATCGTCTTCACGCTGATCATCCCGGTACTGCTGTGGCGGTCGCTGCGCAGCAAGCATGTGGACGAGGGCGAGCAATGAGGCGCCATCTGCCGGTGCTGCTGTTCATTGCCGTCATGGCGCTGCTGCCGGTGCTGCCGACGCCGCCGTTCTGGATCACGCTGGCCAACTACATCGGCTTGTACGCACTTGTCGCGCTCGGGCTGGTGCTGCTGACCGGCATAGGCGGCATGACTTCGTTCGGACAAGCGGCCTTCGTCGGACTGGGTGCGTACGCCACGGCTTACCTGACTACGCAACTGGGTCTGTCGCCGTGGCTCGGCCTGCTGGCCGGGCTGGCCATCACGGCGCTGGCAGCATTTGCGCTGGGCGCCATCACGATGCGTCTGTCCGGTCATTACCTGCCACTGGGGACGATTGCGTGGGGCTTGTCGCTGTTCTACCTGTTTGGCAATCTCGATTTTCTCGGCAAGTACGATGGCATCAACGGCATCCCGGCCATCGACTTGTTCGGTTTGACGTTGCAGTCGGGGCGGGCGATCTACTACCTGATCTGGGCGGTCGTGATTCTGGCGCTGCTGGCGCTGCAAAATTTGCTCGATTCGCGCTCCGGTCGCGCGATGCGCGCGCTCAACGGCAGCGCGTTGATGGCCGAGGCGATGGGCGTCAATACGATCTGGATGAAGATTGTCTGTTTCGTCATTGCGGCACTGCTGGCCTGTATATCCGGCTGGCTGTACGCCCACATGCAGCGCGCCGTGAACCCGACGCCGTTCGGCCTGAATGCCGGCATCGAATACCTGTTCATGGCCGTGGTCGGCGGTGCCGGTTATGTCTGGGGCGCGTTGCTCGGTTCGGCCTTGCTGACCATCCTGAAAGACCAGCTGCAATCCATTCTGCCGAAGCTGTTGGGCAGTAACGGCAATTTCGAAATGATTGTCTTCGGCGTCATGATGGTGCTGCTGTTGCAGCGTGCGCGACAGGGACTGTGGCCGTTGCTGCGCGGCTGGATGCCTGCAAGCGTCGGCGTGCAGGCTCCGGCTAGCGCCGAGCCATTGCCGCAGCGCGCACGTCCGGCCCCGGGTGCCGTGCTGCTGCAAGTGCAATTGGCGCGCAAGCAGTTCGGCGGACTTGTTGCTGTCAACGATATGGAGTTTGTAGTGCATGGCGGCGAAATTCTCGGTCTGATCGGACCCAACGGTGCCGGCAAATCGACGATGTTCAATCTGGTGACCGGTGTCTTGCCACTGACGGCCGGCCAGATTTTGTTCGAAGGACAGCGCATCGATACGCTGCCGTCGCGCGAGATCGTACGGCGCGGCATCGGCCGCACGTTCCAGCATGTGCGGTTGCTGCCGGCGATGTCGGTGCTGGAAAACGTCGCGCTTGGTGGCCATCTGCGTGGCCATGCTGGCGTGTTGTCCAGCATCGTGCGGGCTGATCGCAACGAAGAACAGCGCTTGCTGTTCGAGGCCGCACGCCAGCTCGAGCGGGTCGGTCTCGGTCATCTCGCGCACGCCGAAGCGGGCAGTCTGGCGCTGGGCCAGCAACGCGTGCTCGAGATCGCCCGCGCGTTGTGCTGCGACCCGACACTGCTGTTGCTCGATGAACCTGCTGCCGGTTTGCGCTATCAGGAAAAGCTGGCGCTGGCCGCCTTGCTGCGCAAGCTGAAAGCCGAAGGCCTGAGTATTTTGCTGGTCGAACATGACATGGATTTCGTGATGAACCTGACCGACCGGCTGGTGGTGATGGAATTTGGTACGCGGATCGCCGAAGGCGTACCGGCGGAGGTCCAGGCCAATCCGGCAGTGCTGGAAGCCTACCTCGGAGGGATCGATTGATGAGCATGCCAATCCTCGAAGTCGAAAAACTACACGTCGCTTACGGCAAGGTCGAGGCGCTGCACGGCGTGACCTTGCGCGTCGACGCCGGTCA
>JBLHMB010000100.1:0-9204 GCA_047621665.1 Bradyrhizobium sp. | reverse complement strand
CCGTTCAGCGTGTGCAGCAACTCCGGTTTGCCCTGCGCATTGCGAAAGCGGGTTTGCATCCGACGGGTCTGAAAACTGTCGCAATTCGATAGCGAAGAAATCTCGCGGTAGGTTTTTTGCGCCGGCAACCAGACTTCGATGTCATAGGTTTTGGTCGCCGAAAAGCCGATATCGCCAGTACACAAGCTGACCACGCGATACGGCAAGCCCAGCTTTTGCAAGATGGTTTCAGCGTGGCCGACCATCTCCTCAAGCACGGCAAATGACTGCTCCGGATGCACAACCTGCACCAGCTCGACCTTGTCGAACTGATGCTGGCGAATCATGCCACGGGTGTCGCGACCATAACTGCCGGCTTCCGAACGAAAACAGGGCGTGTGAGCGGTCATCTTGACCGGCAACGCATCGAGCGCAATGATCTGGTCGCGCACAATATTGGTCAGCGAGACTTCCGAAGTCGGAATCAGATACAGCGTCTCGCCCTCGCCATCCTGGCCGCCTTTTTTTACCGCAAACAGGTCGGCTTCAAACTTAGGTAACTGGCCGGTGCCGCGCAGCGAGTCGGCATTGACGATGTAGGGCGTATAGCACTCGGTGTAGCCATGCTCGCCGGTGTGGGTGTCGAGCATGAACTGCGCAAGCGCGCGGTGCAGACGGGCGATGCCGCCTTTCATTACCGAGAAGCGCGAACCGGTCAGCTTCACCGCGACATCAAAATCCAGGCCCAGCGGAGCACCGATATCGACGTGATCCTGCACCGTGAAATCAAAATTGCGCGGCGTACCAACGCGACGCACTTCAACGTTATCGGCTTCTTCCTTGCCGATCGGGGTAGATTCATGCGGCAAGTTCGGAATTTGCAACATGAACTCGCTGAGTTGCTGCTGGACGACTTCGAGGCGGTCGCCCGATGATTTCAGTTCGTCGGCAATACCGGCGACTTCGGCCATCACCGCGCTGCTGTCCTCGCCCTTACCCTTGAGCATGCCGATCTGCTTGGACAGCGCGTTGCGCTTGGCCTGTAATTCTTCGGCACGCATCTGGATTTGCTTGCGCTCGCTTTCCAGTAAATTGAAGCCGGCCACATCAAGCACGAACTTGCGGGTAGCCAGGCGGGCAGCGACGCTGTCAATGTCTTTGCGGAGGAGTTGGATGTCGATCATGTGAGGTGCCGGAGTCGGATTTTGGTGGCGACATTGTACCAACAGCACCGCTTGCAGCAGGTCACTTCTTGTCGTGTTTGCGCGCCGTCTGGTCGAGATTTTTCAGAAAATTGAGCTTCTCCGAAATTTTTCCTTCGAGGCCGCGCGGTGTCGGCGTGTACCACTGCATTCCTTCCATGCCCTCCGGCAGGTAGGTTTCGCCAGCGGCAAACGCGTCCGGTTCGTCGTGGGCGTAGCGATACAATTTGCCGTAACCAAGTTCCTTCATCAATTTGGTCGGCGCATTGCGCAAATGCTCGGGTACCGGGCGCGACTTGTCTTTGGCGACAAACGCACGGGCTGCGTTGTAGGCGTTATAAACCGCATTCGACTTGGCGGCGCAGGCCAGATAAATCACCGCTTCGGCCAACGCCAGCTCCCCCTCAGGCGAACCGAGCCGCTCATAAGTCTCGGTCGCATCGAGCGTCAAACGCAACGCACGCGGGTCAGCCAGGCCGATATCTTCGCTGGCCATGCGGATCAGCCGGCGCGCCAGATAGCGCGGATCGGCACCGCCATCGAGCATCCGTATCAGCCAGTACAACGAGGCATCCGGATTCGAGCCGCGCACCGATTTATGCAGCGCCGAAATCTGGTCATAAAAAGTGTCGCCGCCCTTGTCAAAACGCCGCAGCGCGTCGCCGAGACATTCCGACAGCAAGGCGGCATCGACCAGCGCGACACCCTTTGCTGACGCCGCACGGGCTACGATCTCGAGGTTATTAAGCAGCTTGCGGCCATCGCCGTCGGCACTGGCCACCAGCGTGGTTTTGGCATCCCCGGCAAACTGCAAGCCGTCGAGCAAATCGCGGCAGGCACGATCAAGCAACTGAGCGAGATCGTCTTCAGTCAGTGATTTGAGTACATACACCGCCGCGCGCGAGAGCAGCGCGCCATTGACTTCGAAGCTAGGATTTTCAGTGGTGGCGCCAATGAACGTGAACAGACCACTCTCGACATGCGGCAAGAAAGCATCCTGCTGACTCTTGTTAAAACGGTGAACTTCATCGACGAACAGGATGGTGCGCCGGCCCATTGCGCCGCGCGATAACTGCGCCCGCTCAACGGCTTCGCGGATGTCTTTGACGCCCGACAGCACGGCCGACAACGCAATGAAATCTGCCGCAAAGCTATCAGCCATCAGGCGCGCCAGCGTGGTCTTGCCGACCCCCGGTGGCCCCCACAAGATCATCGAATGCGGCTCGCCCGATTCGAAGGCAACCCGCAGCGGCTTGCCCGGACCGAGCAAATGCTGCTGGCCGATCACCTGGTCAAGCGTGGTCGGACGCAGCCGTTCGGCTAACGGTGCGGCGCTCATGACCGACTCAATCGCCAACCGTTATTGCCGGTTGACATCAGCACCCTTGGGAATGACGAACTTGAACTGATCGGCGGCAAGCGCCGGGTTGCGTTCAAAGCGTGTGAAGGTCAATATCGACGTCTGCCCGAAGGTATCGCGCAATTCCATGGCAACCGGCACGCCGTCGCGCAAGCCGATGCCGATGTGTTCGAACGTGGTGTCCTTCGATTTCGGAATCGCGTCGAGCCATTCGACGCCCTCGCGGGTGCCGGCTTCTTTCAGCGTGAAATTCTTGTCGAGGTCATTGCTGCCAAACAGGATGGCCGCCGGTGATGAGCCGATCGCATTGCCGAGCTTGCGCGAGGTCACCTGATTGAGATCCTTGTCGTAAATAAACAGGTTCTCACCATCGGCTTGCAGCACTTGCTCGTAAGGCTTCTGGTAGGTCCAGATGAACTTGCCCGGACGCGCAAACACGAAGGTGCCGGTCGATGGTGTAGAGACTTTGACACCGGGCGCCGCTGTTGCAGCAGTGCCTTTGGTGATGGAATCCGACCTGACCAGACGCTGGCTGAATTCTCCTTTGGCCGACTGGGTGCCGGCGACGAACGATTTGAATTGATCGAGTGCAGCGGCGTGCAGTGCCAGTGGCGCTGCCAGAGCGACGGCAGTGACAGCAACCGTCGCAGCAAGTCGGGTAAAACGTAAAACGAGGGGAAACATGGTGTCCTATTCTGCGGCAGCCCCGGCCGGAACCAGGATTTCGCGATTGCCGTTCGATTGCATGGTGGAAACCAGGCCGCTCTGCTCCATTTGTTCAAGCAGGCGGGCGGCCCGATTGTAGCCGATCCGCAAATGGCGCTGCACCAGCGAGATCGAGGCGCGGCGATTCTTGAGGACGATGGCAACGGCCTGATCGTACATCGGATCGGCTTCGACGCTGGGCGCGCCCTCGCCTCCAACGGCGGCTTCGCTGCCGTCTTCCATCACGCCGCCCTCCAGAATGCCCTCGATATAATTCGGTTCGCCCTGCGCTTTCAGATGATCGACCACCCGATGGACTTCTTCATCCGAGACAAACGCGCCGTGCACGCGAATCGGCATGCCGGTGCCGGGCGGCATGTACAACATGTCGCCCATCCCGAGCAGGGCTTCGGCTCCCATCTGGTCAAGAATGGTGCGCGAGTCGATCTTGCTGCTGACCTGAAACGCAATGCGGGTCGGGATGTTGGCCTTAATCAGACCGGTGATGACGTCGACCGACGGACGCTGCGTCGCGAGGATCAGGTGGATGCCGGCGGCCCGTGCTTTCTGGGCGATACGGGCGATCAGCTCCTCGACCTTCTTGCCGACAACCATCATCAGGTCAGCCAGCTCGTCGATGATGATGACAATGGTCGGCAATTTTTCGAGCGGCTCGGGCGCGTCCGGCGTCAGGCTGGACGGGTTCGGGATTTTTTCTTCGCGCTTGTCGGCGTCGATGATTTTCTGGTTGTAGCCGGCCAGATTGCGCACGCCGAGCTTGCTCATCAGCTTGTAACGCCGTTCCATTTCGCCGACCGCCCAGTTCAACGCATGGCCGGCCTGGCGCATGTCGGTCACGACCGGTGCCAGCAAGTGCGGAATCCCTTCGTAGATCGACAGCTCCAGCATTTTCGGATCGATCAGGATCAGGCGCACCTGGTTCGGGTCGGACTTGTACAACAGCGACAGGATGGTGGCATTGATCCCCACCGATTTGCCGGAACCGGTAGTGCCGGCGACCAGCAAGTGCGGCATCTTGGCGAGATCGGCCACGACCGGATTGCCGGCAATGTCCTTGCCCAACGCGATCGTCAGGCTGGAAACCCCATCGTTATAAACCTTGGAACTGATGATCTCGGTCAGGCGGACGATTTGCCGTTTCGGATTCGGCAGTTCCAGTCCCATGTAATTTTTGCCGGGAATGGTTTCGACGACCCGGATCGAGGTCAGTGACAGCGAACGTGCCAGGTCGCGCGCCAGCCCGACAATCTGGCTGCCCTTGACGCCGGTGGCCGGCTCGATTTCATAACGCGTGATGACCGGACCCGGATGGGCCGCGATGACCTTGGCAACAACGCCAAAGTCGGACAGCTTCTTTTCGATCAGGCGACTGGTGAATTCGAGGGTCTCGACACTGACCGTGACTTGCGCCGGAGGCGCATCATCAAGCAACGAAATCGGCGGCAGATTGGAATCCGGATGATCGACGAACAGCGATACCTGGCGTTCCTTTTCGGCCCGCTCCGAGCGCGGTATCGCGACGACTTGCGGTTCGATCCGCATCGGTGGCGCATCGACGGTGCGGGTGCGTTCCTGCACGACCACCGTCTCGCGCTTGACCACGGCGACCTGGCCGACCTTGCGGTCTTCGCGTGCCGCGATCAGGTTGCGCAAGCTGTCGATCAGCATTTCGATACCGGTACCGATACGCTCGGCCACGGCCAGCCAGGACAACTGGAATAGCAGACTGAAACCCAGCCCGACAAGCAGCAACAAAAACAAGGTCGCCCCGGTAAAACCGAGTGCGTTCTGGGCGCCGCCGCCGATCAGCTCGCCCAACACGCCACCGTGCCCGTGCGGCAAGGCGGCGCGATAGGAGTACAGGCGCAAGTGTTCGATTGCAACGCTGCCCGCCAGCAGCAAGGCAAAACCGATACCGCGCACCAGGCTGTCATGGCGATAGACTGGTTCAGCTTCTTTTTGCAGCAAATATTTGCGCGACAGCCGGCGATACCCGCTCAACACCAGACTGATCAGCAACACGCACCACCACCACGCCGACAAGCCAAAAATATAAAGCAGCAAATCGGAAGTCCAGGCCCCGATCGCCCCACCCCAATTATTGAGATGCGGCACCGCATTCGATTGTGACCAGCCCGGATCGGTGCTCGAATACGATAACAAGATCAACACCAGATAAAGTCCCACTGCGCTCAGTACCAGCCAGCGCGCTTCGGACAGCAGGCGTACCAACCGGCCCGGTACGGGTTGCGTGTTTCGGGGAGTCGTGCTGCGGGTGTACGCTTGACTTGGTTTGCTCATAAATCCTGACTACTTTTTGACGAGGAATAACGACACGCCGGGCTGGATGCGGGAGTTGACCCACGGCAAAGCCAGATCGTCATGTTCGTCTATAATCTTGCATTGACTTGCGTCAACTACCCATTACGAGACGCGCCTGCGGTGTTCGCGACGCAGCGAGATTGAAATTACGCAAAACGCCATTATATAAGCCCGACAGACGCTGCCACGCCGCGCAGCCCGAAACTTCTCTTTTCGATCGATAAAATTCCATGACTACAGTCAAACATGCACATGTCCTCATCCTTGGTTCCGGTCCTGCCGGCTACAGCGCTGCAGTCTACGCGGCGCGCGCCAACCTCAACCCGGTCCTGATTACCGGTATGGAACAAGGCGGTCAGTTGATGACCACCACCGACGTCGAAAACTGGCCCGGCGACCCGATGGGCGTGCAGGGCCCGGAATTGATGCAGCGTCTGCTGCAACATGCCGAGCGCTTCAAGACCGAAGTCATTTTTGACCATATTCATACTGCACACCTGACCGAAAAGCCGATCCGGCTGGTCGGCGACTCCGCTGAATATACCTGCGACGCCCTGATCATCTCCACCGGTGCCTCGGCACAATACCTGGGCATCCCGTCCGAAGCGGCCTTCATGGGCAAAGGCGTGTCCGCCTGCGCCACCTGCGATGGCTTCTTTTACCGTGATCAGGAAGTCGCCGTCATCGGTGGTGGTAACACCGCCGTCGAAGAAGCACTGTACCTGTCGAACATCGCCTCCAAGGTCACCGTGATCCATCGGCGCGACAAGTTCCGCGCCGAAGCCATCCTGGTCGATCGCCTGATGGCCAAGGTTGCCGAAGGCAAGGTCGAAATCAAATGGAACAGCTCGCTCGATGAAGTGATCGGCGATGACAGCGGCGTCACCGGTCTGCGCATCAAGTCGGCCATTGACAACAGTCTCACTGACATCACAGTCCACGGCATCTTTATCGCCATCGGCCACAAACCGAACACCAGTCTGTTCGAAGGCCAGTTGACGATGAAGAACGGTTACATCAGCACGAAGACCGGACTCGAAGGCATGGCCACTGCCACCAATCTGCCGGGCGTGTTTGCAGCCGGTGACGTGCAGGATCATGTGTATCGCCAGGCCATCACCAGCTCCGGTACCGGTTGCATGGCAGCTCTCGATGCGCAGCGCTATCTTGAAACATTGAACGACTAATCCGCAACCCCGGTTTGCCATTTCGCCATGTCTGCACCGCTCAAGGACTTTGCCTCCCTGACCCTGCTGCGCCAGCAACTCAAGGTGCAGCAGGAGGCGCGCGCCGCCGCTGAAGTCGAACGGCAAGCGCGCGCCAGACAGGCCGCCATTGAAGCCGACCTGTTTCGCCACAGTATTGGTCAGGTCGCGCCACTGACTATCCCCGAAAAATTTCTACTGCAACCGCAACGTCCCGATCCGATCGCCCGTCAGCATCTGGCGGACGAACAGGCCGCCCTGGCCGAATCGCTCTCTGATGACTTCAGCATCGAAACCCTGCTCGACACCGACGCCGAGCTCAGCTATGCCCGCAGCAGCATCACGGCCGACACCGTCCGCAAGTTGCGGCGCGGCCATTGGGTCATCCAGAGTCAGCTTGATTTGCACGGCATGCGCACTGACGAGGCACGCGAAGCGTTGTCCGAGTATTTGCACGCGGTCTGCCGGCGTGGCTTGCGTTGCGTGCGCATCATCCACGGCAAGGGATTGGGCTCGATCAACAAGCAGCCGGTACTCAAAGGTAAGGTGCGCAACTGGCTGGTACAAAAGGATGAAGTCATTGCCTTTTGTCAGGCCAAGGCATCCGACGGCGGGAGTGGTGCGCTGGTCGTGCTGCTAAAGGCGCATACCTGAGCGCAGCACAACACTAGCAGGCGCAAACCGCACTCCCCTCCACAGCACTACGCCGCCGCAAATTCAGTTTCCAACGCCCCATACAGTCGCCGGTATCGCGCCAGCCGCTGCGGCAACACCGCTTGCATCGCGGTGACCGGCACGACTGCTTCGAGCAACGCCGGTTGACTGCAAATAATCTCGGGCGACTCGCCGGTCACTGCCATGCGTGCCAGCCGGGCGGCGCCGAAGGCGGCACCGACTTCGCCATCCGGATGTCGCCGCATTGCGATGCCGGTCGCCGAGGCAATGAGTTCGGCCCAGTAACGACTGCGCGAACCACCGCCAACGAATGATGCTTCGGTAATGACGGTGCCGGTTGCGCGCAATGCCGCCGCGCCATCGGCCATCGCAAAGGCGACCGCTTCCATCACGCTGTAAGCCAGCGCCGCGCGATCGGTGTTGCCGCGCAAGCCAAAGAACACCCCGCTGGCGTGCGCATTGTTGTGTGGCGTGCGCTCGCCATTGAGGTAAGGCAGGAAGATCGGTGCTTGTACCGGATCGGCAGTTGCTGCCAGCTGCGACAACCCGGCGGCGTCCGCCGTTTGCGTGATCCGGCCGAGCCAGGCCAGACTGGCCGCTGCAGACAGGATCACGCTCATCTGATGCCAGCGCTGCGGCAGGCAATGGCAGAACGCATGCACCGCCTGATCCGGATTGGGCAAGTAGCGCTCATTGCCGGCAAACAGCACGCCCGACGTGCCCAATGACAGGAACGCATCACCGGCCGCAATGGCGCCAATGCCAATGGCGGTCGCCGCATTATCACCGGCACCGCCGGCCACCAGTACCCGCTGCGCGATGCCCCAATCGTGGCGCAAACTGCCGTGCAGTTGGCCGCCGGCCTGATTCCCTTCGACCAGATGCGGCATCTGCTTGCGTTGCAAGCCGGTCGCCGCCAGCATCGGCTCGGACCAGTCGCGCCTTGCAACGTCAAGCCACAAGGTGCCGGCCGCGTCCGACATCTCCGAGACAAATTCACCGGTGAGCCGGAAGTTCAGGTAATCCTTCGGTAGCAACACCATGTGGATTCGCGCAAAGAGGTCTGGCTCATATTTTTTCAGCCACAGCAGTTTGGGCGCGGTAAATCCCGGCATCGCCAGGTTGCCGGTGATGTGCCGGCTTTGCGGCACCAGCAGTTCCAGTTCACGGCATTCGGCGGCGGCGCGGGTGTCATTCCACAAGATGGCCGGGCGCAGCACCGCGCCATGGATATCCAGCAAAACGGCACCATGCATCTGACCTGAGACACCGATTCCGCGCAGCGCTGCGAACGCCACTGGCTGCAGTGCACGTAACTGCGAAATTGCCGCGAGTGTGGCTTGCCACCAGGCCTCCGGGTCCTGCTCGGACCAATGCGGATGCGGTGTCGAGATCGTCAGAGCGATACGATGACTGGCGAGAATCTGCTGCGCGTCATCCACCAGAATCGCCTTGACTTCCGACGTACCAAGATCAATTCCCAGATAAGTCACGTGCTTGTCTCCTGTGAGACTGCCGGAGGGTGACCCGGCGATGCATGACCGAAGCGGCCCTGCGCTTGCACCCGGAACGCTTTCGGCGTGACGCCTTTGATATCGAGGAAACGGCGATTGAAGTTCGCCACATTGTTGAAGCCGACGTCGTAGCAAATATTGGTGACGTAGCGATCGGTATTCATCAGCAGCTGACAGGCCTTGTTGATGCGCATCTGGTTGACGAAATCGGTAAAACTATT
>JBLHMB010000099.1:0-9479 GCA_047621665.1 Bradyrhizobium sp. | reverse complement strand
CTGATCAGCACGCTGCGCGGCAACCTGCAGGCTATCGAGCACAACAAGGCCGACGCCGAAGAAGCACACCGTGCACTGGCCGAAATTGTGGTCGAAGCACGCGACCAGCGCACTGCGCTGGAAAATGAAAAGGCGAGCCGCGCGACGCTGCTGGCATCGCTATCGACCAGGCTGGCATCGCAGCGTAAGCAGGCCAGCGACATGAAACGCGACGACCAGCGGCTCAGCGGCCTGGTCAGCAAACTCGACGAATTGATCGAAGCGCAGCGCAAGGCAGACGCCGCAGCTGCCGAACAACGCAAGCTGAAACAGCTGGCCGATGCGCAAGCGGAGCAAACGCGCAAACAGACACTGCAAGACAAAAAACGTCCTCGCCAGAATGAAACAAAAACAGCGCCGAAAGCGCTTGCGACCAATCCGGATGCCATTGATGACGACGAGCCACCCAAAAAAATTGCCTTACGTAATGAACTTCGTCCGGAAGCAGGCGTCGAAGGCGAGAGTGCAGGTCGCAATTTTAGTAGCCTGCGGGGCAAGTTGCGATTACCGGTCAAGGGCGATATCGTGACCCGCTTCGGCGCGGCGCGCGGCGAAGGGCCGGATTCGAAAGGCTTGTTTATCCGCGCGGCGGAAGGCACCGAAATCCGTGCCATCGCCGAAGGCAAAGTGGTTTTTGCCGACTGGCTGCGCGGCTTTGGCAACCTCCTCATCGTTGACCATGGCAATCAATATCTGACAATTTACGGCAACAACCAGTCGGTCCTGAAACGGCCCGGCGATGTCGTTAAAAGTGGCGATACGATTGCCACCGCAGGCAACAGCGGCGGCAATGAACAATCCGGCTTATACTTTGAAATGCGGCACCAAGGCCGTGCGTTTGACCCGCTAGGATGGGTAACTACCAGGTGAAAAATGAGCATTAAACTCAAGAATATCGGCTTGATCGGATTAGGCATTGTCGCTGGCATCGCCGGCTCGATGCAGTTCGACGCCATGGCGCAAAAAAATGTCGGCGCGCCGCTGCCGATCGACGAGTTGCGACAGCTGGCTGATGTGTTCGGCCTGATTAAATCCGATTACGTCGAGAACGTCGATGATAAAAAACTGCTGACCGAAGCCATCACCGGCATGGTCGCGTCATTGGATCCGCACTCGGCCTACCTGGACAAGAAAGCCTTCAAGGAGCTGCGTGAAGGGACGCAAGGGAAGTTCGTCGGCCTCGGCATCGAAGTCGGCATGGAAGACGGCTTCGTCAAGGTCATCTCGCCGATCGAAGATTCGCCGGCCTATCGCGCCGGCCTGAAAGCAGGCGACCTGATTACCCGTCTCGACAGTACGCCCACGAAGGGCCTGTCGCTCGACGAAGCTGTCAAGAAAATGCGCGGCGAACCAAATAGCAAAATCACGCTGACGATCGCGCGCAAGGATGAAGACAAGCCGATCGTCGTCACCATCATCCGCCAGGAAATCCGGGTCCAGAGCGTCAAGTCGAAAATGGTAGAACCAGGTTATGCCTGGGTACGCGTGGCCCAGTTCCAGGAGCCGACGGTCGACGACATGGCCAAAAAAATCACCGCCCTGTATGCCCAGGACCCGAACATCAAAGGTCTGGTGCTCGACTTACGCAATGATCCGGGTGGCGTGCTGCCGGGTGCGATCGGTGTTTCCGCAGCCTTTTTGCCGAAGGATGCCGTGATCGTCTCGACCAACGGCCAGCTGGCGGATTCCAAGCAGACGTTTTATGCCCGTCGTGAGTTTTACGGTGCGCGGGGCATTGGCGATTCGCTGGCCAAACTGCCGGACGCCGTCAAGAAAGTACCGATGGTGGTGCTGATCAATGCCGGCTCGGCCTCGGCCTCCGAAATTGTTGCCGGTGCGCTGCAGGATTACAAGCGCGCCACCATCATGGGCACGCAAAGTTTCGGCAAAGGCTCAGTCCAGACCATCCGTCAATTGTCGGCCGATACCGCCGTCAAGCTGACTACCGCACGTTACTACACGCCAAACGGCCGCTCAATTCAGGCTAAAGGCATCGTGCCGGACCTGATGGTCGACGAATACGCCGATGGTGATGGCCTCAACAGTTTCCGGCTGCACGAGTCGGACTTGCAGAAACACCTGAGCAACGATACCGACAAGGTGGCCGAAGCAGCCAAGCCGGCCTTCGATGAAGCCGAAGAAGCCCGTCGTGCTGCGGCGATCGCCAAGAAGCGCAAGCCGCTGGAATTCGGCAGCAAGGAAGACTTCCAGCTGGCCCAGGCGCTCAACCAGCTCAAAGGTTTGCCGGTGCAACTGTCGAAGCTCACGCCGGAAGTGCGCAAGGATGGCGACAAGGAAACCGACAAGAGCGGCGTCATGAAAGACGACAAGAAGGAAAACAAAAAAGGCGACACCAGCAAGTAACCGCTGCCTGTCCGGAGAGGCCGCAGTGATGCGGCCTTTTTCTTTTTACAGGAACCTGACTGACTGATGAACGATCACCAGCTGCTGCGCTATTCACGCCATATCCTGCTCGATGACATCGATATCGACGGCCAGCAAAAAATCTCTGCTGCCCACGTGCTGATCATCGGTGCCGGCGGACTCGGTTCGCCGGCGGCACTGTATCTGGCATCGGCCGGCACCGGCACCATCACGCTGGCCGATCCTGACACGGTCGACCTGACCAACCTGCAGCGGCAAATCCTGCACACCACCGGGCGCGTCGGTCTACCCAAAGTGGCATCGGCCAAGCAGGCACTAATGGCCATTAATCCCGAAATCGCCATCATCGCGCTCAACGAACGGCTAGCTGACGCGCGACTCGATGCGCTGGTGCGCAGCGCCACCGTGGTGCTCGATTGCACCGATAACTTCGCTACCCGCCACGCCATCAACCGTGCCTGCGTCGCCCACAAGGTGCCGCTGGTGTCCGGTGCGGCGATCCGCTTCGATGGTCAGATCAGCGTGTTCGATGCGCGCGATCCGGCCTCGCCCTGTTATGCCTGCCTGTTCCCGCCGCAGCAAACCCTCGACGACATCAACTGTGCGACGATGGGTGTGTTCGCACCGCTGGTCGGCATCATCGGCAGCATGCAGGCCGCCGAAGCACTCAAGCTCATCGTCGGCATCGGCACCTCGCTAGCCGGGCGTCTGCAAATGCTGGACGCACGCACAATGGAATGGACCACGATTACCTTACGTCGGGACGCTGCCTGCAGCGTCTGCGGCCACCACTGAACCCCGATTCATCAACACTGAGGCAATCATCATGCTGCAACGCTGGCACCGATTCATCTGCGCGCTGTTCCTGCTGGCGCTGTTTTCACAGGCGGCCAATGCCGCCGCTCTGCCCGCTGGTTTGACACGCGTCACCAGTATCGAAGGCATCACCGAATACCACCTGAAAAACGGCTTGAAAATCCTGCTTTTTCCGGACGCAACCAAGCCGACCGTGACGGTCAACGTCACCTATCTGGTCGGCTCACGCCATGAAAATTATGGCGAAACAGGAATGGCCCATCTGCTCGAACACATGATGTTCAAGGGCTCGCCAAAAAACCCCAGCGTGGTCCAGCAATTTAACCAGCGCGGCATGCAAATGAACGGTACCACCTCGCTGGACCGTACCAACTACTACGAACTGTTTCAGGCCAGTGATGACAATCTCAAGTGGGCACTGGAAATGGAAGCCGACCGCATGGTGCATTCCTTCGTCGCCAAAAAAGACCTCGATTCCGAAATGACGGTAGTCCGTAACGAATTTGAAAGCGGCGAAAATTCACCTTTCAGTGTCCTGCTCAAGCGCATGCAAAGTATCGCCTTTGACTGGCATAACTACGGCAACTCGACCATCGGTAACCGCAGCGATATCGAGAACGTGAAGATCGAAAACCTGCAGGCCTTCTACCGCACTTACTATCAGCCCGACAATGCCGTGCTGCTGGTGGCCGGTAAATTCGACGTCGAGAAAACGCTGGACTGGATCAGCAAATCGTTCGGTGCGATTCCAAAACCAACGCGCACTCTGCCGGTGCTCTGGACCGTCGAACCAACACAGGACGGCGACCGCAGTTACACGGTGCGTCGCAAAGGTGACATCCAGATCGTCGCGGTCGGCTACAAGATGCCGGGGGCGCTGCATCCGGACAGCGATGCACTTTCGTTCGCCGCCGAGATCCTCGGTGACACACCGAATGGCCGTCTGCACAAGTTGCTGGTCGAATCCGGCAAGGCTGCTCAGGTGTTTAATTACGCGGTCAGCGGCGTCGCACCGGGCCTGGAAATCCTCGGTGCCGTGGTCAAGAAAGGCGAGCCGATCGAACCGGTACGGGTCGCGATGACCGCCGCAATCGAAGACTTCAGCAAGAATCCGCCAACAGCCGACGAGATGGAACGCGTCAAGCGCGACAATGCCAACCAGATCGAAAAAATGCTGAACGATCCGCAAAAAGTGGGCGTCGGCATGTCCGAAGCAATCGCTCTGGGTGACTGGCGCTTGCTGTTCCAGAACCGCGACCAGATGGCCAGGATCACCAGCGCCGAAGTGGCTGCTGCGGCCGGTCGTTATTTCAAGCGCGATGACCGCACCACCGGCATGTTCCTGCCGGAAGACGCGCCGCAACGTGCCGAGATCCCGACCGCACCGCTGCCGGAAAGCGTCATGCAAGGCTATGTCGCCAAGACCGGCAGCGATGCCGGCGAAGTCTTCGAACCAAGCCAGGACAACATCGGCAAGCGCACCACGCTGTCGCAACTCGGCGGCATCCAGCTCGCGCTGTTGCCGAAGAAGACCCGGGGTGCCACCGTCGCCACCTCGATCAGCCTGCATTGGGGTAACGAGCAAAGTCTGTTCGGTGAGCAAACCGCGGCCTCGATGGCCAGCAGCATGCTCATGCGCGGCACCAGCAAATATAGCCGCGAACAACTGGCCGATGAATTCGACAAGCTCAAGTTCAGCGGCAACCTGTTCAATTTCCAGACCACGCGCGAACATCTGCCGGCGGCACTGAAGCTGGTGGCCCACGTCCTCAAGGACGCCAGTTTCCCGGCTGATGAATTTGAACAATTGCGCAGCCAGAGCCTGGTCGGTATCGAAGCGCGCCGCAACGATCCGCAAGTACTGGCAGGACAAGCGATCTCGGAGCAATTCAACCAGTACCCGAAAGGCGACTGGCGTGCCTTCCAGAGCATCGACGAGCAGATCGCCGGACTCAAGGCGATCACGCTCGATCAGGTCAAGGCGTACCACAAGAAGTTCTACGGTGTCTCGCAAGCCGAGGTCTCGGTGGTCGGTGACTTCGATGCCGCAGCCATCACCAAGGTTATCAGCGATGAATTCGGCAACTGGCCGAGCGGCGCGCCGTACACGCGTCTGACGCAACGTAATTTTGCGGTCACACCATCGCAACAGAACATTGATACACCGGACAAGGAAAACGGTTTCTACGCAGCGCGCATGAACCTCGACCTGCGCGATGACGATGCCGATTATCCGGCGCTGGCGATTGCCGATTACGTGTTCGGTGGCGGTGCCGGTCTGAACTCGCGACTGATGGAACGGTTGCGCCAGAAAGAAGGCTTGTCCTATGGTGGCGGCTCGTCCGTCAGCGCCGGGTCGATTGATCGTGCCGGTAGCTTCAACATCCGGGCCATCGCGGCACCGCAGAATCTGGCCAAGGTCGATGCTGCTGTCAGGGCTGAACTGGCACGCGCCATCAAGGAAGGCTTCAGCGACGCCGAAGTGGCCCGTGCCAAGTCAGGCCTGCTGCAGCAACGGGTCCAAACCCGTGCGCAGGATGGCAGTGTTGCCGCCGGCTGGACCACGTATCTGTTCCTTGACCGGACCTATGCGTGGAGCAAACAGTTCGAAGAAAAGATCAGCGCGCTGACCACCGCGCAGGTCACGGCAGCATTCCGCAAAGCGATCGATCCGGCGCAGCTGACGGTGGTGATGGCGGGCGATCAGGCGAAGATCAAGGCGGCGGCGAAGTAAGACCTGCCAACGTAAAGCTGGCCGAAGTCACGTCAGCTTTACGTATCTTTACCTGACGCACACGCCCGCGCCATATCGGCTGGCTACAGTGTGTTCATGCACACCGATCCGGTGTTTGCACTCACCACACTGGAAGGATTCACCATGACCAAGCAAGCCAACAAGTTGTCGCCGCCCCGCCCCGGTCGTCGTTGGGCCGTCGCGACCGCCACCGCGATGGTCATCGCGGCCGGCTCCTGGACCGGCCTCGCCCAGGCCCAGGCCACCAGCGAAAGCAAGGACTCGCGTGCCGGTGGCCACCACCAAATGCACGGCCAACGCGGCGGGATGACGCCGGAGAGGTCAGCCAAACGCATCGACCGGATGATAGAACGCCTGCTGTCAGACGCCACGCCGGAACAGAAAGCCAGGATACGCACGCTCGCCAATGCCGCCGCCAAGGACTTGCTGCCGCTACGCAAACAGCGCCGCGACGCCCATCAGCAAGGCATGACCTTGCTGGCCCAGCCAAACATCGATCGCGCCGCACTCGAACAAGTGCGGGCGACCGAAATGCAGCTCGACGACCAGACCTCGAAACGCATGACCAGCGCGCTGGCCGATATCGCCGAAGTGCTGACCCCGGCGCAACGGGTACGCGTGGCCGAACAGCTGGCCCAGCGTGGCAAGCATCACGGCGGACACCGTGCCGGACACGACAGCGCCGACAAGAAATAATGCCAGCCCTCACCAGCCACTGCACCGGAGCCTGCTGACATGGCGCAGCGCTTGCTGATGATTGATGACGACCACCGCCTCGGAGCGATGGTTGTCACCTACCTGAACCAGAACGGCTACGCGGTCGAGCATGTCGAAACTGCGCAAGCCGGGATGGATAAATTACGCACTGCCGAACCCTATTCGGCGGTGCTGCTCGACCTGATGTTGCCGGATACCGATGGCCTCGATGTCTGTCGCCAGATTCGCCAGCAGCCGCCTCCGGTGGGCAACTTGCCGATCCTGATGCTAACCGCCAAAGGCGACCCGATGGATCGCGTGGTCGGGCTGGAACTCGGTGCCGACGACTACCTGCCGAAACCCTTCGAACCGCGCGAGCTACTGGCGCGTCTGCGCGCGATACTGCGCCGTCCACCGCTGGCATCGACCACCTCCGTACTGCAGTTTGGCCGACTGGCGATTGACCTCGACGGCCGCACCGTGCGGCTCGACGACCACGCTTGTACGCTCACGTCCTACCAGTTCGACCTGCTCGCCGCGATGGCCACCCGGGCCGGTCGTGTGCTGTCGCGCGAACAATTGATGGATGCGGTCAGCGGCGCACCGATCGACGCTTTCGACCGCTCGATCGATGTCCATATCGGGCGTGTGCGACTGGCCATCGAAGACGATCCTAAGCAGCCCAAACGCATCCTCACCGTGCGCGGCAGCGGTTACCTGTTTGTGCGGGCGCAGGATGCTTAGCCTCGGCCGCCGCCTGTATGTGCGGATCTATCTGGCGCTGTTGCTGGCGCTCGGATTGACCGCCGCCCTGTTCGCCACGGCCTGGCAATTGAGTCCCGAAAAAGCCCGTACCGGTGCCAACCTCGATACCTTTGCCGAGATCGCCAGCGAAGCGCTACCGCCGGCCAGCGCCTCGCTGGCCGACCAGCAGGCCGGTTTGGCGCGCTGGCGTCCGCGCGCCGACCTGACCCTGTATTCGGCCGAACGCACCAAGCTAGCCGAAGTCGGCGACACCCTGCCGCCGCTCGATCCGGCCCAGACCGGCACTGGCTGGCTCGGTGGCCGGCCACCGGTGTTTGCCTTGCAGCTCGAAGATGGTCGCTGGCTGGTTGGCGCCCGCAAGCACTCGCCACGCCGGCACCTGCCGATGCCGGGACTGGCAGCAGCGCTGGCACTGATCGCACTGGCAGTCGGACTGGCTGCGTTCCCGGTGGTGCGACGGCTGACGCGCCGGCTCGAACGCCTGCAACAAAGCGTCGAGGCACTGGGTGCCGGACAACTGTCGACCCGGGTCGCGGTCGAGGGTAACGATGAAGTTGCGCAACTGGCCAGCAGCTTCAACCGCTCGGCCGCGCACATCGAAATTCTGGTGCAGGCGCAACGCAGTCTGCTGGCCAACGCCTCGCATGAATTGCGTTCACCACTGGCGCGCCTGCGCATGGCGGTCGAATTACTACCGGCCGGAACACCTTCGGCACTGCAGGATGAAATGACCCGCGACATCGCCGAACTCGACCAGCTGATTGCCGAAATCCTGCTGGCCAGCCGGCTCGATGCGACCACCGAGGAAGCGCCGCTGCGCGAACCGGTGGACCTGGCCGCGCTGGTAGCCGACGAGGCGGCACGCGCCGGCGCACAACTGGCCAGCGCCGACATCACGCTGCGCGGTGACGCGACGCTACTGCGCCGGCTGGTGCGCAACCTGCTGGACAATGCGCGCCGTTACGGCGACGGCAGTGCGATTGATGTGACATTGCGCCACGTCGACGATGCCATCAGCCTGAGCATCTGCGACCGTGGTCCCGGCGTACCCGAAGCCGAACGCGAAAAAATCTTCGCGGCGTTTTATCGCTTGCCGGGCGGACGCGAACGCGATGGCGGCATCGGACTGGGCCTGAGTCTGGTGCGGCAAATCGCGCGGCGCCACGGTGGCGAAGTCGCCTGCCTGCCGCGTGCTGGCGGCGGCAGTTGTTTTGTCGTAACGCTGCCGCAAAATTAAAGCGCGATCAGTCGCGCTTCTTCGCCAGCCCCAGATAAGTCTCGACCACTCTCGGATCCGTCGCCAGTTGCGCGGCCGGCCCTTCCAGCACGATCTCGCCGGTCTCCAGCACATACGCCTGATCGGCCACCTGCAGGGCGGCACGGGCATTTTGCTCGACCAGCAATATCGCCACGCCAGTCTGTTTGAGCCGCACGATGATCTGGAAAATTTCCTTGACGATCAGCGGTGCCAGTCCGAGGCTGGGTTCGTCCAACATCAGCAATTGCGGCTTGGCCATTAGCGCGCGTCCGAGTGCCAGCATCTGGCGCTCGCCGCCCGACAAGGTGCCGGCATCCTGCCGACGCCGTTCCAGCAAGCGCGGAAATAAGTCGAACACCAGCGGCAATTGATCGGCATGGTTTTTTTCATTGGCGCGATAGCGCCGATAACTGCCCAGTAGCAGATTATCCTCGACACTCATCGTCGCAAACAGTTCGCGCTTTTCCGGCACCAGCGACATGCCGCGTGCAACCCGGTCTTCAATCGCTACGCGTTGCATGTCCTGCCCCATGAAGCGGACGATGCCTTGCTGGCTGCCACTGCCCGGCAAGGCCCCGGCCAGGGCATTCAACAAGGTCGACTTGCCGGCACCGTTGGGACCGATCACGGTGGCGATCTGACCGGCGTCGACGCGCAAGGTCACGCCGTGCAGCGCCTCGACCTTGCCGTAAGCGACGTGTAGTTTTTCGACTTCGAGGATTGGCATGCTCATCAATCGATCCCTCCGAGGTAGGCTTCCAGCAC
>JBLHMB010000098.1:0-10236 GCA_047621665.1 Bradyrhizobium sp. | reverse complement strand
TTGTTCGGTGGTGCCACCGCGCTGTTGCCGGCGATTGCCAGCGACATACTGCATGTCGGTCCGATCGGGCTCGGTTTGCTGCGTACCGCACCCGCTCTAGGCGCAGCGCTCACCTCGATTGCTCTGACGTTCCGGCCGATCACGCGCCGGGTCGGGATATGGATGTTTGGCGGCGTCGCGCTGTTCGGCGCCGGTACCGTCGTGCTTGGCCTCACGGGAAGTGTCGTCGTGGCGATGTGCGCGCTGGTGCTGATGGGCGTTGGCGACATGGTCAGCGTCTACATCCGGCATTTGCTGGTGCAGTTCGAAACACCGGACGCCATTCGCGGCCGCGTCAGTGCCGTCAATGCGGTCTTCATCGGCGCGTCGAACGAGCTCGGTGAGTTCGAGTCCGGCATCACCGCCGGCTGGTTCGGGCTGGTGCCGGCGATTCTGATTGGCGGGATTGCCACGCTGGCGGTCACCGGAGCATGGGCACTTGGCTTTCCGGTGCTGTCGAAGATGGACCGCTTCCCGCAAGTCAGCAAAGAGACTGAAAAACCTTAGCCGATCCAGTGACGCAAACCATCCCAGCTCAGCTTCAATCCGGTTAGCAACAGAAAGCCATACGAGATCCGGTAAAACACCTTCGCGTCGATGCGGTCATGCATCCATGCACCGAGCTTCACGCCGATCGGTGCCAGCGGCGACAGCACCGCCGCCGTGGCGAGGTTGTCGACGGTGAGCTGACCAAGTAGCGCATACGGTACGATCTTGGCGTAATTGATGGTGGTGAACAGGATCGTCACGGTACCCACATAGACTGCCTTGTCGAGGTTTTTCGGCAGCAGGTAAATAGCCATCGGCGGACCACCTGCATGGGACACAAAACTGGTGAATCCCGACAGGAATGACCACAGTCCGGCGCTGGCCTTGTCCGGCAAATGCACGGGTGAGTGCACCATTCCCTTGAACCAGTAATTGAGCGCGAACACCAGTGCCATCACGCCCACCATCGCCGTCACCATCGCATCATTCAACTGGTGGAACATCAGTGCGCCGATCAGGATGCCGATCAAGGCTCCCGGTAGCAGCAGCTTGAGCAAGGCGGGATCGCAACGCTTGCGCCAGGTCACGAAACCGGTCAGGTCCATTACGCACAGGATAGGCAACATGATGCTGGCGGCTTGGGTCGGCGAGATCGCCAATGCCATCAGCGGCACTGCCACGATGCCCAGCCCACCGGCAAACCCGCCCTTTGAAATACTGGTGATTAGCACGGCGGGAATGGCGACGGCGTAGAACAACGGGTCCTGAATGATCTGCATGATTGCTAATTGGTAACCAATAGAATCGCGGAGCATATCTGAAATTTGCAGATCGAACCGCGAAGGCATTCGTTCCGTTTTGCCGGGCCCGCGGTGACTGTAGGGACCCCGGTAATCAAGTATCCCGTTAAATCCGAAGACTTCCGGCGGTGCGCGCTATAACTATCTGGCTCGGTTTCCACCGAAACTGAGATTCTTACGGAAAACGAGCGGGAAAAGCGCTTGATCGCTACTGTCCCGGATTCGTGATCTCCTTGTGGATTACATTGATCGCTGCGATTACCTCATCGCTGAGTACGACCGAATGCGCATCGATGTTTTCCTTCAGCTGCGTCAGACTCGTCGCGCCAATGATGGTAGAGGCAACGAACCAGCGCGAGTAGCACCACGCCAGCGCCAGCGCTGCAGGTGTCATGCCTTGCTCAGCAGCCAATGCGGCATAGCGGCGTGCGGCGGCAATCACGGTCGGGCGCAAATAGCGCGGGCTCCAAGTTGGTGGAAACAGCGTCAGGCGACCGCTTGCCTTGGCATCGTCGAGGTATTTGCCGGTCAGTTGACCAAAGGCGAGCGGGCTGTAAGCCAGCAAGCCGACTTGCTCGTGGAAGCAGACCTCGTCAAGCGCGCCTTCGAAACTCCGGTTGGCCAGATGGTAGCCATTCTGGATCGAGACAATACGTGGTGTGTCGTGCAGTTCGGATTGCTTGATGAACTCGCTGACACCCCAGGCACTTTCATTGGATACGCCGATCTGGCCGATTTTGCCTTCTCTGACCAGTTCGCCGAGAACTTCTAGCGTTTCGGCGATCGGCGTGCAGGGACGCTCGGCTTCCGGATTGAATGCCAGCTGACCGAAAATCGGCACGTTGCGACTTGGCCAGTGCAACTGGTACAAGTCGATCCGGTCGGTTTGCAGACGCTCCAAGCTGGTATCGACAGCCGCGCGAATGTTGATGGCATTCAGGTCGCTCTTGCCGTCACGGATCCAGTGCATGGACGGATTCGGGCCGGCTATTTTGGTGGCGAGGACGATGTCGTTGCGACGGCCGGATTTCTTCAGCCAGGTGCCGATGAAGCGTTCCGTCAAACCCTGGGTTTCAGCACGCGGCATGACCGGATACATCTCGGCGGCATCGATAAAATTGATACCGCGTTCGAGCGCGTAATCAAGTTGCGCGTGCGCCTCGGCTTCGCTGTTCTGTTCGCCGAAAGTCATCGTGCCGAGGCAGATGGGTGTCACTTGCAGATCGCTGCTGCCAAGCCGGATTTTTTTCATGAGTTTCCTTTGAGGGCACTGGCACACTCGCGCACCAGTGCCGGACCGCGATAAATCAAACCGGTGTAGAGCTGAACCAGCGCGGCACCGGCATCCTGTTTTTCTTTTGCATCGGTACCCGACATGATGCCGCCGACACCGATGATCGGCACGGTATCGCCCAGTTCGGCTCTCAATGCCCGGATCACGGCAGTCGACAAATCCCTGACCGGCGCACCCGACAAACCACCGGCTTCGTCGGCATGCGCCATGCCTTTGACGGCTTCACGGTTGGTCGTCGTGTTGGTAGCGATGACGCCGTCGATGCCGTGACGTAGCAGGGCGGCGGCAATGGTCTTGATCTGTTCTGACTCGATATCCGGCGCGATCTTCAGGGTCAATGGCACGTAGCGGCCGTGTTGATCGGCCAGTCGGCGCTGTGCGGTCTTGAGTTGCGACAGCAAGGCATCGAGTTCATCAGCACCTTGCAGCTGGCGCAGGTTCTTGGTGTTGGGTGACGAGATGTTGACCGTCACGTAGCTGGCGTAGGGATAAACTTTTTCCAGGCAGATCAGGTAGTCGTCGGCGGCACGTTCGATCGGCGTATCAGCGTTCTTGCCGATGTTCAGTCCGAGGATGCCGGTCTTTTCCTGATAAAAACGCGAGGCTTGCACGTTGCGCACGAAGGCATCCGCGCCGCCATTGTTGAAGCCCATGCGGTTGATCAGCGCGTTCGCATTTTGCAGACGGAACATGCGCGGCTTGGGATTGCCCGGCTGCGCACGCGGCGTTACTGTGCCGACTTCGATGAAGCCGAAACCGAGTGCGGCAAGTCCATCGATATAGGCGCCATCCTTGTCGAGGCCGGCAGCCAGTCCGACCGGATTCGGAAAACGCAAACCCATGACCGTGCGCGGATCGGCAGCGGGTTTCGGAATAAGGCGGGTCAGGCCTAATCTTGCAGCGTGCCGCAATGACGGCAGGGTCAGGTTATGGGCAGCTTCGGCATCAAGCAGAAAGAGGAGCGGGCGGGTAGCAGCGTAGAGAAGTTTGTCGGACACGGTTCGGGATAAGAGGTTCGGGATACGAAAAAGTGAATCGGTACGAAGCGTGTGACGCAGAGAGTGAGCAGCTCAGAGCCGCGCCCAAACGCCGAGTCGTAGTGCTTCCAGTGGTTTGAAATTGATCTTGTAGGCCATCTTGGGGCTGGCTTCGATCCAGTAGCCCAAATAAATGTAGGGCATGGCAAGGGTTCTGGCCTGGTCGATTTGCCACAGTACGTTGTAGGTGCCGAATGACATGCCTTCGATATCAGGCTCATAAAAAGTGTAGACCGAAGACAAGCCGTCGTCGAGTACATCGATGATGCTGACCATGCGCAGCGTACCGTCGTCTTCGCGAAACTCAACCAGACGCGTATTGACTTTACTTTGTAGTAAAAATTGCGCGTATTGATCGCGGCTGTCCTGGTCCATGCCACCACCGGCGTGGCGTGCCGCCTGATAACGTAGGTATAAGTCGTAATGTTCGTGGCTGTAGGCGAGCTTGGCGACGACAATTGTCAAATGCTGGTGTTGGGCCCAGGCGCGGCGCTGGCTGCGGTTGCGTTGGAAGGCCGCGACGTCGACGCGCACCGGTGTGCAGGCCTGGCAGCCGTCGCAATACGGGCGGTAAGTGAACACGCCGCTGCGCCGGAAGCCCGTCTTCACCAGTTGCGAATAGACATCTGCATTGATCAGATGCGACGGTGTCGCCACTTGCGAGCGGGCTTGCCGGTCGCTCAAATAGCTGCATGGATACGGCGCCGTTGCATAAAACTGTAAAGTGGAAAACGGCAAGTCTTTAAGATGCGTCATCGGTGTTCAGCCCTGTTCGCGTTACCGCCAATGATAAATTGACTGGTGCCCAGTGTTCGATCTGCGGTTGTGTGACAGCATCTCGCAGATGCAGGATGAATGTGGCACGGCTAATTGGCGCGGCCCCCAGAGAAGCCAGGTGGGCCGTTTCCTGCTGGCAGTCTACCATTGAAACCCCTTGGCTTTTCAGGAAGCCTACCAAGTGGGCGAGGGCGATCTTGGACGCATCGGTGACGCGGGCAAACATTGATTCTCCATAAAACATGTGACCGATACTAACGCCGTACGCACCGCCCACCAAGGCGCCATCGAGCCAGACTTCCGATGAATGTGCATAGCCGAGTCGGTGCAGACCGCAATAACCAGCGACGATCTCCTCGCTGATCCAGGTTCCCGGTCCGTCGCGGCGGGGCGCCGCACATGCGCGCATTACCTGCTCGAAGGCGCAATCGAAGCGGACCTCCCAGCGACTGTCGCGGCTGACCTTGCGCAAAGTCTTTTTCAGGCTGTCGGACACGACAAAGTGATCGGTTTGCAGCACCATGCGAGGGTCTGTACTCCACCACAAAATCGGCTGCCCCTCCGAAAACCAGGGAAAGATGCCCCGACGGTAGGCGTCCAGCAACCGCTCTGGCGACAGGTCGGCTCCTGCTGCCAGCAAACCGGCAGCACCGTCAGTTTCGTCCAACGCTTGTTCGACCTCCGGAAACGGGTCATTGCGATCCAGCCAGGGGATGTTCAATGTCACACCGTCAGATTAGTTGGATCGCATCGGCTTGAGGATGTCTTGTGCATGGAAGCCGAAATTGCCGCCCTCCCTGACTTTGCGCATGTCCTTAAAAAATAGCTCCAGTGTCAGGCTGACCGTGGGAAAGGCAATGTCGTCCCACGGTATCGTTGCCTCAGAAAACAATTGCACTTCAAGACTTTCAATGCCAGCGGCGTAGTTCAGGTCCAGCAGCGTCGCACGATAAAAAAGGTGGACCTGATGGACATGCGGCACATTCATCATTGTGAACACGTCGTGCAGTGCGATGTTCGCGCCGGCTTCTTCTTCGGTTTCACGCTGCGCACCTGCCGCAGTAGTTTCCGCATTTTCCATAAAGCCGGCTGGCAAGGTCCAGTAACCCATACGTGGCTCAATGGCCCGGCGGCACAGCAACACCTGCGTGTCACCGCTCTGGTCCCATATCGGGATGGATCCAATCACCAGTTTGGGATTTTCGTAATGGACTACGCCACATCCGGAGCACACATAACGTAGGCGGTTATCGTCGGGAGGAATAATCAGCGTGACCGGCTGCGCGCATTCGGAACAGAATTTCATGGCTTGTCGCTTAATGAGTAGGGAGAATGCATGGATAGGTTTCCGGCCCTTAACGCAGGCCACCTCAGAGTGTATCACCGCAAAATGCGCGCCGAAGTCGTTGCACTATCGACTGATACGCTGTATATTCCACCAAATCAGACGCGGGGTGGAGCAGTCTGGCAGCTCGTCGGGCTCATAACCCGAAGGTCACAGGTTCAAATCCTGTCCCCGCAACCAAGTCTTTTTCAGTAGCACCAAGCCTAAACACAACATAAATTCCCGCTCATTAACCATCTCCCTGGTATGGGTGCCGGAAAGCAGGATCAACAGGTTCTCTGACTGTGCAGTCATAGCAAATGATTGCAGTTGAATATAAACATCACCACGTTCACACGATATTAAAGCCGGACAATAATCATCAATGAATACCGCTGAGGCGAAAAAAGTCCTCGAAACAGCTCTCTTGTGCGCACAGGAGCCATTGTCGATTATTGCGCTGAAAAAGTTATACGTCGATCCGGCCGGTCGCGCAGACGAAGTCGGTGCCGACACCATTCGCTCAATGCTGGAGCAATTGCGGGTGAGCTGGTCCGGCAGAGGCATCGAGCTGGTCAGTCTGGCTACGGGATGGCGTTTTCAGAGTCGACCTGAAATGAAAATTTACCTTGAGCGACTCAATCCGGAAAAGCCGCCGAAGTACTCACGGGCGACGCTCGAAACCTTGGCTATCATTGCGTACCGCCAGCCCGTGACGCGGGGCGACATCGAAGAAATCCGCGGCGTCGCGGTCAATTCCCTGACTATCAAAATGCTTGAAGAGCGTAACTGGATTGAAGCCATCGGTCACCGTGATGTGCCCGGGCGCCCGGCACTGTTGGCAACAACCCGGCAGTTTCTTGATGATCTTGGTCTGGCGACGCTTGACCAGATGCCGCCTCTCCAGCAGGCATTAAAAGGCGCTGAACAGGAAGGATTATTGGAACAGATCCAAAGTCTCGATGCTGGCCTGAAGTCCTGGATGGAGCGAGACGGAGCAGTCCGGCTTTCCGTAGTACCGCAACCCGAATTAACCTTAGCACCGGCAGCGTCATCGGGGCAGGCCGCAGTTCCTGACGATACGCAAGTCACAGACCCGATGGCCGACATCTTGTCGGTCGAGAACAATAAAGAATCCAATAATGAATCCGCTTAAGCCTAACGACGACAGCCCGAACGATGTCACCTCTGCTGCATCAGCCGAACCAAAAGTGCCGCGTAAGCGAGCCCCGCGTGCGAAAGCGGCGATGCCGGTCGCGGTTGAGGCGGTGAGTGTTGATACTGTTGCGGTAGTTGATTCTGGCGCGTCGTCCTTATCGTTATCTTCGGCGCCTGATAGCGCAACAGATGCGCCCCGGCGCAATGTGCGCGGTCCGCGCAACCTGCGTCGTACGCGTGATCCGGTCGGGCGCAATGTGGATGCACACGATGGTGCTACTGAAGGTATTGCAATGACTGAGCACGATGGTGCTGTTGACGGCGCAGCTGATCAGGCAAAGCCCGCACAGGTCAGACCGCCGCGTCAACACACCCCGCGTGAAGCGCGTCCCCGTTCCAATGAAGATCGTCCGAAAGGACAGGGCACTGGTCAGAAACCGCGTCAGAAGCCGGCAGCGGGCAATGCGCCGCGGCATGCGCCACGCGCAACCGATGCAGATTCAGTGTTTTCATTCGTCACCTCTGCTGCGTTCGATGATTCCGATGGTGGCAATGATGCGGGCGCAGAAGGTGGTCGAAACGGTCGTGCTGCGGCGCCAAAAGTCGTGCGACGCGACCTGACTGCCGATGACGATGCGCCGAAGTTGCATAAAGTTTTAGCTGAAGCAGGGCTGGGTTCGCGGCGTGACATGGAAGAGCTGATTATTTCCGGACGTGTTTCGGTCAACGGTGAGCCGGCCCATATCGGCCAGCGTATCCTGGCGCAAGATCAGGTGCGTATTAATGGCAAGCTGATTCAGCGCCGTGTCAGCAAAAAACCGCCACGCGTGCTGGTCTACCATAAGCCCGCCGGTGAAATTGTCAGTCACGATGATCCGGATGGTCGCCCATCGGTCTTTGAGCGATTGCCCAATATGAAGGCCGGGAAATGGCTGGCAGTGGGTCGTCTCGATTTCAATACTGAAGGCTTGCTCCTGTTTACGACCTCCGGCGATCTGGCCAACCGTCTGATGCATCCGCGATATAACATCGATCGCGAATACGCGGTGCGGACACTGGGTGAGCTCGAAGAAGGAATGCGTCAGAAATTATTGGCCGGTGTCGAGCTCGATGATGGTGTTGCACAGTTTTCGCGTGTCGCTGATGGTGGTGGTGAAGGCGTCAATAAGTGGTATCGCGTAACGATTGGCGAGGGACGTAATCGTGAAGTGCGCCGCATGTTCGAGGCTATCGGCCTGACTGTGTCGCGGCTGATTCGTACGCGCTACGGCGCGATGGTGCTGCCGCCCAACCTCAAGCGTGGTCGCTGGGAAGAAATGGATGAGCATTCGGTCCGTGATCTGCTAAAGATCAGTGGCCTCGAAAAAACGGTTGGCAAAAGTGAACCATCGAGAGGCCGTAGCGACGAGCATGACAGCGAAGGCGGTGTCAATGGTAATCGCATTGAGCGTGCACCGGCCACAGCGCGCAATGGCGGGCCGAACGGCAATCGCGCAAACGCGCCGGAGCCGGGTCAATGGCCAGGCAAAAGCCGGGGTGCGCCAGCGCGTGGGCCGGGTGGCTTCGCCGGCCAGGGGCAGCCCCGTGGTCCGGGTGCTTATCCGTCGCAGGGGCAGGGCGGTCAGGGTCAAGGACGCGGTGCGCCGGCAAAGGCGCGTACGCGTCAGCCTGATCCGATGCAAACCGCGCTCGGCTTTCCCGGGATGGGGCAGCCGCGTCGCAGCGGTAGCCCCGGGCGCGGTCCAGGTCAGGGTGGTCAGGGTGGTCAAGGCGGTCAGGGGCGCGGTGGTCAGGGTGGTTCCGGCGGCAATCAAGGTGGCGGCCAAGGTGGCTTCGGCGGTAATCAGGGTGGTCCTGGCGGTCAGCGGCGTCGTTCGCGGGGGTAGTGTTGCACTGGCAAAGAGCCTTTTTCGGGTCGGCGGAATAGTGGTTTGTCCGGCCTGAATTGAGTGTGATTGAGGCCGGTTCAGCATTGCAGCGCACAACGTAATGGACTATAATGCGGCAGTTATTAAAATCGACGGATAGCCTGTGCAAGTACATCAAAAGTACTGCAGCGCATGAATAAACTACCGGCGGGGCAGGAATGTAAGATGGGCATCTGCCCATTTTTTTTTGTTGAACAGATTGTGTCGATCGTGCTGGCATGGCAACGAATAGTCTTGTTGCTCAATTTGGAGAATGGCCTTGCAGTTGCTGGAATTGATAGAAAAAACCGTAGTTGGGATGGACTATGAGCTGGTCGATTTCGAGCAGGCCGCACGCGGTCTGCTGCGCGTATACATCGACTTTCTACCCGAGCAGGCCGGGCGCGGCATGATCACGGTCGAAGACTGTGAAAAAGTCACGCATCAGTTGCTGCATGTGCTCACCGTCGAAAATGCCGTGTACGAACGGCTGGAAGTGTCTTCGCCGGGCCTTGACCGGCCTCTCAAGAAACAGGCTGACTATGCCCGGTTCGCCGGAATGGAAGCGATCGTGAAGCTGCGTATGCCGATGCCCGGTGCCGCGAACCGGAAATCATTTCAGGGAATATTGCAAGCTCCCCAGGGTGATCAGTTGGCGCTCGAATTTGAAGGTAAAGAAGGCTCGGCGATGCTGGAGTTTACGCTCGCTGATGTGGATAAGGCACATTTGGTGCCGAAAGTGGATTTTAGGAGTCGCAAAGCATGAGTCGCGAAGTTTTATTGTTGGTTGATGCGCTGGCGCGCGAAAAAAATGTCGACAAAGATATCGTCTTTGGTGCTTTGGAGCATGCATTGTCTCAGGCGACCAAAAAACGTTATGACGGTGATGTCGATATCCGGGTAACGATTGATCGTGACACCGGATTGTTTGAGTCGTTCCGCCGCTGGCATGTCGTTCCCGATGAAGCTGGCTTGCAACTGCCTGATCAGGAGATTCTGCACTTCGAAGCCGTCGAACAGATCAGTGATATCGAAGTCGATGATCACATCGAAGAGCCGATCGAATCGGTTGACTTTGGTCGACGTTTCGCACAGGACACCAAGCAAGTTGTTTTGCAGCGTATCCGTGATGCCGAGCGTGAGCAGATCTTGCAGGATTTCCTTGATCGCGGTGACTCGATGGTTACCGGCACGATCAAGCGTATGGAGCGCGGTGATGCCATCGTCGAGTCAGGTAAGATCGAAGCCCGCCTGCCACGTGATCAAATGATTCCGAAAGAAAACCTGCGTATTGGTGACCGCGTCCGCGCCTTCATCCTGCGGGTTGACCGCAACGCACGCGGTCCGCAAGTGATTCTTTCGCGTACATCGCCGGAATTCATCATGAAATTGTTCGAGCTCGAAGTGCCTG
>JBLHMB010000097.1:0-10260 GCA_047621665.1 Bradyrhizobium sp. | reverse complement strand
AATGGAAGCGCAGTCTGGCTTCCATTTTTGCTGTCTGGCGTTCCTGTTTTACCCCTCCATTTTTTCAGTAGTGCGGCCAGGTCGATCAACTCTGCCGTTCGCCGTTACCTCGCCATCCCTCAAGCCTTTTTTGGTCGCACTTCACGCTCTGAAAACTAACTAGTAGTGGCAATAAAATGTCGCTAGGAAGTTGTTGGTTGCTCAAGTATTCTCGTGGCGCCCAGTCCGTATGTCACTTCGGAAGTGCAAAGTCCCAGCACGATGCCTTCGTAAAAAAAGAGCATGTTGTGTTCCTTCGATGCTGACGAGAAATCACTCAGCACATCATCGAGACTACCGGCGTTCTTCGCCTCATGAGAGTGTGTGACCATGCGATATCTGAAATTTCTCCCGATCGCATTTGCTTTCGCCCTGTTGTCCGGTTCCGCTTTGGCGCAGGAAGTTGTCACCATCGATACCCGCATCAATGCGGCTTTCGCTTCTTCGACCGGCTGGTTCGTCGACCTGATTTTTGCCTCCTTGCCCGGCACCTCTTTTCCCTGGATCGTGCTCTGGCTAGTAACTGCCGCGCTGATTTTTACGTTGTACTTCAAATTCATTCAGATACGGGCTTTCCGCCACGCGATTGATCTCGTCAAAGGGGACTATTCGGATCCCAAGGACAAGGGCGAAGTCAGTCATTTCCAGGCGCTTGCAACGGCGTTGTCCGGCACAGTTGGCCTAGGCAATATTGCCGGCGTTGCTGTGGCCGTCGGTATCGGCGGACCGGGCGCAACCTTCTGGATGATTATTGCCGGCTTGTTCGGCATGGCAACCAAATTTACCGAATGCACGCTGGGTGTGAAATACCGCAACGAGTATCCGGATGGTTCGGTTTCGGGCGGGCCGATGTATTACATATCGAAGGGTTTCCGCGAGCGTGGCTTGCCGGGCGGCCGATTCATGGCAGTGTTGTTCTCGCTGTTTTGCCTTGGTGGCTCGTTCGGTGGCGGCAATATGTTTCAGTCCAATCAGGCCCATGCCCAGTTGGTCAATATCACCGGCGGTGCAAACAGCGTATTGTCCGGCCATGGCTGGATCACCGGCGTGATTCTCGCCGCGATCGTCTTCGCCGTCATCATCGGCGGGATCAAATCAATTGTTACCGTGACTGAAAAAATTGTCCCGTTCATGGCGCTGGTGTACGTGGGCGCGTCACTGGTTGTCATCCTGGTCAATTACGACCGGATCGGCTGGGCCTTCGGACAGATTTTTAGCGGTGCCTTTACCGGACTTGGTGTGGCAGGCGGTTTTGTCGGTGCACTGATCCAGGGTTTCCGGCGCGCCGCGTTTTCGAATGAAGCGGGAGTTGGTTCGGCCGCGATTGCGCACTCTGCGGTACGCACCAACGAACCGGTTACCGAAGGTATTGTTTCGCTGCTCGAACCCTTTATCGATACAGTCGTGATCTGTACGATGACGGCGCTGGTGATCGTGATTTCAGGTGTGCTGACAGTCGATCCTGTCACCGGTATCTATGCCGTGGCCGACGGGAAAATTCTCACGGCGAATGGTGCTTCAGGGGTTGAACTGACGTCCATCGCTTTTGCACAGGGAATTAGCTGGTTCCCTTACGTGCTGGCTGCCGCCGTTTTCATGTTCGCGTTATCGACGATGATTTCGTGGTCGTATTACGGACTCAAGGCCTGGACTTACCTGGTCGGCGAAGGCAAGAAACGCGAACTGGTGTTCAAGCTGATTTTTTGCTGCTTTGTGGTCATCGGTGCTGCTGCGCAGTTGGGCTCGGTGATCGACTTTTCGGATGCGATGATTTTTGCGATGGCCGTCGTCAATATCGCTGCGTTGTATTGTTTGATGCCCGTGGTGAAGCGTGAGGCGGCATCTTATTTTGCACGTTTGAAATCAGGTGAGATCAAGAAGATCGGTATCCCGGCTGGCGCGAAAAAATAAGCCTTCCGAAAATTGGTTAGTTGCTTTAAGAGGTCATTCCCGCTTTTGCGGGAATGACCTCTTAGCATTTTAATCAGCGCAGTGAATTTTTTAGTAGCTCTTGTACCCCAAAAACTTGCCCGACATGACCAGGTTGACGCGGTCGCCTTTCGGGTCGGCTGCGCGCTGAATATCCATCGAAAAATCGATGGCGCTCATGATGCCGTCACCAAATTCTTCGTGAATTAATTCCTTGATGGTCGAGCCATAGACGCTGACGATTTCATATAGACGATAGGTTAGCGGGTCAGTCGGTACGGCTGTCGAGAGCGATCCTTTCGATGGCACGACCTGCAACCACGCTACGGCTTCGTCGGACAGGTCGAACAGGCCGCCAATGGTCTCTGCTTGCGCCTTGTTGAACGTCATCTGCCCCAGACATCCTGCCGTCGTCCACTCCTTGCTCAAGTTGATCGCTTCAGCGACTTGCGTCCACTTGATGCCTTTGCTGACTTTTGCCGACAAGATCATTTCTGTTACTTGCTTACGGTCATGAATCATGGATATTCCTCTGTGAATGAAAATGGTCAATCAATGTTGGGATTGCCAACGCAACGGTGTTGCCTGGCAAGACAAGGTTGATTAAAGCAACAAGCGCGCCATCGATCGAGTCGACTCCCATAAAATTCTGAAGCGCAGGTTGCACCCTTCGACCCAAGCTGGCCCAAAAAAGCCACTGGTTCGCACCAATCTGGGGCTTGTTGCAGGGCGCTGGGCAGGCACTCAACCTGATCCCTCGATTGCATGTCCCTTCATTCAGGCACATTAATTGCTGATGAGAGTTGGCGTAGGGAAAAAAGCCTCATGGCTGGACCGATGCATGTTTCCACGCTCTGCCTGCGCAGCAAACGCCTGCAAGCAACACCTGATTCTTTCAATACCATCATCTGCTGATGCGCTTGAACAGGATCTCTTTTTACAGTCAAGAATCAGACAAGGAAATCGACCATGGCTTATTTGATGCCTTCGGAGTTCGTTACAAAAATGGTGGATGCGGGTGAATCCAAGATATTCATGTCGACCCGCGATACGTTAATCAGGGCTTTTATGGCGGGTGCGATCCTTGCGCTGGCAGCGGTTTTTGCGGTGTCTGTCACGGTTCAGACCGGCTATCCGATCATCGGTGCCATCTTATTTCCGGTCGGGTTTTGCATGTTGTACTTGCTTGGCTACGATTTGTTGACCGGTGTGTTCGTTCTGGCGCCGCTGGCCTTGATCGATAAACGTCCGGGGGTGACGGTCAATGGCGTATTACGAAACTGGGGTCTGGTCTTCGTCGGCAATTTCCTGGGGGCGTTGACTGTGGCATTCCTGATGGCGATTGTCTTTACGTACGGTTTTTCGACAGAACCGGACAAGCTGGGCAAAGTGATTTCCAATATCGGGGTCGCACGTACCCATGGTTACGAACAATATGGTGCCGCCGGGATGCTGACCTTGTTCGTCCGGGGTGTCTTGTGCAACTGGATGGTCTCGACGGGTGTGGTCGGTGCGATGATTTCTACGTCGGTCGGCGGCAAGGTCATTGCGATGTGGATGCCGGTCATGGTCTTTTTTGCGATGGCCTTCGAGCATTCCGTCGTCAACATGTTTCTATTTCCGGTCGGACTGATGCTGGGCGCTGATTTTTCGATCATGGATTACATCATCTGGAATGAGATCCCGACCGTCCTCGGTAACCTGATTGGCGGGCTCACCTTTACCGGCCTGACCTTGTACACGACCCATCTGAAGACAGCACCAAAGCGCGCCTTCAAATAATCCACAGCTGTACACGGTAATCGAGGAGCCTCATTGCCAGTAGGGAGTGAGGCTTTTTTCACTTTGTTAGCGTTCACAAGGACGACCAGATCAGATGCCCAATGTATTGAAAATAGTGGCCGGCCAATACTCTGATAAGGGCAGCAAAGAAATCAATCAGGACTTTCACGGCATCGTCATTCCTGAAAAATCCCAGCTGACCTTGAAAGGTATCGTCATTGCGCTCGCCGATGGCATCAGCAGCAGCAGCGTGAGTCAGGTTGCCAGCCAGTGCGCTGTAACGAGTTTTTTGGAGGACTACTATTGCACGCCGGAGGCGTGGTCAGTCAAGACGTCAGCCGAACGCGTTCTCGCCGCGACCAATTCCTGGCTATATGCGCAGACCAGGCAAAGCCATGGCCGCTACGATAAGGATCACGGTTACGTATGTACTTTCAGCGCGATGGTGATCAAGTCCGGCACGGCCCATCTTTTCCACGTCGGTGATGCGCGTGTCTGGCGCCGACAGGGCAATACGCTCGAACAATTGACCGACGACCATCGGATCTGGCTAGCGCCCGATAACAGCCACCTCAGTCGTGCGCTGGGCGTGAATGCCCAGCTTGAAATCGATTACCGCACGGTGCCGCTGGCGCCAGGTGACCTCTTCGTTTTTGCCACCGATGGTGTGTATGAGCATGTCGATACCGGCTTCATCGTCACGACCATCGATCACAGCGGGGATGATTTCGACGCGGCCGCCAGAACCATCGTGCAAGAAGCCTGTAATCGTGGCGGCACGGATAACCTGACCATACAGATCGTAAGGATTGATTCCTTGCCGGATGGCGAGGCCAATGAAATACACCAGCAATTGTCAGAGTTAAAAATTGCGCCCATTCTCGATGCCAGAATGCTGTTCGACGGCTACCTGATCATCCGTGAAGTGCATGGCAGCAGCCGCAGTCACGTGTATCTGGCGAGCGATTGCGCGACCGGTACCCTTGTTGTTATCAAGACGCCGTCGATTGACATGCAGGCGGATCAAGCCTATCTGGAACGGTTTCTGATGGAAGAGTGGGTTGCCCGGCGCATCAACAGTGCCCATGTGCTGAAGCCCTATTTACAAACCAGAAAACGCGAGTATTTGTACGTGGTCACCGAATTCATCGAGGGCCAGTCGCTGCGCCAATGGATGATTGACCACCCTCGTCCTGACCTTGAAATCGTGCGGGGTATTGTTGAACAAATTTCGAAGGGCTTGCGCGCTTTTCACAGGATGGAAGTGCTGCACCAGGATCTCAGACCTGAAAACATCATGATTGATACCCACGGCACCGTTAAGATTATTGACTTCGGTTCGACCAGCGTAGCGGGCATCGACGAGTTGGTACCGGATATGAATAGTATGCCCGGTACTTTCCAATATGCCGCACCGGAATATTTCCTGGGCGAGACGGGAACGACAAGTTCAGACCTGTTTTCGCTGGGTGTGATTACTTACCATATGCTGACAGGACGATTGCCTTACGGGACAGCGGTCGCGAAAACCCGCACCCGTGCTCAGCAAAATGCGTTGCGTTATGTATCCGCTCTGGAAGATCAGCGGGCCATACCGGCCTGGGTCGATGGCGCTCTGATGAAAGCCGTACATCCGGATCCGGCCAAGCGTTATCAGCACATATCGGAGTTTGTATTTGATTTACGTCATCCCAATCAGACTTTTCTTAAAAAGACCATTGTGCCTCTGGTACAGCGTAATCCATTAATGTTCTGGAAAGGCCTGTCGCTGATCCTTGCAGTAACGGTCGTCGGATTGCTGGGGCTGTTGAGCAAATAACGGACGCGTACAAGGTCACTGCCGGGACTGGCGAGTCCAGCTGCGGTAATTGATTCACGGTAGCGAAAGACGTCCTGACCGATATGTCGATACCTTATGGATTTGCTCCAAACCGGATGCTCCGGATTATTCTGTTTTTGGCTTGAACTGCTCCGGACTAATCCGGTGTTTGTCACGCCTGTCACCCATCAGATTGCGCAAATCACGGATGCTCAGATCGCTGATTTCATGCATGCGGATTAGCATCGAAGCACCTACCGGCAGACGGCGATGACGAATTTTGCTGATCACTGGTGGTGCTACGCCGAGTTCCCGGGATAGTCCCGCATCGTTCTTGCTATGCATTTTTTCAATCAGAAAATCCAGAAGACGATTGGGATCGTAATCGACATTTTCCAGCATGCTGATATCGGTCATTGGTTTCTCCTAGTAGCAGTCATTTTGTTGCGGGGTGGGGCGTGCGGCGATACAGATTAATAAGGTGTCAATTTACGTTATTTTTCGAATGTGTGAACGTTATTACAATTTATTTGCTGTGTGCGGGGGAGGGACATTGCTCTTTAAAAATTAAATTGCCGCACTATATTTTTTTGCCGGTTACTGTACGTGTGTCGTTGTTCGCCGTTGTGAACGGGCGGAGAGTGAAGGGTGCTATGCCATGTATTGAAGACTTGCCAGAGAGTTGAAAAAAAGGCCCGCGGTGAAGCGGGCCCAAACCCATTTGGAGAGGTATTACAGATGAAGCAAATCCAATATACCTTCAGTTAGGGAGTTTTGTAACTAAAAGTTTTTATAAAACAACTAACGTTATATTTTGACCACGCTATGAGGCCGCTCACAAATTCGATAATTGCGGGGCATACCAAATGCGCCGCCGCAGTCATGGTGGTTTAAAAAAAAGATGCCGTGAGATTGTTATTCCAGCCGCAAAAACGGCGCTGGCCTTATTGATCCGATTTATCAGGTCGTAGTATCGGTTGATGTCGTTCCGGGCAACAAGTCGGCTGATGTGTCCGTTGACGCAGACGTTTCAGTGGCAGGAACTGGTCTGGTTTGCAGCTGCCGCGCTATTTTTAAAATCGCATTGCGAATGACTGTCTGCACGGTCAGCGGATTAAATGGCTTGACGATGAATCCATGGAGGCCGCGTTGCGCGCCTCCTTGAACAAGAGCTGAATCCATGTTGCCGGAAACAAGGAAAATTAATGCTTTCGGTAACGCTTCGCGCAACATATCGATAATGCCAAAGTTCTGGTCGGAGGCCTCGCCAATATCCACGCAGAGGACTTGCGGCGCTAACTTGATGGCTCGGGCCAAATTGGCATCACTCGTGTTCGAGGTGCCGACGACATCATGCCCACCAGCGATCAGTAACGTCGATAATAAATTGCGCGTGATTGAATTGGCGTCAATGATGACGACTTTCAGCATTGCCTGATTCCCTTTGGGGACATAATTGTAAAAGTGTTCTAGCGAGAGCGAAGTCTCACATAAACCGCCAGCGCTGGCAATACAGCCGGCACGCAATGTAATTTCGAATTTGGCAGTCGCATTAGCACTACGTGCGGTGGCGTCTTGCGGTACTGTTCTTTCCGACCACCCATTTCAGAACTTTTATTCATTGTCCACGAGGAGTACTTCCCATGTCTGTCTTCCTGAACCGGCGCACGTCGTTGCGCTTGCTGACGTTGGCTGCGGCCATCTCAGTGCTGGGTTGCAGCCCGAAAAACGAGACAGCGACAGTGGCCGCAACGCCGTCGGCAGTGGTGCCTGCAGCGCCTGCTGGTCCCCTTAAAATCGGGTTCGTCTATGTCGGCCCGGTCGGCGATGCCGGTTGGACCTATGCGCATGATCTTGGCCGCAAGGCGATCGAAAAAGAATTTGGTGACAGGGTAAAAACGACCTCCGTCGAGAGTGTGGCCGAAGGGGCTGACTCGGAGCGGGTATTTCGTGACCTCGCCGCACAGGGCAATACGTTGATTTTCGGGACCACCTTTGGCTACATGGAACCGATGCTGAAAGTCGCCAAGGATTTTCCTGCGGTGAATTTCCAGCATGCGACCGGCTACAAGACCGCCGTCAACATGGGCGTCTACGATGCACATACCTATGAAGGTGCTTACCTCGCTGGCGTCGTGGCCGGCAAAATGACGAAGTCCGGCAAGCTCGGTGTGGTCGCTTCGATTCCGATCCCGGAAGTCATTCGCAACATCAATGCCTTTACGCTCGGCGCGCAAAGCAGCAATCCGGCCATCAGCACCCGCGTGGTCTGGATTAACAAATGGTTCGATCCCGGCAAGGAGCGCGAAGGCGCGCTCGCATTGATCGGGCAGGGCGTCGATGTGCTGATCCAGAATACGGATTCGCCAGCGACCTTGCAGGCGGCCGAAGAGAAGGGCGTCTATGCCTTCGGTTGGGATTCGGACATGTCGAAAGTCGGCCCGAAAGCGCACCTCGCGTCGGCTGCAATCGACTGGGCGCCGTATTACACCAAGGTCGTCACCGAGGCGCTGGCCGGCCCGGTCAAGAGTGCCGACAGCTGGTGGGGTGTGAAAGAAGGTGCGATTGTCATGGCCAGTATCAATCCGGCGCTGCCAGCCGATGTGAGGACGCTACTGGATCAGAAAACCGCGGCGATCAGGGACGGCACATTGACGCCATTCCAGGGCCCGATTGTCGATCAGGCTGGCAAGGAAGTTGTCGCGGCCGGTCAGACAATGGCCATCAAGGACATGAAGGGATTGAGTTATTACGTCAAGGGAGTCGACGGGGCTATCCCGAAATAAGCACCGGTAGCGCCGCACAAAAACCGCCGGCCAATTGCGTTGGCGGTTTTTTTTGGGCGATTCCTTTATCATGGCGGGTTACTTTTAAGGATATTCGCATGAACGAAGCATTGCGCCACACCCTGCAGCAGATGCCAAAAGCAGAACTGCACATCCACATCGAAGGTTCACTCGAACCGGAACTGATTTTTGCATTGGCCAAACGTAATAACGTGGCACTGGCGTTCGAATCAGTCGATGCCTTGCGTGCGGCGTATGCCTTTACCGACTTGCAATCCTTTCTCGATATTTACTATGCCGGTGCCAGCGTGCTGCTGACCGAGCAGGATTTTTACGACATGACGCGGGCCTACCTGGTGCGCGCGCACCAGGACCATGTCCGTCATGCCGAATTGTTCTTTGACCCGCAAACGCATACCGCGCGCGGCGTGCCGATGGAATTCGTCATTAACGGTATCTGGCGGGCGGTTCAGGATGCGCAGCAGGAGTGGGGCATGACCGGCGCGCTGATCCTGTGCTTCCTGCGTCACCTGTCCGAAGACGATGCCTTCGACACGCTGGAACTGGCGCTGCCCTTGCGCGATAAATTTATCGGCGTCGGCCTCGACTCGGCCGAGCTCGGTCATCCGCCGGAGAAGTTTGCCCGCGTGTTTGCCAAGTGCCGCCAGCTCGGTCTCCATTTAGTCGCGCATGCCGGTGAAGAAGGTCCGCCGGCCTACATCTCTTCGGCGCTCGACGTGCTGAAAGTCGAACGGATCGACCACGGCGTGCGCTGCCTCGAAGATGCGGCCCTGACCGCACGCCTGGCGCAAGAACGTATTCCGCTGACAGTCTGTCCGCTGTCAAACCTGAAGCTGCGTGTGGTCGACCGGCTGGTCGATCACAACTTGCTGAAGCTGATCGAGGCAGGCCTGATGATCACTATCAATTCGGATGATCCAGCCTATTTTGGCGGCTACCTGAACGACAACTTTATCGCCACCTTCGAGGCGCTGTCGCTCACGCGCGCCCATGCACACCAATTGGCGCGCAACAGTTTTGATGCCGCCTTCATCGATGGCGCAACCCGGCAAAAATATCTGGCCGAAGTCGATGCATTTTTTGACGGACAGCCCGCCTCATGATCCGTACCCTGATGCAATCGCTGCGCATGACGCTACGCGACTGGCGTGCCGGTGAACTACGCTTTCTGCTGATCGCCCTGGTGGTAGCAGTGTCAGCACTGACCTCGGTGAGCTTTTTTGTTGACCGCATGCGCACCGGCCTGAACCGTGATGCACACCAGTTGCTGGGTGCCGATCTGGTGATCCGCGGCGATGCGCCGATTAGCGAACTGTGGCGTGCCGAAGCGCTCAAGCGCGGGCTGACGCTGGCCGATACCGTCGTGTTCCCGAGCATGACGCTGACTGGCGAAGGCGACGCAATGCAGTCGAAACTGGCCTCGGTGAAAGCCGTGACCACCGGTTACCCGTTGCGCGGCAATCTGAAAGTTGCGCCGAATAGCACCGACAAGGGCGTGACTACGCGGGCGATCCCGGCCGCCGGAACGGTCTGGGTCGACTCGACTTTACTGCTGGCCCTGAACCTGCAAGTTGGCGCGACCATCAAGCTCGGCGACCGGCAATTCAAGATCGACCGGGTCATCGCTTCCGAACCGGATCGCGGTGCCGGCTTCATGAATTTTGCGCCACGCGTGATGTTGGCCGAGACCGATCTGGCCAGCACCAACCTGATCCAGTTCGGTTCGCGCATTACCTATCGCTTGCTGGTCGCCGGCGCGCCGGAAAGTGCCAGCGCGTTCCAGCAGTGGGTGCAGGACCGTATCGACGCCGAGGCGATCAAGGGCATCCGGCTTGAGTCGCTCGACAGCGGTCAGCCGCAGATGCGCGCCACGCTTGAACGCGC
>JBLHMB010000096.1:0-10285 GCA_047621665.1 Bradyrhizobium sp. | reverse complement strand
CATTTTCCAGCGCAGTGCGCTGGTCGCGTGCTTCGACCACAATTTCGGCCAGTGCACGGTGTGCTTCTTCGGCGTCGGCCTTGTTGTGCTCGATAGCCTGCAGGTTGCCGCGCAGCGTGCTGATCAGGGTGGCTTGCGCCTGCGAAACGTAACCGAGGTATTCGAGGTCGCGATTGATCCGGTTCGGGTTGTCGCCTGAGAGCAGTAGTTTGATGCGGTCGTCATTGCCGGCCACGTATTGCCCCCGCAGCAAACGCGATAACTTTGCCTGCTGGTCGTCGACCTGTTTAGCCAGTCGTGCTTGTTCGTCCGACAGTTGCACCAGCTTGTGCTCGGTCCGGACTTGCTCGGCATCGAGTTCATGCAGCGCGCGGTTGGCCTCTGAAATCGCTTTGGCGGATTTGCCTAGCGCTTCAGTGGCTTTGTCGGACTCGGCTTCGGTGCGGTTGATCGTGCCTTGCAGCGTGCCGAGCTGGCGTAGCAGTTCGGCACGCTGGGCTTCGGCCGCCTCTTTCTCACGGCTGCGTTCACTCACCCTGGCTGCGCTGGCCGATCCCAGGCAGGCAACTGCCAGCGTCATCAGCAACAGATTTTTGAAAGGATGCATCGGCCGGCGCTTCAGCGTGCCTTGCCCTGATTGGCGACGGCATGCAACGCCGCTTCGATGGCGGCCGTGTCGCCGAGGTAGTAGCTACGGATCGGTTTGAGGTCGGCGTCGAGTTCGTAGACCAGCGGTTGACCGTTGGGCACATTCAGGCCGACGATGTCATTGTCACTGATGCCATCGAGTGATTTAATCAGTGCCCGTAAGCTGTTGCCATGGGCCGAGATCAGGATCTGTTTGCCGGCACGGATGGCCGGTGCGATGGTGTCGTCCCAGGCCGGCATGACGCGTTCGACGGTGTCTTTCAGACATTCGGTCAGCGGGATTTGCGCGCGCTGCAGTCCGGCGTAGCGTGGATCCTGATACGATGCACGCGGATCAGCCGGATCGAGCGACAAGGGTGGGGTGTCGTAACTGCGGCGCCAGACCAGCACTTGCTCGTCGCCGTATTGCGCGGCAGTTTCGGATTTGTTCAAACCTTGCAAGGCACCGTAGTGGCGTTCATTGAGGCGCCAGTCATGTTCGACCGGGATCCACATCAGGTCCATTTCGTCGAGCGTTAGCCAGAGCGTGCGGATGGCGCGTTTGAGCACCGAGGTGAACGCCAGGTCGAAACTGAAGCCAGCTTCGCGCAGTAGTTTGCCGGCCTGGGTAGCTTCGGCGCGACCCTTTTCGGTCAGGTCGACGTCAGTCCATCCGGTAAAGCGATTGTCGAGATTCCAGGTGGATTCACCGTGGCGCATCAATACGATTTTGTACATGGCAGGTAGGTAGTAGAGGGGAAATTGGAAGTGCATGGCAACGATAAGGATTTGCCCTGTCGCTTCTATTTTATAATGCGGCGATTGTTTTAAACCATTGGACTCTTGTGAAATTCTTGATCGACAACATTTTCCTTATTGCGCTGGTCGTTATTTCCGGCGGCGCGTTGCTGGTTCCCTTGCTGCAGCGACGCGGCACGAAGGTCACGACGCTGCAAGCAACCCAGATTATCAATCAGGGCAAGACGCTGATTCTGGATGTCAGTGACGCCGCTGATTTTGCCAAGGGTCACTTACGTGAAGCGAAAAACATTCCTTTGAAAGACCTGACTACGCGCCTCGTCGAAATCGACAAGTTCAAGGCCAAGACGGTGATCGTCGTGTGCCCGAACGGCGTGCAGTCAGCGAAAGCGACAGCGCGTCTCAAGAGCGCCGGTTTCAATGATGTCCACAGTCTGAGCGGTGGACTCGCGGCTTGGCAGACGCAAGGTCTGCCGACCGTGAAATAATAGGAGTCACCATAATGACAGCACATGTTCTGATGTACAGCACCGGCGTTTGCCCATACTGCACGATGGCCGAACGGCTACTGAAATCAAAGGGTATTGAGGAAATCGAAAAAGTACGTATCGACCTCGATATGGAGCAACGTAACGTGATGATGCAAAGAACCGGCCGTCGTACCGTGCCGCAGATTTACATCGGTGACACCCACGTCGGCGGCTTCGATGACCTGGCTGCACTCGAGCGCCTCGGTACCCTCGATGCGCTGCTGCAAGGAACCTGATTTTTACCGGCCGACGGCATCTGTCGCGGTCCCTTCAACCCAACTGAAAGTGTTTTATGGCCGACGAAATCCTGCAACCGATATTCCAGATTCAGCGTGTTTATCTGAAAGACCTGTCGCTCGAGCAACCTAATTCCCCGGCAATTTTCCTTGAACAGGATGCGCCGACAATGGAAGTTGCCGTTGATGTCGGTGCCGAGCCTCTGGCCGAAGGCATCTTCGAATCGACCGTCACCATCACCGTTACCGCGAAAATCGGCGACAAGGTGGCATTTCTGGTCGAAGGTAAACAAGCTGGTATTTTTGAGGCACGCAACATTCCTCAAGATCAACTTGACCCTCTGCTGGGTATTGGCTGTCCGAATATCGTGTACCCGTATCTGCGCGCCAACATCGCCGATGCGATAACACGTGCCGGCTTTCCGCCTGTTCATCTGGCTGAAATCAATTTCGAAGTGTTTTACCAGCAGCGCCTGCAAGCCTTGGCTGAGCAACAAAACTCTGCCAATTTGCAAATGCCGGACGGCGCTGCCACCACCCACTGATGTCGTAACCGGCATGCCGCGTGCGTGCCGGTTTTGCATCTCCCTCGGAGTCGCGCAATGAAATCTGTTCACTTGCATGGTGCCGTGGCACTACTGTCGCTGTGTGCAATCGGCCAAGCTCACGCACTGGACTACAAATCAATCGGAGCTGCGCCGGCAGTGCTGTACGACGCGCCTTCTCAGCGCGGAAGAAAAGTCTTCGTCGCCCCGCGCAACATGCCGGTCGAAGTCATCCTGACCTATGGTGAATGGAGCAAGGTGCGCGACGCCAGCGGAGATTTATCATGGATCGAATCCAAGTTACTGGACGCGAAGCGTCACGTGATCACTAAAGTTGCCGGTACCCGCGTACGCAGCACCGCAGATGATGGCGCACCGGTGGTATTTGCCGCCGACAAGGGTGTCATTCTGGAGATGGTCGCGCCGTCAACGTCCGGCTGGATTCAGGTCCGGCATCGTGATGGCCAGAGTGGCTTTGTCAGGGCTGCCGATGTGTGGGGTGAGTGAGTTGACTTTGCGACTTTCATTACGATGAACATCACACTACTGGGTGCCGGCGCCTGGGGAACTGCACTGGCGGTGTCGCTGGCCGAACGCCATGCGGTCCTGCTGTGGGGGCGGGATGCTGTCGCGATGCGAATTGCTTCTGACCAGCGTGAAAATGCTGCCTATTTGCCAGGCATTACGTTGCCGCAGTCGCTGTTGCTCACCTCCGATTTTGAAGCCGCCATGGCGCATTGCGCCGCTATTGATTCACTGTTGATTGTGGCGTCATCGGTGGCGGGACTGCGCCCGATCGTGCAACGACTCCTCGGGCGATCGCCGGGTAATCTGGTCTGGCTATGCAAAGGTTTTGAAGAAGGCAGCGGTCTGTTGCCGCACCAGATTGTGCAGCAGGTGCTGGGTGATGACTTCCCGTGTGGTGCACTGTCCGGTCCATCTTTTGCGATGGAAGTGGCGCGCGGACTGCCGGGCGCATTGGCAATTGCGTCGGATAACGCCGGCTTGCGCAACAGCGTCGTGCAGGCAGTGCATGGTCCTCAACTGCGTATCTATGCGACCGATGATGTCATTGGCGTCGAGGTCGGAGGTGCTGTAAAGAATATTCTGGCGATCGCCACAGGGATCGTCGATGGCATGGGTTTGGGCCTCAATGCCCGGGCAGCGCTGATTACGCGTGGTCTCGCCGAGATCACCCGGCTGGGTGTCGCGCTCGGCGGACGTAGCGAAACCTTCATGGGACTGGCGGGCATGGGTGACCTGATCCTGACCTGCACGGGCGACCTGTCGCGCAACCGCAAGGTCGGTCTCGCACTGGCGCAAGGGAAAACACTAGCCGCGATCGAGCGTGAGCTGGGGCATGTGGCCGAGGGGGTGCGCTGTGCGCGTGAAGTGCGTGCGTTGGCGGCCTCCATGCAGATTGAGATGCCGATCACTGACGCGGTTGCCGGCGTGCTGTTCGATGGCAACACACCGGGCGAGACAGTGGCCTCGCTGCTGGCGCGGGAAGCGCGCAATGAAGCGACTTAAATGCTTTGTTGCAACTTGGCTGCTGTTTTCAGGTTAAATTTTGTCAAATTAGTCTAAAAATAATGGGTTTTTACTATCAATTTTTCAATGTCAGGTTATTCTATGGTCATGTTTTATTGATAACTGGATGACATCATGAAAAAACTCGTTGCAGGACTTGCGTTAGCCATTTTCAGCTTGATGGCGCAGGCACAGAGTCTGGTGGTGAATGGCAATTTTGAAAATGGTTTGACTGGCTGGAATGAAGTGGTGGTGCCGGGTACCACCAGCCAACACGGTGTTATCAATTTTGGTCCTTCACTCCCGGACAATTTTTATTCCACCGGCTTCAGTGATCCGACAACCTTGTCCCAGTTAATTGATACTGTCGTAGGCACCCGCTACGATCTGAGTTTCGATTTGCGTGGACTGAAGTCTGTAGAGCTCCCGAAAAATTATTCACAGGTTACGTTCGGCACCTACTCCTACGAACCGCTTGGCTTCGACAATGGGTCGTTCACCACATTTACCTACAAGGGTCTGCTTGCAGATGCTGCAACTACAGCGCTGAGTTTTAGGGCAAGCAGCGATAAAAGCTTCGTGCATCTTGATAATGTATCCCTTCAGGTCAGCGCGGTTCCCGAACCCGAAACATACGCAATGATGTTGCTCGGCCTCGGTCTCATTGGTTATACGATGCGGCGTCGTCACAAAGGCTGAAAATAATCCGGCTGTTCACTACCTTCCTGAAAACCTCGATTCATCGAGGTTTTTTTTCGGATGCAACATCCGTTGTTGCTGTCTGTTCGTACAAGGTTGTGAAAGTATCGTCATGTAGAGGCCTTACAACATGGCACTTTTCACACATTTCGTACTCATATCGCTGGTATCGTTGCTCAAACGCCGATCTGCCCATCGACGCGGGCCAGTTTTGATGCGGTGCGGTTAGCCTTTCCCTTATACTTAAACTGATTCCACAACCCAACTTCCCATTCCTATGACTACTGTTTTTCATGTTCCTGGTCGTCGCACGTTCCGCGCTGCCATCGCACGCGGTTTCACTTTGATCGAGATCATGGTTGTTGTCGTGATCATGGGCATTCTTGCCGCACTGGTGGTGCCGAAACTCATGGGCCGTACCGACGATGCGCGCGTGACTGCCGCCCGTCAGGATATTGCCACGGTGATGCAGGCATTGAAGCTCTATAAACTCGATAACCAGCGCTACCCGACTACCGAGCAAGGTTTGTCTGCGCTGGTCAGCAAGCCGACCAGCGGTCCGGAAGCCCGTGGTTGGAAAACCGGCGGTTACATCGACCGGTTGCCGAAAGACCCATGGGGTAATCCCTATCAATACCTGTCGCCGGGGATTAAGGGTGAGGTCGACGTGTTTTCGTTCGGTGCCGATGGCCAGAGCGGCGGTGCCGGCAACGATGCAGACATTGGCTCCTGGGATCTGTAGTCCATCGCGATGCTGAGTCAATTTTGTCCTGCCGGCCACCAGGCGCGTGGTTTTACGCTGCTGGAGCTGCTCGTCGTCATGGTAATCGCCGGTGTGATGCTGGGCGTCGTATCGTTTAATGCGATGCCCAGTGCGCGACAAGTGCTGGAAACCGATGCCCGGCGCGTTGCGTTGCTGTTGCAGCTGGCCCGCGATGAAGCGATTGTGCGCAACAGTCCGGTGGCGTTCGAAGCCGATGCGCAGCGCTATCGCTTTCTTGTGCGCACCGACAATGTCTGGCAGGTGATCGAGAAAGATGACCTGCTGCGTGAAAGGGAATTCAAGCGCGCGCCGCTGACTTTACTGATGAATCCGCCGTTGCCGCCTGTGAGTGGTCCTATGCGTATCGTTTTTGGGCGTGAACCGGTCGACCGGCCGTTCGTGCTGACGCTGGCGGCCGAGGATGCGCGGGTCGATATTCGTGCTGATGGCATCGGCCACTTCGTAGTGGAATGAGATGAACATGGTCAGATATCCCGCCCGTTGTGTTGGTTTTACGCTGTTAGAAGTGCTGGTCGCGCTGGTCATCGTAGGCACGGCGCTGGGTGCCAGTCTGCGTGCGGTAGGGAGCCTTACCCAGAATAGCAATGACTTGCGCGCCGCCATGATGGCGACCTGGTCGGCGGAAAACCGGTTGACTGAAATTCGTCTCGCACACGTCTATCCACCACTCGGGAAAACGGTATTCGAATGCCCGCAAGCCGAAATGCGGCTGGTGTGCGAACAGGAAGTTCTGTCGACTCCGAATATCAACTTCCGCCGGGTCGAAGTGAGTGTCTACGATGCCTTGTCACCGACCCGTCGCATCATCAAGCTGAATCAACTTGTCAGTGTTTAAGTCTCCTCTCCCTCCCCGGCACTCCCGGCGTGGCTTCACGTTAGTCGAGCTGCTGGTCGCCATCACGATATTGGGTGTCATCGCCGTACTCGGCTGGCGCGGGCTTGACAGCATCGTGCGTGCACGCGTCGCATTGACCAGCGATCTTGAGCAGACGCGTGGTATGCAACTGACATTCGCACAGATGCAAAGTGATTGCGGCCTGATTGCTGATGCAGTCTTGCTTGGTGATCGCCCCAACCTGCTGTCGGACCAGGGGCGCTTGTTGATCGTGCGTAAGGTCTATGCAGAAAATCAGCCGAGCAGGCTGCAAGTGGTGGCTTACCGACTGCGTCAGGGTGCGCTGATGCGCAGCGAGTCTGATGCCACACGCGACCTTGATCAGCTTGATCAATTCTGGCAGGCGGCTAGTGCCGACACCGATAACAGCAACAGCGTGGCCCTCAAGACGGGCGTCGATGCAATGACGATCAAGTCCTGGGATGGCAATGCCTGGAGTATGGTGCCGCCTGCCGCGATAACAAGCAATACCGCGGCGCTGCCGCCGGGAGTGTTGCCGCCAGTGCGGACGGCAGCGAAAGGCTTGCAAGTAACGTTGCAACTGCATGAGCAACAAGTCCTGCTGGTCAAGGCATTTTTGCTGGGAGCTGTATGAAGCTATCTTGTCCGCATCAGCAACGGCAACGCGGTGTTGCCGTCATCACGGCCTTGCTGCTGACGACGCTGGCCGTGACCATCGTGGCCAGTCTGTTCTGGCAGCAGCAGGTACAGGTGCGTTCAATCGAAAATCAGCGTACCCAGTTACAGAAACAGTGGATTTTGCGTGGAGCGCTTGATTGGTCAAGCCTGATTTTGCGGTCTGATACCAATCAGGTCGACTATCTTGGCGACCCCTGGGCCATCCCGTTGGAAGAAGTCCGGCTCGATGAATTTGTCGAAAACGGCAAACAGGATGCGGATGCCAGCAGCGCGGCGCTGTCGGGATATATCGTCGACGCGCAATCACGTTTGAATGTGAATGCGTTGGTACGCAACGGTGGTGCGCTCAGTCCGGTCGATGTGGCCGCTTTTGTAAAATTGCTCAATAACTTGAGAATTCCATCGGCTAATGCACTGGCCAAGGCAACCGTGAGTTACCTTCTGACGGCGCGTCAGCCGCAAATCAGCGTGGCAGTCACCAAGGGATCGAGCACCCCCGCACCGGACAGTACAGCTACCGCCCAGTCGCAATCCGGCGCGCACATGATGCCGCTCAGTCAGCTCGACGACTTGCTGGCGATCTCAGGTTTTACTGAAGAAATTTTGCTTAAAATCAAGGATTACGTCATTGTGCTGCCTTTTAGCGAGAGCAAGATCAATGTCAATACCGCCTCGGCCGAAGTCTTGTCTGCGGTCATCCCCGGATTGGGCCTGTCGGATGCCGGCACACTAGTGGCCAGTCGTGAACGCGCTTACTTTAAAGATGCCGCCGATTTCAATAATCGCCTGCCAGCAACAAATACGACACCAGCAACCAGTGCAGTGTCGCTCGACGTCAAAACCGAGTACTTTCTTGTTAATGGCAAAGTGAAGCTCAATAATGCGGTACTGGAAATCCAGTCGCTGGTGCAGCGACGCGGGTCGGCAATCACGGTCCTCTGGACCCGAGAAACCTAAAAAGCGAACGGAACCTCTTGAGCACACTCTACATTCGCCTGTTACCCAAAGCCGAAACCGAACGCCTCGACGAACTTGGTCAATTGGGATGCGCCTATGCGCTGGTCAACGATGGTGGCGCCATTCAGAGCGAGGGCGCGTCGCGCCTGTCCGATTTACGTCCGGTCATCGCCCAGTCAGAGCGTGTCACGTTGTTGCTCGCTGCGAGCGACGTGACTTTGTTGCGCATTCGCGTGCCGCCGCTGTCGCCCGCGCGTCTGCGCGCCGCGCTACCCAATATGCTGGAAGAAAAATTAATGTCGGATCCGGCCGAGTGTGTGATCGTCGCCGGCGTGACGGCCGACGGTTTGCGCACCGTCGCAGTCACACAGCGGACCTGGCTGGAACGACTGGTGCAATTCTTCACTGCGCTCGGTGCGAGGCATCTCAGCGCCGTGCCTGCTCAGCTATGTGTGCCCTACCAGCCCGGCGTCGTGTCCGTTGTCATGCTCGAGCATCCGACGGATCTGGAGCTGGTCATCCGTCTCAACGAACAAGAGGGGATCGGGATTGCGGTATTGCCGGATCAGGCAGCGAGCGCCTTGCAGGACACCCTGCAAACGTTGTGTGCGTTAGTGCCGTTAGCGCCGGTGGCGTTGTATCTCACCGCGTCCAGTGTGCCAGCTTGTCAGTCACTGCTGGATGACGGTCAACATGAGCGCATCACGCTTTTTTCCGACAACTGGTTGCGCTGGGTCTCTGCTGCACGCGGTGTCACGTTAAACCTGATGAGCGGTCTTGGCGTGGCGGGCGGCAGCGGTCTGAATTGGCGACCGTGGCGTTGGACCATCGGTCTTGTCGTCATCACGTTGCTGGTCAATGTGACGGCACTCAATGTCGACTGGTTGCGCATGAAGCGTGAAGCCGGCAATCTACAAGGCAGCATGATCCGGACTTACAAGGCGGCCTATCCGAAAGAGACGGCGATCATCGATCCAATCGTTCAACTACGCCAGAAAATCGCAGCCGGTCAGCGTGCTTCCGGCCAGGCTGCATCCGATGATTTCACTAGCTTACTGGCCGCGTTCAGTGATGCCTGGAATAGTGTCATGCAAGGCGGCCAGTCGCTGGCGATTGCCGGTATCGAGTACCGCGACCGTGGCTTGCTGATCAAGCTCAAGCCCGATGCACAGCCGCCTCTGGAACAGATCAAGGCTGCGCTAGCCCAGCGTCAGCTTAGCCTGTCGCAACAAAATGCGGATGTCTGGCAGATCAGGAGCAGCAAATGAGTAATCCGGGCAGTTCGTCCACTTTCCGCACCAGCATCCAGGGAGCACGTGAATCTGCCGCGACCTTCTGGAATGACAGGAGTACACAGGAGCGCAAACAGTTGCTGGTCATCAGCAGCGTGATCCTGCTGGCATTGCTCTACCTGTTGCTGATCGATCCCGCTTTGTCAGGCCGCGAGCAATTGCGCAATAGCTTGCCGGAGTTGCGTCAAAAGGCTGCCCAGATGCAGCAACTGTCACGCGATGCGGCAGCACTGTCGGCCAGCGTGCCGCCGCCGCCGCCGGTGTTGTCGAAGGTAATCATGGATGCCTCGCTTGCCACGCGCGGACTGAAGCCGCAAAGCGTGGTGGTCACCGAGGAGATCGTGCGCGTCCAGTTGTCGTCGGTGTCATTTGCCGCATTGGTCGACTGGCTTGGCGAAGTGCAAAAAACGGTACGGTTGTCGGTCATCGATGCCAGTATCACCGCGCAAGCGGCCAGCGATACGGTCAATGCAACGCTCACGTTGCGTCAGCTAAAGAGTGAGAGCCGGAGTGAGTGAACAAGTGCGGCGCTGGCCGCGTGTTGTATTGTGGCTACTGGCTGGAATATTGGTGATGATTTTGACGGTACTGGCGTTTTGTCCCGTCAGTTGGATGGCACTATTGCTTGAAAGACAGACTGCCGGTCGCCTGACGCTAGGAGATCCGCAAGGCTCGTTGTGGCGCGGGTCTGCCTTCATCGGCGGGGCCGCCGGCAATAACGAGCCGGTGACGGCGCTGCTGCCCGGTCGATTTTCATGGCAATTGTCACCGCTGGTACTGGTGGGACAAGTT
>JBLHMB010000095.1:0-10346 GCA_047621665.1 Bradyrhizobium sp. | reverse complement strand
ACGGGTTTTACCACGCGTATTTTTGCCATCAACGCTTCATGAAAATCGATTTGCGAGAAAAAATCGACGCATAATGTGTCACCTATGTCCTGGTACATGTGTCACCCATGTCTCCAGTCCATACAGCGAAGCAAAAAGAAGTGACCGGCTGCCGGGCCGCCCCCGGCTTGGTCATGACGGAGAAGCAGCCACTCAAGCAACCGCAGCACCGAAACTGGATGGCAAGCGCTCCGAATCCGCAAGCAGGGTCAGTGTAATTTTCGCGATAAAGCTGCGAAAAAAAACACTGACCCTGGTTGCTAGCGATGAGGGTTTGCGACTGCATGAAAAAGCGAACCGGGCCGCCCCCGGCTTGGTCGTGACAGAGTAGAAAAAGAATCAGCAACCCCAGCACGGAAATTGGAGGGCAAGCGCTCCGAATCCGCAAGCAGGGTCAGTGTAATTTTCGCGATAAGGCCGCGAAAAAAAACACTGACCCTGGTTGCTAACGATGAGGGTTTGCGACTGTACGAAAAAGCGAACCGGGCCGTGCCCGGCTTGGTCATCACGGAGCATCGAACGTTTCAGCAATCAAAGCAGAAAAGCCATCCCCACCAAGGAGTCCCAAAATGACCACCACCACCACCACCCTGATCCCCGCCTCTGCAATCAACCCCGACACCCACCTCCTGATCGACTGCCGCCACGACCTGGCCAACCCCACCGCCGGTCGTGACGCTTACACAGAAGGCCACATACCGGGCGCGCGTTTCGCCCAGCTCGATGACGACCTCTCCGGTCCAAAAACCGACGCCGACGGCCGCTTCGCCGGTCGCCATCCGTTGCCTGCAATGGATGATTTCATCGAGACACTGCGCCGTCTCGGCGTCAACAACGACAGCCAGGTCGTCGTCTACGATGCCCATGGCGGAATGTTTGCGGCACGGTTGTGGTGGATGTTGCGCTGGGCCGGCCATGCGCAGGTCGCGGTCCTCGATGGCGGCTTGACGGCATGGATTGCGGCGGGCGGCGTCACGACGAGCGCAACGGCAGCCGTTACGCTCGGCAATATCAGTGCAAGGCCAACACTGACCCGCACCGTCGATGTCGACCAGGTCCTGGCCAGCCTCGGCTCGAACGATCTGACCATCGTCGACGCCCGCGCCGCAGACCGTTTTCGTGGAGAGAATGAAACGTTGGATCGCGTCGGCGGTCACATCCCCGGCGCAAAAAATCGCTGCTTCAAAGACAATCTGCAGGACGATGGCCGCTTCAAGTCAGCCGATCAGTTGCGCGCGGAATTTGCCGGCGTGCTCGCCACGCCAGCGACCGGCGTGATGCAATGCGGCTCCGGCGTCACCGCCTGCCACAACCTGCTGGCACTGGAGATCGCCGGTCTGAGCGGCGCGGCACTGTATCCGGGATCATGGAGCCAGTGGAGCGCCGACACCACGCGCCCGGTCGCTACCGGCGCGTAATCCGCGCAGGAGCAGCCCAACCTGACCGCCGTTTCAGCGACACCGCACCAAGCAGTGCCAGTCCGCCCAGTAGCAGCACGGGACTGCCCGGCTCCGGCACTGCGGAGGCCAGCGCCGCCATCATCATCGGGCTGGCCGGGACCAGCGGATCGCCAAAATACGAAATGCTTTCTAAGGTAGATGGGTTCACGAGACGCTGCGCAAACGGACCTTCGACGCCGCTGTAGGCGGACTGGAAATAAAATCTGACGCCATAGTCATGGCTAGTCGGGTCAGGTGCGTAGTCGAAAAAATGCAGTACCCCGCCACCAAGTCCGAACAGGTTATTTTTTTCCTCGATTGCATAACCCCAGCTGGATCCGGAATTAATGGACGTGATGCCCATATCCGAAAAATACGGCAGGTAGAAATCCGTCATATTAAAACTGCTGTAGTAGCCGGACATGCCGCCGGAGGCACTGACCGCATAGTCGAATGATCCTTGCCCGTCGGGCGAGATCACCGACGTTGCATTCGGCACTTCAGAAAGCCATGGATCCATCGCGACCGCCACCACCGCCAGCGCCGGCACGGATGCCAAACCCATCAGCGCGATCGCTGCCCACTTTACCGCCCGGACAACTGCAATTTTCATGGTGAATTTCTTTTCTCGAACAAAGGTTAACCTACGGATTTTGTGATCCTTATGATAACCATTATCCAAGTTCCGACAGAACTTTAATGTTGTGCTGTCATCAACACCACGATGCCCACGCCCAGCGCGATCAACAGCACTTGCGGAATGGTTTCGCGCAGCGTAGCGCGACGCTGCATTTGCGGCATCAGGTCACTGACGGCGATGTAGATGAATCCCGATGACGCAAACACCAGCACATACGGAATCCACTGCATCCCTTGCTCAAGCGTGAAGTAACCGAGCAAGCCGCCCAGCACCGCCATCAGACTGCTCAGCAGGTTGTAAAAATACGCCCGCCGACGCGAAAATCCGGCATTGAGCAGCACGATGAAGTCGCCGATTTCCTGCGGGATTTCATGCGCGATGATGGCCAGGCCGGTGACGATGCCGAGCGTCGGGTCGGCCAGGAAAGCGGCAGCAATCAGGATGCCGTCGGTAAAGTTATGCATGCCATCACCGACCAGAATCATCCAGCCGGCCTTGCCGGCCTCATGCGCATCATGGCCGTGGTGATGGGCGTGGCCATCACCTTCGTGATGATGCGAGTGGCGCAGGATCGCAGTTTTTTCAAGCAGAAAAAAAAGCAGCAGGCCGCCCAGTAGTGCGGCGAATAGCGTGTGGGTGTCGGCACCGGACTCGAAGGCTTCCGGTAACGAGTGCAGGAACGAGGTCGACAGCATGATGCCGACCGACAGGCTGACCATGCGATCAACCATTTTGGACAGCAGTCCGAATGAAAATATCGCGGCGGCAGAAATACTCAGAACGCCAGAGATGGTCGTGACGAACAGGATGCTTACGAGGGTGGTATTGATGGCAATCCCGGATGGTCAGACAGAAAGGATCGAGATTATAGAACACCCGCTCGGGCTAACTACAAAGCACGCACCATGCATTGACAGATAGTGCGGCTATCCGGCGGCAATACCCGTCATCAGCTAATGCATATGGCAATGCGTCAGGCAACTGCTAACCTAGTGGAATACGCTCACCGAGGCCCTGCCCCATGTCCGACTCCATCCGTTTTCATTTCCGTGGCGCGATCCAGGAGGTCGACCGCGCCGCGCCGCTGCGCACCGTGCTGCAGCACCTGCGTGAAGTGCTGCATTGCACCGGCACCAAGGAAGGTTGCGCCGAAGGCGATTGCGGCGCCTGCACCGTGCTGGTCGGCCAGTTGCGCGATGGCGTACTGCAGCTTGAACCGGTCAATTCCTGTATCAAGCTGCTGCCTACGCTTGATGGCAAAGCCCTGTTCACTGTGGAAGACCTCGCGCCAGCTGGTGGCCCGCTGCATCCGGTCCAGCAAGCGCTGGTCGAGTGCCATGGTTCGCAATGCGGGTTCTGCACCCCCGGCTTCGTGATGTCGCTGTGGAATCTGTACCTGCAACGCGAAGGCCAGTCGACGCCGCCATCGCGCCAGCAAGTCGATGACGCACTCTCGGGCAACCTGTGCCGCTGCACCGGCTACCGGCCCATCATCGCGGCCGCTACACGTATGGGGCAACTGCCGCCGGTCACCTTCGATCGTGCCGCCGTCACCGCCGCGCTGCTGCCGCTGCGAAGCACGACGCTGCGCACCCACGCACTGGCCGACGGTCATACCTTCTTCGCGCCGCGCACTTTATCGCAAGCAATTCAATTGCGTGCAAGCCATCCGGGCGCGACCTTGCTGGCCGGTTCGACCGATGTCGGCCTGTGGTTCACCAAGCAGTTGCGGGTGCTCGGCGATATTGTTTATCTGGGCGAAGTGGCCGGGCTTGCGGCGATCGAGCGCAGCGCAACTTACTTGCAGATCGGTGCGACCGCTTCGCTGGAAGCGGCCTATCAGGCGCTCTGCCAGGACTATCCGGCCGAGCTGACCGAACTGTGGCAGCGCTTTGCCTCGCTACCGGTACGCCGTGCCGGCACGCTGGGCGGCAATGTCGCCAACGGCTCGCCGATTGGCGACTCGATGCCGTGGCTGATCGCGCTCGGTGCCGAGGTGGTTCTGCAAGGCAGCGCCGGAGTACGCACGCTGGCGCTGGAAGATTTTTATCTCGGCTATCAGAAAAAAGATTTGCAGCCCGACGAACTGGTCACGGCGATCCGCATCCCACTACCGCAAGCCGGCCGGCAATGGCGCACCTACAAACTGGCCAAGCGCTTTGATCAGGATATTTCGGCGGTCTGCGCTGCCTTCTCGATCCGGCTCGATGGCGAACTGATTACCGACATCCGTATCGCCTACGGCGGCATGGCGGCCACACCAAAACGCGCCAGCCACGCCGAACAGACCCTGCTCGGCCAACCGTGGAACGACGCCAGCCTGACCCGTGCGATGACGGCATTGGTCAGCGACTACGTACCGCTGAGCGACATGCGTGCGTCAGGCACCTACCGGATGAAAGCCGCGCAAAACCTGTTGCGCCGCTTCTGGTTCGAAACCCGCACCGAGGCACCGCTGGCATCAGAGCAACTTAATGTCTTTGCCCGTCGGGAAACGCCGTGAACGTGCGCACCGGACTACCCGGTATCTGGGCCGAAGTCGGCCGCTCGCATCCGCACGAATCGGCCACGCTGCATGTGCTGGGAAGTGCCACCTATGTCGACGATGTCGTGGAGCTCCATGGCACGCTGCATGCCGCGCTGGGACTATCGCAACAGGCACACGCCACCTTCACGATGATCGACCTCGCCGCCGTGAAGGCTTCGGCCGGTGTGGTCGCCGTGCTGGTCGCCGCCGACATCCCCGGTCGCAACGACTGCGGCCCGATCATTCATGACGATCCGATTTTTGCCGACGGGCTGGTCCAGTATGTCGGCCAGCCGCTATTCGTCGTGGTCGCCGATACGCATGACAATGCGCGCCGCGCAGCGCGGCTTGCGCAGGTTGATTACACCGACCTGCCCGCGCACCTGACGCCAGAAGCGGCCCACGCCGCGCAATCGTACGTGCTGCCACCGATGCGTTTGCAGCGCGGCGATGCGGCGGCGCGACTGGCGCAGGCACCGCATCATGCCAGTGGCATGCTGTCGGTCGGCGGTCAGGAACAGTTTTATCTGGAAGGTCAGGTGGCCTACGCCATTCCGCAAGAAGCGCGCGCGATGCGGGTACTGTGCTCGACCCAGCATCCATCCGAAATGCAGCAGGTGGTGGCCCACGCACTGGGTGTACTGGCACACCGCGTGAACGTCGAATGCCGGCGCATGGGTGGCGGTTTTGGTGGCAAGGAATCGCAATCGGCCTTGTGGGCAGCAGCCGCAGCGATTGCGGCAGACAAGCTGCAGCGCCCGGTCAAACTGCGTGCCGACCGGGACGATGACATGCTCGTCACCGGCAAACGCCATTGCTTTCGCTATGCGTACGATGTCGGCTACGACGCCACAGGCCGCATCCTTGCCGTGAAGCTGGAAATGGTGCTGCGCGCCGGTTATTCGGCCGACCTGTCCGGCCCGGTCGCGACCCGCGCGATCTGCCATGTCGACAATGCGTACTACTTATCGGACGTCGATCTGCGGGCGTTTTGCGGCAAGACCAACACGCAATCGAATACCGCCTTCCGTGGCTTCGGCGGACCGCAAGGCGCGCTCGCCATCGAGTATGCGATCGACGATATCGCCCGCACGCTGGGTCAGGATGCACTCACTATCCGGCAGCGCAATTTTTATGCGGACGACGGCCGCGACGTCACCCCGTACGGCCAGCAACTCGACGACAACGTGCTGCAGCCACTGGTGGCCGAGCTAGTAGCCAGCAGCAGTTACCACCAACGCCGCCGCGCTGTGCACGCCTTCAACGCGACCAGTCCGCTTCTGAAAAAAGGCCTGGCACTCACACCCGTCAAGTTCGGTATTGCCTTCAACGTCAATCACCTCAATCAGGCCGGCGCGCTGGTCCATGTATATGTCGATGGCTCGGTGCTGGTCAATCATGGCGGTACCGAAATGGGCCAGGGCATTCATACCAAAGTCATGCAAGTCGTCGCCCATGAACTCGGCATACCGCTGGCGCAAGTGCAGATCAGCGCCACCGATACCGCCAAGGTTGCCAACACCTCGGCCACCGCCGCCTCGACCGGGGCCGATCTCAATGGCAAGGCGGCGCAAGCCGCGGCGCATCAAATCCGTGACCGGCTGGCGGCATTCATCGCCGACCAGCATGGCGTGCCCGCCGACAGCGTGGAGTTCGCCGATGGCAAGTTGCTGGTCGCGGGACAACGCTTTCCGTTTGCCGAAGTGGTGGCCAAGGCCTATCTGGCACGGGTGCAATTGTGGTCGGACGGCTTCTATGCGACGCCCGGCCTGCACTGGGATTCCGCCACGATGACCGGCCATCCGTTTTCGTATTTTGCGTATGGCGCAGCGGTGGCCGAAGTCCTCATCGACACCCTCACCGGCGAATGGAAATTGCTGCGCGCCGATGTGCTGTACGACGCCGGTGCATCACTCAATCCGGCCATCGACATCGGTCAGGTCGAGGGGGCTTTCATTCAGGGCATGGGCTGGCTGACCACCGAAGAACTGTGCTGGAACAAGGACGGCAAGCTGACCACGCATGCGCCGTCGACCTACAAGATTCCAACCGTCTCGGATTGCCCGGACGACTTTCGCGTCGCGCTGTTCGACAATCGCAATGTCAGCGACAGCATCCATCGCTCGAAAGCCGTCGGCGAGCCGCCGCTGCTGTTGCCGTTCTCGGTATTTTTTGCGCTGCGTGATGCCGTTGCCAGTGTCGGCAACTACCGCTTCAATCCGCCGCTCAATGCACCGGCCACCAGCGAAGAAATCCTCAACGCCATCGAGGTAGTGCAACGCGCGGGGCCGACGTGACGGCCTTTACGCCGGCGGTGTTGGTGACGGTCGCCAGCGTCGAAGGCTCGGCACCGCGTGAAGCCGGCGCGACGATGCTGATCACGCAGGACGGCCAGCGCGACACCATCGGCGGCGGCCATCTGGAATTGCGCGCCGGCGAAATTGCCCGCGCGATGCTGATGTTCCCCGAATCGCGCCGGCTCGAACGCTTTGCGCTCGGCCCCAGCCTCGGTCAATGTTGTGGCGGCGTCGTGCAACTGGTGTTCGAACACGTCAATGCAGCACACCGTGCGCCGCGCGACACGCACCGCACCAGCTGGCGCGTGGTCTCGCTCGATACCGATGCGCCGCCATTGCTAATCACGGACGAGGCGGCATTGGCCTTCGATCCGGCGCTGCCGACCCGCATCGTCGTTGATGCCAGCGGCCGGCGCTGGCTGATCGATCCACGCCGCGCGTGGCTCCCGCACTTGCTGCTGTTCGGTGCCGGCCATGTCGGTACGGCCATCGTGCGCGCGCTGGCCGACTTGCCGTGTCATGTGACATGGATTGATGAACGGGCCGAGGCGTTTCCGGCAATCGTGCCGGCCAATGTCGCGATCGAAGTCACCGATGCGCCCGAAGCCCTCGTCGCGCAGGCCGCCGCCGGCAGCAGTTTTCTGGTCATGACGCACAGCCATGCGATCGATCAGCAATTGTGTGCGGCTATCCTCGAACGCAATGACGCCGGCTGGTTTGGCCTGATCGGGTCGTCTACCAAACGCCAGCAATTCGAACACCGCTTGCTGGCCCGCGGTATCCCGGCCGAACGGCTGGCCGGCATGACCTGTCCGGTCGGTATCGTCGGCATCAGCGGCAAGGCACCCGGCGTCATCGCCGCTGCCGTCGCGGCACAATTACTTCAAGTCTGGGAATCTGTTTGAACACCACTACCAACACCATATCGACCCTGCACGCCTATCGCGCCAGCATCCTGCACTTCACCGCCGACCCGGCCTTTGGCGATCAGGCCCATGCCTTCCATGAAGACGGTTTGCTCATCGTTGATGGCGCGCACATCCGCGCCGCCGGCGATTACGCGACACTCAAAGACACGCTGCCCGTCGACCTGGTCGTGACCGACTATCGCGGCAAACTGATCGTGCCCGGGTTCATCGACACGCACATTCACTATCCGCAAACCGACATGATCGCCTCGCCGGCACCGGGTTTGCTGCCGTGGCTGGAGACGTACACGTTTCCGACCGAGCGGCAATTTTCCGATCCGGTGCATGCGCGTGACGTAGCGGATTTTTTTCTCGATGAACTGCTGCGCTGTGGCACGACGACCGCGATGGTGTATTGCACCGTGCATCCGGAATCGGTCGAGGCGTTCTTCAGCGCCAGCGAGGAACGCAACCTGCGCATGGTGGCCGGCAAGGTGATGATGGATCGCCACTGTCCGGAATTTTTGCAGGACACGGCCGAATCCGGCGCGCGCGATTCCGAAGCATTGATCCGGCGCTGGCACAAGCGCGGCCGCCAGCTCTACGCGATCACGCCACGCTTCGCACCGACCTCGTCGAACGCGCAATTGCAACTGGCCGGCGAACTCGCGCAAGCCTGGCCCGACACCTACGTGCAAACCCATGTCGCCGAAAACACCGATGAAGTCGCGTGGGTCAAGTCCCTGTTTCCGCAAGCGCGCAGCTACCTCGATGTCTATGAACAGTTCGGCCTGTTGCGCGAGCGAACCATGCTGGCGCACTGCATCTGGCTCGACGGCGACGACCGCGCACGGATGGCCGCGACCGGTGCGGCAGCGGCTGTCTGCCCGACCTCGAACCTGTTTCTGGGTAGCGGACTATTCGATTTTGCGGCCGCGGATGCTGCGCAGTTGCGCCTGTCGCTGGCCACCGATGTCGGCGGCGGCACCTCGTTTTCGATGCTGCAGACGATGAATGAAACTTACAAGGTGGCGCGCATGGGCAACACGTATCTGCCGGCGCTGCGGATGTTTTATCTGGCCACGCTGGGCGCGGCGCGCAGCATGCAGCTCGAAGGCACAATTGGCAATTTTGTCGCGGGCGCGGAAGCCGATTTCATTGTGCTAGATCCGCAAGCGACGCCGCTGCTGGCGCGGCGCACGGCGCGCACTGACAGCCTGGAGGAATGGCTGTTTGCGTTTGCGCTGCTGGGCGATGACCGGGCGGTGATGGCGACGTATGCGGCGGGGCGGGTGGTACATGTGCGGTGAGCGGTCGCGCTAGCATCCTCAAAAATCGGTCATACGCTTATCAAACCTGAACTCCCGCACGACGCTTAGCGTGACCTTTGCAAACGCAGGATGGGCAGAATTAATGACAGCATTCAACGCCTCCGGAATAACCGCAGAAGGCACCAGCATCATGAAGGCATCCGGCGAAGCCAGCCAGCGCTTGCCGATTTCCTGGGTGCCGGCCGGTGCCGGCAACGCAGCCCGGTCGTCGGGCAAGCCGGATACTGCCGGCTGGAATAAAGGTGCAGCAAGATCCGGTACATCGATCGCCACCAGCACCATTGGCGGGACGGCCGTGCCGGACAGATGCACAAATTTCTCAAGGGCGCACAGCTCGATGGTCGTGCCGGCATACAGTGCCGGAAACCCGATCGGGGTCCAGCGGCCACCGTACAACCGTGTGCCATCGCAACTCCGGTCGAGTGCCCATTGCGCTGTCGCGATCCGCCATAACTTCAAGCAGCACCACCGGTGGCAATGGCATTGAGAACTTGCCGGACCGACACGGCACCCGGCTCGGTATCCATCAACTCCAGTGGAGCGACCTCCCCCAATGCACGATTGGGGCGTCGCATCCAGTCGATGGCGACAAACTTGTCACCAAAGACCTCGACCGCTAACCGCGTCACCGCGCCCATCCGGAACAACCGTTCCGTGGCACCGGAATCTATACGGGCATTGGTCTTTTCGAGACGGCTGGCCGTCGAGGCCGGAACCTGGGCAATGCCCTGAATACGGGCGTCCGCTACACCAAAAAAATTACTGGCTGCCTTGATCATGCCGATCGAATAGCCGTCACGAATTGCCTGTACTGCCGCAAAGCCGGACAGTGGTGCATCGGCAACCAGATGGGTAAATGGTGTGTCATCAAGCCGACGGCTCGCTGCCTTGAAACGCAACGGCACCCCATTGCGGGGCTTGTCAGGTAGTTCGGGTGGAAGATGTTTGGTGGCCATCGAAACCTCTCATTCGGGTTTTTAGAATGACCCAAACGAGATTACAAGCAAATTATTTCAAATCGATGATGTGGCGTGAGCGCCAGCATCACCGACTGACATTACCCCCCGAACGCGCGCATGACTCCGACCCGGAACAGGTCACGATCATTCTTTTCGCGGAAGGTATTGACCCGGCTGAAACTGGCAAAGGCTTTCCAGTCCTTGCC
>JBLHMB010000094.1:0-10398 GCA_047621665.1 Bradyrhizobium sp. | reverse complement strand
GCGATCCTGTCGCGCCAAGTCGCCGTGATTCGCGAAACCACCGACCATGCTGCGCTGATCATGAATTTGCCCGGCCAGCCGAAGTCGATCCGCGAAACACTGGAAGGATTGAAAGATGCCGACGGCAAGCAACTGGTCGCCGGCATCTTTGCCGCTGTACCGTACTGCATCGATCTCATTGGTGGTCCGTATATCGAAACCGATGTGACTGTCTGCAGCGTCTTCCGGCCGAAATCTGCGTTGCGGATCAAGCCGGCCTGAACCCCTTCCTCTCAATTTGCCATGACCACTTCCCTGCTCGACTGCATCGTTCTCGACACCGCTCCCAACCCAACCGCCGCCGTCATCTGGCTGCATGGACTGGGTGCCGATGGCAATGACTTTGCTCCGGTCGTGCGCGAACTGGATCTGTCCGGCTGTCCGGCTATACGCTTTGTTTTTCCCCATGCACCTACCATGCCGGTCACCGTCAATAACGGTTATGTCATGCGTTCGTGGTACGACATCCTCGGCACCGATCTGGTCCGGCGCGAGGATGAAGACGGCTTGCGCAAGTCGCAAGTGGCCATCGAGCAATTGATCGCCCACCACATCGCGTCGGGTATTCCAGCCAGCCGGATCGTGCTGGCCGGATTTTCGCAGGGCTGCGCGATGACACTGCAAACCGGCTTGCGCCATCCCGAGCAACTGGCCGGCTTGCTGTGCCTGTCGGGCTATGTGCCGCTTAACGCCAAGCTGGCCCGGGAGCGTCATCCGGCCAACCAGCACACACCGGTCTTTTTGGCCCATGGTGAAAGCGATCCGGTGATACCGATCGCCCGCGCCGAACAGTCCCGGGACCTGTTGCTTTCACTGGGTTATGCGGTGGAGTGGCACAACTATCCGATGCAACATTCACTGTGCCCGCAAGAAATCAATGCGATTGGTGCGTGGTTCAGAAAAACCCTGCGCGCATAGTTCCTATCGCCAATCGTGCCGGACGCATCAGCCACGATTTAGGCACCCGACCGGACCAGAGCCGCCTGCCTGCGATGCGGGATCATCTTCCGGCTCACGCCGCCACATCAGGCAGTCCGCGCTCCTCAAGGTTTAACCTGCCGCGCTTTGATGGAACCAAGACATTCAATTTATTCACCCATGTTGGAATGCGACTTGGTGAGAGAGTCGTGTCATTGGAACATCTACCGGGGAAATAACATGAGAATTGGTCACGGTCACTTAATTCATAAAATTGCAGACATGTGTAAAGATGCTCTGGAAGAAGTCGTCAGTATGGTCAAGACTGCCATCTCGACTTGCACCGAAGCAGTCAAGGGCGTGTTAACCGCGGCGCTGGCCGTGGCGAAGGCAGCGGCTACCGGTAACATGAAAGGGTTAGTCACCGCCTGCATGAGCCTGGCAACGAGCATTGGCGAGTTGGCTTCCGCACCTTTTGGTGCGGTAGAGCAGGCGGCAATGGGAGTGGTAAAGAAGGTCATGCTTACTGTAGCAAAAGCGCTCCCTATCGACGCTAAGATCATCGCCAAAATCACAGCTGGAATCAATGCCGCCACCACTTTTGCGGACATGGCCAATCCGGCAGCGATGCTCACGGAGGCAGCGAAAATGGCTGCCGGCATGCCAAATTCTTTTACCGACCTTGCCTCGGACGTGTCTTCGATGTCGGCCAAGTCAGATAGGTCAGCACCTGAACCGAATCACACAAGCGAAACTTCTGTGTAGCACTGATTGTCCTCACACAGACCGCGACCGGAACGCACTGTGTGAGGCGTTCACTTGAACACCACCGTCTTTGATCCGTTCAACACAATCCGATGCTCAACAAACCACTTCACTGCGCGAGCCAGCACGACACACTCCACATCGCGGCCAATCGCTGTGAGCGTCTCCGGATCCATCGCGTGGTCGACCCGCTCGACATCCTGCTCGATGATCGGGCCTTCATCAAGATCGCCGGTAACAAAATGGGCCGTAGCACCGATCAGCTTGACACCGCGTTCATGCGCCTGCGCATAAGGCTTGGCACCTTTGAAACTGGGTAAAAAAGAGTGATGAATATTGATCGCCTTACCGCGGAATGCTTCGCACAGACCCGGTGACAAAATCTGCATGTAGCGCGCCAGCACGATCAGATCAATCTCATGTGTTTCCACCAGATCGAGAATTTTTTGTTCCTGGCGTTGCCGGTCGACAGCCGATGCGCCAGCGACCAGCGGCAAGTGATGGAATGGAATGTTATAGCTCGCTGCCAACTGGTAAAACTCGGTATGGTTGGAGACGATGGCCGGTATCTCGACCGGCAGCAGGCCACTGCGATAGCGGAACAGCAGGTCATTGAGACAATGGCCGATTTTCGACACCATCAACATCATCTTCGGCTTCTTGCCGGCGTCATTGAGTTGCGCCGTCATCTGCATCGTGGCCGCCAAAGCGGCAACCCCGGTGCGCAATTGTTCGCCGCTGACAGCGGCGTCTTCTGCCGAAAAATGGACCCGCATAAAGAATAGTTTTGATTGCGCATCGCCAAACTGGGCCGAATCAATGATGTTGCAACCGTGTTCGGCCAAAAAGCCGGACACGCGGTGGACGATGCCGCGTTGGTCAAGGCAGGAAAGAGTGAGGATATATTCGGGATGCATCATCGGGAAGGGCAACAATTCGCAGACAAAAAAGAGCCGCTATTGTCGCATGGTGTGACCGCGCGAAGACCGCAAACCGCACTTTTTCCGGTCACGCAAAGACAACGAAAGACAACGGAAGGCAACAAAGGACAACGCTCCCGATTTGGAACTGTTCGGCTGCGGTTTCCCAAACCTCCCTGTTTGTGACTCGCGGAAGACGTACTGCTGTCACGCCCGATTTACACCGCGCTGCATCAACCTACGCTGGAACAAGAGCGACTATTGGCAGAAAACCTGCCTGACGTCGCCCTGTCAAAATCACACCACCGGTTTGGCCACTGACAAGTTACGTGGCGCACCAATCGCTCCGACCTGCACATCGCCGGACAACTGGCCGCCCTCTTCGATGACCACCTTGCCGTAACGAATCTTGCCGGATACTTTACCGGTCGAATAAATGACCAGTTTCTGGCGCACGGTCAGTTCACCATCGAACTCGCCACGAATTTCGGCGATGTCAATTTCTGCCGAACCTTTGAACGCGCCGCTTTCAGCGATCTGGATGACGCGGGAGTCCATGGTTGCCTCTACCCGGCCCTCAACTACGAGCGTGTCGCAATCGGTGATCTCGACGCCCTTGAGCTTGATATTCGGACCGACGATGAGTTTGCTGCCAACTTCGTTGGTGCTCGACATTTCTGAAGGGACAGCGACTGCCGCAGTGTGCGATGTGGCGCCGGTAGGAGCGACCGCGCCACCCAGCGACGAGGTCTTGGAGATGCTTGAGCCGCTACCTAACGTGCTGCTGCCACTGCTGCTAAATGGCGAAGCCGGCGTGACTGGCGTAGCCGTGTCGCGCTTGCCAAAAAGTGTTTCTGATCGAAGCATGATATCTCCTGAAAATGCAATCCTGAAAAATGCATGGGTTGTAATGATGACGATGTGAAATATACCGCGCCTGAACTGCGCGGAACACAAGACAGTCTCACCTCTGCCTTACTGAACTGGGACGATTGAAGCATCTAGTTACTTGTTGGCGCAAGTCCTGACGAGCTAAACATTGAGCTAAATCTAGTTTGGGCTCCGAAATTTGAGTTAGGGTCTTTTGAATAAGTTCAAAAATTGTTACACATTCAAAAAAAAGCACGGTCGTTCCAAACTAGGCTATATTGCTTGGCCAACCACCCACAACCAGGAGAACACCATGTCTGCCCCATCGATTGCATCTGCCCTGATCAACCAGCAATACCGTCTCGCAGCCAGGCCTGCCGGCCTTCCCGTGGATAGTGACTGGCGCTTCACTACCGAACCGGTACGCGAGATTGGCGAGGGTGAAGTGCTGTTGAAAACGATTTATCTGTCGCTCGATCCGGCCATGCGCGGCTGGATGAATGAAGGAAAATCGTATATCCGTCCGGTTGCCATCGATGAAATCATGCGTGCGGGTGGAATCGGTAAGGTGTTGGCGTCAAAATCGGAAAAATTCGCGGCAGGTGATTTTGTCAGCGGCGGGTTGGGCGTGCAAAGTTACTGGACCGGAGCAGCGGATAACAAGGATGCCGCGCTGATCAAGGTCGATCCGGCCATGGCGCCATTGCCAAAATATTTGAACGCGCTCGGCATGCCGGGTATGACGGCCTATTTTGGCCTGATTGAAGTCGGCCAACCGAAGGCCGGAGAAACCGTGGTGGTATCCGGCGCTGCCGGTGCGGTAGGGCAAACTGTCGGACAGGTAGCCAAGCAGCTTGGATGCCGCGTGGTTGGTATCGCTGGCGGTGCAGAAAAATGTGCCTTTGTCGTGGATGAACTGGGCTTCGATGCCTGTATCGATTACAAGAACGGCTCGCTCAGGGATGGACTGAAAGAACATTGCCCGAAAGGCGTCGACGTGTATTTTGACAATGTCGGCGGTGACATCCTCGACACGGTCCTGACCCGTATCAACCTGAAAGCCCGCATCGTCATTTGCGGCGCGATCTCGCAATACAACAACACGACCGCCGTCAAAGGGCCGGCCAATTACCTGTCGCTACTGGTCAACCGCGCCCGCATGGAAGGCATCGTCGTCTTCGACTATGCGGATCGGTATCACAAAGGGGTCACGGCCATGGCGCAATGGATGCAGGAAGGGACGTTCAAGACGCGCGAAGACATCGTCGTGGGTATCGAAAGATTTCCGGAAGCGCTGCTGATGCTGTTCACCGGCGGCAATTTTGGCAAGCTCATCCTGCAAGTGGCCGACGAAAACTGAGCACGGCTGTACGCCGTCATTTCGCGCGCGGCACCTCGAACATCAGGCTGCCCCAGAAGCTGTCCCAGTCCACTTCGTCGGACCCGGTCGCAGCGATCATGTGGACGGTGCTGATCATCCACGTGCCCGGATAGGGCAAGTTGTAAGTGATGTCGCCATTATTATCACTGGTGGCGCGAATCGAGATGGTCTGGTCGCCGTTGTGATGCCAGGCGCGCAACAGCGCGTCGGGCAGCGGCTTGCCGTCAAACAGCAGCTTGAAGCGCAACGGTGCATCCGGTGGCTGTGAGAGCGGATCATTGAGCGGCACCAGTTCCAGCCGCTGTCCGGTCTGGATCGCGTAGGTGGCGTCGGACTTGCCGCCGGCGCGCAACAAGGTCTTGGCATTGCGGCGGAAACGTTCCCGTCCTTCCCGCCCCAGCGTGCCGGCTGCTTCGCGCTCACGCACGATGCTGTCCAGTCCCTCGTCATGCAGGTAAGCATTGAACTTGTCGGCGGGCAGAGTGATGGTCGCGGTATGGCTGTCAAAAGCGACCAGATGGGTGCCGGCGCTACCAATGCGTACCGGCACCTGACCGATCGGATTGACCGAGGGCACCAGCCCCATCAGATCTTCGCTGCCGGCTGCCGAGTAATGACGCAGCACGGCCGAATGGGTCGTCAGAAAACCAGCCTGTGTGCCCTCAAAATATTCGCCAAAGTAGATAAACATCTGCGCACTGGAACCCACCGGTGGCGAGAGCGGTTCGGCACGCATCCAGAACTCGTGGGCACTGGCCGTGCCGGAAATTATCATGAGCAAGGTGGCAAAAACAGAGGTGGTCCAGTGGCGCATGCAAGCTCGATTCGACAAGGTGGGGGGAAGACGGAACAGGCGGGCTAACTGCACCCTTCCCTTTCTATACGCAAGATACAGCGATACGGATGCATGATCCATATGGCGGGCAGCAACAGCATCGAAACCCGCTACAGCTAACAGCCGGCCGGAAAATCCACCGAGAACGTGGTACCCCGGCCATCCGGCCCTGACGACAATTGCAGTTGCGCGTCATGCGCGAGCACGATATCGCGCACGATAGCCAGGCCCAGACCGCTGCCGGCAACAGTTTCGTCAAGCCGGTAAAACCGGTTGAAAATCAGTTCACGCTGCGACTCGGCAATACCGGGCCCGCCATCCTCGACCCGGAATAGCACCGCATCGCCCTGGCGGCAGCAACGCACCGTCACCGCACTGCCGGGTGGCGAATAGCGGATCGCGTTGTCGATCAGGTTATCGATCAGGTCACGCAACAAAAACGGATCGGCGCTCAGCCGGGCTGACTCCAGCTCGAAGCCAAGATCAATTTGCTTGCGCATCGCCTGCTCGACAAATACCTGTACTGTGTCTTCGATCAGGCGACGCAAATCGACTTCCTCAAAACGGGTTTTTTCAAGCCGGCTCGGCTCGGCCCGCGCCAGTGCCAGCAGCTGGTTGGTATGGCGCACCATGCGCGCGGTGGCGGTCAGCATCAGCGTTGCCGAGTGTGCGGTTTCATGTCCTTCCGGATGACGCTGCTGCAACCACTCCAGTTGCATCTGCAATGCCGCCAGTGGCGTGCGCAATTGATGCGCGACATTGGCCAGAAACGCCTGCTGCGCTGTCGCCCCGGCCTGCACTTTTCCGAGCAGCGTGTTGATGGCGTCGACCAGTGGCAGCAATTCCTGCGGCAATTGCGCAGCACTGACCGGCGCCAGCGACGCGTGACTGCGCGCATTGAGATCAGCCTGCATTTTTTTCAGTGGCAGCAAACCGCGTGTCACGGCCAGCCAGGTCAGCGCGATCGAGACGGCGGTCAGCAGTCCCTCGAGTACCAACAGCGCTGCAAAAATTTCGGTGCGGATCAGGCTGCGCCTGCGCAGTGTTTCACTGACGCTGATTGCCACGACTTGCGTGCCGACGCGCGCCTTGAGCACGATCATGCGCACTGCCTCGCTGCGCATGGTGCCGGAGTAGGCAATCGGATCATTGAATTTTTCCGGTGCCGGCAGTGATGGAAAATCCTGATCGCCGGCGATCAGCTGCCCTGATTGATTGCGCACCATGAAATAAATCGTATCGACATGATCGAGCCGCAGTACCTGTTCGGCTTGCTGCGGCAAGTCGATCAGTATCGCGCCGTCGTTGTCGCGCAGCCGTGGCACCAGTGCCCACGCCGCGTCGGCCAGACTCTGGTCAAACGCCATTTGCGCCGGCACCCAGGCCAGCCGGTAAGTCAGTGCCGCGCCGATCAGGTTGATCGCCAGTAGCGGCAGGATCAACCACTTGAGCAGATTGATCCGCAGGCTGCTGACATGACCAGTCACGGCGCGACCGGTTCCAGCAGATAGCCAAAGCCGCGGATGGTGCGGATGACGATATTGGAAGGAGCGATTTTCAGACGAATGCGCGAGACGTAGACTTCAACCGCATTGAGCGTCAAGTCCTCGCCCCACGGCAGGATCGCGTCGATGATCTGCTGCTTGGAAACCACCCGCGATGCCTGCTGCATCAGGTATTCGAGCACCGCCCATTCGCGCACCGAAAACTCGATCGACTGATTGCCGATGTGCGCGCGCCGGGCAAAGGTGTCGAGCGTGAGACCGCCGACGTTCAGTTCCATCGGCTTGGGAGCGCTGCGCCGCACCAGCGCTTTCAGGCGCGCCACCAGTTCCAGCGTCGAGAACGGTTTGACGAGGTAATCATCAGCACCAAGTTCGAAGCCATGCACGCGATCCTGAATCGCATCGCGCGCAGTCAGTAGCAACACCGGGACTTGCATGCCATGCATTCGCAAGCGCCGCACCACTTCAAAGCCATCGATACCGGGCAGGCCGATATCGAGCACCAGCACGGCGATTTCCGCATGCTTGATGGCCAGTTCAACGGCGCTACCGTTATCGACCACATCGACCACCATGCCATGCGAGCGCAATGCGCGCGCAATGCCATCGGCCAGTATCGAATCATCTTCCGCCAGCAGGACATGCATCGCCGTGTCACTTCAAAAAATAGGGAATTGTCAGCTTGCCGTCAGCTTGCCGTCATGGTCCTGACAGGACCGGTCGCTAGTCTACGACTACCCGTTCATTAGTGCTGTTTTTATTTCCGCACCACCCAATTCAGGATTCTCATGCGCCTTACCACTATGCTCGCGGCAATGCGCTTCGTCTTGCCCGCCCTGCTGCTGTCACTGGCTCCGGCCAGTTTTGCCAGTAACGGCAACTTGACGCTGGACGAAGCATTGCACACCGCACACCAGAAAAACCACGACTTGCGTCTGGCTGGCATTGCCATTGCCAGCGCCCGCGCCGCCAGCGTAATGGCCGCTGCGGCACCCAATCCAATGCTGACCGTACAGACTGTCGGCATCAATCCGCACACCGGCATCGGTGCCGGTGGCTTGCGCGACAAGACCGTCGACAGCACCGTGCGCATCGATCAGCTGATCGAGCGTGGCGACAAGCGCGCGCTGCGCACGCAAAATGCCATGCAGCTGGAAAGCGCCGCGCAACATGATCTTGACGACGTCCAGCGCCAGCTCGGCATCGCTGTCAGTCAGGCGTATTACGACGTCCTCGCCGCGATTGAAAAACAGGTGATCACGCGCCAGAGCGCCGCGCTGTACGACGCCACAGTGGTCGCCGCGCAAAAACGTCTGAAGGCCGGCGACCTTGCCAGCGCTGATGTGGCGCGACTGCAGATCGATGCATTGCGGGCGCAAAACGACGTGCTGCAGAGCGGTGCCGAACTGGCCCGTGCGCGCGAGGTGCTGGTGCTACTGCTCGGTACCAACGGCGATCCGGCCGGACTGACACCGACTGATCCATGGCCGGCGAAGCCGTTCGATGGCAGTCTTTCACATGCTGCGCAAGAGGCGCTGCTGGCGCGCCGCGCCGATGTGCTGGCAGCGCAGGCACGCGTCGATGCCGCCGTCACTGCGCACAAACAGGCACTGGCATTACGCACCCGCGATATCTCGGTCGGTGTCCAGTTCGAACACTATCCGGTCAGTGCCACCAATACCCAGGGCAGCGGCAACACCGTCGGCATCGCACTGCAAATTCCGCTGTTCGTGCGCTATCAATACGACGGTGAAATCCGCATGGCCGACAGCCTGCGCGACAGCGCCGACGAAAATCTGGCACGCATCCGAGACCTGGCGCGTAGCGATCTGGCGCGCAGCCGCGCCGATGCACAAGCCGCCTTCGAGCGCATCGCCCGGTATGACGACGGCTTGCTGGCCGCAGCGCGCAAATCGGTCGATGCCACTGAATTCGCTTTTTCTCATGGCGCCCTCGGCGTCATGGATGTCCTCGATGCACGCCGGACCTGGCGCGCCACGCAGCTCGATGCGCTGGCAGCACGGGCCGACTATGCCAAATCTCTGGCGGCCTGGCAGGCTGTCACCAATGAAAGAATCGCACCATGATCCAGTCCCGCCACGTCTTCAAGATTGCGCTGTGCGCGGCCGCCATCGCTGCTGCCATTGCCGGTTATCGCTACGTCAATGCCGCCACGGAACCAGTACCCGTCGCGGCATCTGTGCCGACAAAAACACCGGGGCTGATCGAACTCGGCGCGTCGGCACCGCAACTGTCGTCACTGCGTATCAGCACCGTCAACGCCGAAGCCTTGCCACTATCGGAACCACTGACCGGGCGCGTCACCTACGATGAAAACCGCACCACCCGCGTCAGCTCGCCGGTAGCTGGCCGGGTTACCGGCTTGCACGCGGAGATTGGCGATGTGATCGCGCGCGGCGCGTTGCTGGCCACGCTCGATGCGCCCGATCTGGCCACCGCCGACGCCGACTGGCGCAAAGCGCAAGCCGATGAAGTGCGCAAAAAACTCGCGCTGGAACGTGCCAGCACTTTGTTCGAGGGTGAAGTGATTGCCCGCAAGGACGTCGAATCAGCCTTGGCCGATCAACAGCAAGCCAGTGCCGAAACCCGTCGCGCCGGTCTGCGCATGAAAAGCCTGCATGCCACCGGCAGCGAAAACGGCCAGTTCCGGCTGACCGCACCGCTGGCCGGTGTGGTCGCCGATCGCCAGATCAATCCGGGTCTTGAAGTCCGCCCCGATTTGCCCGCTCCGTTGTTCGTCATCACCGACCTGAATCAACTGTGGGTCATCGTCGATGTGCCCGACCGCAGTGCCACCGGACTCAAGACCGGTCAGGCGGTGACGCTCGATACCGATGCGTGGCCGGACCAGCATTTCGCTGCCCGCATCGAACGCGTTGGCCTGACACTCGACCCCGGCACCCGCCGCGTGCAAGTGCGCTGCGCGGTCAGCAATCCGGACCACAAGCTCAAGCCGGAAATGTTCGTCCGGGTTGCTTTCCTGTCCGGCGACGGCGCCAAACAGGCCATTCCGCTGGCCAACACCAGCCTGTTTGCCGAGGGCGTGGCCAGCTATGTGTTCGTCGAAAAAAAGCCCGGCACGTTCGAGAAGCGTCGCGTCAATGTGGCATTGCGTGGTCGCGATACCAGCTATGTCGATACCGG
>JBLHMB010000093.1:0-10407 GCA_047621665.1 Bradyrhizobium sp. | reverse complement strand
GATTGAAGTTCGCCACATTGTTGAAGCCGACGTCGTAGCAAATATTGGTGACGTAGCGATCGGTATTCATCAGCAGCTGACAGGCCTTGTTGATGCGCATCTGGTTGACGAAATCGGTAAAACTATTACCGGTAGCCTTGCGAAAAAAACGTGAAAACTGCGTCGGCGACAAGGCCATCTGGCTGGCCAGCTGCTCGGCTGAAATCGGCGCATTAAAATTTTCAGTGATGTAGTTCAGCACCGTATTAATTTGCGCCATCGACGCATCATCATCAAAAGATTGCATCTGCGCATTCGACAGCAGACGGTACGTCGTGCTCTTGGCCAGCATCCCCAGCAAGCCGAGAAACAGCGTGAAGCGCTCGATGCCGCTGGCATCACGGACCCGGTAAAACGCTTGCTCGGCCTGTTCGCTCAGTTCAAAAAATTCGATGCCATAACGGGCGCGGTCGAGCAGATGCATGACCTCGCGCAGTTCGGGAATGGTCTTGGCAGCCTGCTCGAGCGGTGCATGGCCGAACTGGATTGCCATATCGCGCGCGGCAATGCCCTCGACCGGCAGATCGGTCGATACCCAGTTGTGCGGCAAACGCGGTCCGGTCAGCACCAGATTGCCGGGCGCAAAATCGCCGATGTAATCGCCGACAAAAATCTTGCCGCTGCTGCGGATGATGAAGTGCAGCTCATAGGCATCGTGGTAATGCCAGCGGATCAGCGGATCGGGAACGCCGTGCGCCAGAAAGCGCAGAAATTCATTGAATTCGTAGTACTCCAGTTCAGGCGGACGAACCGCGATTTTGGTAGTCAATGTGGTGTCCTGATTGATGATGCAAAAGTGCGTCAATGAAAAATGGCGCGGCCATCAGCTCATGACGTTACCACCGTCGACATTGAGCGTCTGCGCGGTAATGTAAGCCGACTCGGCACACGCCAGAAAGACCGCCGCACCGGCAATTTCATCGGGATGTCCCATGCGTCCGAGCGGCACGGCCAGACCGACGGCAATTTTTTTGGCACCGGGCGCCAACTGCTCGTGACGCGCGAACAGCGCGTCGACCTGCGACCACATCGGCGTATCGACCACGCCCGGCGCAATCGCATTGACCCGGATACCGGACGGTGCCATCGCCAGCGCTGCCGATTGCGTGTAACTGATGACGGCCGCCTTGGTCGCGCAATAGTGCGCGACCAGTGCTTCACCGCGCCGGCCGGCCTGCGATGCCATGTTGATCACGGTACCACGCGTACCGAGACGTACCATCTGCGCCAGCACTTTCTGCATCATGAAAAACAGCCCTTTGACATTGACGGCGAAGAGCTTGTCATACATCGCTTCATCGGATTCCAGCAGCGGTGCCATATCGAACACGGCGGCATTATTGAACAGCACCTGCACCGGGCCAAACGCTGCGGTAGCCGTTTCGATCAGCGCATCGACCGAGGCGCCTTGCGTGACATCGGCCGCAATATACTGCAGCCGGCCCGGAAAGCGCCGCATCAGCGCCAGGACGTCGACTGGCGCACTGACAGACAAGTCGGCCACTGTGCACAGTGCGCCTTCGGCCAGATACGCTGCCGCAACAGCCAGTCCGATACCACCACCGGCACCGGTCAACAGCGCATGCTGGTTGTTCAGTCGGGAGAGTTCAGTCATCAGGATTCCTTGGTGGTTTGATCGAGCCGCACATACGCGCGGCGAATACCGTCTTCGAGGATTGCATTGCCAGCCAACCCTCCCCACAACATCGTGTTGGCGCAAAACGCTTGCACCACGTCCGGTGCGGCCAGAATCAGTGCCACCTGCGCTTCGTCGAGCGCCTGATCCTGATAGGCAAAGTCGAGCTTGCCGGCTGCACGAGTACGCAGAAAATGCAGGAACAGCGCCGGCAGCACGGCGGTGGAGGCAAAGCTGGAGCCGCTCGCGATACGCTCGGCAATGGTCGGTGCAATGAAGCCGGGGATTTTTGAAAATCCATCGGCGGCGACCCGCCCTATCGTGTCCTTGATAAACGGATTGCTGAAGCGTTCAAGTACCGTATCGCGATAACGCGGCAAGTCCACCGGACTCGGGCTGAGGCAGGGGATGACGTCATCAGTGACGTAATTCCAGGCCAGTTGCCGGATCACCGGGTCGCTCGTGGCTTCGTCGATGAACTGCAAACCCACCATCGCACCGGCCCAGGCGATACAACTATGGCTGGCGTTGAGGATGCGTATTTTGGCTTCTTCGTAAGGCAGAACAGACCCCACCATCTCGACACCAACCTGCTCCCACGCAGGCCGGCCATGACAGAAATGATCTTCGATGACCCACTGGCAAAAGTCTTCTGCCATCACGGCGCAGTCATCGTCGATACCGGTGGCAGCCTTGACGCGCGCGGCGGTTTCGGCCGGCACGCGCGGTGTGATGCGGTCGACCATCGCATTCGGACAACTGGTATTGGTCTCGACCCAGGCGAGCAGTGCAAGCTCGTTACGCAAGCGCAGAAAATGCCGCAGGCCGGCGCGAAAATGGTCGCCGTTACTGCGGATGTTATCGCAGCACAGCAGCGTAACGGCACCGGCATTGTCGGCATGACGGGCCCGCAAAATGCTGCTGATCGTGCCGTAAATGGTGCGCATCGTGCCTTCCTCGACATCGCTACGCAGGTCCGCAACACCGAGGTCAAGCTGCTGATGCGCATCGAGGTAATACCCGGCTTCCGTTACCGTGAACGAAATGATGCGGGTGGCCGCGTCGCGTCCCATCGTCACCAGCGCCCGCAAGTCAGGACTCCACGGCAACACCTGGCGAATGGCCCGGATCTGTTCGTACGCAAACTGCCCTTCCGGCGTGACGGTTTCAAGGGTGTAGCGACCGCCCTGCCGGTCCAGTGCCGCCAGCAAGGGATTCAGATCCGGCCGGATATTGCCGGAGGCCAGCGCCCAGCGATTGTCATCGAGGGCCATCAAGCGATTCAGGTACCACGCCTCGTGCGCACGATGGAAGGCGCCCATCCCGAGGTGCAATATCCAGTGTGGTGCAGAGTGACTCATGATAATTCCTGGTGTGACGGCGCAGCCTGCGCCGGTAATTTTTTGCCGGCCGCATCGAACACATGCATGTGCTGCGCATCCAGCTGCAAGCTGATGCGCTCGCCCACCCGCAGGCTGCTGCGTTCGTTGCGGCGGGCGACGAGACGCACACCGTTGTCGAGTGTGGCGTAGATCAGCGTCTCGGCACCGAGTGCCTCGACCACATCGACGCGGGCCGGATAACCGGCGGCAGAGGCCGCTGCGAGCGTGACGTTTTCAGGACGGATACCAATGGCGGTAGCGGCGGCCCATGGCGACGACGCGGAAAACGGGGCTGACGGCAGGTTCGCCACCGGCACCACGTTCATGCTCGGCGTACCGATGAATTGCGCGACGAACTGGTTGGCCGGGTGATCGTACAGTTCCAGCGGCGTGCCGACCTGCTCGATGCGGCCATCGCGCAGCACCACGACGCGGTCCGCCAGCGTCATCGCTTCGACCTGATCATGCGTGACATAGATCGTGGTCGCGCCTAGTTCGCGGTGCAACTGCGCGATCTCCAGCCGGGTCTGTCCGCGCAGTGCGGCGTCGAGGTTGGACAACGGCTCGTCAAACAAAAACACTTTCGGTGCGCGCACGATGGCGCGTCCGATCGCAACGCGCTGGCGCTGGCCGCCCGATAGCACTTTCGGCGTGCGCGTCAGGTACTCGGTCAGATTCAGGATCGCCGCCGCCTTGTGCACCTTGTCACGGATGATGGCCTTGTCAACGCCTGCCAGCTTTAGCGCAAACGACATGTTTTCGAATACGGTCATGTGCGGATACAGCGCATACGACTGGAACACCATGGCCAGGTCGCGCTTGGACGACGCCAGATTAGTGATGTCTTTACCGTCAAGTGTCAAGCTGCCGCCATTGACCGGTTCGAGGCCGGCGATCAGGCGCAGCAGCGTCGACTTGCCGCACCCCGAAGGTCCGACGAAGACGATGAATTCACCTTGCTGGATCTCGAGGTCGATGCCCTTGATGGCATGGTGTTTCTCGAAGTATTTTTCAATGTTGCTCAAACTCAGGAAAGCCATGATGTGTCCTTGAAATGTATGAATCCGGGCGGCGTGCAACAGGCCATCACTTGACCGCGCCGAACGTCAGGCCTTGCACCAGTTGCTTCTGACAGAACCAGCCAAACACGATGATGGGTGCAATCGCCATCAGCGAAGCAGCCGACAATTTCGACCAGAACAACCCTTCCGGACTGGAATACGAGGCAATCAGCGACGCCAGCGTACCGGCATTGGCAGCGCCCAGATTGAGCGACCAGAATGATTCATTCCACGACAGCACCAGACACAGCAAGGCGGTCGACGCCAGTCCGCCCATCGTCAGCGGCAACACTACGTAGCGGAATTCCTTGAAGATCGAGGCACCGTCCATACGCGCCGCTTCGAGGATTTCACGCGGCAGTTCCTTGAAGTACGCGTACAGCATCCAGACCATGATCGGCAGGTTTGATAGCGTGAAGATCAGCGTCAATCCCCAGCGCGTATCGAGCAAGCCAAACTGCTGGTACAGGATGTAGATCGGCATCAGCGCACCGACCGCAGGCATCATCTTGGTCGACAGCATCCACATCAGGATGTCTTTCGACCGACGGGTTGGTGAAAATGCCATCGAGTATGCCGCCGGTGCCGCGATCAGCAAACCGAGCAACGTCGACACAACGCTGGTGATGATCGAATTGGTCGCATACAGCAGGTAATTGCTGCGCGCCTGCACCTCGATGAAGTTCTCCAGCGTCGGGGTGAAGAACAGTTGCGCCGGTACGGCGATGGCTTGCAACTCGGTCTTGAACGCTGTCAGTCCGAGCCAGAAGATCGGAAAAAAAAGTAACAGTGCGCACAGCCAGGCCAGTACGGTGCGACTCACTAACACCACCTTGTCAGTCACCGGCACGACACCGCTGCTGGCGTTGATGGCACTGGTGACTGCGGCTGGCTGTGCAGCTGGCACGACGACAGTTGATGTGATTGCCATGTCCGGCTCCTATTTGTCGAGGTTCTTGCCGATCAGGCGGATGAAGAAAATCGCGGCAATATTGGCCAGCACGATGGCGAACACGCTACCGGCAGAGGCCATGCCCACATCGAAACTGGCGAACGCTTGCTTGAAAATCATGAAGGTCACATTGGTCGTTTCGAAACCCGGCCCACCACCGGTGGTGGTAAAAATTTCAGCGAAGATCGACAACAGAAAAATCATTTCGATCATCACCACAACGGCAATCGAGCGCCCCAGATGCGGCAGGTACAAGTAGCGCAGCTGCTGCAGATAATTGGCACCATCCATGCGCGCCGCTTCGAGCTGCTCGCGGTCCATCGATTGCAGCGCGGTCATGAAAATGAGGAAAGCAAACGGCAGCCATTGCCAGGCGATGATGACGATGATCGAAAACAGCGGGTAGTGCGCCAGCCAGTCGACCGGCGTCAATCCGAAGAATTCGCTGATCTGCGCAAAAATGCCGTAGATCGGATTCATCATCATGTTCTTCCAGGTCAACGCATTGACCGCTGGCATCACGAAGAATGGCGAGATCAGCAGGATGCGCACCACGGCCCGGCCGGGAAACGGATCATTGATCAGCAAAGCCAATCCGATGCCGCCGGCAACGGTGATGCCCATCACCGACAACAGCAGCACCAGCGTGTTCCTGACCGCCGGGCCGAAAGCATCATCGGTAAAAAAATAATGGTAATTCTCGAAGCCGGCAAACGCGTGTTCACCCGGGTCGAGCAGGTTGTAGCGCAACAGCGAAAAATAAATCGTCATCACCAGCGGCACGATCATCCAGGCGAACAATGTCGCCACTGCCGGCGTCAGCAACAGTCTTGCCGTAATTCGTTTCATGGGCACTCACAGGAAAGCCGGTAGCAGGGGCCGCTGCTACCGTGGTCAGTCGACGTCGTCCTTCGTCAGAAGGATTATTTGTAGTAGCCAGCCTTGCGCATTTCGCGCTCGGCCATCTTCTGGGAAATCGCGAGGGCCTCGTCGACGCTCACTTTGCCCAGCAATGCCGCGCTCAATTGCTGGCCGGTTGCCGCACCGATCGCCTGGAATTCCGGGATGGTAGCGAACTGCACGCCGGTGTAAGGCGACTTCGGCAAGGTACTGTTATTCGGGTCTGCCGAATAGATCGCTTTCTGTTCGGCGGCAGCAAAGACAGCCGCTTTCTGAAATGCCGGATTGGCGTAAGTCGACTTGCGGGTACCGGTAGGAACATTACCCCAGCCGGTTTCACGCGCTACCAGTGCGACGTATTCCTTCGACGTGGCCCAACGCACGAAGCGCTGTGCCGCGTCGACATGCTTGGCGCTTTTTGGAATCGCCAGTGACCAGGCCCATAGCCAGTTCGCCCCGCGATCCGTCACGCCCACCGGCGACTGCGCAAAGGCGACCTTGTCGGCCACCGTACTCTGTTTGGGATCAGTGATGAACGAAGCGGCAATCGTGGCGTCGATCCAGATGCCGCACTTGCCTTGGTTGAACAGCGCAAGAATTTCATTGAAGCTGTTCGATGACGAACCGGGCGGACCATATTTTTTCAGCAAATCGACATAGAAATTAGCCGCGTTTTTCCATGGCTGACTGGTCAGCTGCGGTTTCCAGTTCATGTCGAACCACTGGCCACCGAACGAATTGACCATCGTGCCGAACAACGCCATGTTGTCACCCCAGCCCGGTTTGCCGCGCAGGCAAATGCCATACACGCCGTTTTCGGGGTCATGAATCTTGGCGGCGACATCGCGCAGGTGGTTCCAGGTCGGCCGGTCTTCGATCGTCATGCCGGCTTTTTTGACCAGATCCGAGCGATACATGATCATCGAACTTTCGCCATAGAACGGCGCGGCATACAGCTTGTCGCCGACTGAAACGCCGGCCCGTATCGTCGGCAGCAGGTCATCGACATCGTAGGCGGCATCGGGCTTGAGTTCGACCAGCCAGTCCTTCTTGCCCCAGATCGTCGTTTCATACATACCGATGGTCATCACGTCAAACTGGCCGCTCCTGGTCGCGATATCGAGCGTGACACGCTGGCGCAGCACGGCCTCTTCCAGAGTGACCCACTTGAGACGAATATCGGGATTATCTTTTTCGAAAAATTTTCCGAGTTTGGCCATTTCAACCATATGACCGTTATTGACGGTGGCGATAACCAGGTCGGTGGCAGCGAGGGCATTGCCGGCGACGAACAGGGCAAGGCACATCGCACTTTTGGCGAAGAATTTCATGATGGTGTCTCCATAGGGTGTAATTTTTTTAACTGCAACGACAGGCTATCACCGGCCCGACACGCAAGTTGGTACGCAATAATCGAAGCCCGATACTTTATTGCGGAAATTAATATCACTGATGCGTCTGTCCGCGCGTCCTGACACACTTCAGTTCGCTGCTACCTGCGCCATATCAATTCGCCGGTACCGCATTGCTGGCAGCCTCAAAAAGCGCTCTGCATTTCACTATGAATGACTCTGATTGACTCTGTGTTCTCCCACTTCAATTTGACGATGGCTATCATTCCACCTCAAGACCCCACCCCCGGCACCGAAGCCATTGATGTCCTGTCGCGCTTCGTCTCTGCCATTGAATACACCCCGCTGGTTACGATCCAGAGCATCAACCGGGACGGCATCGTGCAGCTCTGGAACACCACCAGCGCCAGCATCTACGGCATCCTTGCGCGGGATGCCATCGGCAAGCCGCTAAACCAGTTGTTGCTGCACCTGGGCAAAGAAGCCGAGTTCGCCGCGATGATCGAGCACATCTGGCAAACCGGGCAACCGGTTCTGCCGCGTGACTGGCAAGTACGCACTGAAGCGGGGGAAGAACTCTGGGTGTACTCAACAATGTTCCCGGTCTTCCGCGACAACGTCGTGCACCAGATTTTCTGCATGGATATCGACATCAGCCTGCGCAAGCGCGAAGAACAGGTGCTGCTGGCCGTCGGAGCGAATTTTCGCACGCTGTTCGCGCAGTCGAGCGATGCCATCATGCTGCTCGAAGACGATCACTTCGTCGATGTCAATCCGGCGGCGCTGGCGCTGTTCGGCTATGCCAGCAAGACCGACATGGTTGGCCGGGCCAGCGCAGAAATTTCACCGCCGCAGCAACCGGATGGCATGGCGTCAGCCGAAAAATCGCGCCAGATGCAGGGCCTGGTGCAGCGCCAGGGCAACCACCGCTATGACTGGCTGTACCTGAATGGCCAGGGCAAGCCTTTCTGGACCGAGGTACTGAGTACCGACATCCCGATCGCCGGCCAGCGCCTCCAGTACGTTGTCGTGCGCGATATTTCGACGCGCAAGGCGGCTGAGACCTCCCTGCATCTGGCCGCCCAGGTGTTTGAAAACAGTCAGGAAGGCATCATGATCGCCGATCAGCAACGCCGCATCATATCGATCAACCGCGCGCTCACCGATATCACCGGCTATACGGCCGAAGAGGTGATCGGCAATCCGCCGCAAATCCTGTGTGCCGCGACGCACGATAAAGTGCTGTTTCAGTCCATTCTGGAAAGCGTGCTCAAGGACGATCACTGGCAAGGAGAACTGTGGGGACGCCACCGTGATGGCCGCGGTTATCCGCTCTGGCTATCGATTACTGCCGTACGCGACAATCACCGCAGTGTGATCAATTACATCGGCATCGTGACCGATATTTCCGACCGCAAAGCTTCGGAAGAACAGATGCGCCATCTTGCCGAGCATGACTTCCTGACCGGCCTGCCCAACCGTGTCCTGCTGCTGGACCGGCTACAGCAATCCATTGCGGTGGCCAAGCGCAATCGCACCCGGCTGGCACTGCTCTTTCTTGATCTTGACCGGTTCAAGAACATCAATGATTCATTTGGTCACCACATCGGCGACAAGCTGCTGCAAACGGTGGCCGAACGCCTCAAGAAATACGTCCGTGGCATCGATACGGTCAGCCGTCTCGGCGGTGACGAATTTGTCATCATGCTGGTCGATACCGGCAGCGGCAAACCGATCGCCCATGTCGCAGAAAAGATCCTGCAAGCCATCAGCATGCCCTATGCAATCGAAGGTTGCCATTTCACGATCACGACGTGCATCGGGATCAGTACCTATCCTGCCGATGGCACCGACGTGGATGTCCTGATCAAGAATGCCGATACCGCCATGTACCACGCCAAGGACAAGGGCAACAACCGCTTCCAGTTTTTCAACAACGACATGAATACCCGCGTCGTCGAGCGCATCGCACTGGAAAACAGCTTGCGCAGCGCACTGCAAGGCGGTGAATTCATCCTCGAATACCAACCGCAGATCGACATCGCCAGTAATCGGCTCATTGGTGCAGAAGCACTGCTACGCTGGCATCATCCGACCCTGGGCCGCATGATGCCGAATCGCTTCATCGGGGTTGCCGAAGAATGCGGCCTCATCGTACCGATTGGTGACTGGGCGTTGCGACAAGCGTGCCGGCAAGCCCGCAGTTGGCAGGAGCAGGGACTCGACATCGTCATGGCGGTCAATTTATCGGTCGCCCAGTTTCACCAGAAAAACTTGTTGCATCGCGTCACCGATGCGTTGCAGGCAGCCCGACTGGAGCCGCGCTACCTGCAACTCGAAATTACAGAAAGCATCATGATGGACGAAGTCAAAGGTGCCATCGAGATGCTGCGCTCGCTACGCGATCTCGGTATCCGGCTGGCCATCGATGATTTCGGCACCGGATTTTCCAGTCTCAGTTATCTCAAGCGCATTCCGATCGACAAGCTCAAGATCGACCAGTCGTTCGTGCGCGACATCACGCTTGATCCGGAGGACGCCGCCATCATCAACGCCATTATCGTCATGGCCAGAAGCCTGAATCTGACCGTAATTGCCGAAGGCGTCGAAACGACGGAACAGTTTCGCTTTCTAGAAGCACATGGCTGTGACGAATATCAGGGATTTTTGGCCAGCAAAGTCCTCAGCGTCGCTGAATTTTCGGCACGTTATCTACCATCACGCCTGACCTGACGCACAAGCGCTATGGCTTCTTCAAGCGCAACAAGGCATCCCGACGCTGGTCCTCCTTGTTGGAATAATCGACCCGGCCGTCGACAATCCGGCCGATCCACAGCATGTTGAGCGTGATGGCATCGTGATCGCTGGCCGAATAGGGTTTGCTGTAGCTGGTAATCACACCCTGATAGCGGCTCTCGAGGTTTTCGAGCGCGGCACGAATCCGGCTACCATCACCGGAATTGGCTTGACGTATAGCGCGATACAACAAATGCATGCCGTCATATCCCTGCGCTGCACTCATTGGCGACGCGATCAATTCGGTCTTGAACATGCGCCGGTACGCCAGCAGGAATCCGTTCTTGGT
>JBLHMB010000092.1:0-10984 GCA_047621665.1 Bradyrhizobium sp. | reverse complement strand
GCTAAGCAAAAAGAAGGGCCCGCCTGCCGGTCCGGCTGCCGGGCCGCCTCCGGCTTGGTCATGACGGAGCGCCTAATATTTGAGTATTCGACTACCGTAGCAGTTAGAGTTACTAAATATCTTTACCATTGTACTTGTTGCAATACCCTATTGATAGGGCAACCTCTACGCTAATAAAAGTCTAAAACTGTTTAACTCCTTAATATGGACCCTGAGATTGACTTTGATGTCGCATTTCCGAATCCCACTTTGTTGGAACGGCTAAAGAGTTAGGAATGAGTTTCCATTTAGGCGAGACTCATACAAGACTATTTCCAGTGCGGCACTTTCGGTTTTTAGGATTAGATTTCTTGTAAAAATAGCCGAGTCAGCAGACTAATAAAATTATGCCAATCTATGACTTGTATGGATTTATATCTACTGATATTAACGAAGCAAAAAATTTCCTGGAATCCGCACTGAATATTAAATTTGAGGTTCACGATAGTAGTTTCCAAGGAGGAGAATATTTCTGCAGTGGAAAATACACTGATGAACATTTTGTTTTGAAGCAAAATATAGACCCTTACGATAACGAACCTGCGGAAATGTCATACCCAGAATATCCGATTTTATTTTACGTAAATGACACAACGCGCTCAGTGGATTTGCGAGGGCGAATAGATCAGAACGCGGGGAACGTTATTTTGTTGAGGCATGAAAATTTGCAATAAAAATCTATTTTTAAAGACGAATAAGGGAAAATATAAACTTATTCGGCGACTCGATTTTTACGTAATTTTTATCCCTCCACCCCCACTCTTTAAAACGTCTTTAGTGCATAGGGTGCAATGACCGAAGGAAATTACATGCCTACTTGTCAAATATCAAGATATTATTGTTGCGTTTCATAAGGTCATTTTTAATATTTAAATTTATAATAATAACTCGTGAATGATTGATTTTTTAATCAAGTTCGTTAGAAATAATTTCCTATTATGATTAAATTAAAATCAATGCACCCCTCCGTATCAAAAAACATATTACGTCAATTAATCGGAAAAAAAGTAACTGGCTTAGTTCGGTATAGTTGGTGGAGAAAAAATGAGGTCGCTAACGAATGTCACATACCAAAAGAGCAGACCTTTGCGCTAACGGCAGGACCATTGACTGTTGCTTTTGAAGACGGTAGTGTCCTCGGCGTCGCTAGCGATCCGAGTACAAATAGCGTGATAGTTTGGCTTGATAATGCGCACAATCAGGTCTATACAGATCAGCCGCTGTGTGAAGACTCCGATCTTTTTTTCGATTCTAGCTAACGATAAAATATACTCAGAACCAGCGTGGGGAAAATTTATCGGGTGTGCTTTGACCAGATTTTCGATCTTAAAAAACACAAATATGAATGCGGGCGAAGCTGCAGTTCCGAGTGAATTAGGATTATGTTTTTATTTTAACGATAATGAGCATTTTATAGCATCGCATGGTTTGCATGACGGCTCAGATGATTTCTCCGTTCTTATGGAAGCGCATATTAATCCAACAATCAAGTCGACCATAAAAAAATACGATTTTTTATAAAATATATTAATATTCGCTGTTCAGTATTAATATTATTTATTATTAATGCAATAAATTTAATTAAGAATAAATTAAGAATAAATTAAGAATTAATTGAGTAATATATTGACGTAAAAATTTTATTTTAATTTCATAATACACTATTCATTTAAGATTAATTTTAATGGTTAAGGCAGCGAAAATAGATCATGAAAACACATTTGTTTAAACACTGTTTAATCTCAAGCGAATTCAAATTTCCGCAGTTATATCTTGATTTGATTAGGACTGGATTACCGGAAATTAAACCGTGGTGGTGGCTCGCACCACACAACGATTCTTTGATTTACTGGGCCGAAACATTGCGAGACCAGTTTCCTTCACGATCGCTTATACCATTTGCAAAAGATGGAAGTTCTGACGATGTAGCTTGTTTCGATGGCTCTGATATTTCAGAAAATCCAAAAGTACTCGTCATCCACTCTTTCTGTGCACCCGGTTGGGAACTCAGAGGAAGGGCAAGCAGTTTTTTAGAATGGCTACAAGAAAAAGAAATTGAAGCCGCCGACTACAAGACAAAAGATTGGGAAAAAAATTGATATTTTATTGCACGCTACTTGCTATTTTTTTTTGAAATGAATTTTTCAGGAACCCCACTCGTCAACCAAACCCCATTTTCCGCCCTGAAAAACTTGCATCCCTGCCCATGCATCAACAAAGCATTAACAACAAGAACAACAGGCAGCCCATGTCGCCGTCCAACAGCCAGCGCCGTCTGCTCATCCTGCGACAAATGCACGTACTGGCGCGAACCGGGTATTAATCCTTCTTCATAAATAGAGTTCAAAAAACGTGTAGTGGTACCGTGATAAAGAAACTCAGGCGGTTCTTGTTCTGCAAACTGGATGTCAACGCTATTGGCAGAATGCCCCTGAACGGCGCGAATACGCAATCCGTCTTCGGAAATAGAAAAGCGCTTTTTGTCGCTCGTCGCAACCACCTGTCGAATCAGATCAAGATCCAGCGCCTTGCCCTCCTTGGCGGCAGCAGCAATCAATACTGCCATATCCACCCATCCTTCGACATCAAGCGTTATGACAATCGCATCAGGTTGATGTCGTAATACAAAACTTAAAAATTTGCTGATCGCAGTGTGGTGGTGACTCATTGTTGACCCATTAAAAAATCGCTGAATCCTTGAGTATCAAGTTGTCGCAACGAAGTTTTGAATCTGCATCCTTTATTCTGCTGTCTCGTAGCGGCCGAATTGGATGATTGTTCTCTTTACGTCACATGTACCGTATGGAAGAGCGACATCAGTTCTCGATTCAGCACGCCTGATGTAAAAAACACCATCCAGCGCCCGCCTGAAACCGCCCCCCGCATAAACCCTAGTGCTCCAGCCCACTCCCCATCACTCCGGCCTGAACTGCTGCGCAAAAGTAAATTCATCCACCCGCGCCGCATACCGCAAACCACGGCGCATCGCCCAGGTGGCAATTTGATGGTGCATCGGGATGATGGCGTTTTCCTGCAGCGCGATGCCGGCGGCCTGTCGCGCAAAATTCTCGCGTTCAACCGGGTCGACTGCGGCCAGCGACGAGCGGATCAGGATATCGACTTTAGGGTTAGTGTAATTGCCCCAGTTCCATGAGCCCCATCCCGTTTGCGGATTGGTCGTACCAACCAGTGAGCGCAAACCAAAATCACCGGCCAGCGTTCCCCATCCCAACAGGGCCATACTGAATTCACTGGCTTTGGCGCGACCAAAATACACGGCCAGTGGCAAGGTCACGACCTTGGTGCGGATGCCGATCCGGCTAAAAAATTGCGCGCAGGTCTGAATCAGTTGTTCATCGTTGATGTAGCGGTTGTTCGGTCCGTGCAAGGTCAGTCCGAAACCATTCGGGTAGCCGGCTTCGGCCAGCAGCTTCCTGGCACCTGCAGGATCGTAGGCTTGCACCTTGATCGCAGCGTTGTAGCCCAGGATGCCGGGGGCGACCAGATTCGAAGCCGGTTGGGCCAGACCTTCCATGACCCGTGATACCACCGCCGGGCGATTGATGGCCATCGACATCGCCAGTCGTACCCGGGGATCGCGCAACGGATTGGTTGCCAGCGGTTTGCCGTTCAGATCAGTGACGTCGGGAGAGGAGTGCTCGGCCTGGTCCACGGTCCAGAAAATAGTGCGCCACGATACCCGCTGCTCCAACCGGAAATCGGGACTGCGCTTGATGCGCGCGATATCGGCGGTCGGCACCGCTTCAATGGCGTCAACGTCGCCGGCCAGCAGGGCGGCAGTACGCGAGGCATTGTTGGCGATGACACGCAGCGTGACTTTGTCCCACGCCGCTTTTTCACCCCAGTAGTCCGGGTTACGCGTCAGTTCTACTTTATTACCACGCAGAAAACTGACGAACTTGAACGGTCCGGTGCCGATGGCGGCTTTGCCGCTGTTGAAGTCCTCGGTGGTAGCGTTCTCTGTCGCTTTTTTCGAGACAATGAAAATGGTCGAGACATCCAGCGGTAAAGGCCCATAAGGGCTGGCCGTTATCAGGCGCAGCGTCAGCGCATCCACCGCTTGTTTGTCCACGATCTGGCGGGTGTAACTGGTGAACGGACCCGGGCTCTTGGTCAGGGTTGCCGGACGGTCGAGTGAAAAAATCGCATCATCGACCGTGAACGGCGAGCCATCATGAAACTTCACGTTGGGGCGCAGCTTGAATTCCCAGGTGGTGGCATCGACCGCGCGCCAGGACAAGGCCAGTCCCGGAATCAGCTTGCCGCTGGCATCGACATTGACCAATGCATCGAACAAGTGGGACGACAGCGCAATGTTGGGCGCAATGTTGAGGTAGTGCGGATCGAGTGAGGACACATCAGCGGCCAGACCCAGCTTTAATTCAGTGGCGTGTGCCACATTGGCACCGGTTGTCACCAGCAGGAAAACTACTTGGGCGAGGGTGGTAAATATGGTGCGCAGCGTAACGGCTGTGCGAACAGGAAAAGACAATGTCATGGAATCCTCATGGTGCTGACAATAATAAGGCGCTTATTATCCACTGACTTCCAATAAGCCGGTCTTGCGGTAAGCGCAATGCGGCAGTCGAGTTGCATGAAGCCGATCAATCTCTCCCCGGATGCTCCACCACAAATCCGCACCGTCCGACATCAGATGGTATGGTAAGAGGCTCTACCCACTCCGTATCGGTAAGAATCCATGAAGAAAAAACCTTCCCGCCTCGTCGTAGCGCTGATTGTCATTGCTGTTGGTGCCGGTGCGCTTTACATCTGGTCGCAAAACCGCCGTGTCGAAACTGTGCAGGAAATCGCTGCGCCACCGCCGATCCCGCCGCTGGCGTCAGTGGAACCGGCCACCCCTGATCCTGCTGACGCAGCCAAGTCGCTCGAACCTGTCGAACCGGCGATCAAGTTTCCACTTGAAGCGATCGAGACCGTTACACCGCCGCCAGCGCCTGACAAGGCATTACCCGAACTGGCTGAGTCCGATCCGTTCGTAGACAAGGAACTGCAAGGGTTATTTCAGCGCAAGGATTTTGTAACCTGGGTAATTCCTGCCAGCTTTGTGCGCCACGTCGTCGCAACGGTCGATAACCTTGGTCGGGCACAAGCGCCGAAGGCTGTCTGGCCGGTGCATCCGACACCGGGACGTTTCACAACGACGCCGATAGCCAATGGCGAAGCCATTAGTGCCGATAACAGTGCGCGCTATAGTCCGTTTGTGTCATTCGTCGAGTCGGTCGATAGCCGCAAGGCAGTGGCTGTCTATGTGCGCTTGTATCCGCTGTTCCAGCAAGCGTATGTTGAACTCGGTTTTCCGAAGCGCTATTTTAATGATCGTCTGGTGGCCATCATCGACCAGTTGCTGGCGACGCCCAAACCAGTCGGCGAACTGGCAGTTAGTTTGCTTGAAGTGAAGGGACCCATCCCCTCGCTGCAACCGTGGGTGCGGTACGAATTCACTGATCCGGCATTGAAAACGCTGTCGTCCGGACAGAAAATCATGTTGCGCATGGGTCCGCAAAACCAGCGCCGGCTGGATTCAAAACTGACTGACTTGCGCAAGGAGCTCGTGAAGGCTTCGCAGCGCGGTCCAGGCAAGGATGTTCCGGGCAACTAAACCGCCGTGAACGAGACCTTAGCGCACCGGCTATCGTTGTCACCCCATGATGCGAAGGAATTATCCGCGTCATGGCGGTGACAGCTTCATCGCCATGGCGATGGTCACGCACATCGTCAGGAATGCCAGCCACGCATGTGCATAGAGCAATGGCATGCCGAGCAGGACCAGCCCGTCATTCGAGCCGGGAATCAGCAGGCTGCCCATTCCCATCAACAGACCACCGAGAAAACAGCGCAGCAACTGCCGGCCGTCGGGACGGATAGCCCGCCAATGGCCTGCCGTGTAGCCGCCCAGCAGGGCGCCAGCATACAAGGCCAGTAACAGCAGCAAGCGCCAGCTAAGGTTGTCGGATTTTCCCATCGACAGTTCGGCGAGGACATCGGTATAGGCCCAACTGCCACCCAACAAGATCAACAGCAAAACAAAGGCGATGCCGATGACGACCGTCGCGGCAGCTGGTGTCCAGCGTTCTGCCGTGAGCCAGTGTGCGGGATTAAGGCGCGTCTGCCAGAGCGCGCCGGCGCTCCGGGCCAGCATGAAGGCGACAAATAACCAGACCGTCCAGTGCGCCATCTCGAATACAGGTGATGACGAACTCATCCGTTGATGTGGTATCGGCAGCCCTTGCAGGATCACGCAACCGGCAAAAAATCCGAGCGGCGTGGCGAGATAACTCCATTCACCGTTGCTCAAGCGCGCGATCGCACCGAACACGCAAGCCTTGTTAACGAATGCGCCCAGTCCAAGCAGGACGCCGCCGGCCACAATCATCCACGTGACGGCAAATCCGCCCGGCATACGCATCGTCAGATGTAGCGTCGAAGCAATTAACAGTCCGCCAGCGACCCATAGCGACGCTTCGAGCATGGCCAGCAGGCGTGTGCAGCGGCGTTGCCCGACAAGTTCATCGACGGCGGCAACGGTGCAGGTTGCGCCGCGCTGCACCGCAAAACCCATCACTGCCGTCAATAGCATGGCAATGCCAAACAAGGCGCTGTTCAGGCTGATCTGCATCATGGTCGCGGTCCAGTGAGTAGGTAATCGTCAAGCCGTGCCACACCACAACGGGCATGCCGCCGGCATACCCCATTGTCGCTACCGGGGCTTCTATCCTTACTCAGTATTGCTGACATTTTTGTGGATGGTCAAACATCAAAGCGCTGCCCCCTGTGTCAGGAACGGCTGGCTGGTGCGACGATAGGAGAGTCACATCCTCAACGAGACAGGCAATGCGAGATATTCAATGAAAAAAATCATCGTGGTGGGCGGCGGTTTTGCTGGTGCAGCGCTGGTGCGTCAGCTTACCAGCGCACGCACAAAGGAAGTCGAGGTCACGCTGATCAGTGAGGACAGTTATACGACCTTTAATCCGATGCTCGCTGAAGTGGTCGGGGCGGCGGTCTTTCCTGAGCACGTCGTGGCGCCACTGCGCGAATTCACGCGCGATGCACGCTTCGTGATGGGACGGGTAAGTGCAGTCGATTTCCCGGCGCGGTTACTGTACACCAGCAGTCTGCAAGGGCCACTTGCCATGCCTTACGATCATCTGGTATTGGCCTTTGGTAATCGCGCCCGCTGTGATCTGATTCCCGGGATGGCCGGCCATGGTCACGTTTTAAAGACGCTCGGCGACGCGATCCATATACGCAATCTGGTGTTGCGACGCCTGGCCCAGATCGAACTCGAATCCAGTCCGGATACACGCCGCACACTAGGCCATTTCGTCGTGATCGGTGGCGGCTTTTCCGGAGTTGAAGTAGCCGGTGCGCTAGCCGACGTGTTGCACGGCATCGGCCGGTATTACCCGCGCGTCAACGCCGAAGAACTGGCCATCTCACTATTGCATGACGGCGCGATCCTGTTACCGCAACTGCCTGAAGCCTTGGGACTGGCGGCAACGACATCATTGATGCAGCGCGGTGTGGCCGTGCGCCTGAATACCGCGCTCAGCCGGATCGACGCCACGCAGGTGCAATTGCAGTCGGGTGAGACGATCCACACGGCGACCGCGATTGCAACGATCGGTACGCGCGCCAATGCGCTGACCGGGGTGCTGGACGGTGTGACGCTCGAGCGCGGACGCATCGTCTGCCGCGGGGATTGCTCGGTGGCGGGGCTCGATTCGGTGTGGGCGATTGGCGATTGCGCGCAGATTCCGTTAGCCGATGGCGGGTACGCGATTCCGACCGCACAGTTTGCCGTCGCCGAGGCAAAACACCTGACCAGACAGTTACTGGCCGTCCTGCGCGGCGACCCGACGCAACCGTTTGATTATCGTTCGCGCGGCATGATGGCAACCGTTGGTCACCACAAAGGTGTCGCAGAGCTGGCCGGCCTGAAGCTGACCGGACTGCCCGCGTGGTTGTTATGGCGCGCCTATTACCTGTCTCAAATGCCGACCGCCGGTCGCAAATTCCGCATCTTCGTCGAATGGACCTGGGGTATGTTTTTTCGCCCGGACATCACCCATTTCCGCTTTGAGCGCAGCGTTGAACAAGACAAGTATCCGGAAGTCCGCTCGCCTTGACTGTACATTTTTCACCCATGTTCCATTGCATTGCATTTTTTAATCCTTTCCTCCTGGAGAAAAACATGTTGCACAATAAAGTCGCATTGATCACCGGATCAACGAGTGGTATCGGCCTTGGTATCGCCCGTGGCTTTGCCGCCGAGGGCTGCCATATTGTCCTCAATGGCTTTGGCGACCCGCAGGAAGTCGCCGCCTTGCGCGCAGGTCTGGCCGAAGAATTCGACGTTGAGGTCGACTATGACGGGGCTGACATGCGTCACGCCGACGAGATCGAAGCGATGATCAAGCGTACCCAAGCCACGCTGGGCGGACTCGACATTCTGGTCAACAACGCCGGCATTCAACACGTGGCACCGGTCGATGAATTCCCGCTCGACAAATGGAACGCGATCATTGCCATCAACCTGTCAGCAGCCTTTCACACCATCCGTGCCGCCTTGCCGCTGATGAAAACCAATCGCTGGGGTCGCATTATCAACGTCGCATCGGCGCATGCGCTGGTCGCCAGTCCTTACAAATCGGCCTACGTCGCAGCCAAACACGGCGTTGCCGGCCTGACCAAAACGGTGGCACTCGAAGTCGCCGAACAAGGCATCACGGTCAATGCGATCTGCCCCGGCTATGTGCTCACGCCGCTGGTGGCAAAGCAGATTCCGGATACGGCAAAAGCCCGTGGCATCAGCGAGGACGAGGTCAAGCGTACCGTGCTGCTGGCGGCGCAGCCGACCCGGCAATTCGTCACCGTCGAACAGGTTGCGGCCTTGTCGCTGTTTCTTGCGGGCGATGATGCGGCGTCGATCACCGGCGCAATCATTCCGGTTGAAGGCGGCTGGACCGCCCAATAAACGGGCGCGTCTGACAGTGACCAACATCATCCTCAATCTGTCACCAAAGGAGAAATTCAAGTGACCAAGCTGCAATCCATCCCCCACGCTGATGTCGTTCATCCTGCCGAAGGTGCCACTCACAACTGCCTGGACTATGACGGCCAGGTCGTACTGGTGTTTGAAGGAGGCGGTGCACTCGGCGCCTATCAGGTCGGCGTCTACGAGGCGCTGCACGATGCGGGTGTCGAACCGGATTGGGTGATCGGTACCTCGATTGGTGCAATCAATGCCGCCATCATCGCCGGCAATCGTCCCGAAGACCGGATAGCACGCCTTAACGCTTTCTGGAAACTGGTACAGGCCGACCCGATACCGTGGAGCCAGGGTATGCCATGGGCACAAAGCGTGATGAACATGCACACCGTACTGCAAGGAGTCGACGGGTTTTTCAAGCCGAACATGATGGCGCTGTTAAACAACAAGGCCATGTTAGGGACATACAAGGCAGGCTATTACTGTACCGATCCGCTGGCGGACACGCTGGCGGAACTGGTTGATTTCGAGCGGCTCAACGCCGTCACCAACACGCGCCTGAGTCTCGGGACAGTCAATGTCAAGAGCGGCAAGATGCGCTATTTCGATAGTCGCAAAGACCCCATCAGCGTCGCCACCGTAATGGCCTCGGGGGCCTTGCCACCGGCATTTCCGGCGGTCGAAGTGGAGGGCGAACCTTACTGGGATGGCGGCGTGTATTCCAATACGCCGGTCGAGACCGTGATGAACGATGCACCGCGTCGCGATTCGCTGATCTTTGCCGCGCATCTGTGGCTCGCAGAAGGCGACGCACCGCAAAGCGTCTGGGAAGCGATGGGACGCGGCAAGGATATTCAGTATGCCAGCCGGGTCGACAATTACGTCAAGGAAGAACGCAAACTACATCGCTTGCGACACGTCATCAACCTGCTTGGCAAACACTTGCCACCCGAGGCGCAGCAGGATCCGGCCGTCAAGGAAATGCTGTCGTGGGGCTGTTCAACCACGATGCATTTGTGTCGCCTGTACGCGCCGCGACTGGAGGGCGAAGATCAGTCAAAAGAGATCGATTTTTCCGAAAGTGGAATCCGTCAGCGCCGCGAGGCCGGCTATGCCAGCACGATGACGATGTTGCAGCAGCGTCCATGGCTGGCACCACACAGTGAACTGGAGGGGGTGCTGATGTACGACAGCGTGCCGCAGGATTGATCTGGCGCAAGTCGCAACGGCGGCGGTCCCTGAGCAAAAAGTGGCGCGTCTGACCTGGTGTTTCAAGGCTAGCTGCTTCGCTGTGCCTGTCATGCGCTTAGGTTGTCAGATGTTCGTAGAGGATAGTGGCACCAACGACGACGAGCACGACGCCCCCCAGCACTTCTGCACGCTTGCCTAGTGCGTCGCCGAGGCGGCGACCGAGCAGGACACCGATCGTTACCATGATGGTGGTTGCGGTCCCGATTGCTGCGGCGACGATCCAGATATTGACATTGATAAAAGCGAGGCCGACACCGATAACGAGGGCATCGATGCTGGTCGCTACCGCGGTCAGCGCCAGTAACAGAATCGACTTGCTTCTGTGCATCTCAACGGCTTGTGCATCGCTCTCTTTTGATCCACCCAATATCATCCGCATGCCCAGCACGAGCAGCAGCCAGAACGCAATCCAGTGATCCCATTCGGACAGCCAATGAATATCGGCAGCCAATGAGCCAATAGTCCAGCCGATGAGGGGAGTGATGGTTTCGATGCTGCCAAACAGCATGCCGATTTTGAATGCCTTCATGAAACGCATTTTTCCAAGCGCAGCGCCTTTACCGATCGCTGCGGCAAAAGCGTCTGTCGACATCGCAAGGGCGAGAAGAACAATGGCAATAAAATTCATGTGAGATTTTCTTCAGGTTGGGCGCTAGCGCA
>JBLHMB010000091.1:0-11191 GCA_047621665.1 Bradyrhizobium sp. | reverse complement strand
GAGCGATTTGCTGATCTGGAACAGCGCAGCCGTCATTTGCCAATCCGGCACCAGCGACGTCTTGATGCCGATTTCCTGCTGGCGCGAGGTGCTCGGATCAAGCAGCTGGTTCGGATTGGTGGTGGTAACCGGGGAGAGGCCGCCGTGTTCCAGTCCTTGCGAATAAGCGCCATACACACTCAGACTGGCTACAGGACTGTAGACCAGGGCCAGCGAGGGCAGCACGTACGTGCGGTTTAACGTAGCGCCAGTCTGGACCCGGTCCAGCGCGGTGCGACGCAAGCCGGCATGGAGCTGGACTTGTCCGGTCAGGCTGACGATGTCCTGCACGAAGACCGCGCGCTCGTCGCCTTTGCGTTGTAGCGACACCGGTCCGGTGGTCAGCGTTGACGGCGGCACGGCCATCGGGCGATAGATGTTGCTGGTGCCGGCAAAGTCATACACGTAATTGCCGTATTCATCACGCCGGCGCACTGTATCGACACCCAGCGTCAGCTGGTGACGCAGGCTGCCGGTGGCGAATTTTCCTTGCAGTTTCGCCTGGGTCGATAACAACGTCTTGACCTCGCCGGTACTCTGATAATCGTAGACGTCATAATCACCGTTGGCACAGAAACCGGCGGCAAAACCGCAACCGAATGGAAACGCCGCAAAGTCGTCACGCGTGAGGCGGTACTTGTTGGCCGCGACCGTGCTGGTCCAGTCGGCATTCCATTGATAAGCAAAGCGCAGCCCGATATTGCTGCTATCGGTGACAACCGGCTTGCTCCACGGCTGGTCATTGAGCAGCGTACGCGGCGAGACGCCGACCGGCAACGTGGCGTTACCGATCAGCTGATAACCGGGCGCGGTGATTTGCGATTTGTGCTGGGTATCAAGATCAATCTGCAGCAATGCCTCCGGCGAAATTTGCCAGTCGAACGCGCCCGACAAAAAGCGGCGCTGGCCATCGGCACCCTTGACATACGAGCGCAATTGCTCGGCCGCGGCATTGATGCGATACCCGAAACGGCGATCCTCGAAACGCCCGCCAAGATCGACCGAGCCGAGTACGGTGCCGCGTTCGCTGACCTCGAACAGGATGGAGCGCAACGGCGTCGCAGTAGGGCGCTTGGTCACAAAATTGATCAGACCACCCGGTGTCGAGACGCCGCCCTGCAAACCGCTCAAGCCTTTCAGGATATCGATGCGCTCCTTGTTTTCAAGCGGGATCGAGGCGTCCGATGCAAACGGCAAGCCATCCTTGCGATAGCTTGACGCATTGTCGAGCGGGAAGCCGCGCAGCGAAAACTGTTCGGCATAACCGACCGCGTTATAGGCTTCATTGAGGCTGGCATCGAGCTTGATGACGTCGGCGATGCGACGAATGCGCCAGTCCTGCAACTGCTCCTGACCGATTACGTTGATGGCGGCAGGCGTTTGCATCAGCGGCGCATTGCCGAAGCCACCGATGGCCGACGCATTATCGCGTTTCGGTGTGGTGTCGGTGACGATCACTTGCGGCAGCACTTGCTGGCTGGTTTGCGCATGCGCGACGGCGATGCCGGCGATGGCCTGAGCGATCAGGAAGGAAATTCGGGTCAGTGGAAAAGTCGATGCCGGCATGGTGTGCTCTGTCAGGTGTGAAAACACTGGAGCCAATGCAGGGGGCGATCAAAGAGAACGAGTTACTTTGCGCTTCCCTACGCTGGCATGATCCAGATCAGGTTCGAAGGGTCAATCTCACCCGCGGACGATGGTTTTCATCACGCGGGACCCCTAGCTCGGCGAATGGTAGCACAGTGCCAACGAATGCCCGCCACAGCTTGTCGGTCGCGCCCGATGAGCGTGTATCAAGAGTGACCGATGATCCCCTTTTCGATACCGCAACTCGCTCTATACTCACCGCATTGTGTGACGACTGCGTCCTCTTCCTGCATTGATGGAAGTCCGGGCAAACATGGCAGTCCCGATTGGCCGTCCCGGAGGCGAAAGTGCGCATGAGTACCAATTTCGACAAAATCGTCCGCGACGAAACATCCGACGCGGTCATCCTCACCTCACTGGAGGGGCTGGTGCAGCACTGGTCGGCGGGCGCGCAGCTGACATTTGGCTATACCCGCGACGAGGCCGTCGGGCAATTCCTGCAGGACCTGATTGTGCCGATTGATCTGGTCGAAGAAGAGGGTCGACTGCGCCAGCTGATTGCTGCCAACGGCAGCAGCAACCACGAATCGCTACGCCATAAAAATGACCGCTCGTTAATTTATGTCATCGTCACCGCCAAGGCGGTGCGTGATGCGCAGGGCGGGTGCGAATTTATCCTGTACGAAGAAAAGGATGTGACCATTCTGAAGGTGCGGCGCGACGCCATATTGCTGGATGCGCGGTTTGGCAATCTGCTTGAGTCAACGCCGGATGGCATCGTACTGGTCAATCCCATCGGCCGCATCGTGCTGGCCAATTCCGAAGCCGAGCGCCTGTTCGGATACGGCGCAAAGGAGTTGTGTGGCGAGCTGATTGAATGCCTGCTGCCAGCGCGCTACCGTGGTGCCCATGCCGGCCATCGTTCGCATTACCAGCGTTTGCCGCGTTCGCGTGCAATGGGGGCGGAGTTGGAGCTGTTCGGGTTGCGCAAGGACGGCAGCGAATTTCCAATCGAGATCAGTCTGAGTCCACTGGAAACCGGCGAAGGCTCGATGGTCATGAGCGCCGTTCGGGACGTCAGTGCCCGCAAGCGGATCGAACTGGCGCTGCAGGAAAAAAATACTGAACTGAAAAAGGCCAATCTGGCCAAAGACAATTTTCTGGCCGGTATGTCGCACGAATTACGTACGCCGCTCAATGCCATCATCGGTTTTACCGGTACCTTGCTCATGCGCCTGCCGGGTCCGCTGACCGGCGACCAGGACAAGCAACTCCAGACCATCCAGACCAGCGCGCGCCATTTGCTGTCGTTGATCAACGATTTGCTGGATCTGGCAAAAATCGAGTCCGGCAAGGTCGAACTGGTCTCGGAAAAAATTATTTGCCAGCAGATCCTCAGCGAACTGGTCGAAACGCTCGCGCCGCTGGCGATCTGCAAGGGACTGGCATTCCGCTGCGACGTACCCATCGCAGAGTTGACTGTGCGGACCGACGCCCGCGCGCTGTGCCAGATTTTGATCAACCTGATCAATAATGCGATCAAGTTCACCGAGGCCGGCGCGGTTGTGGTCAGTCTGTCCGAACGGACAACCGGGGATCAGCACTGGATCGATTTTCGCGTCATCGACAGCGGGGTAGGCATCCAGCCGGCCGAACAAACCAAGCTGTTTCAGGCATTTTCGCAAATCGATTCCGGCTCGACCCGGCGTTTTGAAGGAACGGGTCTGGGCTTGTACCTGAGCCAGAAACTGACTGTCCTGCTGGATGGCGAATTACGTTTCGTCAGTCAGTTCGGCAGCGGCAGTACGTTTACGCTGTCCTTGCAGGCCGCCTGACCGATGCCAGCCCGTATCCTCCTCATCGAAGACAATCCCGCCAACATGGCGTTGATGGAATACCTGCTGCAGGCGTATGGCCACACCGTGCTGAGCGCTGCGGGCGGTCATGCCGGTATCGCGCTGGCGGCCGGCGCGCGCCCCGACCTGATCGTCTGCGATGTCCATTTGCCCGGCATGGATGGCTTCGATATCGTGCGGCACTTCGCCTTGCAACCTGCGCTGTCGGCGATCCCGATTGTCGCCGTCACCGCACTGGCGATGGTGGGCGATCGCGAAAATCTGCTGCAGGCGGGCTTCGACGGTTATCTTGCCAAGCCGATCGAACCGACTACCTTTATCGCGCAGCTGGAGTGTTTTCTGCCCGATCATCTGCACGCCATCATCGACCCTACCGCGAGGCACCATGTCGACCATTCTGATCGTTGACGACCATGTCTTGAACCGTGAATTCCTGACCACCTTGCTCGGTTACGGCGGTCATCGCCTGCTGGAAGCACGCGACGGCCTTGAAGCGCTCGCGCTGATGCGCGCAGAACATCCTGATCTGGTCATCGTCGATGTCCTGATGCCCAACATGGATGGCTACGAGTTCGTTATCCAGATGCAAAGTGAGTTCGGGATTGCGCTCACGCCGGTGATTTTTTATACGGCCACCTACCGCGAGCGCGAAGCTACTGCTGTAGCCCAAGCCTGCGGCGTGCGATGGGTGCTGGCAAAGCCTTCGGAACCGGGCGTGCTCCTGAGAGCGGTGCATGAAGCGCTTGGCTTGCCGATGCACATCGCCGACTACCTGCCGGCCGGGGCTACAGTCAACGATCGGCTCGGTTTTGACCGGGTTGACAATCAGCTGGTCGACTATCTGGTCGAACTCGAAAACAGTAGCCATCAGATTGCCAGGCTGGTGCAGGACGATGCCTCGTTACTGCTCGAAGCAAATGAAATCCGTCAGGTCGCCCAACGCCTGTCGGTGTCACTCGCCAGCCTGCAGGCGGTCAGCTTGCGCCTGACCTCATTGATTGAACTGGGTATCGAACTGGCTACCGAGCGCGATCCGATCCGCTTGCTCGAAGCCGGTTGCCGCGTAGCCGGCCGTATTTGCGCAGCGCACTCGGTGGTGGTGGCGATGTATGAACCGGCCTCGACTATTCCTCAGCATCTTGCCTGCCGCGGTATCGATGACGCAGTGAAGGCAAAGTTACTGGTCACACCGCTCAGCGGCACGCTGGCCGGATTGATGGAGGGCGGGCCGCTGGTGTGTCTGTCGGGCCTGTCGGGCCAGCCGCACGAGGCCGGTTTGCCGGATTGGCACAGCCCGCTGCAGTCGTTTCTTGGCATCGCGGTGGCATCGCGTAACCGTATCCATGGCTGGATGTATCTGCTCGATAAAGTCGAGGCCGCCGGTTTCAGTGAAGTCGATCAGCAGGGTGCTGCCACGGTTGCTGCGCAACTCGCTGTCTCGTACGAAAATTTGCAGATGGTCGAACAGATCCAGTCGCATCACCAGTCGCTCACGATCGAGATCGCGCAGCGCATTGAGGCCGAGCAGCGGCTAGGTGCGAGCTTGCGGGCGCGAACCGTGATGGCACGCTGCAATCAGGTGATGGTGCGTGCCATCGACGAGTCGAGCATGCTCGATCAGATGTGCCGGGCGGTCGTCGAGACCGGTGCTTACCCGATGGCCTGGATCGCCTATGTCGGGCCCGACGGGGAATTGCTACCGGTGGCGCAAGCCGGTGCCGCTGACATCAAAATGAATTTTTTTCCGTCCAATTGGGCTCGTGCCGAGCAAGGCTGGACCCCCGCGGCCACCGCACTGCGCACCGGCGTGACCGGAATAGTCAGCGATGTGCTGGCCATTCTGCCGCTGCAGATATGGCAGGAAAAAGCCCGTACGCGTGGCTATCGTTGCGCGATCTCACTGCCGTTACACGACGGTCGCAAGGTCTTTGGCGTCTTCACGATTTGTGCGGCGATGGCGCATGCCTTTGATGCAAGTCAGATCGACATGTTTGAAGAGCTGGCCCGCGATATTACTTACGGCGTCATCCACTTGCGCAACACGGATGGTCGTGCCGACGCCGAGCGTTCGCTGAAGGATTCCGAAGACAATCTCGCGAAGATACTGGCCTCGATCGACAACGTGGTCTGGTCGCATTCCGGCGAAAAACTGCTGTACCTCAATCCTGTCGTCGAACAGATCTATGGCCGGCGTGCCGAGGAATTTTTCAGCGATCCGAAGTTGTGGTTCATGGTGATCCATCCGGATGACGTGATGCGGGTGCGCAATCGCCGTGCAAAATTGCTTGAAAACGGCAACCTCACGCAGGAATACCGCATCCTGCGTCCCGATGGCACGATCCGCTGGATCGAAGACCGGGCCAAGGCGGTGCGGGATGCTAATGGCAAGGTGCTGCGTTTCGACGGGGTCGAAATTGACATCACCGGCCGCAAGGAAGATGAGGTGCGCTTTGTCCACATGGCCAACCATGACGCGCTGACCGGTCTGGCCAATCGCAATTTACTGAGCGACCGGCTGACGCAGGCAATGATGCAGGCCCGGCGCTGCGAGCAGTTGCTCGCTGTCGTGTTTCTCGACCTCGATCGCTTCAAGGACATCAATGACAGTGGCGGTCACATTCTCGGTGATGCGCTGCTCAAGGCCGTCGCCGCACGGCTGTGCGAGACCATCCGTGACAACGATACGGTAGCGCGGCAGGGCGGTGACGAATTTATCCTGCTGCTGACTAACCTGCATACACAGGACGAAGTGGTACTGGTGGTCGACAAAATTCTGGCGGCATTCGTGCCGCCTTTTTTGGTCGAAGGACAAAAACTGTTCATGGCCGTCAGCGCCGGCGTGACGGTTTTTCCGGACGATAGCGACGATATGGTCACGCTGTTACGCAATGCCGATGACGCGATGTACGGTGCCAAGGCGCAGGACGGGTCGTCGGTCCGCTTCTACTCACGTGAAATGGGTGCGCGTTCGCTTGAGCGGGCCGACCTGGAGAGCCGGTTGCGCAACGCACTTGACCGGCGCGAATTCACCGTGCATTACCAGCCGAAGGTGAACATTAATACCGAGTGCATCATCGGCACCGAAGCGCTGATCCGCTGGCCGCAGGCCGACGGGTCGATGGTCAGTCCGGGCATCTTCATTCCGGTGGCCGAAGAAATCGGTCAGATCACACAGATCGGCGAGTGGATGTTGCACACCGCCTGTGCGCAGAACAAGGCGTGGCAGGACGCCGGCCTGCCGCGCATCAGCGTCGCGGTCAATTTGTCAGCGCGCCAGTTCATGCAACCGGGCTTGCTTGAATCGGTGCGCCGCGCGTTGGGCGAGAGCGGACTGGAGGCACATTATCTGGAACTCGAACTAACCGAAAGCATGATGATGAACAATGCCGAAAATTTCATCACAACGCTGCATGCACTCAAATCAATGGGAGTGCAATTATCGATCGATGATTTCGGGACCGGGTATTCGAGTCTGAGCTATCTCAAGCGCTTTCCGATTGATCGCCTGAAGATTGACCAATCCTTCATCCGCGACATCGTCACAGATACAGGCGACGCCACCATCACCCGGGCGGTAATTGCGCTTGGTCACAGTCTAAACCTCAAAGTCATCGCCGAAGGAGTCGAGACGGCCGAACAACTGGCCTTTCTGCGGGCCAATCAATGCGATGAAATCCAGGGGTATTATTTCAGCCGGCCGTTGGCGGCGAGCGCGTTGGCAGGCTTGCTCAGGAACGGCCGCGCGCAGGTTGTCGGCATTGATGGCTGACAGCGGATGCAATAACCGCAGGGCGATGCCGCGCGAGAGCGCAGCAAGCGGCCACGATGATGCGTGTCTCTACGACCGGCTAAGCCTCGCTCACCGATGCGCTGACCAACCGGCGCATGGCGGTGGATGCCGCGCTGGTTGCCGAATCGGCGTAAATCGATGTGCTGGCGGCACAGGCGCGGCTGTCACTCGATGCACATTTGTTGTGGTCGATTGATTGAATGGGCGAGTGAATCGGGATGCGGGCCATCGCCCGCCATTTACTTTTTTTCACGATATCGCGCAACGGTATGGCCAAGTCAACCTGCCCGGCAAGACGTTCGCTCGCACTTATTTCATGTAGCGCACTGAACCAGTCCGTCAACAGGCTACGGCTGGCTTCGTGCCACGCATCTTTATGATCAGTGCGGGGAGAGGACGTACTTGCAGGGTCATGGCATCGCTCATCAAGGATTCGAATGAAGCGCAGTGCGGGCCGCAGTTATCAAGGGATTCTTAACAACATGCCCTTGTGTTGAACAAGGCCCAATGAAACTAAATGGATACCCATTACGCAAAATGGACACCCATCTGAGTTAGCCCCGCAACCATGCGTCGTATCCATTGTCTCGATTTCAAGGAGAAATTAAATGTTTCGAATTATCGGCAAGCCGGTTATCAGACTCGGTGTCAAGTTTGGCGCAGATTTAGCCCAAGGTGCCCTTGAGGATCAGGCAAAATCTCAGTTTGGTATGAAATACGGGCTATCCGGCAAGCCTAATGCGGGAGGAGCGGCCGCTGCCATACTGCGCGCGCGGTATGCCAGCCAGGCCGAAGCCAGAGCACCGGCGCCGAGCCGGATTGCTTCCCCTCCGGCACCTGCGCTGGTTTTATTTACCGATAAATTTAATGAAAAGAAATAGTCGTTTTGTGCGTAAGGTCTTAGTCCAACCGGTGCAATAACCAAAGGGCATGGCACCCTCGTCCAAACGAAGCGGCCCATGCATCATGTCGCGTCGCAATGCGGTAGCATCGATCCTCCAATTACCCCTTGCCGATCCAATGACCACAACCTCCCGCCCGTCCTCGCATGACACCTACGATGCCATCCTGATCGGCAGCGGTCCCGGCGGGGCGAGCGTAGCGCGCGAGCTGGCGCTGGGTGGTAGGCGGGTGCTGGTACTGGAACAAGGCCGCGCCGCGCCGGTCCGTGGCACGCTCGGCCAGATGGCGGCGATGGCTGCCGTACCGGGTAAGGGCGCATTCGTGCATAGCGATGCGTCGCTGCTGGTGCAGGGGATTACCGCCGGTGGCAGTTCGATAGTCAATTTCGCCACGGCGATGCCGCCACCGCTGGCGATGTTTGCCGCGCACGGGATCGACCTGGTGCCGGACTTGCAGGCACTGCGCGACGAACTGCCGATGGCGCCGCTGCCGGATAATCTGACCGGTCCGATGGCGACCCGCATCATGGCCGGTGCGTTGTCGCTGGGACTGCCGTGGCACAAGCTCGACAAAATGATCCGGCCACAACTGTGTCGCAGCGGTTGCTGGCGCTGTGTCTACGGTTGTCCTTTTGGTGCCAAATGGACCGCGCGCGACTTTCTTGATGAAGCGATCGGGCACGGTGCGCAGCTGCGCGATGGCGCGAAGGTGCTACGGGTGCTGGTGCAGGACGGGCGCACCGCCGGTGTCGAGTATCTCCGGGACGGTGTGACGGCCTGTGTCATGGCGCCGCTTGTGGTGTTGGCCAGCGGCGGTATCGGCAGTCCGAAATTGCTGCAGGCGTCGGGTTTGCAGCAGGGCCACAGTACGTTTTTCAGTGATCCGGTGGTGGCGGTAATGGGCAGCGTCGAGGATCTCGATGGCGGGGCCGAAGTGCCGATGGCGGCCGGCATGCATCTTGAAGCCGATGGCATTATTTTGTCCGACCTGACTTTGCCCAAGCCGATGTATCAAGCCTTTGCGACGCAGGTCGGACGGGTCGACCGGCTGTTCGCGCATCCTCAGACATTGTGCGTGATGGTCAAGATCCGGGATGCGATCGGCGGGCGCATCGGTGCGCGCTGGGTCGACAAGACATTGCAACCGGCCGACCGGACCAAGTTCAAGCAGGGCATTGCGCTGGCGCGTAAGGTGCTCGGTGCCAGCGGCGCAGAACACGTCTTTAAGAGCTGGCATTTTGCCGCGCATCCGGGTGGCAGCGTGCGTATCGGGGAGGGCGTCAACAGCGATCTGCAGACCGCGACGCCGGGCTTGTTTGTCTGCGATGCATCGGTCATCCCCGAACCATGGGGTTTGCCGCCGACGCTGACGGTGCTGTGTCTGGGTAAGCGGCTCGGCAAACATCTGCTCACCAGGCCGTAGCATAGGCACGGGATTATCGCGCCCACGCGCGCGCGTCATCGGACATCCGGCGCGACGGTCCACCCGGGGCCATTGAAGCATTGCTTAGTGAACCCGCCTCACACTTCCGCCTCTACACATCACGGAGCACTCACGCGCCTGTTATTGGTCGAAGACGATCCCCGGCCCGGCCACGCCACCCGGATCGGGCTGCAGTAAGCCGGCTATGCGGTTGACCTAATCCGGTCAGCCGATAGCGCACGTACGGCAAGATACTGATTGGCACGGTCCACGCAGTCGGTTACACGATGGATCGGCCATGACATGACTGTTCCGCGTAAGGCATTGTCGTGCCGGTCAAACAGGCTGCGGCGAACTCCCGATTGGCTTGCACTGGTCCTTGCTGGCGCTCAGCTGACCGGTTGCCATGCGCGGCAGCGCGCGCTCGCCATATCCTGAAATGCGCGATACTACGCCGCGCAATAAATTGCCGCGGCGTTGATCCGGCCGGATCTGACAACCCGGTACGACAGCACGTCCACGAAAGGTTTTCCCATGCGCCACAACGAAGGTCACCGTAATCAGAACACTGCCTGGCTGCGCGCGGCTGTGCTGGGTGCCAATGACGGCATCGTCTCGACCGCCAGTCTGCTGGTCGGCATCGTTGCCGCCCACGCCAGCCATGCCAGCACACTCACAACCGGCGTCGCGGCGCTGGTCGCCGGGGCGATGTCGATGGCCGCCGGTGAATATGTGTCGGTGCATTCGCAAGCCGATACCGAAAACGCCGATCTGGAACGCGAGCGCGCCGAACTGCTGGACGATCCGCAAGCCGAGCGGCGCGAACTGACCGCGATTTATGTCGGTCGCGGTCTCGATCAGCAACTCGCCGAGCAGGTCGCCGGGCAGCTCATGGCACATGACGCGATCGGTGCCCATGCGCGCGACGAATTGGGATTGGCCAATGAAGCCAAGGCGAAGCCGGTGCAGGCGGCGCTGTCCTCGGCGGCCAGTTTCGCAGTCGGTGCCGCGTTGCCGCTGCTGGTGGTGGTGGTGGTGATACCGGAAAACGTGCTGATCTGGTGGATCGCCGGGGCGTCGCTGCTCTTTCTGGCACTGCTCGGCGGTGGCGCTGCCCGCGTCGGCGGGGCGTCGGTCCTGCTCGGCGCGTGGCGGGTCACATTCTGGGGGGCGCTGGCAATGGCGATCACGGCCGGGGTCGGTTCGCAGTTCGGTGCACCGGGTTGAAATTCATACTTGTTAGTAGCGGATTGATAGGTGACTGAAAATAGGCGGTCGCCGAGTGCATGCGTGGCAGGCTTTGTGCTGTATAAACGCAGTGAAATTCGCGGTTTATTGTTGGCAGGTGCAATGTCGCCAACTACGCTTCACTCATTTCTCCGCTCTGCAAAGGTCTCGTCCCGTACATGAAATCACGTCCGCCCGCTTCTCCATTAGTCCGCTTTTTTCAATCCGATGCCGCCGGTGGCGTCGTCCTGATGGTGGCCGCCGTGGCCGCCATGGTCGTGGCCAATTCGCCGCTCAATGCGACGTACATGTCGACCCTGCATGCCAATCTGCTGGGCTTGTCGGTCTCGCACTGGATCAACGATGC
>JBLHMB010000090.1:0-11324 GCA_047621665.1 Bradyrhizobium sp. | reverse complement strand
TCGACACCGATGAAAACCGACGGCCGTTCGGCCATCAGGCCGGCACGCAACGAGTTGCGGATATTCGTGATTTCGCGGTAATGCGCGAGCACTTCGAACAGGCCACGCACCGACAATTTTTCCATCGGCCAGTCACTGGTAAAACCATACCCGGCCATGTGCGGACCGCCGATGCCATGCATGCGTGCGTCAGGCAGTTGCGGGCGCAACCCGGCCAGCAAGCGACTGGCCAGCAAGTCTCCCGAACTTTCACCGGCAACCATCGCAATGGCGGTACCGGCGGGATCAGCGGACGATGCCACGGCTGGTATTTTCAAGGAATTGGCGTAGCAGGACCAGCGACGGCAGACAGTCGGCAGTCGCGCCGGCTTCTTCGGCCAGCAGCGCTTCTTTTGCCTGCTCCATCGTCAGACCGGATTTGTAGATCAGCTTGTACGCATGGCGGATAGCCCCGATCTGTTCACGGCTGTAGCCGCGTCGCTTGAGACCTTCGATATTAATACCGTGCGCAGCCGCAGGATTGCCGGACAACATCACGAACGGCGGCGCATCCTGGGTCAGACTGGTACTCATGCCGACCATCGCATGCGCGCCGATCTTGCAAAACTGGTGGACATTCGAAAAGCCACCCATGATGGCCCAGTCACCGACCTGCACATGACCGGCCAGTTGCGCATTGTTGGCAAAAATGGTGTGGTTACCGACCTGGCAGTCATGCGCCAGATGGACATAGGCCATCATCCAGTTATCGTTACCCAGACGGGTGACACCGACATCTTGCGAGGTACCGATATTAAAAGTACAGAATTCGCGGATGACATTGCGGTCACCGATTTCAAGCTGGGTTGGTTCGCCTGCGTACTTCTTGTCCTGTGGCGCCGCACCGATCGATGAAAACTGGAAAAACGTGTTGTCGATACCGATGCGGGTATGTCCGTCAATCACCACATGCGGACCAATTTTGGTACCGGCGCCAATCTCTACGCCGGGACCGATGATCGAATACGCGCCCACTTCGACCGTGCTGTCGAGCACGGCCCTGGAATCAACGAGCGCCGTCGGATGGATCCGCATAGTCATTAGCCGGCCACCGTTGTGACCGTGTCGTTGGCATTACGCATCGTGCACATCAGCTCGGCTTCGACCGCCAGCTGACCATCGACGGTGGCGCGGGCCTTGTACTTCCAGATGCCACGGGTATGACGGACAATCTCGACATCCATACGAATCTGGTCACCCGGCACCACCGGGCGCTTGAAGCGGGCGCCGTCGATGCCGAGGAAATATACGATGCTGTTTTCATCCGGCTTTTGTCCCAGCGACAGGAACGACAGTAGCGCAGCGGTTTGCGCCAGCGCTTCGATCATCAGCACACCAGGCATGACCGGCTTGTGCGGAAAATGGCCATTAAAGAACTCTTCGTTAGCGGTAACGTTCTTGATCGCGGTGATGGTCTTGCCGGATTCCCAGGTCAGTACCCGGTCGACCAGCAACATCGGATAACGGTGCGGCAAGTAGAGTTTGATCTGGTTGATGTCTAGGCTATTCATTATTTTTTTCTGTCAGCGATTTGACGGTTTTTTCAAGAGTGCGGATTTTCTCACGCATCGTGCCCAAATTACGCACGACGACGGCAGTTTTTTCCCAGTCGGCGTTTTTGGCCAGCGGGTAGAAACCGGTGTACTGGCCCGCTTCGGAGATGGAACGCGTGACCAGACTACCTGACGAAATATGGACTTTATCGGCAATCGTCAAGTGTCCGAGCACCATCGCGGCACCACCAAACGTACAGTATTTGCCGATCACGGCACTACCGGCGACGCCGACGCAACCGGCCATCGCGGTGTGCGCACCGATGTGGCAGTTGTGACCAATCTGGATCTGGTTGTCGAGCTTGACACCCTCTTCAATGATCGTGTCGGCCAGTGCCCCGCGGTCGATGCACGTATTGGCACCGATCTCGACATCATCGGCAATCATCACGCGGCCGGTCTGCGGAATCTTGATCCAGGCACCGCCTTCGTTGGCAAAACCAAAGCCGTCTGCACCGATGACCGCACCCGGATGAATGATGCCGCGTGCGCCAATCCGGCAGCGTGACTGGAACGTCACCCGTGCATGAAAATGCGTACCGGCACCAATATGTGCGCCACGACCGATAAAGCAACCGGCTTCGAGAATCACGTCGTCACCGATGACCGCATCGGCCTCGATGACAACGTGCGGTCCGACATGGGCGCTCGCAGCGACACAGGCAGACGGATCGACACAAGCGCTCGCATGAATACCGGCATGAAAAGGCGTCGCTGTCTGCACGTCAAACAACTGCGCAACACGGGCGAAGTACGCATACGGGTTGTCGGTAACGATACGGCTGCCGGAAAATTCATCTCCTAGCGACGCATGGCCGGCCGGTGACAGGATCATTGCCGCTGCCTTCGTCGTGACAGCGCTGGCGCGCAACTTGGGATTGGTGAGAAAGGTGATTTGATCGTTGCTGGCATCATCAAGCGGCGCGATGCCGCTGATGCGCAGTCCGGCGTCACCGATCAATTGGCCGCCCAGACGGGCAACCAGATCAACCAGTAGCATGGGCATGGTGGCCTTTCCTGGAAAATGCTGTTTCGGGTGCGTGGCTCAACGCTGCCGGTTACTTATTTAATGCCTTCAGCACCTTGTCGGTGATATCGATGCGCGGACTGGCATAGACCGCGTCCTGAAACACGATGTCGTATTTCTCGGCTTCGGCTATTTGCTTGATGACACGCGTCGTACGTTCGAGCACCGAGGCCAGTTCCTCATTTTTGCGCTGGTTCAAATCTTCGCGAAATTCGCGCTGCTTGCGCTGAAAATCCTTGTCGAGGTCGGTCAGTTCACGCTGACGTTTCGCGCGCTCGGCCTCGGTAATCAATGCGACATCCTTGTCGAGCTTTTCGGACATTGCCTTGAGTCGTGCAGCGACTTCCTGCAATTCCTTATCGCGCTTTGAAAACTCCTGATCGATCTTGACCTGGGCCGCCTTAGCCGGTGTCGCTTCCCGAAAAATGCGCTCGGTATTGACGAAGCCGATACGGGATTCCTGTGCATGCGCCTGTGATGCCACACACAGTGCAGCAATCGCAGCAAGACGGATGGCGGTAGACAGTGGTGTCGGTAACTTCAAAGAGATTCTCCGCAATGCAAAAATGGATGATGCCAATGACCGGTCAGAAACCCTGGCCAAGTTGGAACTGGAAACTTTGCAGACGGTCTTCGGGTTTTGAATTGAGCGGTTTACCGTAACTCAAACGCAGCGGACCAACCGGTGAAACCCAGCTGATACCGATACCCGCCGAATAACGCATCGACGAAAACTGAATTTTTTGCTGGTCGGCAAAGACGTTACCGCCGTCGATGAAGGTGTACCAACGCAAACTGCGATCAGCTCCCGAGCCGGGGAATGGAAACTGCAGTTCGGCATTCAGGATCACGCGTGACGCGCCACCCAGCGGGTCGCCGTTCAGCGCTTTTGGACCGAGCGAAGAACTATCGTAACCACGCACCGAGCCGATACCGCCGGCATAAAAGTTCTTGAAAATCGGATAGGCTTTGCCGCCGTAGCCACGACCATAGTCCAGTTCGGCGTTAGTCGCTAGCGTGATCACACGGAACAGCGGCATGAAATATTGGTGCTGATAAATAGCCCGGAAGTACTTCAGGTCACCCAGCGGTGCCAATTCAAGATTGGCACGCTGATAGCGGCCGGCCGATGGCGACAGCGCACTGTCACGACTGTCACGTTGCCATGCGATCGTCAGCGGGACACTGTTGGTGGTGGCGTTGGTGCCGTCACCGAAGTTGCGTACGTACGTCTTGTAAAGCTCGGGACTATCGTTGTGAAGCGGATTACCGGTAAAGGTTTCAACCCGGGTACGCTCGAGGCCGGCACCGAAGAACACGGTATCCAGCTCCGAAAACGGGACACCGAATTTCATGTTGGCACCGAGCTGCTGAACCCGGTAATCGCCGGTGTTGATGTCCGGCGGACGCGTCGTACGAAGGAATGTTTCGTAGCTGCGGCTGATCCCGTCGTCAGTAAAATACGGATTCGATTGCGACAGTGCGATGGTGCGGTTGCGCTTGCTGGTGTTGACATCGAGGCCCACTGTCGTGCCGCTACCGAACGCGTTGGCCTGCTGGATCGAACCGGTCAGCGTCAACTTTTCGCTACTCGAAAAACCGGCACCGATCAGGATGTTACCGGTCGGCTTTTCAGTGACGGCCATATTGATATCGACCTGATCGGTCGTGCCGGAAACCTCCGGAGTATCGATGGTCACTTCCTTGAAATAGCCGAGGCGGTCAACCCGGTCACGTGACAGACGGATTTTCTGTCCGTCGTACCACGAATCTTCGAACTGACGGAATTCACGCCGGACGACTTCATCGCGTGTTTTGGTATTGCCCGCAACGTTAATGCGGCGCACGTACACGCGCTTGCCCGGATCGATCAGAATCGTGAACGCGACTTCTTTTTTTGCACGATCAATTTGCGGATTGGCGTTGACGTTGGCGAATGCGTAGCCGAAGTTACCCATCCGCTCTGAAATTTTCTTGACGCTTTCGGTGAGCTTGTCGCCGGCATACAGCTCGCCGGATTTCAGCGTCATCAAGGCGCGCAACTCTTCTTCGCGACCGAAAGTTTCACCTTCAATCTTGACCGCCGAAACCGTGTACTTCTCGCCTTCGCTGATATTGATCGTGATGTAAATGTCTTTTTTGTCGGGCGTGATCGAAACCTGAGTCGACTCGACCTGGAATTCGAGATAGCCGCGGTTAAGATAAAACGACTTCAGCGCTTCGATATCACCGGTCAGTTTCTGCTTCGAATACTGATCGGACTTGGTGTACCAGGTGAACCAGCCCGGTGTGCTCAACGCAATGCGACTACGAATTTCGCTGTCACCAAAGGCCTTATTGCCGACGACATTAATCTGGCGGATGCGCGCGGTCTCACCTTCATCGACGGCAAACGTAATATTGACGCGGTTGCGTTCGACCGGTGTCACAGTGGTGGTAACCAGCACGCCATACAAACCGCGACCAAGATACTGCCGCTTGAGTTCCTGCTCGGCGCGATCGACCAGTGCCTTGTCGTAGGTGCGTGACTCGCCCAGACCGATATCCTTGAGCGCCTTATTCAGCTGGTCCTTGTCGAATTCCTTAATACCGGTAAAGTCGACCGCGGCAATAGCCGGACGCTCCTCGACCAGCACGACAAGCACATTGCCCTCGGCCTCGATACGCACATCCTTGAAAAAACCGGTGGCATACAGCGCCTTAATGGCCGCCGTACTTTTTTCATCGTCAAAGGTTTCTCCGACGCGCACGGGCAGATAACTGAACACCGTACCGGCTTCGGTACGCTGGATACCTTCGACACGGATATCCTTAACGATGAATGGCGCGACTGCCAGTGCCTGCCCGGAACACAGGGCAAACGCAGCAAGGGCAACAAGGCGACGAGGTGAGGCTGGCAGAGCGTAGAGCGCGGAATGTAATTTCATTGGCTATGGTTGTGTTCAATACAGAGTGAATTCTTTTGGCAGGCCATGTCGGGTCAGGAGACCAGCCGGACGATATCGTTGAAGACCGCAACCATCATTAACGTCATCAACAGGCCTATCCCAAGACGCTGACCGAGCTGTCCAACCCGCTCGGATACAGGCCGTCCGGTCAAAACTTCCACCGAATAGTACATCAAAAGGCCCCCATCCAAAACCGGGATCGGCAGCAGATTCATCACTCCCAGACCAATGCTAATGGCAGCAATGAAACCAAGATAAGTGATCAGTCCGATCCGCGCAGTTTGGCCGGCATAGTCGGCAATCGTGATCGGGCCGGAAATGTTCTTGATGGAGGCCTCGCCGGTAATGACCTTGCCCAACATCTTAAGTTGCAGGATACCGCTATCCCAGGTACGTACCGCCGCTCTGGATACGGCCTGCAGCGGCGCGGCGCGCAAAGTCACCATCTCGATGCCACTGGCGATCTCAACCTTGATCTGGCCGATAGTCTTGCCGTCGCGCACGATACTGGCAGGTGTCATCATCACAGCAAGTTGTTCGCCGGCGCGTAACAGCGTCAGACTCAGCGCCGTCGCGGGAGAGGCGCGCACCAGATTGACGAAGGCGTCGCCATCAACGATGGCTTTGCCATCGACAGCCACGATACGATCGCCCGGTTGTAATCCTGCTTGCTGCCCCGCACCCCCGGGTTCGACCTGACCGAGCGTAGTTTGCGAGCGCGCCAGACCCAAGCCCAGCGCACCGAGGAAGTCGCCCTCCAACCCATCAGCACCCAGCGCGCTGGAAGGAATCGTCGCGGTGGTAAGACGATTACCACCGGATGGGCCATCATTGGCGCGCTCGAGTTCGAGCTTTGCCGGCGTTTTTTCGATCGAGAGTTGCACCAGTTGCCAGCGCAGATCGGACCAGCCCTGCACGGCCTTGCCATTGATCGCCGTAACCAGTTCGCCACCGCGCACACCGGCCTGATAGGCCACCGTCTGCTCGGCAGGCGCGCGCAAGCGCGCAGCAGGTTCCGGTACACCGTAGACATACAGCCCGGCAAAAATCAGGATCGCCAGCAGGAAATTGGCGGCCGGACCGGCGGCCACAATGGCGATGCGACGCCATACTGATTGGCTGGTAAATTCGCGCTTGAGGTCGTCGGCACTGAGCTTGACGTCGGGTTGTTCGCGCTTGTCGAGCATTTTGACGTAACCACCAAGTGGCAAAATCGAAACGGCCCACTCGGTCTGGTCCGGCCCGAATTTGCGCGAATAAATCACTTTTCCCATGCCAACAGAAAAGCGTAATACTTTGACGCCGCACAAGCGCGCGACCCAATAGTGGCCGAGTTCGTGGATGATGACCAGCGAGCCAAGCGCGACCATGAAAGCGAGAACGGTTTGCAAAAAGTTCATGTTGTCAAGAAAGAGTTAGCCAGTTGGCGGGCATGCCGGTCTTGCTCGAGCAGACCGGCGATATCCGCGACCGCATCGAATGACGCGGCATGCATGACCCGGTCGATCAGCTGGTCGATCTGGCGGAACCCGATGCGCCCGTCGAGAAATGCCTCGACAGCCACCTCATTGGCGGCATTGAGTACCGCCGGTGCGCTGCCTCCCGTGGTCAGGGCATCATACGCTAGCTTGAGACACGGAAAACGTAACAGGTCGGGCCGACGGAATTCGAGCTTCGCCAGCTGGGTCAAGTCCAGCGGCGCGACGCCGGAACTGATGCGCTCCGGATACGCAAGGGCATGGGCGATCGGCGTGCGCATGTCAGGATTGCCCAGTTGCGCCAGGACCGACCCATCCAGATAAGACACCATCGAATGAATCACGCTTTGCGGATGGATGACGACCTCGATGCGGTCATGCGTGGCACCAAACAGCCAGTGCGCTTCGATCACTTCCAGTCCCTTGTTCATCATCGTCGCCGAGTCGACCGATATCTTGCGACCCATGACCCAGTTCGGATGAGCCACGGCCTGCTCCGGCGTGACCTGATCGAGTGTCTCCACAGCACGATCAAGAAAGGGGCCGCCCGAGGCTGTCAGTACAATTCTGGCGATACCATGGTGATCAAGATTACGTTGGTACGGTTGCGGCAGGCACTGGAAAATTGCATTGTGTTCGCTGTCAATCGGCAACAAGATCGCGCCACTGGCGGCGATCGCATCCATGAACAATTGGCCGGACATGACAAGCGCTTCCTTGTTGGCGAGCAGGATTTTTTTGCCGGCACGGGCCGCCGCCATTGTCGGTGCGAGACCGGCGGCGCCGACAATGGCGGCCATCACGGTATCGCAACCAGCGCCGCTGGCGACCGCGCACAACGCCGCTTCGCCATAGCTGACCTCGGTGCCGACACCATCATTGCGGAGCAATCCAGCCAGCTCCTGCGCAGCAGCAGCCGTGCCAACGACGGCGACGTCGGGATGAAATCGCGCACACAACGCCGCCAGTTCAACGACTTTGGTGTGGGCGGTCAACGCATGGATCCGGTAGCGATCCGGATGGCGCGCGATCACGTCGAGAGTCGACATCCCGATCGAACCGGTCGCTCCTAGTATCGTTATGTTTTGCATCCGCACTTTCGGTAAGTCAATCTGTACAACAGCCTCAGTGCCACATCGCCACTCAGAGCCAATAGCCAATGAGCACCGCCAGCGGCAACGTAGGCAACAATGCATCTATGCGGTCCAGTATGCCGCCATGACCGGGTAACAGGTTGCTGCTGTCTTTCATGTCGGCGCGACGCTTAAGCTGGGACTCGAACAGGTCCCCCACAATACTGGCTGCGACAAAGATGATCATCGCACCGATCAGCCCGGCCCAGCCCCAACTGGCTTGAACATGCACTGCAAAGGTATCGGCCAGCACCGGAACAAAGACCGAACCGCTCGCCAGCAAGATGACCGCCAGGCAACCGCCGACGGCACCTTCCCAGGTTTTACCGGGAGAAATCGATGGTGCGAGCTTGTGTTTGCCAAATGCTTTGCCTGAAAAATAGGCACCAATGTCGGCGATCCAGACCAGCGTCATGACTGAAAACAGGTACAGGGGTGACCAGCTGTACAGCACGGCGATTGCCAGAAAGCAGCCAAGCAACGCGATGCCATAGACCAGACAGAGCAGGCGATTGGCAAACCCGTCCAGCGCCGGCAAACCAAGCTGGAGTGAAGGCATGAAACGGATCGCCCACAACGCCACGCAGATGCCAAAGAAGATTTTCTGGTTGACGAAGCGCGCATTGAGCATCAGGAACAGAAACAGCGCCGTCCACAGCACCGCACCGATCAGTGCCCGCTTGCTGCCGAACAGCCGCATCATTTCACAGCTGGCCGCGGCAAAAAAAGCGGTCATCGTCAACAGAAACAATTCGGGAGATTTCGATAGCACGACCAGCAGCAGCATAGCCAACAACACGACTGCAGTGATAACACGGGTCTTGAGCATCAGGATGCCTTTTTCTGCTCGACGAGCTGTTCGCTGGTGCGACCGAAACGCCGCTCACGCTGCTGGTACGACGTGATGGCCAGTTGCAAGGCAGAGGCATCAAAATCAGGCCAATAGCTGTCGGTAAAGTACATTTCGGAGTAGGCAAGTTGCCACAACAGGAAGTTCGAAACGCGCTCTTCACCACCGGTGCGGATGAACAAATCCGGCTCCGGAGCGTAGGCCATCGACAGAAATGGCGCGAGATCGCCTTCGTTGAAATCAGTGCGTCCGGGCTGCAGGGCGACCAGCTGGTTCATTGCCTGCATGATGTCCCAGCGCCCGCCGTAATTGGCGCAAATCGTCACGGTCAGACCCGTGTTGCCGGCCGTGCGTCGCTCGGCGTTACTGATCATTCCGCGCAATTTATCATCGAAGCGGTTCAGCTCGCCGACCACTTTCAGACGAATGCCATTGGCGTGCATCCTGGCGACTTCGCGATCGAGCGCGGTGACGAACAGGCGCATCAGCAGCGACACCTCGTCGGCCGGGCGACGCCAGTTTTCGGAACTGAATGCAAACAAAGTCAGGTACTCGACGCCGCTCCTTGCACATGCTTCAACCGTGCGCCGGACGGCATCGACGCCCTTGACGTGTCCGGTGACGCGCGGCAAAAAACGCTTGGTAGCCCAGCGCCCGTTACCATCCATGATGATGGCAATGTGGCGGGGGATCATCGAAACCAGGGGAACCGCTGCGGTGGAACTGGGATGCGTCGTCATGGCTCACTTGGAAGTAAAAAAAGAATCAAACTGGCTGCGGGCTATACCGTCAGCACTTCCTTTTCCTTGTCGACCACAAGCTTGTCGATTTCCGCGACAAACTTGTCAGTCAGTTTCTGGACTTCGTCCTGCGCTCGGCGCTCATCGTCTTCCGAGCATTCCTTGTCCTTGAGAATTTTCTTCAGGCTCTCATTGGCATCGCGGCGGATATTGCGGATCGCGATCTTGGCGTCTTCGGCTTCGCTCTTGACCAGCTTGACCATTTCCTTGCGGCGTTCTTCGGTCAGGGCCGGAGTTGGTACGCGGATCAGGTCGCCCTGAGTTGACGGGTTCAGGCCGAGATCTGCATCACGGATGGCTTTCTCGACAACCGATACCATTTTCTTTTCCCATGGCTGGACACCAAGGGTGCGGGCATCGACCAGCGTGACATTGGCCACCTGCGTCAACTGGGTCGGATTGCCGTAGTAGTCGACCATGATGTGGTCCAGCATGCCCACGTGGGCACGGCCGGTACGGACTTTGGCGAGGTCGGTTTTCAGGGTATCAATCGACTTGTGCATGCGTTGATCGGTATTTTTCTTGACGTCAGCGATAGTCATGCGGTTCTCCTGTGCTTGCGAAAGGAATTCAGTAGGTTCAAAAACAGTGGATACGAATCAGATATGCACCAGCGTGCCTTCGTCAGCGCCCATGATGACGCGCTTGAGTGCGCCCGGCTTGGTGATCGAAAACACTTTGATCGGTAATTTCTGGTCACGGCACAACGCAAAGGCGGTCGCGTCCATGACTTGCAAATGTTTGGAAATAGCTTCGTCAAACGTAATTGTCGTGTAACGCGTTGCGCTTGGATCTTTTTTTGGATCAGCACTGTAGACGCCATCAACTTTCGTTGCCTTCAAGACGATCTGGGCACCGATTTCCGAACCACGCAGCGCGGCAGCTGTGTCGGTAGTGAAAAACGGATTGCCGGTACCGGCCGCGAAGACAACGATCTTGCCTTCTTCAAGGTATTGCAGCGCTTTCGGACGGACGTAAGGCTCAACTACCTGTTCAATGCTGATAGCCGACATCACACGTGCGACGATACCTGCCTGCCGCATCGCATCTGCCAACGCCAGCGAGTTCATCACCGTGGCCAGCATGCCCATGTAATCGGCGGTTGCCCGGTCCATGCCCTGCGCACCGGGAGCGACACCACGGAAGATATTGCCGCCGCCGATAACGATGGCGAGTTCGACACCGAGTGCCGAGACTTCGGCAACATCGGCCACCATGCGTTCGATGGTGGCGCGATTGATACCATACGCATCGTCGCCCATCAGGGCTTCACCGGAAAGTTTTAACAACACGCGCTTGTAAGCTGGTTGGGTCATGAACAGAACTCCTGTTGTGCTTTCGCACGCGATGTCACTGGGTGGGTAAGCGAATCTGATTGCACGTCATTTTCAGGCCAAACGGATGGAAAATCCAGTCTGCTGTCAGCGCAATCAAATCCGGCGGGTGGAGCCACAGATCGGCTCCGGGAGCGCCTGACAAAAAATACGGACGGCTTG
>JBLHMB010000089.1:0-11568 GCA_047621665.1 Bradyrhizobium sp. | reverse complement strand
CGATGGAAAAATTGTCGGTGCGTGGCCTGTTCGAAGTGCTCGCGCATTACCGCGAAATCACGAATATCCGCAACTCGTTGCGTGCCGGCCTGATGGCCGAACGGCCGTCGGTTTTCATCGGTGTCGACGCGCCGGATTTCAATCTCGGGCTGGAAACCGATCTGAAAAAAGCCGGCATCCCGACCATGCATTTCATCAGTCCGTCGATCTGGGCCTGGCGCGGTGGGCGTATCAAAAAAATCGAAAAGGCCGTCTCGCACATGCTGGTGGTGTTTCCGTTCGAGGAAGCGATCTATCGCAATGCCGGCATTGCCGCTACCTATGTCGGTCATCCGCTCGCCGAAATCATTCCGATGACGCCCGATGTCGCTGCCGCCCGCACGGCGCTGAAGTTGCCACAGGCCGCGACCGTCGTTGCCATCATGCCGGGCAGCCGGATGTCGGAACTCAAATACAATGCGGCCGCCTTCGTGGCGGCGGCAAGCTTGCTGCAGAACCGTGATCCGATGATCCGCTTTATCGCACCGATGGCGGGGCCGGAGCAGGGACGTTACTTTACTGAACTGGTCGATGAGGCCGGTTTGTCCGAAGTACCGATCCAGTTGCTCTACGATCAGTCGCACGTCGCAATGGCGGCGGCCGACGTCGCGCTGGTTGCCTCCGGTACCGCCTCGCTGGAAGTTGCGCTGTTCAAGAAGCCGATGGTGATTGCCTACAAGATGTTGCGTGCGTCATGGGAAATCATGCGCCATATGGGTTACCAGCCGTGGGTCGGTCTGCCTAATATTCTTGCGCAGGAATTCATCGTGCCGGAATTGCTGCAACAGGCGGCCACGCCGCAGGCGATGGCAGATGGTTTGTGGCAGCAGCTCAATGACGTTCCTGCCCGCGAGCGGCTGGTCGAGCGCTTCACCGAAATGCACCATGCGTTGCTGCGCGATACGTCGCGCGAAAGTGCCAATGCGGTGATGGCGCTGATCGATCAGTCCCGCACTGCCTCTTCCTGAATCTCGTGACTATCCTGACTATTGACTACCTTGACTAATACCGCTGCCTCACCCGCGTTGTACGACTACCCCGGCGAACTGGTGTGTGGTGTCGATGAAGCTGGCCGTGGTCCGCTTGCCGGCCCGGTCTTTGCAGCGGCGGTAATCCTCGATCCGGCCCATCCGATTCGCGGCTTGCGCGACTCCAAGAAACTCACCGAGGCCCGCCGTGATGCGCTGGCCATCGAGATCAAGGCGTATGCGTTGTCCTGGTCGATTGCCGAATGTTCGCATCAGGAAATCGATGAGATCAATATTTTGCAAGCGTCGTTGCTGGCGATGAAGCGGGCGGTCGACACCTTGCCGACCATGCCGACGCTGGCGCTGATCGATGGCAACCGCTGTCCTGTGATGACGGTACGTGCAATCGCGATTGTTGGCGGTGATGACAAGGTCGATGCGATTTCGGCCGCGTCCATTCTCGCCAAGACGGCGCGCGATGCGGCCCTTGTGGTACTGCACGCCGCGTATCCCGATTACGCATTCGATCGCCACAAGGGTTATCCGACCTCACTGCATCTGGAACGCTTGCGCCTGCACGGCGTTTCGCCGGTGCACCGGCGCTCGTACGCGCCGGTGCGGCGCTTGCTGGCGGAGGACGACGCATGAAGCCGATCAGCTCGCGTGACAATCCGCTCTACAAGGAATTGAAGCAACTTGCCACCAGTTCGCAGGCGCGCCGCAAGGCGGGTCGCACCCTGCTTGATGGCGTGCATCTGTGCGAAGCCTACTTGCAGCATCTGGGCATGCCGCAATTGTGCATCGTCAGTCAGAGCGCGACGGTCAATCAGGAAGTTGTGCCTCTGCTGATGCAATGCGAAGCCGGACGGGTGCAATGCATCGTCCTGCCCGACGCGCTGTATCAGGCCATCAGCCAGGTCGAGCACGGCGTCGGGTTGATGTTCGTCGTCGAAACGCCGCAGCTCGTCATGCCGGCCGCGCTCGCGGGTTCCGCCGTCTTGCTCGATAACCTGCAAGACCCCGGCAACATGGGATCCATCCTGCGCAGCGCGGCCGCTGCCGGCATCGAATACGTGTTCTGTAGTCCCGGCACCGCGTTTGCGTGGTCACCGAAAGTGCTGCGGGCCGGCATGGGTGCGCATTTCCTGCTGAAAATATTCGAAAATGTCGACCTCGCCGATGTCGTGCGCAACGCCCGTGTCCCGGTGCTGGCAACCAGTTCGCATGTGGCGCAGCGGGTCTATGACATCGACCTGACGCAGCCGGTGGCATGGCTGTTCGGCCATGAAGGGCAGGGCGTCGAGCAGCAATTGCTGGCAATGGCCACGCATCAGGTGGCGATTCCGCACCTCGGCGCGATGGAGTCGTTGAATGTCGCGGCGTGTGCGGCGGTGTGCTTTTTCGAGCAGGTACGACAGCGCGGACTAAGCTCGCACTGACCGAGAGCAAGTCTGCCGGAAAAAGCGAGGAGCGATATTGCGCCTCGCCCGGTTGATGTTCGGTTTTTGCTGTCAAATCAATAGGCGCGCTTATCCGATTTGATTTCCTGCAAGATCATCGTCGCAATTTCTTCGATCGACTTGGCGGTCGACGACATCCAGCGGATGCCTTCGCGCCGCATCATTGCTTCGGCCTCATTGATTTCATAGCGGCAGTTTTCAATCGCGGCATATTTGCTGCCGGGACGGCGTTCATTGCGCACTTCCGACAGACGGTCCGGTGCAATCGACAAACCAAAAATCTTCGCCTTGTAAGGCAGCAAACCGCTGGGCAATTTGCCGCGTTCGAAATCTTCCGGAATCAGCGGATAGTTGGCCGCCTTGATGCCATATTGCATGGCCAGATACAGCGTGGTCGGCGTCTTGCCGGAGCGCGAGACGCCGACCAGAATTACGTCGGCCATGGCCAGGTTCTTGTGCGACTGGCCATCATCATGGGCTAGCGAAAAATTGATCGCCTCGATGCGATTCTTGTATTCGTCCGAGTCGGCAATGTTGTGGCTGCGTCCTACCGTGTGGGTCGATTTCACTCCCAGCTCCAGTTCCAGCGGCTTGACGAAGGTCTGGATCAGGTCCATCACCATGCCATTGGATAAACCAATAATTTTTGACAATTCGGACTGGATCAGCGTGGAAAAAATGATGGGTCGTTTGCCCTCGGCCTTGAAGGCTTCGTTGATCCGCTGGGCAGCAGCGTGGGCTTTCTCAGCGGTATCAATGAAGGGCATCCTGACCTGGCGAAAACGCAGGTCGAACTGGGTCAGTACCGCATGACCAAATGTTTCAGCCGTAATCCCGGTGCCATCCGAAACAAAAAAAACGGTGCGGTCGATTGTGCGGAGCTGTTGCGGCGTGAGATCGGGTGAATTCATGGTTATTTGAGAGCGAGAAAAGCAGGTTGCTGACGTCAAATCCGATGGCAGCGGGTAAAATGGCCGCCAAACTTGTCACCGGATGGCCGACAGAAAAAAACAAAGTGTAAAGGCCAACGCGACGCACGTGCAGATTTCTTATCATCAAGTAGAGGTTGTTATGACTAACGCAGCACAAACCGGAGCAACTTCAGACGCGAGTTACGTCGTTTCTTTCGAAAATTTGCGGATGACGGATGTTGATTCCGTCGGCGGAAAGAACTCGTCATTGGGCGAAATGATCAGCCAGCTTGCTGGTGCCGGCGTCCGCGTTCCGGGTGGTTTTGCTACAACGGCACAGGCCTTCCGTGATTTCCTTTCGTACAGCGACAACGGTGGTGCACCGCTTGCGCAGCGCATCGCCGATCGTCTGGTCGACCTTGACATCGACGATGTCCGTGCGCTGGCACAAGCCGGTAACGAGATCCGTTCGTGGATTGTCGAGACCCCATTCCAGCCGCGTCTGCAAGCTGAGATCGATACGTTCTACCAGCAACTGGTGGCCGATTCCACCAGCGAAATGTCGTTCGCCGTGCGCTCGTCGGCCACCGCCGAAGACTTGCCGGATGCGTCCTTCGCCGGTCAGCAGGAAACCTTCCTCAACGTGGTCGGCATCGACAACGTGCTTGAAGCAATGAAGCATGTATTCGCGTCGCTGTACAACGATCGCGCGATTTCGTACCGCGTGCACAAGGGTTTTACCCATGCAGAGGTCGCGTTGTCGGCCGGCGTGCAGCGCATGGTACGTTCCGACCTCGGTGCTGCCGGTGTGATGTTTACGCTCGATACCGAATCCGGTTTCCGTGACGTGGTGTTCATCACGTCAAGTTACGGTCTCGGCGAAACGGTGGTTCAGGGCGCGGTCAATCCGGACGAATTTTATGTCCACAAGCCAATGCTGGAAATGGGCAAGCTGCCTATCATCCGCCGCAACATCGGCTCAAAACTGATCAAGATGGAATTCACCGACGAAGCGAAAGCCGGTCGCTCGGTCAAGACCGTCGATGTCCCGATTGAAATGCGTAACCGTTATTCGCTGGACGACAATGAAATCGTCGAGCTGTCGAAATACGCAGTCATCATCGAAAAACATTATGGCCGCCCGATGGATATCGAGTGGGGCAAAGATGGTCGCGACGGTAAACTGTACATCCTGCAAGCGCGTCCCGAGACCGTCAAGTCACAGCAAAAAGCCACTGACGCGCAACAGCGCTTCAAGCTCAAGGGCAGCAGCACGGTGCTGGTCCACGGTCGTGCAATCGGCCAGAAAATTGGCGCCGGTCCGGTCCGCGTGATCCACGATGCCGCCGACATGGAACGCGTCCAGCCGGGCGACGTGCTGGTCGCCGACATGACCGATCCGAACTGGGAGCCGGTCATGAAGCGCGCAGCTGCCATCGTCACCAACCGGGGTGGTCGCACCTGTCATGCAGCGATCATCGCGCGTGAACTGGGCGTGCCTGCCGTGGTCGGTTGCGGTGATGCTACTGAAATCCTGAAAGACGGTACCTTCGTCACTGTCTCGTGCGCGGAAGGCGACGAAGGCAAGATCTATGATGGCTTGCTCGAAACCGAAATTACCGAAGTGCTGCGCGGCGAACTGCCGAAGCTGCCGCTGAAGATCATGATGAACGTCGGCAATCCACAGCTGGCTTTTGACTTCCAGTCGATCCCGAACAACGGCGTTGGTCTGGCACGTCTTGAGTTCATCATCAACAACAACATCGGCGTGCATCCGAAAGCCATCCTCGAGTATCCGAACATCGATGCTGACCTGAAGAAGGCCGTTGAATCGGTTGCCCGTGGTCATGCTTCACCGAAGGCGTTTTATGTCGACAAACTGGCTGAAGGCATGGCGACCATCGCTGCCGCTTTCTGGCCAAAGCCGGTCATCGTGCGCTTGTCCGATTTCAAGTCGAACGAATACAAGAAGCTGATCGGCGGATCGCGTTATGAGCCGGATGAAGAAAACCCGATGCTGGGTTTCCGCGGCGCGGCACGGTATTTGTCGGCCGACTTTGCCGAATCGTTCGAGATGGAATGCCTGGCCATGAAGCGCGTGCGTAACGACATGGGATTGACCAACGTCGAAATCATGGTGCCGTTCGTGCGTACGCTCGGACAAGCTGAAAAAGTTGTTAACCTGCTCGGCAAGAATGGCCTCAAACGCGGCGAAAACGGTTTGCGCCTGATCATGATGTGCGAAGTACCATCGAACGCGATTCTGGCCGAACAGTTCCTCGAATTTTTCGACGGTTTCTCGATCGGTTCGAACGATCTGACCCAGCTGACGCTAGGTCTGGATCGCGACTCCGGCATGGAATTACTGGCAGCCGATTTTGACGAACGTGATCCTGCGGTGCGTGCGCTGCTGTCGAAGGCGATTGCGGCTTGTCGTGCAGCCGGCAAGTACATCGGCATCTGCGGTCAGGGTCCCTCGGACCATCCTGACTTTGCCGAATGGCTGATGCTGGAAGGGATCGAGTCGATTTCCTTAAATCCTGATTCGGTCATCGATACCTGGCAAAAACTGGCGGCGTTGAACAAGCCGGCCTGAAAAGCGAAGTCATCGTCAAATTAAAGCATCTACCGATTCCGGAAAATGCCTCAATATGATTAACAACCCCGGAGCACTCGCGGCTACCGAGGTTTCTTTTTTTTGGAGGAAATAATCATGGCGCAATGGATGATGTGGACGGCCGTCGCTGGTGCGCTGGTCACCCTTGAGATATTTTCCGGATCGTTTTATTTACTGATGATTGCTGCCGGTGCCGGTGCCGGCGCCATTGCGGCGTATGCGGGTCTGGATACGCCGCTGCAATTCCTGGCCGCTGGCGTTGTGGGGGTAGGCGCGACGATTGCGCTTAACCGCAGCAAACTGGGTAAGGGCAGCCGTCTTGTTGCAGCGCGCGACCCTGATATCAATCTCGATGTCGGACAAATGATCACGATCGACCTGTGGCAACATCCTGTCGGTGGTCGTGCGACCGCGCGGGCACGTTATCGCGGCGCGCTATGGGATGTCGAATACATCGGTGCCGAGGTCCCGCAGGCCGGCGTACACGAGATCAGAGAAATTCGCGGCAGTTGTCTGCTCGTCGTGATGCCTTCTGAAAAAAATCATTCACAACCGCTTTCACAACCCAAGAGGTAAGCCATGGAATTCAGTTTTGGTAGCGTCTCCCTGATCCTTTTCATTCTGGCGGTAGTCTTTGTAATGAAGACCATCAATATCGTTCCACAGCAGCACGCGCTGGTCGTCGAGCGACTCGGCAAATATCACACGACGCTCGCTCCAGGCTTGCATATCGTGATTCCGTTTATCGACCGGGTCGCTTACAAGCACATCCTGAAAGAAATCCCGCTTGATGTGCCGCCCCAGGTCTGTATCACAAAGGACAACACGCAGTTGCAGGTTGATGGAGTGCTGTATTTTCAGGTGACCGATCCCAAGTTGGCATCTTATGGTTCGTCGAACTATCTTGTTGCGATTACCCAGTTGGCGCAAACCACGCTGCGTTCGGTGATCGGCAAGATGGAGCTCGACAAGACCTTTGAGGAGCGCGAGCAAATCAATATCGCTATCGTCAATGCGATTGATGAATCGGCCGCGAACTGGGGTGTGAAAGTCATGCGTTACGAGATCAAGGACTTGACCCCGCCAAAAGAAATTTTGCTGGCCATGCAGGCGCAAATTACGGCCGAGCGGGAAAAGCGTGCATTGATTGCGGCATCGGAAGGTCGCCGGCAAGAGCAGATCAATATCGCCGATGGCGAACGCCAGGCTCAAATTGCGCGGTCCCAGGGCGACCAGCAGGCATCCATCAATCGCGCCCAGGGGCAGGCGGCTGCGATCGTGGCATTGGCTGAAGCCAATGCGGATGCGCTGCGTAAAACTTCATCAGCGATTCTCGAACCGGGTGGTTCCGATGCGGTCAATCTGAGGGTTGCCGAGCAGTACGTGGCGGCGTTCTCTCAGCTGGCCAAGACCAACAACTCGATCATCGTGCCGGCTAATTTGAGCGATATCAGTGGTCTGATTGCAGGGGCCATGCAGGTGGTGAAGTCGCAACAGAAGAGTTGATGCCGGACTCTTTTTGCAAGCTGCGGGTAACGTAGGCCGTACGCGTGGGCACGGCCACTTGCGTGGGCACGGCCTCTTGTATCCACGCGAATACACCTCGTAGCAGCAGCCTAGCGGCGATGCGTCTTCATCGCCTGCGCGACTTCGCGCTGGCCATCACGGTCGCGCTCGGTAGCGCGTTTGTCGTGCTGCTTCTTGCCTTTGGCCAGACCAATTTCAAGCTTGATGCGCCCGCCGATGTAATGCAGGTTGATAGGTACCAGCGTATAGCCGGAGCGCTCGACCTTTATGATCATCTTCTTGATTTCGGCTGCGTGTAGCAGACACTTGCGGGTGCGCGTCGCTTCGGGGTGGACGTGGGTCGAGGTCGAGGTCAGGGCACTGATGTGCGCGCCGAACAGGAATACTTCGTTGCCGCGTACGATGACGTACGCTTCCTTGAGCTGGACGCGGCCGGCACGGATCGATTTGGCCTCCCAGCCTTGCAGCGAGAGTCCGGCTTCGAAGCGTTCTTCAACAAAGTAATCGTGGAATGCTTTTCTGTTATCAACTATGGTCATGAGGTAAAGATCGATGCGGTCGGTTAGAATTTCTGACTTCTGATTTTTTCAAGCGGTTCAAACAATGGCAGTCGTGCACAAATCTGTTTTACTGGGCTACAGCGCCGAACAAATGTTCGCGTTGGTAGATAAAGTCGAAGACTATCCCATATTTCTGCCATGGTGTGGCGGCGTCGAAGTTCGCTCGCGCGAAGACAACAGGCTCACAGCAACGCTGAGCATCAATTATCGCGGCATCCGGCAAACCTTCACCACCGAAAATACCAACCAGCCGCCGGCGCTGATGACGATGAAGCTGGTCGATGGCCCTTTCAAATTGCTCAATGGAACCTGGACCTTCAAGCCCTTGCGCAGCGATGCCTGCAGGATCGACTTCGAGCTGCACTATGAATTTTCAAACCGGCTCGTCGAAGGCGTCATCGGGCCGGTCTTCAATATCATCGCTAATAGTTTTGTCGATTCATTCTGTAAGCGTGCCGAGGTAGTTTATGGCTGAAGCGCTGATGCCGGTGCAGGTCTGTTTCGCAACGCCTGCCGAACAATGTCTGGTGTCACTGGAGGTTGCGGTTGGCACGACCATCGCCGAGGCGGTGCGGATAGCAATGCCCGGGATCGACCTAGACCAGCATCGGGTCGGCATTTTTAGCAAACTGAAAACACCGCAGACCGTGCTGCGCGAGCATGACCGGGTGGAATTGTACCGGCCATTGCTCGCAGACCCGATGGAATCCAGGCGCAAGCGCGCTAAGTCCGGCTGAGCAGGTCAGCGGCAATCGCTGACTAATTTGCGGACATTGCGTATTTCGCTATCCCGCTGTTCATCGTTCATTGTGTAGCGCTCGCCGTTTTTGTCGGTGCTGCTGATGCGCATACCATCTTCCAGGCTGCGCTGATAGGCCTTGGCTCTCCCGCAATTGGCCGTTTTTTCGGCGGCAGCAGCTTTGTCATCCGCCGCTTTTTTGTCCTTGTCAGCTTGTTCCATGCGACGTTTCCTGAAATCGGCATTGCGTTCCGCGGTGGTCAGTGGCTCTGTCGCAGAAGTCACAACCGGGCTGGCGGAAGTCGTATCAGCTTCAGCACGCTGCTCCGAAGAAGGTTCTTTCAGGATATCTTTCCGCGGCACCGAGGCTGGTGGCGGTCTATCGGAAAACTGTTTTCCTCCCTTGGCATCGAGCCACACGTACTGCGCTGAAACGGGTCCTGCTATCAGCAGGACGGTGATGACAGCCAGACATTTCAGCGAGAACAGATTCATGGTTTTCCTCTTGTTGATTTTGATTAACTGATGGTCACGATTTCGCCATGCTTTGGCGTGACTGTCAATGTGCAGGCATGCGCTTGTTGATAAAGGGTATTGAAACTACGACGCTGCAAGGGATGTCGGTATAATTCGTTTTTGCGCCATTAGGAAATACTATGCGTCTTCTTCAAAAGGCACTCACATTCGACGATGTGCTGCTCGTTCCGGCTTACTCAAACATCCTCCCCAAAGACACAGTTCTGCAAACGCGCTTGTCCCGCAATATCCTGCTCAATATTCCATTGCTGTCTGCAGCGATGGACACGGTGACCGAATCCCGTCTGGCAATTGCGATGGCGCAAGAAGGTGGCATTGGCATCATCCACAAGAACCTGACACCGCGCGAGCAGGCCCGTGAAGTTTCCCGCGTCAAGCGTTTTGAATCCGGTGTAGTGCGTGACCCGATCACGATCCCGCCGAACATGAAGATCCGCGATGTCATTTCGTTGTCGGCACAGCATGGAATCAGTGGCTTCCCTGTTGTCGAAGGCAAGATGGTCATCGGTATCATCACCAACCGCGACCTGCGTTTCGAAGAGGAACTCGACGCGGAAGTCCGCGCCAAAATGACCGTGCGCGAAAAACTGGTCTTCGTTAAAGACGGCGCCGAGCTATCCGAAGCCAAGCGCCTGATGAACAAGCACCGGCTCGAGCGCGTGCTGGTTGTTAACGATGACTTCGAATTGCGCGGCCTGATCACCGTCAAGGACATCCAGAAATCCACCGAACACCCGTTCGCCTGCAAGGATGAACACGGCAAATTGCGGGTTGGCGCGGCAGTCGGCGTCGGTGCCGACAATGACGAGCGCATCGAGTTGCTCGCTGCTGCCGGCGTCGATGTGGTCGTTGTTGATACCGCGCATGGCCATTCGCAAGGTGTGCTCGATCGTGTCAAATGGGTCAAGACCAATTTCCCGCACATCGATGTCATCGGCGGCAATATCGCTACGGCAGCGGCGGCAAAAGCGCTGGCCGACCACGGTGCCGATGGCGTCAAAGTGGGCATTGGTCCGGGTTCGATCTGCACCACCCGCATCGTCGCCGGCGTCGGCGTGCCGCAAATTTCTGCGATCTCGAATGTCGCTCAGGCACTCAAAGGCACCGGCATTCCGTGTATCGCCGATGGTGGTATCCGCTTCTCGGGCGATATCTCGAAAGCGCTGGCGGCAGGCGCTTCCAGCGTCATGATGGGCAGCATGTTCGCCGGTACCGAAGAAGCACCGGGCGAAGTGATCCTTTTCCAGGGGCGCAGCTACAAGTCGTATCGCGGTATGGGCAGCATGGCGGCGATGGCCGACGGCTCGGCGGACCGGTATTTCCAGGATGCCGGTAGCGGCAATGACAAGTTCGTTCCTGAAGGCATCGAAGGCCGTGTCGCCTACAAGGGCAGCGTGCTGGCCATCCTGTATCAGCTGGTCGGTGGCGTGCGCTCATCGATGGGCTATTGCGGTTGCGCGACCATCGAAGAGCTGCGCGACAAAGCCGAGTTCGTCGAAATCACGGCGGCCGGCATGCGTGAGTCACATGTCCATGATGTCCAGATTACCAAGGAAGCGCCGAACTATCGCGCTGAATAAGCGCTCTGTCACACTCGATCAAGCAGGGCTGGCGGAATGTCGCGCAGCCCTGCTGACATTTTATTGATCCGTATTTTTTTAAGTCGACCAAGCCATGCATTCCAAAATTCTGATCCTCGATTTCGGTTCCCAGTTAACCCAATTGATTGCCCGCCGCGTGCGCGACGCCGGTGTTTTTTCCGAAGTCTTTCCGTACGATGTGAGCGATGAGTTCGTGCGCAACTACGGCGCTGCCGGCGTGATTCTGTCGGGTGGTCCGAATTCGGTGATTGAAGGCGATACACCGCGCGTGCCGCAAGGCGTGTTCGAGCTTGGTGTGCCGGTGCTCGGTATTTGTTACGGCATGCAGGCGATGGCCGATCAGCTCGGTGGCAAGGTCGAAAATGGCACGCTACGGGAATTCGGTTACGCCGAAGTGCGGGCCCACGGTCATACCGCGCTATTCGACGGCATCAGCGACTTCACGACGGACGCCGGTCACGGCATGCTCAAGGTCTGGATGAGCCATGGCGACAAGGTCACCGAGATGCCGGCCGGCTTCAAGCTGATGGCCTCGACCGAGAGCTGCCCGATTGCCGCGATTGCCGATGAAGCGCGGCATTTTTATGCGGTGCAATTCCATCCGGAAGT
>JBLHMB010000088.1:0-11661 GCA_047621665.1 Bradyrhizobium sp. | reverse complement strand
CACTTGCTATATGTAAAGACTCCGTAGCAACCTAAGTCACTACAGTGCACTTCCACCAAGTGCCCACACTTATCAACTGTTAATTGTTAAAGAACTTCCTGCAACCTCCACCGCACTTCGATTAACTACACCGACCGTACTGTCTTGGTTGCTGCTGACAAAGCGTTTTGTTTGTCTGCTTCAGAGAGGTAAGATTATGCTGCTTTGCGATGTTACCGTCAACCTTTTCGTTGGCGCGTTTTGCTTTTAATTCCTTGCAAAACCAGTGATCCGTTTGCTTCTTTTGCTAACGTCACTTCCACATCTGCCTAGCCCCACAACCTGCTTCCCTGCCCCGTCTCTCGACGGGAGCCGAATAGTATCAAACACCACGGAATGTTGGCAAGCGTTTCTCAACGAAAGCTTTCATTCCTTCTTTTTGATCTTCAGTAGCAAATGTGCTGTGGAACATGCGACGCTCATAAAGTATGCCCTCCGACAAACTCACCTCATAAGCGCGATTAACTGACTCTTTGATCATCATCACGGAAGGTAAAGACATACTCGAAATAACGATCGCCGCTGCCATGGCTTCATCGAATAACTTGTCTAACGGCACGATGCGCGAAACCAGGCCAGCCCGCTCCGCCTCGTTCGCATCCATCATGCGCGCAGTCAGGCAAAGATCCATAGCTTTTGATTTTGAAACAGCCCTTGGCAGGCGCTGAGTCCCGCCAGCTCCGGGCATGGTTCCCAGTTTGATTTCTGGCTGGCCAAATTTGGCATTGTCAGCGGCGATAATAAAATCACACATCATTGCTAATTCGCACCCGCCTCCCAATGCGTAACCGGCAACAGCTGCAATGACCGGCTTGCGTATCGTACGAATCCTCTCCCAGTTACGGGTAATGTAATCGCCCTTGTAAGCGTCCATGTAACTGTAATTTGCCATCGCACCAATATCGGCGCCTGCAGCGAAGGCTTTCTCGCTGCCGGTCAGAACGATGCAGCCGATTTCCTCGTTGGAATCAAAATCAGCCAGGGCATTACCCAATTCATCCATCAATAAATCATTCAGGGCATTGAGCGCCTTCGGACGATTCAGGCGGATGACACCAACACGACCCTGTGTTTCAACCAGTATATTTTCATAAATCATAACGATCTGTCTCTCCATGAATTCAACGGGGGAAAATCTTTACTTCACCATCGCGGCATTTGTCGGTAATTTTGGTAACAGCACCCACATCATTCCGCGCTGCTTCATTTTTCCGGCTTTTTCACCGGCCTCTGCACCGAAACCCCAGAAGTAATCGGCCCGTACCGCATTCTTGATGGCACCTCCTGTGTCCTGCGCCATCATCAGCCGCTGCAATATTGCAGGATTATTGGGCTGCGTGGTAGACAAATAAACCGGCGCTCCCAGCGGGATAAACAGGGTATCGACAGCAATCGACCTCTGCGGGGTCAGCGGAACCCCGAGCGCCCCCTTCGGTCCTTTCCGGGGATCGGAAATTGACTCTTCTTTAAAAAATACGAAGCTCGGATTCGCATTCAACAACTCCTGCTGGCGCTCCGGATGCGCGGCGTACCACGCCTTGATTCCTTGCGCCGATGCCTGATCGAGTGTCAATTCACCACGATCAACCAGATAACGCCCAATAGATTTGTAGGGATAGCCGTTTTGATCTGCATAAGCTAGCCGGACAACAGCGCCACCATCGGCTAGCGCTACTCTGCCCGAACCTTGCACTTGTAGAAAGAAAGCTTCGATTGGGTCATCTACCCACAGCAATTCCTTGCCTGACAGAGCGCCTGCTTTTGCCAGATCAGCGCGCGGGTAATACGCCACAACCTTGTTGCCCTGGATCCGCCCACGCAAGCGCATGCCTTTCAATTCAGGGTAGACCGAGGCCAGGTCAATCGTCAGCATGTCATCCGGCGTGCGATAAAGCGGCGTTTGATAAATACCGCCACGCTTGCGCGCACCACGCAGCAAAGGCTCGTAATAGCCAGTCACCAGCCCCGTGTCTGATCCATCCGCATTAAAGACCTGGTTCGGAACAAAAAAAGATACAAAGAAGTGACGCACTGCCTGCAAGTCAGTGGCATTGACATCGCGGGCGATCGAGCAAGGCTCTTTCCAGTCGGCTTTTTTGATCAGTGCTTCGCAAGAGGCCAAAAATGCAGGCCAACTTTCACGTTGATCATCCTTGTCCCATCCTGGCAATGCAGAAAAATTAACCGGCCGTAATGTTTCGCCTTTTGGGGTTGTTGGCGCAATGACCGGTGCTGGCGCTTGAGTCGCAACCGGTGGCTGGGACGGCGCAGTGACACAACCGGCCAGGATGGTCGCGAGGATGGAAACTGAAGCGAGTAAGCTAAGGCGTTTTAATGACATGAAAGATAATCTGCTATGTGGCTGTTACTGTTGGAAGCTGGTGTCGCTGGAGGTTTGCTGATATTTATTGTCTGGTGGACCATGTATTCGGGCCCGAAAGCACGTCGCCCGCCGCCAAAACCGCAGCCCCCAAAAAAAGACGACGAGGTTTAATTAATGCAGGGTGCGCGGCAACGACAGCACGAACTCTGGAATCACAGACTGGAATTGCTCACCATCCTGCGCGACGCAAAAATATTCCCCTCGCATTGATCCTTGCGGTGTAGCCAGCGTCGCGCCGCTGGCATATTCAAATGCCTGCCCTGGCTCCAGCAACGGTTGGTGACCAACCACACCGAGACCACGCACTTCTTCGACGTGGTTATTCCCGTCAGTAATCACCCAGTGACGGGAGATTAACTGCGCCGGAATTTGTCCCGTATTCTTGATAGTCACTGCATACGCAAACACGAAAGTCGAACGTTCCGGCTCGGACTGGTCAGCCAGGTACTGCGCTCTGACGGTTACTGTGAATTCGTATGCTGCTGCCATGAATTTTCCTCGGCTGGTTGGGGTTGGGTCAAATCGCTCCGGCAAGCGCGCTTGCCAGTCCTGCTACCAAATCGATCGCACATTCTGACGAACGCCTGACTGCTTAGCAAGCACGACAAGGTTAAAATGCCGCACCTCCATTGAATTGATGATCATGCCAACTTACCACATCGCTCCCAGCATTCTGTCCGCCGACTTTGCCCGTCTTGGTGAAGAGGTCCGTAACGTCGTCAGCGCCGGCGCCGATATCATCCACTTCGACGTGATGGACAACCATTACGTTCCCAACCTCACCATCGGTCCGCTCGTGTGCGCCGCCATCCGTCCGCATGTACAAGTACCGATCGACGTGCATCTGATGGTCAAGCCGGTTGATCGGCTAATCCCGGACTTCGCCAAAGCAGGCGCCAACATCATCAGCTTCCATCCAGAAGCGTCGGAACACATTGATCGCACGCTGCAACTGATTCGCGATAATGGCTGCAAGGCCGGGCTGGTATTTAATCCGGGCACGCCGCTGCATTTTCTTGACCATGTGATGGATAAAATCGATCTGATCCTGATCATGTCGGTCAATCCCGGATTCGGTGGCCAGTCATTCATTCCGGAAGCACTGAAAAAAATCGCTGCGGTACGCAAGCTGATCGACGAATCCGGACGCGCCATCCTGCTCGAAGTCGATGGCGGTATCAAGATCGAGAATATCGCGGCAGCGGCCAAAGCGGGCGCGGATACCTTCGTCGCTGGCTCTGCCATTTTTGGCGCATCCGATTACAAAACCGTGATCGACGCCATGCGCGCCGAACTGGCTGGCGCATGAATTTCACCGGTATCCGCGCTGCCATCATTGACCTCGACGGTACGATGATCGATACCGCACCGGATTTCCATTGCGCGGTCAATCGCATGCGCGCCGAACTGGCACTGGCGCCGCTCGACATCGAACTCATCAAGGGCTTCGTTGGCAAAGGATCAGAAAACCTGATCCACCGTGTGCTGGCCGTTGATTACACTGAGAACGATATCGCGCGCCATTTCGACGCGGCGCTGGCAGCCTACCAACATCACTACCTGGCCATCAATGGCGACTACGTCACCCTGTATGACGAGGTCCATGAAGGCCTCGCCCAATTGCGGCACCAACAGATCCGGCTGGCTTGCGTGACCAACAAGCCGATCGCTTTTGCGCTGCCATTGCTGGAGAAAACCGGACTGCGCGACTATTTTGAGCTTGTTTATGGCGGCGACTCGCTACCAACCAAAAAGCCTGAGCCGGGCCCCTTCCTGCAAGTCTGCGCCGACTTCGCCATCACACCGGCGCAAGTCGTCGCCATCGGCGATTCATCCAACGATGCGCGCGCTGCCCGCGCAGCCGGGTGCCATGTGCTGACAGTTCCGTATGGCTACAACCATGGCGAACCTGTACAGTCGATTGACTCGGATGGTATAGTCCAGACACTGCTCGAAGCAGCCAGACTGATCTCACATTGACCCTCTACTGATTACTCTCACTCATGCTTCTCGCTAAAAAAACACACGCATGCTCCACCAGCGCTCCCGAGGCCTGGCTGTGGCGAGGCTGGCAAATCCCGGACTGAACTGTCCCCGATGCGCCGTTGATTTCGCCTGCCGGCGTCAACGTTTCCCGAGAACCCGCCGTCCCGACAACCGGACGGCCTGGAGAGCACCATGACCGAACTCGAATTCAAATCGCTTGCCACGCAAGGCTACAACCGTATCCCGCTGATCGCCGAAGCGTTCGCTGATCTCGAAACCCCGCTAACGCTGTATCTGAAGCTGGCACAGACTCAAAGCGCCGGAAAGAATACCTTCCTGCTGGAGTCCGTCGTCGGCGGCGAACGCTTTGGGCGTTACTCGTTCATCGGTTTGCCGGCCACGACCATCATGCGCAGCAATGGTAACCTGACCGAAGTCGTCGTCGACGGCAAGGTCACCGAATCTATCACCGGTAATCCGCTCGACTTCATCGAGCAATTCCAGAGCCGCTATAAGGTCGCCGTCCGTCCGGGCATGCCACGCTTTTGCGGCGGACTGGCTGGTTATTTTGGCTACGATACGGTACGTCACATCGAAAAACGGCTGGCCGGTTCGACCCCGAAAGACGATCTCGGGTTACCCGATATCCAGTTGATGGTGACCGAGGAACTGGCTGTCATCGACAACCTGTCCGGCAAGTTGTACCTGATCGTGTATGCCGACCCGACCCGGCCCGAAGCCTTTTCGGGCGCGCGCCAGCGCCTCAAGGACTTGCGTGCGATGCTGCGTCGCGCCGTTGATGCGCCAGTCACGTCAGCTTCGGTACGCACCGAAAGCATTCGCGATTTTCCGCGCGACGCCTACCTGAAAGCCGTCGCCCAAGCCAAGGAGTACGTGATGGCCGGCGACCTGATGCAAGTACAAATCGGCCAGCGCATCCGTAAGCCCTATGTCGATTCGCCGCTGAGTCTGTATCGTGCGTTGCGCTCGCTGAATCCATCGCCCTACATGTACTTCTACAATTTTGGCGACATGCAAATCGTCGGCGCCTCACCGGAAATTCTGGTTCGCAACGAGAGCATCAATGCCGACCAGATGAAGGTCACGATCCGCCCACTCGCCGGCACGCGTCCGCGCGGCTCCACTCCCGAAAGCGATGCCGCACTGGCCACTGAACTGCTGGCCGACCCGAAAGAAATCGCAGAGCACGTGATGCTGATCGACCTGGCCCGCAACGACCTTGGTCGCATTGCTGAAACCGGTAGCGTCAAGGTCACCGACAAGTTCGTTATCGAAAAATATTCGCATGTGCAGCACATCGTCTCGAACGTCGAAGCCGTGCTCAAGCCGGGCCTGTCCAATCTGGATGTTTTGCGGGCGACCTTCCCGGCCGGCACACTGTCGGGCGCGCCGAAAGTGCGCGCGATGGAAGTCATCGACGAACTCGAACTGACCAAGCGCGGCATCTACGGTGGCGCCTGCGGTTACCTGTCCTTCGGCGGCGAGATGGATCTGGCGATTGCGATCCGCACCGGCGTCATCAAGGATGGCATGTTGTACGTGCAAGCCGCCGCCGGCATCGTGGCCGACTCCGTGCCTGAAATGGAATGGCAGGAAACCGAGAACAAGGCCCGCGCCGTGTTACGCGCAGCGGAACAAGTACAAGATGGCCTGGACGGGGAGATCTGACATGCTGCTAATGATCGACAACTACGATTCGTTTACCTACAACCTGGTGCAGTATTTCGGCGAACTCGGCGAAGACGTGCGCACGGTACGCAATGACGAAGTCACGCTAGACGCCATCGCGGCAATGAAACCGGACCATATCTGTATCTCGCCGGGACCGTGCACACCGCATGAAGCCGGGGTCTCGATTCCGTTACTGCAACGCTTTGCCGGCCAGATCCCTATCCTCGGCGTATGTCTCGGCCATCAGGCCATCGGGGCAGCCTTCGGCGGCAAAGTAATCCGGGCGCGCGAAGTCATGCACGGCAAGACCTCGCTGATCGACCACACCGGCGTGAGCGTGTTCAAGGATTTGCCGAGTCCTTACACGGTCACCCGCTATCACTCGCTGGCCATCGAGCGCGCCTCGTTACCGGCGTGCCTGGACATCACCGCCTGGACCGACGACGGCGAAATCATGGGCGTGCAGCACAAGGAATTCAATTTGCATGGCGTGCAATTCCATCCCGAATCAATCTTGTCGGAGCATGGTCACGCGCTGCTGCAAAATTTCCTGCGCGGCTGAGATGCCCTCCTCCCCTTCACTGACAGGACTGGCTATGCCCATCACGCCGCAAGAAGCGCTGTTGCGCTGTATCGACCACCGCGAAATTTTTCATGACGAAATGCTGTCGCTGTTCCGCCGGATCATGCAGGGCGAAATGTCGCCGGTGATGATTGCGGCACTGACGATGGGCTTACGCGTGAAGAAGGAAACGGTCGGCGAAATCGCCGCTGCCGCTCAGGTCATGCGCGAATTTGCCACCAAGGTGCCGCTGGCCGACACGACCAACCTGCTCGACATCGTCGGCACCGGTGGCGACGGTGCCAACACGTTCAACATCTCGACCGCGACGATGTTCGTCGCGGCGGCAGCCGGTGCGCGCGTGGCCAAACATGGCGGGCGCAGCGTGTCGTCATCCTCGGGCAGCGCCGATGTACTCGAAGCACTCGGCGTGAACATCAACCTGCAGCCCGAACAAATCGCCCAATCGATTGCCCAGACCGGCATCGGTTTCATGTTCGCGCCCAATCACCACGCGGCCATGAAACACGCTGCGCCGGTACGCAAGGAACTCGGCGTGCGGACCATTTTCAACATCCTCGGCCCGCTGACCAATCCGGCTGGTGCACCCAATATCCTGATGGGCGTATTCCACGCCGACCTGGTCGGCATTCAGGTGCGCGTACTGCAACGCCTGGGCGCGCAGCATGCGGTAGTAGTCTGGGGGCGCGACAACATGGATGAAATTTCGCTCGGTGCCGGCACCCTCGTTGGTGAACTGGTCAACGGCGAAATCCGCGAATATGAGATCCATCCGGAAGATTTCGGTCTGGCCATGGTCGCCAGCCGCAATCTGAAGGTCAGCAATGCGACCGAGTCGCGCCAGAAAATCCTCGAAGCGCTCGACGACACCCCCGGTCCGGTGCGCGATATCGTCGCCCTCAATGCCGGCGCAGCGCTCTACGCCGCGGGTATCTCGGCGTCGATCGGCGACGGCTTGATTGCCGCACAAGCCGCCATCGCTTCCGGTGCCGCGCGCGCCAAGCTGGCGCAATTCGTCAGCGTTACCCAGCAACTAGCCAGCTCCTGAAGCCAAGAAAATCATGTCCGATATCCTTACCAAAATCCTCGACGTCAAGGCCGACGAAGTCGCTGCCGCTAAAAAATACCGTGACTTTGCCAGCCTGCGCCGCGAAGTCGAAGCCGATACCGAAGCCCGCGGTAACCTGCGAGGATTCGAAGCCAGCTTGCGCCAGAAAATCGCTGCCGGTCAGGCCGGTGTAATTGCCGAAATCAAGAAAGCATCGCCGTCAAAAGGCGTGCTACGGGTCGATTTCAAGCCCGCCGAAATCGCCGCCAGCTACGCGCAATTCGGCGCGGCCTGTCTGTCGGTGCTGACCGACGTGAATTTCTTTCAGGGCGATCCGGCCTATCTGCGACAAGCCCGTGCGGCTTGCAGTTTACCAGCGCTGCGCAAGGATTTCATGATCGATCCGTACCAGATTTATGAAGCGCGCAGTTGGGGTGCGGATGCCATTTTGCTGATCGTTGCAGCGCTCGATCACGGCCTGATGGCCGAGATGGAAGCTGTCGCGCACGAGCTGGGCATGGGCGTGCTGATCGAGGTGCACAACGCCGACGAACTGACCGCGGCGCTGCGTCTCAAGAGTGCGCTACTCGGCGTGAACAACCGTAACTTGCGCACCTTCGAGACCTCGTTGCAGAACACCATCGACCTGTTACCACGCATCTCGCCCGACAAGCTGGTGATCACCGAGTCGGGCATCATCACGACCGATGATGTCAAGCGCATGCGCGATCACGACGTCAACGCCTTCCTGGTCGGCGAAGCCTTCATGCGCGCTGCCGATCCAGGATTCGAACTGAACCGGCTGTTTGCCTGAAGCCGGCATTCAACCCAGCCAGCTACGCCGCAATTTAACGGCGGCGGCTGGCTTGTCCAGCAACGTCAACTTATTGGCCGGTGCATCGTCGAGTGCGAGCTTGACGTTGAAGGTCATCAGTTCGTCGCGCCGGAACGCATGCACTTCGGCCTTGTCGCCGGCCCGGTAACGGCGTAGCAGATCGGCCAGATTGGTGGCATTGACGCGTAATCCATCGATCGCCACCAGCACATCTCCGGCCGACAGACCGGCACGGTGTGCGACGCCTTTTTCATAGACGCTGGCGAGCTTGCACGTATCGCCGTCGCGCGCAGTACGTACGCCAAGTGCCACCACTCCCGATGCCTTCTTCGCGGCGAACACCACACCGAATGGCGCGAGCACATCTGCCAGCGGCAGGTCTGCCGTACCGCGTACCGCGCGGTCGAGCAAGCGCTTGAGCTTGAGGCCGCTGGCTTCATCGATTAGCGCTTCGACTTCGGCTTCGGTGACGCCTCGTCCAGTCTCGAAAAAATCGCGGCCATAGCGCTGCCACAACAAGCGCATCACATCATCAAGTGACTTCTTACCGGCCGTTTCGGCACGAATGGTCAGGTCCAGCGTTAGCGCAACCAGCGAGCCTTTGGTGTAATAACTGACGATCGCGTTCGGCGCGTTTTCGTCTTGCCGGTAGTATTTGATCCACGCATCAAAACTCGATTCCGCCACTGATTGCTTGCTGCGACCGCTACCGCGCAGCACGCTGTCGATAGTCTTGCCTAGCAACGTGAAATACGCGGCGTCATCGATGAGGCCGCTGCGCACCAGCATCAGGTCATCGTAGTAACTGGTGAACCCTTCGAACAGCCACAGCAACGAGGTATAGCTTTCGCTGGCCAGCGCATACGGTGCGAAGGCCGCGGGCTTGATGCGCTTGACGTTCCAGGTATGAAAATATTCGTGGCTGCACAGCCCGAGAAAAGTCCGGTAGCCATCACTCAGTTCCGGCTGACCCAGCACCGGCAAGTCGGCCCGCTTGCAGATCAGCGCGGTCGATGCGCGGTGTTCGAGTCCTCCATAGCCATCGCCGACGGCAAGCGTCATGAACAAATAACGCGCCATCGGTGCGCGCTTGGATTCGGGTTCGAACAAGGCAATCTGCGCTTCGCAAATCCGGGTCAGGTCGGCCTGCAATCGTGCCATGTCGAGGTTAGGAACATTGCCGGTGATGACGATATCGTGCGGTACACCGTGCGCGACAAACGTCGCCAGAGCGAAGGTGCCCAGCTCGACCGGATGATCGATCAGCTCGTCGTAATTTGCTGCCACATAGGTGCCGAAACCCAGGCGTCCGGCAGCCAGTTCCGGCAACGCCGTAGCAACACGCCAGTGCTGGCAGGCCACGTCGTCGGGCTTGACAATATCGACCACGTGCGGCACGGCTTCCTGCCCGGCGACTTGCAGAAACACGCTGGTGCCATTGAAAAATCCATGGGTCTGATCCAGATGGGCGGCGCGCACCGACAAGTCCCACGCATAGACTTCGTAACTGACGACGAGCGCTCCACTACAGGCCGCTGCTTGCCAGCTGTGCTTGTCACGCTTGCGCAAGACGACTTTTTTGCCACCCGAGCTGGCGCGAATCTGCACGATGTTGCGGGCAAATTCACGGATCATGTAGCTGCCCGGAATCCACGCCGGCAGGCTCACCAACTGCCCTGCCGGATCAGGCCGGGCAATGGTCAGTGTGACGTCGAACAAGTGGGCGGCGAGATCGCGCGCGACGATGGTGTAATGAATCGAATGGGCCATATCGGTAATCACATCAGCTCCTGACATTGGCAGCGAGGAAGGTCACGACCAGTGCCGAGACGACCACGCAAGTAAGTTTGAAACGCAGACCAATGAACCAGCCCGGAATGTTGTACCACTGGTAGAGGCGTTTATCAATCTGGTAAGCCGCGACGAAGCCGGCCATGAGTACGGCAAAACCTACGCCGATTTCGATCCGCGACGCCAGCAGTGCGATCAGCGACGGCGTCACACCCCAGATCAGGGCCCGCTTGGTCTGCTCGATGGACAACAGATTGCAGGTCAGCGCTGCGCCCCAATGAATGCCCCCCAAAAAAGAGAGAATGGCAATCCCGTAAGCCAGCTGGGCCTTGACCAGATAACCGAGCCAGTCGGGATGCACCAGCCAGCAGCCGAGCGACAACAATACAAACGGAATCAGACCAGCGAATCCGAGCCGCAAAGCCAGTTGCTGGTTAAAAAAATTGATGTTCATGCAGAAAATTTCCAGAGAGGAAGGGACAGGCAAATCATACAAGAGCCGCGGGTTCAACCACCTTTTTGCAGGTCACCCGGGGTGTCGATATCAAAGAAAATGCCGGCATCGTCGACCTCGACCTCGACCACAGGATGGGCTCTGACTACCGCCCGCGCACCTTGATCGCCGTGCATGTTCAGCAGTGCCTGCCGGTGCACGCGACTGAATCCGACCGGATTGCCACGCCGCCCCTGATACACCGGAACAGCAATATCGGCGCCATCGCGAATGGCCGCATCGAGCGCCGCAATCGTCGACGACTTCACATGCGGCATATCAGCCAGCGCCACAATCCAGCCTGGCGCGGCCGCACTGCTGCGCACGCCGTGTGCCAGTGTATGGCCCATGCCAGCAGCGGCATCGGCACAGCAACTGGTGACAAAACCGGACTGATGCAGCAAGGTCATCAGCCGTAGCGCATCGGGATGGACGACGACCAGCATGCTGGTCAATGCCAGTGCAAGCCGCTGCGCCGACCGCACGGCAACATGCTCACCTTGCGGTAATCTCTGCAGCAGCTTGTCCTGCAAGCCGCTGGGATCAAAGCGGCGACCACGCCCCGCCGCAAGCAGGAGTCCGGTGCAATGCATCGTCGTCGTCCGTCAGGTCAGGTCGAATGGCAACTTGCGCAAGCGCTTGCCATTCAGTTTGGCCAATGCATTGGCAAAGGCCGGTGCCAGCGGTGGCAAGCCGGGTTCGCCCATGCCGGTCGGGGCATCGCCGGAGGCGACGATGTGCACGGCCACCTGCGGCATGTCGGGCATGCGCGCAACGATGTAATCGTTGAAATTGTTTTGCTGAACCACGC
>JBLHMB010000087.1:0-11709 GCA_047621665.1 Bradyrhizobium sp. | reverse complement strand
GGTTTTATGAAGTCAACGTGTTATCCGGGGTACGCTTGGCGCGCGCCTATGCGCCGGCCATGGTGCAACAGGATTGGGGGCGCATCGTCTTCATTTCGTCGGAGTCCGGCCTCAATATTCCCTCCGACATGATCCACTACGGTTTTACCAAAACGGCCAACCTGTCGGTTTCGCGTGGTCTGGCCAAGCGCCTGGCCGGCACTGGCGTGACCGTCAACGCGGTCTTGCCGGGGCCGACTTTGTCGGACGGACTGGCCGCTGCTTTCAGCGAGGCGGCCGAAAAAGCCGGACAGACGATCGAACAGGTTGCCACCGCATTCGTCAAAGCCAAACGACCAAGCTCGATTATCGGGCGCGCTGCGACGGTCGAAGAAGTGGCCAACATGGTTGTCTATGTCTGTTCGCAGCAGGCCTCGGCCACCACAGGCGCTGCCTTGCGCGTAGACGGCGGTACCGTCGATACGATAGCCTGACGGTTACTGGTATCATCGCGACCGTCACGAGCCGGGCAAGTAAGATTATGCCCATCCACGCAAGAATTAATTGACTCTGACCCTAATTAATTTAATTGACTCTGACCCTAATTACTTCTGACCTTTATTAATTCATGCGCCAAATGGTTCATTCTCATCCGCGGTTGGTGGTCGCTGTAGTGGTTGGATTGGTGGCGGGGGCCGTGGCACCGCCATCGTGGCAGGTCGTCACGCGCTTGCTGGCGGGATGGAATGTGATGGCCTGGTTGTACCTCGGGCAGATGGCGTGGTTGATGTCGACGGCCAGCCGGACGCGGGTGCGCGAGATCGCCGAGCGCGAGGATAACAATGCCGTCGTGGTGCTGGTGATCCTGTCGATTGCCGCGACGTTGAGTCTGGTGGCGATCGTGCTGGAGTTGTCTTCGTCAAAGGGCCTGTCTGATTCGCAAAAATTCCTGCATTACGGATTCACGGTGATGACCGTCGCCGGATCGTGGTTGCTGCTGGCGACGACTTATACGGTGCACTATGCACGGCTGTTCTATTTGTCGCCTGTGAAACAGCGCGCCTTGCGTTTTCCGGAAGACGAATTGCATCCGGGTTATGCCGATTTCCTGTATTTTGCGGTGACCATTGCGGTCGCGGCGCAGACTTCCGATGTGCTGGTGATGTCACCGTCGATCCGTAAGGCGGTGCTGGCACAGTCGGTCCTGAGCTTTCTGTTCAACGCCGCCATCATCGGTTTGTCGATCAATATTGCGGCCAGTCTGGTGGGTAGCTGACGCACCGGGCAACGCAGTGGGTTACTCAATGTCGCTGGTGACGCTTGCACCTGTTTTGATGAAACGGATAACAACATGTTTGGTTTTGATGTACGTATTGCCCGTGTTGTCTGGACTGGCACGCTGGTGGTCTTTCTGCTGTTTGCTGCTTACTCGTTGCGCTCGACCTTGCTGGTCGTGGTGTTCGCGATTTTTTTCAGTTATCTGTTGTATCCGCTGGTCGAGCTGATCGAACGCTTCAAGCCGGTGCGACTGCCGCGCACGGTGTCGATCGGCATTGTCTTTATTTTTGCTGTCCTGGTGTTCGGTGCTGCCGGCGCGCTGTTCGGCACGACCATCACGGAAGAGGCGATGCGCCTGAGTCAGCAATTGCCAACGCTGCTCGATCCCGCCAACATCTCGGCGCGGGTGCCGCTGCCGGATTTTCTGGAGCCGCAACGCGCCCGCATACTGGTTTTCGTCACCGAGCAGGTTCAGGCCGGTACCGGTCAGGCGCTGCCGATGGCGCAGCGACTCGGGCTGGGCGTGATGCACGCGGCCACTAATCTCATTTATCTGATCCTGATACCGGTATTGAGTTTTTTGCTGATCAAGGAAGCGCCGTTGCTGCGCACCGGATTCCTGTCATCGCTGGGAGCCGACAGCGCCCCATTGTGGCGTGGCATCCTCGATGACCTCGACGTGCTGCTCTCCAAATATGTGCGCGCATTGCTATTGCTGTCGATGGCAACCTTTACTGTCTACAGCCTGGTGTTTTCGGCGCTGGGCGTGCCCTACTCGCTATTACTGGCCGGTGTCGCCGGACTGCTTGAAGTGATCCCGTTTGTCGGACCGCTGTCGGCGGTAGTGATCATCCTCTGCGTTGCGGCCTTTAGCGGCTTTTCGCACTTGCTCTGGCTACTCATTTTCATCATCGCCTACCGGATGTTCCAGGACTACGTTCTCAATCCGATACTCATGAGCGAGGGCGTCGAAGTCTCGCCATTGCTGATCATCGTCGGCTTGCTGGCCGGTGACGAACTGGCTGGCGTGACGGGTATCTTTTTATCAGTGCCGGTACTGGCAGCCATCAAGATTCTTTTAGTCCGGATGCGCTCATCCCCCGATTTAATCGACAGGACGACCAATGCAAGCCACTGAAAAATTTAATTCTGCCGGGTTACCGCGCCTCGACATGGACCAGCTGACCGGTGCCGCAGTGATCGAATTCGGTACTGACTGGTGCGCACACTGCCAGGCTGCCGAGCCGTTGCTGGCCGCTGCGCTGGCCACTTATCCGCAAGTGCACCTGCTCAAGGTCGAGGACGGCAAAGGACGCAAGCTGGGTCGCTCCTACCGCGTGACGTTGTGGCCGACACTGATTTTCCTGAATGACGGTGTCGAAGTCACGCGACTGGTGCGCCCGACCGACATCGACGACATCGCACGTGCGCTGGCGCTGGTTGCTCCGTTGTCCTGAGCGATTGCACGTCACTTTGATCCGTGGTGACGTTGCGGCGCACTATTGACGCTGCTTAAACGCCGGCACTTTTCCGTTTTTCCTCCTCCCGCTCCCATCTACAATTCCTGCCACCATCCATGCTGCCTGCCTGTTTTACCGGTGGCTCCATGCATCCTGTTGCGGTTTTTTACAGAGGAGTGTCACTTGCTCACACCACGCATTACGCTCGGTCCGGTCTTGTCGTTTCGCGGCTGTGGCGATGACGGTCAATGGCGCGTGACCGCCCTGATCGGAGTCGGTGCCGACGACGACGTTCCTTTCCTGCGGCTTGAGCAACAACGCTGCAAGCCACCGGTACTGCTGTTTGCGAATAGCAAACAAAAATTTCTGCGTTATGACCTCAGTTGTGCGCTACAACCGCAGGAACGTACCGTGACGTACGGCCTCGCCGATGGTGGACCGAGCTGGCATTTCACTGTGCCCGCTGCAGGGCAGGTACCGCATCTGGCGTATGTCTCCTGCAATGGGTTTTCGGATCCGGACGTCATGCGCAAGCTGGTCCGCCCGGCTAATGCAGTGTGGACCGACCTGCTCGAATGCCACGATCCGGCTATCCGCAGCAGGGAAACGGTGCTCGATAAAGAGCAGTTGTGGCACGAGACCCGCTTGCAACAGCAGCATGTGCAGCGCTTCCACTTGCTGCTGATGGGAGGCGACCAGTTGTATAGCGATACGATCTGGCACGATATTCCCGCGCTCAGGGCGTGGGTTAGCTTGTCGCGTGACGAACAACTGCTGTATCCGGTTGGCAAGGTGCTCGAACGTGACATTGAAAACTACTATTTCAACCTCTACGGTGCCCGCTGGTTGCCGCCATCGCGCCGCGCGTGGGAGTCGGCCAGGCCGAACCGCGATGCGGCCGATGCGCTGGCCCGCATCCCGACCGTGATGATGTGGGACGACCACGATATTTTCGATGGCTGGGGTTCCTACAGCCCCGAGATGCAGCACAGTCCGGTATTTCGCACGCTATTCCAGTGTGCACGACAAGCATTCTGGGTTTGTCAGTTGCAGCATGCACTGGCCGATTTGCCAGCGCTGCCTGAACCTGTCCATGTTGCAGTCGGCAAAGCCCCGGCGTTGGCGCCACGCGACCCGCTGCTTGTGCCGGTGGTGTGGAGCACGCAGTTGCAGCACGATGCGCTGGCCCTGCCGCTGCTCGATGGCCAGCCTGGCTTTTCGTACGCATTCCGTCTCGGCCCGATCGCGCTGGTGGTACCGGATTTGCGCAGCGAACGTTCGCGTACCCAGGTCATGGGCCCGTCCACCTGGGCCGTATTGCAACGTTGGCTGGCGGCGCTGGGCAATCCAGCGGATGTGGCATGCCAGCACCTGCTGCTGATGTCATCGGTGCCGGTGGTGCATCCGAAGCTGACGCTGGCAGCGGGACTGACCAGCTTGCTGGGGAATGACAATGTCCTCGACAGCAATGCCGACGACCTCAAGGATCAATGGTCCGACGACGACCACGAAGGAGAACGCAAGCGCCTGCTGCAAACCCTGACTGATCTGGCCGAACAACACAAGATACGGGTCGCCATCCTGTCGGGGGATGTCCATGTTGCAGCTTGGGGAATCGCCTACCGGCGCGATATCGCACCGACTGAAAACTGGAGCCGCATTGTCCAGTTCACCTCCTCGGCGGTGGTGCATCCGTCGTTGTCGGGTTTGCTCGACAAGCTGTTCCTCGGCTATCTCAATAGCGCAGCTGGACAGGTCCAGCTGATCGATGCTCAGCATCAGGTCGAGATGATGCGTTTTCCTGGTCACAATCAATTCATGATGGCAGCACGCAACTGGCTCGCCATCGAAGTTGATCCGGCCACAAGCAGTAAGCTGTGGTTCACCTGGCGGTGCGAAAAAGAGCAGACCTTTTCAAATCACCTGCAAGCGGTTGGTTGAATTCTGCGATTGCGGACGCACGTGAGCTGCGCGCGCCGCGTGCGGCAATAGTGCTGTTGTTATAAAGAAACGACCGGGGTTGATTTAATAGCTATGCGTGCTGGCTCGCATAGCGTTTGGTTTGCTTGCGAGATCATGTCCCGCTGCAAGGCGTGCTTCGTACGCCGGCATTCTCCTCGATAAGCAGCCATGATGACCTCTCCCTTTTTTCCCGCCGACCGGCTGATCCGGCACGGCAGCGCCGCGCTGACCCTGACGTTGGCCGGTCTGTCCGGTGCCGGTGCGCAGGTCATTGACCGCGCCGGCGGGCAGGGCGCAATGACGCGTTCCGGACTGCCCGATCTTGGCGGTCCCGTCGTCGCTGCGGTGCCGGCAAAGGATTATGTGTTGCCGGCGCTGGAAATCATCGGTTTCGATGTCATCCTGAATCGCCTCAACCACCGGTTCGACAAGACCACCTCCGACTATAACGTCACCGTTCCGACCATCAAGCGCAACCTCAAGAGCAGCTGGGTTATTGATAATGATCCGTACAACACCAATCAGATCCTGCATCCTTATCAGGGCGCGATGTATCACGGCTTTGCCCGCTCGACCGGCATGAATTACTGGGAATCGCTCGGCTATACCTTCGCCGGCAGTGCTTTCTGGGAAATTTTCGGTGAAGCGACCCGGCCATCACGCAACGATCAGATTGCCAGCGGCATTGCCGGCAGCTTCTTTGGCGAGTCGCTGTTCCGCCTGTCAAATCTGGTGCTGGAGAACGGTAACGGATTGCCATCAAATTTGCGCGAAGTGGCGGCAGCGGCGATCTCGCCACCGACCGGGTTTAACCGGCTGGCTTTCGGCAATCGCTTCGATGCGATTTTTGCCAGCAACAATCCGGCCTATTACGGCCGCTTGCAAGTCGGGGCCAGCAGTGCAACCCAGACTGTACTGGGCCCCTCTCTCCAGGATAAGCGCACCGAAGTCGTCACCAACTTTGCGATCGACTATGGATTACCTGGCAAGAACGGTTATCGCTACGACCGGCCATTTGATTATTTCAATCTCGAGGTAACCGCGTCGAGCGGCAGCGGGGTTGAAAGTATCCATAACCGTGGTTTGCTGATCGGGCAGAAATACGAACTGGGTAAGGACTATCGGGGTATCTGGGGACTGTATGGCAGCTACGATTACATTGCGCCGCAATTATTCCGGGTGTCCACCACGGCGCTATCGCTTGGCTCAACCGCGCAATGGTGGCTGTCCGACATGGTCGCGTTGCAAGGGACGGCCACCGCCGGAATCGGCTTTGCGGCGGCCGGTAGCGTGCGCACGGCCGGCGGGCGTGATTACAACTATGGCGTTGCGCCGCAAGCGCTGATGTCGCTACGCATGATCCTGGCCGACTCCGCCGCCGTGTCGTTCACGGCCCGTGAATACTTCGTCAGCAATGTCGCGGCGGCCAGTCGCGGCGGCCATGAAAACATCATTCGCGCCGACACGTCGGTCATCTGGCGCGTTCACCGGCAGCACGCGATCGCGCTCAAGTATTTGTGGTCGCAACGCGATGCGGCCTTTCCCGGGGTGAACAATCAGACTCAAACCCGCGCCACGGTCGGTTTGTATTACACCCTGCTGGCAAAGGATGGCTTTGGTACCGTTGACTGGCGCTGACCGGGTAATGGCAGCGCACAGCCGATCGGGCCGCTATTTTCTGACGAGCACCTGCCTGACCTAGTCGACAGACAGCGTCTGGGTCAGGCGCAATCCGGATGCCTCGAACGGCGCTGCGGTATTGGTCTGACCTGTGGGCGCGCTGCTACCACTGTCGGATATTGGCGGCACCTTCGGTAGCGCCTGTTGATAGCCCTTGCCACGGAAATACACCACCTTCGACTTCAGCGCGAGTACCAGTTCCGAGCGGGTCACCGTGTCGCTGCTGCCGTTTTGCGAGATGCCGCGCCGGATGTCAGTGGCATCACGGTTGATGGTGATCCCGCCAAGCAGGATCATGTCGCCGGGGCGCGCCCGGATCACGGTATTGATTTCACGGTCGGCGGTGGTTGGCAAGGTCAGGTCAGTACCGAGTGCGGTGAACTTGTTGAGACTCACGATCTCCGAGATCGACAGACCGATGCGGGTATAGACAGTGTTGTCGCTGAAGTCACCAAACAGAGCCAGATCCAGGCCGGTCTTGAGGTCGCGGGTTTCGGTCGTGACCTGATTCACCGAGGTGGAAAAATTGGTGCCGACCTTCGATACATACGTTGTCGATTGACCGACCCGCAGCGACCCCTTGGTGCCGGAAATCACGGCAAGACGCGGCCGGGAAATGGCTTTGACATTGCCCTGGGTCTGCAGGAAATTGATCAGCATGTCGACCGAAAACCGCGACGACGACAGCACCAGTCCCAGTCCCAGGCCGGCAATGCCGCCATTGACCGCATTGCCGATTTTCTGGGCAGCCGTCGTCGCACCGGCCACGGCCGGGTTGATCGTCGTGGCGGTACTCACCGGATTGGCTGCCAGCCCCGGCGTTCCGGCCCAGGCCAATTTGTTCCATTGAATGCCGGTGTCCGAGTTGTCCTTCAGGTCGACCTGAAAAATGTTGACGTCGTAGATAATGAGCGAGCGCGTCTCGCGGATTTTTTGCAGATAGCTCTCGATCCTGGCCAGCGACGGCCGGTTGGTACGAAATACCAGCGAGCGATTGAGGCGGTCAATGTACGGATCTTTTGCGCCGAGAAATTGCAGCGTGTTGGTCAGACCGGCGGCATTATCTTCCGATAGCGCCGGCGGTAGTTCGACGACGAACTGCTGCTCCGGCTGGATGAACAGCGTATTTTTTCTGAACTGGTAAAAAAAGCCGATCGATTCCGACAGGTTGTCGAGCACCTCCGCCAGACTACCTTTCACATCGAAGGCCGAGATCGGCCCGAAGCGTTCGCTGCCTTTGCTGCCCCCTTCGATATTGAGTGCAATACCGGTACCTTTCAGCACCAGGCGCAGTGCGTCATAGACGCCGGATTCGGTGACACTGATCCCGCGTAAGGTGATGTCAGGCAGGCGCGCACTGTCGATGATGGGTTTCAGCAGGAACATGTCGTCGCTGCCAAAACCAGCATCGATGTCAAGGCTGGCGTCAGTGCCGGCGTCATCGATGGTGCGGCTCTCCGGTGCCTGGACAATCGCGTCCTTCGGATGCGCCAACGGACGCGGAAAACTGGCGCAACCATTTAATGCCACCAGCAAGGTCAGCACCAGCGCGGCGGGGCGCGCTATCAAACGCGATGATTCAATTGTCATGATTTTCCTTGTTGCGAACCTGCCGGCAAACCTGCTAATCAACCAACGTTGTTGCGCTGGCTCAACTCATTCGTATCCACGTCGCTTTTATCTTCTTGCTCGCCGCAACCAATCCAACCTGCGACCCCATCACCGTCACGTCCACGCCCTTGCCACTGATCGGCGTAACGGAGATTTTTCCTCCCATGTAGGCCACCGAGGCAAACGCGCTACTGCCATCCTCGGCGGTAGCGTTGACGATATATTGCGCATCGGCTAGCGGCACGAAGATAGGCTGGAACGATCCCAGACTGACAAAGACCTCGGTCTCGCCGGTTTTCATCACATCCGAACGCAGGTATTTGGTATCGATACGATCGGCTTCGAGCTTTTTGATACGGGCGGTATCGGCTTCGAGGTTGGCGGTCTTGAGATTGGTCGACTTGATGTTTTCGAACACGGCGTCGCTTCCCTGGAAGGTCTTGATGTCGACCAGCAGCGTGGCAGGATCTTTCTTGACCAGGTGTTGCAGGACCAGTTGTTGTTCCTTGATGCCTTCGGCCAGTAGCGGACCGAGTTGCGCGTACTGAACGGTCTTGTAGCCATCCCGATCAGTTTGCACAATTTCCGGTACGTAGGATTCGATTTGCTGCGCGATGAAACCGAGCTTGCGGCCCTGCTCGAAGTTTTTCATCGGATAGGCAGCCCGATCGTATTCGTAATGCACTCCTTGCAGCGCGGTGATGGTTTTGACCGCATTGATGACCGGCGTGATGTTCATCTTGTAGCGCACATCCGAAGGCGTATTGAATGCGGTGGCATAGACGCTACCGGCCACGGTCAGCGTATTGCTACCTTGCGCGGTAGTCTGGCCGATGGCGATCGTGCCGTCGGCGATGATGCGCATCCGTTCAACGTCGGCGTTCGCATACGCTCCCGGAATTTTGGTCCGGAAGGCGATGGCGGTAGAGTAATTCTGGTCAATGAATCGTATCGTGGCCCGGTTGCCGTTCGTGTAAGTGGCGGTGCTATCGTTATTGACGCTGATATCGGCGTAGGAGCCGCCACCAACTTTCGTCCCCAGGAAGAGTGCGGTCCCGGAGTTGGCGATGACAGCGCTGAGACCGCCGGTGACTTGCAACGGGTAGCCTTTGCCATCGTCGCTGGTGGCGCCGATGACGGTTTTGTCGGTGATGCGGCCGAGGACGATGGTATTGGAAGAACTCACCAAGGAGTCCGCACCGAGCGCTGTGGCGTGATCGAGCAGGGTGGCAACATCGGGCAGTGCAAAAGCGCCGATGAAGGTATTGTTGGTGCCGATGGTATTGGCATTGGTGGTGGAGCCTCCCGATGTGGCATAGCCGGCCTTCCTGCCGACGGCGACATTAAAATCGCCGGTAGTATTGTTTTGAAGCGCGTTGGAACCGACGGCAACATTTTCCCGCCCCGTGGAGTTGCTCTGCAATGCAGTATTGCCGATGCCAACATTATCCGATCCTGTTGTATTGGACTCCAATGCGCCGCCGCCGGTCGCCGCGTTGTATTGCCCCGTAGTAGTCAGCTTGAGTGCATTGTTACCGAGTGCGACGTTCCAGACGCCGCTGGTGGTAATGCTCTGCAGCGCAGAGTTACCGACGGCCGTATTGTAAAATCCGGTGGTATTTGCCGACATAGCATTGTTACCGATGGCAATGTTGTCAAAGCCTGTAGTGTTGAGTTTCAATGCAGAATGTCCTAAGGCAGTATTGTTACTTCCCGCCGTGTTGCTCTTTAACGCTGTATCGCCAACCGCAACGTTGAATCCGCCGGTGGTACTGCTTGGTAGTGAATCTTTCCCAACTGCCGTGTTGATATTACTGATCCACAGGCTGCTCACGCCCGCGACACTGACAGCCAGTTCCCCGGCGGCCGGAATATACAGGCCAGTAGTGGTATCAGCCGAGAAGGTATACCCCGGTGCGCCTATGGTGCCGCTCGTTGCTTTCAAGGCGCCGGTGTTGCCGACGCTAACCAAGGACGTGCCAGCGCTGTTTTGTACTTCAAAAATATTGGCAGTCTGGCCGAGAAAGCCCTTGGCGATCAGGGCCTTGTTGCCGATGGCACTAGCCGAAATGGTTGTGTTGGTCAGCGATGGCGCGTTGTTCAACACCACGCTACCGGTGCCGGTGCTAATCGTCGTGCCGGTGCCGCCATTGGTCACCGCCAGCGTGCCGGTGATGCTCGCAGCTGGCAAGTTGGTCAGCGATGCACCGCTACCGGCAAAGGTCGTGGCTGTAATTACACCACCGGCGAAATTGCCCGAGGCATCCCGCGCCACCACCTTGCTGGCCGTATTGGCAGAAGTCGCATCGACTGCCCAGGTAATCGATGCCGAGCCGTTGAAGGCACCGCCGGTGAGGTACGTACCGTTGGTCAGACTGTTGGTGGTGTTGGCCGTGACCGTGATGTTGCCGGTACCGTCGAAGCTGACACCATTGATGGTGCGTGCGGTTTGTAGTGCAGTGGCTGTACTGGCGTTGCCGGTCAGCGCACCGACAAAAGCCGGTGCAGTCACGATGCCGGTGGCGCCAATCGTCATGCGCTGTCCCGAATTGGTCGCAAAAGCCAGTGTGTTGGCAGCCGACAGATACATTCCGTTGGTCGGTATCGCACTACCGGTTGGCACAAAGGCTGCTGCGGTATCGTTACCGCTCCAGGTCGCGGCAGCACCATTGACGGCACCGGTGTTGCCCACGCTGAACAAGGATGCAGCAACGCTGTTTTGTACTTCAAGAATATTGGCAGTCTGGCCGAAAAAGCCCTGGGCGATCAGGGCCTTGTTGCCGATGGCACTTGCCGAAATGGTTGTGTTGGTCAGCGATGGCGCGTTGTTCAACACAACGCTGCCGGTGCCGGTACCTGTGGTCGTGCCGGTGCCGCCGTTGGCCACGCCGAGTAGGCCGGTGATACTTGCCGCAGGCAGGTTGGTCAGCAATGCACCGCTGCCGGAAAATGAAGCGCCGGTCACCGCGCCGGTGAAAGCGCCCGTACCGTTGAAAAAAGCATTTCCCAGTGTATCGATATACGCATAGTTGACGCCGTCACGGTTAACCGAGAGCGCCTTCCATGTAAGGCCGTCAGTTGCCGATGTGTCTGCACGATAGATGGCATTAAGAGCATACGCGCCAGTGTTGTTGTAGCCAGTGCCGGGTACAGGACTGGCTTGTACGACACTCCTGAGTCCATAAATGTGCGTGGCGGTGACAACCAGCCCCGCGCTGTTGCCATCGCTGGTGACGTCGATACCGCCCGTAACCTGTAGTTTTTTACCGGACAAATTATCGGCCGTGGCGCCAATGACAGTCTTGTCAGCGGCCCTGCCGAGTACCACTGTGTTGACTGTTGTCACTGCTGCACTGGCGCCAACGGCAGTCATATAGGCTGAAGCGGCGGAAGTACCAAGGCTGGCGCTGGTATTTGCCCCGAGCAGCGTAATCGCCCCAGAGGTTGCGGTGGCGGCGTTATCGGCGAGGGTAGCGTTATAACCGACGAAGGTCGAACCGTTGGATGACAGTGTGTTCGTCGTTGTATTGCCGGCAAAGCGTCCAAGCGCCGTATTCTGCGAGCCGGTTGAATTGCCGATCGCATCTCCACCGATGGCAATATTGTTAGAACCACTGAGGTTGCTCTTTAATGCTGCCTGGCCGAAGGCCGCATTGTTCGTTCCTGTTGTGTTGGACTCCATTGCACTGCCGCCCGCGGCGACGTTGTATTGGCCATTAATATTGTTTTTCATCGCGCT
>JBLHMB010000086.1:0-11785 GCA_047621665.1 Bradyrhizobium sp. | reverse complement strand
TGCACAAGACTCTTTTGTTGGGGCGGTTGTATTTTTCGACCGATTTGTGGTTAAAGGAGAGTGCGAAGGGCATTGGAAATTCTGGCCGGAAAGAGGCCATTCAAAGCCTGTTCGAAATCACTTGTATTTCACTCACCAAAATAACCAGTGTCGCGATAAACGCGTTACCCCGCTGGATTGAAGAAACTTATGGACGGGGCCTCAACAAACATGGGGTCGTTACCGATTACACCAATGGTTCCGCAAAATATCTGACCACGTCGGAGGTCGATATATACCGCGTTCAGTTTCGAAACGCGATAGCAATGCAGCTGAGCGGTATTGCCGGCAGTACAAACCTCGTTCCCCTCGACTCGGCATCCCTTGGAAAAGCGACTGGTACATCAAGAGATCAGGGCTGGGACACTGATCACGCCGGCTACGTATTGAGTATGGGCGGTGATTTTTTCTGTGCTAACCATTTTCGGAATCAAGCCAAAAATATTTACCATTCTTCTTACTTAGCTGGTGACACCGTGCGTTGCGCAGGGACTTGGCTAGTTGAACTTGGTCAAGTCGTGTGCATTTCGACTGCGAGTGGCCATTACGCACCGACACAAGATCACTTGATCAGGGCTATCGAAACATTGAAGGCAAATGGGGTGAACATGGATAGGTTGATTGTTAAAGCCCACTTGCAATTGGATAAAACTGGTACGGAATTCCTGAAACAAGCGCCAATCAAAAGTCTTGCTGCGCAGAGGAAAGAATTCATCAAAAACGAGGCGGCGTTGTCAGATCTGAAAAAGAAAGGTATTGCTCGGATGGATATAGCGGCCAACAAAAGGGCTCCGATCATCTTGAAAATGGCTGAGCATATTAGAAATAACTCACACGTTGACAAACAGGGTGAGCCTGTGGAGTCTCTAGAAGACTGTGAATATTGCGGGATCATGTCAGCGGATATGAAGGCGCAAGCGAAGGTACTGGCAAAAAAACCTGCCGCTTGATGTTTGGGAAAATCACTGAATGGCTGCCTGATTTGCTGGAAAAAGCTGAAAGTTGTTTAGTAACAGATCGTAGGGCGATCCCGGTTTTTTTTGAAGAAGATCGTACACAGACGTGAAGACACGGAGGTCCCCGCACTGAAATGCAATATCCGACTCTGATAGGGCGATGTATTTCAGTCCAGAGAGCGCCCTTAGCACTTTGTACCAACGCCAATAATCCAAGCCGGCACAAATTTTATTTGATTTTAGGCGTCACTGGCACTGCTGATTCAGGAGAAAAAATGTTGAGAGGTAACGAAGCCATTGAAGCAACCGGCATCACCATCAATCACGCCGGCGCATTCCAGGAAGTCGCGACAAATCAAGGATGGGTGATCGCTTCGCGGGCCGTCGGAAAATATGCCACCGGCCTCATCGAGGAAAACTATTCGACGAAAGGATTTCATAACAAAGCGAAATCCTGCAATTGGGGGCCGATGGCCGGATTCGTTCTGGTTGATCCGCGGTTCACGAAGGCGCTTGACACCGCCGGGCAAGAGAGGGATGTAGCAAGCGCCATCCACCATGGCGCGACCAGGGTCAATCTGATCATTTCGCTTGCAAGGATTAGATGGCTGATGAAGGAAGGTATCTATCTTCCGTCCCAGGACGGACCCGATGCCTTCGTAGGTTTTGCTGCAAAAGAGGGTCTGCGGCTAATGTTCCGGCTCAAGCGGGTGCCTGCCGTGGGCCCTGATTTGTTCAGTGTGGAGTGCAGATCTGCCAACCGCACCTGGGTGGCCGTTGAGGCATTGCGCGATAGCATGGCAACAGTACCGCAGGCGGACTATCGCAGCGCGACGACTGGTGACTATGACCTTTTCACTCTTTGGGTCCCGAAGAAATCCTTCGACAACAAGAAAATTTTGGGCCCCCTCAGTTCACCTGACAGACGCATGGTGCAACACCATACTCTTGAACAGAACATCAATGATGGGTTGAATGATACCGGCGAAGACGAACACCTTGGCAACATGACGCCCCGCCTGCAGGCGCTGCGCAACGCGCTTAATGCCGCCTTTATGCATCGCGGTTACACGGGCGGCAACATGGTGCATCACAGCGATGAAACCGGGCGACCTTTTGTCAAGTCGATTGACTTGCCGGTGTTTGCGGTGATTCCGAATGAAACCATTCCTTATTGTCTGGAAACAGCCGCGGACCTGGTCACATTCATGAAATTGGTGATGGCAACTTATCAGCCGGTTCTCAACCCCGGGTGGGTCAAGCAGATGCTGATACACGAAGTGACCACATTTGAGCGATCCCGCTTGAGACCGCCGCAACGCTGACTGTCTTGCTTATGCAGGATGGGTTATCGAGGTGTTGCGAGGATGAAGTGCGCGTTCGGTGAATGCGAACGCGCACGAGTCTTGATACTTGCGTACGTTTGCTGGCAACCCATTTGATTACCCTTCACTGCGCCATCTCGCAGGTCATCGCCGCAGAGCTGTGCGGTGCCCGAGAAATGCTATGAATTTCAGCCACGGTGGTTAAGCAACTGGCCGACAAGATGCAATCGACCTGAACGGTCTACTGGTGATCGTGCGCCCGCGCCCCGATCACCAGTCCCTGTACCGGCATTTGCAGTTCGGTACGCAAGACCTCATACCGAACCGCCATAACCTCCAGCCCGGCCCTGGCCAGAACTTGTCGCGCATACGTTATGGTGTGACTGTATCGACCATGCGGATTGAGCTTGAAGTGCGGTGACGCGGTCGCATCGACCGTCAGCTCCAGCGTAAACACCAAGTGCCCGCCGGGACGCAGTGCAGCCGCGGCCGCGATGGCCACTTCCTCGAGTGCGCCGAAATAACACAGCGTATCGGCTGACACGATCAGATCGTAGCTGGCCGGATGCGTCGCCAGCCACGCGGTCAGTTCGGCTTCATGCAGGTGCCGGTAGCTGCTGCGCTGCGCCGCCAGTGCCAGCATTTTCGGTGACAGATCGACCCCGTCGAGGGTGCTCGCATAGGGCAGCAACGATGGCGCGCACAAGCCGGTACCGCAGCCTGCGTCGAGTACCGCGAGGTTCGCTGCGGCCGGGCCGAGCAGGGTGTCGACCAGCGCCGCACACAGCGCCGGCGCACGGTAATCGAGCCGCGTCAGTACTTCGTCGAAGGTGCTGGCAAAGCGGTCGAAGGTGGTTTGCACGTAGCCGTCATTGGCGCGTTGCGGCGCAATACCGCCAGCCACTGCAGCGATCATATGGTTGATGGCATCGTTGTCCGGTTCCTGTATCTGCCATTGGCGATAGACAGTCAGTGCCTCGTCATGCCGTCCGCTCGTCAGCAATGCCTGGCCGAGGTTGCGGTACGCATCAGTAATTTGCGGTGCCAGCAAAATGGCCTGGTGATAGGCAGTCATCGCGCTCTGCAGGTCGTCAAGCGCCTTGAGTGCGTTACCAAGGTTGAGCCAGCAGTCGGCCAAGTTGGGTGCCAGTATCAGGCATTGTCGATACGCCACGACGGCATCGGCATGGCGCTGCTGCGCCTTGAGGACCACGCCAAGATTGTTCCAGCCCGATGCAAATTCCGGCCGCGCCGCAATGACGGCGCGATACGACTGCTCGGCGGCAGCCATCTGCCCCAGCTCCTTCTGGATGTTACCGAGGTTGTTGCGGGCATCGACATAACCGGGCGACAGCACCAGAGCACGGGCGATCAACGTCAATGCCGTGTCGCTTTGACCCTGCTGGTGCAGCAGTACGCCAAGGTAATGCCATGCGTCAGGATGGCGCGGAGCTCTCGCCAGCAGGGCGCGATAGCGCCGCTCGGCATCAACCAGCTTGCCAGCCTGATGGTCGCTCATCGCCAGGCGCAGTGCGCCATCCAGCGCGGCAGGCTTGTTTGTGCTCGTGTGCATTTTCTTCAATGGATATCTCGACAATCAACAAGGCATTCAGGCTAGCGTAAAACATAATAATTTGGCACTTTTATTCAGTCGTGAATTTTCGTCCGGTCGGGCGATGAGCAATGGTGGAAGATCATCCGACCGTAGGGCGTGGCAATAAAAAGCCATGCGCCTGCACGAGCCGCCGCCTTTCTGAAAGCTGAGGTTTGCCCATTTCTTCAGAAAAACGCCTGTCATTCATTTTTTCGCATGATCAAGTACATGGCTGACATTTCATGGAGCGCATGAAATTCTTAAATGACACAGCCTATCGGCCTGAACGAGCAGATCGTTGCTGACAACATTGATGCAAGACAAGCCAATTGAATGCGTACGCGTAATCGCCTCCGAACCCTGTTTCAATAGTGACTTTGGTATTGGTTAATGACATACGACCTGACGGGTTTTGCATGCCACCAGCACAACGCATCGAGGACTATCCATGAACAAGAACTGGAAGACACGGCTCACTGAAACGTGGGACGAGATGGATAAAGACAAGACCAGCTTCCCTGCGGCCCGATTGCAAACCATCAAGGATTACCACGCCAATCTGACCGACCCGCAACGTAAAACCGTGAGCGAGGCGATGGCGCAGGGCGAGTACGGCGTTGCCAAGGCCGACAGGCCGGCCGAGCATATTTATCGTAAATACCGACGCATGCTGATCCTGATTTTGACGGCCAAAGCCAACACCGGTGCGCCGGCTAATGATGTTGTGCGCGCATCGCAGGCGCTGGCTGCCAGCATGATAGGCGATCAGGCAGTGTCGCGCTGTCGTTTTGAAATGCAGGATGTGGCCGCTGCGGTGCAGAAGGTCAAAGACACCATGGGTGTCGACAGTAACTGGGGTGGCTGGGACAGCGTGCGACGACGTCCGCTGTTGGCAGGATGCAGTATCGGTCGGCGCGGCTCGAACGGTCCGGGTACGCTGGGGTGTTTTGTCCGGCGCGGCAATGACGTCTTCATCCTGTCGAATCGTCACGTGTTGTATCAGCTCGGCTCAGGTGCGATACCGGTTGACGATGACCGGGAAGTGATTCAGCCGCCGCATCAACTGGGCGGGACTTTTTTTGATTCGGTGGCAGAGGTCGTCGAATTGGACGGCGATCACGACGCCGCGATGGCGCGCATTAAATCAGGCATCGTCTGTATCAACAGGACGCCAGAGGGAGTGGACATTGCTGGCTCTGGCGCGGCGGGACCTAAAGCCGCCGTGTGGAAGCGCGGTTGCGCTTCGGGTGTGCGGAAAGGAATCGTCACTGAACCGAAAAGTGCCGACGTGGCAACGCCGGGCTTTCTCCTGAAAAATCAACTTATTGTTACCCGTGACAACGACCTCGATGCCTATCGCGACCGGGTCTTCCAAATCCAGGGCGACTCGGGATCGGTACTATTGAATCATGCTAACCAGGTGGTGGCCTTGCTGCACGGACGGGAAAGCGCGACCGGAGCGCAAGGCACGCATATAGGACCGATCCTGGCCAGGTTCGGTGTCACGGTATTGGTTGGCAGTTACACGGCACCCTGAGTGTGCCGGCATTTGATGATGTGCAAGTCAGATTGCGCGAACCTGAAAAGCCATGCGCTTGCGCAATCCGCCACCGGTCTGAAAAACATGCCGGCGGTAAAATGACGCCCGTGCGCGTGGACAGACTATCCGGTTGTCCGCGCATTTCCATGTACGGACCAGGGGACAGCTATTACTTCGACGATTCAAGACACGCACGTTCTCATTGCCGGTGGCGGGCTGGCCGGCTTGGTCGCCGCGCTGCGGCTGGAGCAGGCCGGAATTCCCTATCTGTTGCTGGAAGCACAGACCCGCTTCGGCGGCCGCATTCTGTCGCAACCGGTTGCCGCCGATGCCGGATTCGGCGTCGATCTGGGGCCGACCTGGTTCTGGCCGCACCAGCAGCGCATGCAACGGTTGTGCGCCGAACTGGGACAGGCGGTGTTTGCGCAGCATGTCGCCGGCGATGTGCTCTACCAGCAGAGCAGCGCACAGCCGGTGCAACGCAGCGATGCCGGAGAAGGCATGCTGTCGTACCGTGTGGAAGGCGGGACGCAGTCCTTGATTGCGGCGCTCACGGCGCGGCTGGACCCGGCGCGTTTGCATGTCGGCCGTCCGATCGCGCGCGTCGCCCACGACGATGACGGCTGGTATGTGTCATCAGACGATGCCGCCGGTGCGCTGCAGCAGATCCGGGTGCAGCATCTGGTGCTGGCCGCGCCACCCCGCAAGCTGCTGCAGATTGACGGTTTGGCGCACTGCCTTCCGCCGGGCCTGTCGGCCGCGCTGGCGGCAACGCCGACCTGGATGGCGGCGCAGGCCAAGTTCGTGGCGGTCTATCCAACCCCTTTCTGGCGACAGGATGGCTTGTCCGGTCAGGTCTTCAGCCGGGTTGGTCCGATGGTGGAAATCCATGATGCATCAGCCACGGCCGACTCCGGCTTTGCGCTGTTCGGTTTTATCGGGGTGCCGGCCGGAGTACGCAGCCAGCATTCCGCCGGGGCGCTGCAGGATGCCTGCCTGCGTCAGCTCGTCGACGTGTTCGGCACCCAGGCCGCTACACCGGACGTGTCCTACCTGAAGGACTGGGCACGGGACGCGTGGATCGTCAGCGATCACGATATCGGCGAGTCGCCCAGGCATCCCGAGCTTGACTTGTCCGTGTGGCTGGCGCAGTTGCACGGCATGCAGTTGCATTTCGTCGGTAGTGAAATCGCACCGGACGAAGGTGGCTATCTCGAGGGTGCGCTGGGTTCGGTCGAGACTTTTAAGCGGACATCAGGATTATTTTTATAGGGTACTGTTCGGTCAGGAACGGACGGCTATCGAGGATGTCGGAACACTGCCGCATTTGCCTTATTATCTTGTGCACAGCCCGGAGATCCCCTCCGGTACAAGGAGACACTATGTTCAGTCACATCATGGTCGGTACGAACAATATCGAGCAATCAAAAAAGTTTTACGATGCCGTGTTCGGCCTGTTCGGTACCAGCGAGCCGTTTCGTAACCAGGCTGCGACTGGTCACCACCGGATTTTTTACCGGCATGACGGCAATACCTTCAGCATCAGTGAGCCGATCAATGGAGAAAAAGCGACTCCTGCGAATGGCAGCACGATAGGCTTCACATGCAGTTCGTCTGAGCAAGTACAACAATTTCACGATGTCGCGCTGGCGCATGGCGGCCAGACTGCCGAAGATCCGCCGAGCCTGCGTGATGGCGGCGCGATGGGACCCATGCACCTGGCCTATGTGCGTGATCCGGATGGCAATAAACTCTGCGCCATATACCGGGCCGGCTGAGACGATCAATCCGACGGGCACGGTGCCGGTGGCGCTGTTCCCGTTGGTACGCCTTGCTTTTCTTGCGATCCTGATAATTGACGTGGTCTGTCAGATCAACGTTAAACATACCAATTTGTCACTTCTTTCGGTCATAATGCCCCACGGGCCGGCGGCGTTCGCCTGCCATGCAAGGAGAACGTTATGCCGAATCAGGTGTCGATGGGTGCGTTGATGATGTGTACCTTCGGCGTGGCACCGTCATCGTTGGTGGTGCTGCCGAAGAACAAGGTCCTGTGCGAAGGTCCGCCGGCGGCCAACATCATGGACCATGTGCCGATGATAAACATCAAGCCATTTGGAATGTGCAGTTCGCCGCAAAACCCGACGGTAGCGGCGGCTACTGCATCTGCGCTCGGCGTACTGACTCCCATGCCTTGTGTCCCGGCCACCAGCGCTCCGTGGGCGCCTGGCGCACCGACGGTACTGATCGCCAACATGCCGGCACTCGACAATGTGTCGAAGTGTCCATGCAGCTTCGGCGGTGTCATCAGTTTCAGCAAGCCCGGTACGGCCAAGACAATGATTCCCTGAGATTGAAGCACTGCCGGATTCCGGTGTACCAAGACTGAGCATGTCCATTTGAACTACAACGAATCATTTTTTGAGTGCCACGATGCCTCCCAATCAGACCAACCGTGACGTGTTTGTCAAAAGCGCTCTTGCCGATGATGTGTTGCTGTTCAAGAGCATGCATTGCCGTGAGCAGTTAGGCCAACTGTTCGAATTTCGTATCGAGATGGCGTCGTTGAAATCTGATATCAAAATCGGCGATGTGCTTGGCAAATCGATGACGGTGACGCTCAACAGGCACGACGATGTGCCGCGTCATTTCAATGGCATCGTGACGCGTTTCACTTACGAGGGCTGGCGCGAAGGAATGGCCAGTTACGTGGCCGTGGTCCGTCCGGCGCTGTGGTTGCTGACACGCTCTAGCGATTGCCGTATTTTTGAGGATCCGTATCCGGATCATGACGAGGAAGGGAAGCCGGAGCATAGCGCGGTGACCATCATCAAGGAGTTGTGTGCCAAGCCGATCTACAACGGTTTGATCAAGCTGGATGCGACCAAACTATCGACGATACGCAAGAAGCGTCTCTACTGCGTGCAGTACCGCGAAAGCGATTTCAGTTTTGCTTGCCGGTTGCTGGAAGAAGAGGGCATTTATTTCTATTTCACGCATACTGAATCGGGTCACACCATGGTGCTGGCTGATTCCTACGGTGCGCACGCTGCGGTGAAAAATTATGAAACGGTAGAGTTTTTCGACGCCGCGTCTTCGCAGAAAATCCGTGTGGAAGCAGTGACGCAATGGATGCCGGGCGGCGAAATCCAGGCCGGCGTCTACGAGCTCAATGACTACGACTTTGAAAAATCATCGTCGAGTATCAGTGGCGGGTTGAAGGTCAAGGCCACGATCGCAACCGCATTCAGGCAAGCCAATTTCGAGCAGTACGACTACCCCGGTCTCTATCGCGATAGCGAAGTCGGCAATGCGCTGGCGCGTGCCCGTATTGAATCGCTGCATGGACAGTACGAAGTGATCTCCGCCGAGGGCAATGCCACCGGCCTGACCTGCGGTGCCTTGTTCACGCTGAAAGGGCATCCGCGTTCCGACCAGAATCGCGCGTTTCTGATTACCAGTGCACAGACCAGCATCGTCGGCAATACCTTTTCCACTGCTGGCAACCATGGCGAAGCGGGATTCAGTTGCAGGTTTACCGCCGTCGGTAGCGAGCACAGTTACCGTCCTGCGCGCCAGTTCGAGAAGCCAACCATGCAGGGACCGCAGACGGCGATTGTCGTCGGTAAGACGGGCGAAGAAATCTGCACCGACAAGTACGGCCGCATCAAGGTGCAGTTCCATTGGGACCGCCTTGGCAAGAGCGACGGAGCCAATGCCTGCTGGGTGCGCGTCTCGCAGGCGTGGGCCGGCAAGGGCTGGGGTGCGATGTTCATTCCGCGTGTTGGCATGGAAGTAGTGGTCGATTTTCTCGAGGGTGATCCCGACCAGCCCCTGGTGACCGGTTGCGTCTACAACAGCGACGCGATGCCGCCGTATGCACTGCCTGCGGAACAAACCAAATCCGTCATCAAAACAAACAGTTCAAAAGGCGGCGAAGGTTTTAATGAACTGCGCTTCGACGATAAAAAAGACAACGAAGAAATTTTCATCCAGGCCGAGAAAGACTATAACCGGGTCGTCAAGAACAACGACACGCTGAAGGTCGGTTTCGAGAAAGCAGACAAGGGTGACCAAACCATCGGGATCAAAAATGACCAGAGCCTGGAGGTCGGCAATGACCGCAAGGTCAAGGTCGTCCACGATCATACCGAAGAAGTCGGCAACAACCAGACCATCACCATCAAGGGCGAGCAGAAGGTCAAGGTCACCAAGAGCATCGTGATCGAAGCCGGTACCTCGATCGAATTGAAAGTCGGCGGGTCCAGCATCAAGATCGAAGGAGGCAAAATCACGATCAAGTCAGCCCAGATCGCCATCGAGTCCAGCGCGGCGACCGAAATCAAGGCCGGTGGAGTCATGACGATCAAAGGGAATATGGTGGAGATCAACTGATGCCTCTGCCACATAAAAATTCACGGGCAATCTTGTTTGTTCGAGGGGTTTGGTTTGTGGCAACATATAGCACTTTAGCAATACTTGATCCGGCCCAACTGCAAGTGACGAAACCATGTCTTTGACTCTGCGTATTCTGACTTACCGCAACCAGCCGCTACCGATGCCGACGACCGCAATGTTTTCCGGCGACGGCGGCACGATCGGACGCTCACCTGACAATGTGCTGGTGCTCGATGATCCCAAAAAATACATTTCCCGTACCCATGCCCGCGTCGCGTTGCGCGGCACGCAATATGTGCTGACCGATGCCGGCAGCAACCCGAGCATCATCAATGACAGGCCGCTCGGCAATGGTCGCGAAATCGTGCTCGGCGATGGCGACCGGATCCTGATCGGCGACTACCTGATCGAGGCATTGCTGGCGAGTGCCGTCAGCGAAGAGGCGACCGTCATGGGCCTGCCGGCCAGTGCGCCGTCGGTGTCGCAGCAGTTGGTACCACCGTTGGTACCATTGCCGCTGTTCGAGCCACCTCCAGTCGTGCCCGTAAAAGCACCGCTGATTCCGGCCATCCCCGGCTGGCCGGAAGAGCCGCTCGCGCCGGTGATGCAAACGGCGCTGCCTGACCCGCTGGCTGCAGCGAGCATTCTCGACATGCGCAGCGGCACTGCGCTACCGGCATTCGGCGACGATGATCCGCTCGGCCTGAACCTGTTCGGCACCAGCCCGTCGGCGGCGAAGATCAATGCGCTGCGTGCCGCCGAAAGCGATCATGTCTCGCCGGAGAATCAGGTGTTCGGTGCGTCACCCGCCTACGTGCCGGTGCAACCTGTTTTGCCTGTCACGCCAGCGGCACCATCCCCGTCGATGATCCCCGATGACTACGATCCGCTGGCCGAATTCGTACCACGCAAGTTAGCAGTGCCGTTCGCCGCACCGGTCGCCACGCTGGTCGCCACGCCGGTCGCTATTGCACCGCCAGTTGCCATGCCCGCACTGCCGATTGAACCCGAGCCGTTTGTGCCTTTGGTGCCGTTGGTGCCGTTGGTGCAGGAAGCACCGTTGCGGCAGCAATTGCCAGAGGTGCCAGCACGATCGTCGCCAGTACAGGAAATCCCACCGCCGCGCGTCGAGCCGACTCCTGCACAGCCCGCTGCGCCGGTCGCCTTGTCCGGCTCCGACGATGCCGTCCTGAAGGCCTTGCTCAAGGGACTCGGCTTGCCCGATCTGGCGACCACCCGCAGCGGTCCGGAGATCGCCGAACTGGTCGGTGCGATGTTGCGCGAAGCCACCGCCGGCACCATCGACATCCTGATGGCGCGCGCGATGACGAAACGCGAAAGCCGCATCGAGATGACGATGATGTCGAGCCGCTCGAACAATCCGCTGAAATTTTTTCCAAATGCAGAGAGCGCATTGACGCAGATGCTGACCAACGCGATGGCCGGTTATCTGCCGCCGGTAGCGGCGGTAAGCAATGCCTTCGATGACCTGAAAGCACACGAACTGGCGGTCATTGCCGGCATGCACGCAGCGCTGGCCGCGGTGCTCAAGCGCTTTGATCCAACGGCTATCGAAGCGCGTCTTGATGTACCCGGCATGATGGACAAATTGATGGCCTCGTCACGCAAGGCCAAGATGTGGGACCGGCTGGTGCAGTTGTATGCCGAGATTTCGAGCGACGCGGATGAAGATTTTCAGCGTCTGTTCGGCGAGAAATTTTCCAGTGCCTATGAAGAACAGATCGACCGCCTGCATCAGCTTGCCAGGCAGGCCAGCAGCGGCAATGCCGAATCCCGATAGTGAGAAATAGTGAGAAAACATGTCCTGGAATAGCAAAGTAGTCTGGTCCGAAGGCATGCTGCTGCAGCCGCAACATCTGCAGCAGCATGATCGATACTTGCAGGCGCAACTCGAAGCACGGGTGCGCGATTT
>JBLHMB010000085.1:0-12505 GCA_047621665.1 Bradyrhizobium sp. | reverse complement strand
CTTCGCCAAAAAGAAGTAACCAAGAAAAAGGCGACCGCGAGACCGCTGCCCTTCGGGTTCCCAAAAACGGTAGTCAGCCAAGGGGAGGGTCGCAAACTCGCTTCGCTCAGACATGCGCCCCTCTGATCCCTTGTCTGACTACCGTTTTTGGCAGCTGCCTCAATGCGGAACAGGTCAACATCAACATCAACATCAACATCAACATCTACATCTACATCTACATCTACATCTACATCTACATCTACATCTACATCTACATCTACATCTACATCCACATCTACATCTACATCTACATCCACATCAATTCTCAGGATGGAATAACCAAAGGGCATTGCACCAAATGCACCGCCCAATCTCGCCAAGCCAAAGCCTAATTATCGAAACCATGCTGGTGTTTCGGATGACCTGTGCTAAAGTCTTGGACTCAGACGCGGGGTGGAGCAGTCTGGCAGCTCGTCGGGCTCATAACCCGAAGGTCACAGGTTCAAATCCTGTCCCCGCAACCAAATACGAAAGCCTGAACTTGCAATGAGTTCGGGCTTTTCCGTTTTAGGGGGCGCAATTAAATTGTGTCCGATTCATCTGGTTCTACGGCGATTTTTTATGTATGCCGTTCATCAGGTACGATAAGTGTCCTTGCCATCATCAAACGTCCCACTGATCATGAATCCAATTTCCGTACTCAAGCCCAATACCCTGCTCACCACCCTCAATACCTACATCGTCGAAGACCTGTCGAATGCCGACACGCTCACGACCTCGGCGATCGCTGCTGCCACGCTGGCCGACTTGTCCGTGCCGGTGCTGCAGATGCTGACGAGCGCCGGTGCCAACGCCGATGAGGTTGCGGTTGAATTTTTTCCGGACAAGGACGAACCCGGCACCCCTGGCACGCTGTTCTTCTGGCACGGTACCCGTTCGCGGGAAGACAATTCCTGGGAAGATGCCCATCGCGCCGAATACTCGTTGCGCATGGCGGTGTTCCTGCCCGAGCGAGATGACGACGGCGCGGTCTATCCGGCCGGCTTTACGCTGACCCTCAAACTCGAAGCCAGTGCCTGCGAGCTGATCGAAAAAATGCCGGCCGGCGTGTTCGAACTGCTCGAATCCGATTTCAAGGGTGCGCCCCTGCCAGCCGGTTTCGAGTTCCTTGATGACAGCGAACATGTACCGGTCCTGCCGAACATGCGTCGCCAGTTCATCAAGGCGATTTCCCGCGCCCATGCCGCCAGCAACAAGCGTCGTGGTAATCGTTTCGAAGCCGTGATGTTGCATTACATCTGGGACCGGATCGAGCCGGAACAGCATTTCGATGCCGTACTGGCCATCCTCGCCAAACTGTTTGTCGCCTTGCACCAGCAGGCACGGCGTTAATTTTTTCCTGCTTTTTTTTCGCGCTTATTTATCCGGTATTCCATGACATTTTCCAAGCTCGGTCTGATCGACCAGTTGCAGCGTAATCTCGACACCCTCGGCTATGCCACACCGACGCCAGTGCAGGCACAAGCCATCCCGGCCGTGCTGGCCGGCCGCGACCTGATGGCCGCAGCCCAGACCGGCACCGGCAAGACCGCCGGCTTTGCGCTGCCGCTGTTGCAGCGCCTGACAATGGAAGGCCCGCAGGTCAGCAGTAATTGCGTGCGCGTGCTGGTGCTGGTGCCGACCCGTGAACTGGCCGAGCAAGTCCATCAGGCTTTCGGTGAATACGGTGCCTCGCTGCCGCTGCGCACGCACGTGGCCTACGGTGGCGTAAGCATCAATCCGCAAATGATGAAACTGCGCAAAGGCCTCGATGTGCTGGTCGCCACGCCGGGCCGCTTGCTCGACCTGTACCGCCAGAATGCGGTCAAGTTCGAGCAATTGCAGACGCTGGTGCTCGACGAAGCCGATCGCATGCTCGATCTGGGTTTTTCGCGCGAGCTTGATGAAGTGTTTGCCGCCTTGCCGAAACAGCGTCAGACCCTGCTGTTCTCGGCCACTTTTTCGGACGAGATCCGCGCGCTGTCGACGACGCTGCTGAAAGATCCGGTACGCATTGAAGTCAGTCCGCGCAACACCCCCGTCAAAACCATCAAGCAATGGGCTATTCCGGTCGACAAGAAGCGCAAGCCGGAACTGTTTTTGCATCTGCTGAAAAAACATCGCTGGGGCCAGGTGCTGGTGTTCGTCAAGACCCGTCGCGGGGTCGATGAACTGGTCGACATCCTGTTGGCGCAGGGTATCCGCGCCGATGCCATTCATGGCGACAAACCGCAACCGGCGCGCTTGCGCGCACTCGACGGCTTCAAGAATCGTGACGTGCAAATTCTGGTTGCTACCGATGTGGCCTCCCGCGGACTCGACATCGATGACTTGCCGCAGGTCGTCAATTTCGACTTGCCGATCGTGGCCGAAGATTACATTCACCGGATCGGTCGCACCGGTCGCGCGGGTGCCTCCGGCATGGCCGTCTCGTTGTTGTGTGCCGATGAAGCGCCGCTGCTGGCAGCGATCGAAATGCTGACGGGGCAAAACCTGCAGCGCAATGCCGAGCAGGGTTTCGAGCCCGACCACCGGGTGCCCGAAACGAATGCCAGCGGGCAGGTCGTCAAGAAACCGAAAAAACCGAAGTTGAAGGCGGGCGCGTTCAGGGTGCCGTCCGCGCGTTGATGTGGTGAGAACTCCTGTGCCCGGTCGCCTGATTGCCTGCACCTGCCTGGCGATGAGCATGGCGTTAGTCGGCAGTTACGTCGCGCTCACCAAACCGCTGGCGCTGGTGTTCCCTGTCTTTCTGCTGGCATGGCTGCGTTTCGGCATCGGCGGGCTGGCGATGCTGACCTGGCTAAAAAAACCGGCGATGGAATTGCCACTGAGCCGGTCGATGCGCAGGCTGGTCTTTCTTGAATCGTTCTTCGGCAATTTTCTCTTCACGCTGTGCATGATCACCGGCGTCAGCATGACCAGTGCAGTCTCGGCCGGCGTGATCCTGTCGGCGATCCCGGCGGTGGTGGCGCTGATGAGCTGGATTTTTTTAAAGGAGCGCATCGGCTTGCGAATCTGGGCCGCGGTGACCTGTGGCGCGCTGGGTATCGGCCTGCTGGCGCTGTCGAAATCGCCTGCGCAGGATGGCGCACACCAGCATGCCTTGCTGGGCAATCTGCTGGTGTTCGGTGCAGTGCTCTGCGAAGCAGCGTATGCCGTCATCGGCAAGCAGCTGACCACGGTGCTCAGTCCGAAGCGCATCAGCGCGGTCATCAATCTGTGGGGCTTTGCACTGATGACGCCGATGGGCATCCTCAGCGCCTGGCAGTTCGACTTCGCGCCGGTGACGCTGCCGATGTGGTCGCTGCTGGTGTTTTACGCACTGGCCGCAAGTGTCTGGTCGGTCTGGTTGTGGATGACCGGACTGAAATCCGTTCCGGCATCGCAAGCCGGCGTCTTCACGGTGATGCTGCCGGTGAGCGCGGCGCTGGTCGGCGTGTTCGTGCTCGGAGAGCGACTCGGCGGGGTGCAGTTACTGGCGTTCGGGCTGGCGCTGGCCGGCGTCTTGCTGGCGACAGTGCAGCGCAAGCGAGCGCACTGACCGGCTTTGTTTCTACTAGTCAGTATCTTTTAATTGTGACAGGCAGTTGCTGAAATAACATGCGAGAATCCAGCACGTTTTCAGATCAGCAACACTCTCCATGGACCAGTCAATGACCTCGCCTTTCCGTTTCGCCGTGCCGATGCTGGCCGCCTTGTCGCCACTCTATGCACCTTCATTGGCGCATGCCACGACGCTGGAACTCAGCACACTGGCTATTTGCTCCGAGCTGGCTGACGCCGACAAGCGTCTGGCCTGCTACGACCGCCTCGCGGCACCCGCGATGAAGCTGATGTACCCGGTCGAACCGGCCGTGCCGGCACCGACGCCGGAACTTCTGAAAGCCGACGAACCTGCCAGCAGAGAAACCTCGGTACTGGCGCAGGAGTGGGAGCTGGCCGGTAACCTCAAGCGCGGTGTCTACAATTTCCGTTCGTACCGTCCGAACTATCTGCTGTTGGCTAACTACAGCGGCGCACCCAATTACGGACCAATTAACCGTGCGGCGCAAAATGATGCTGCGCTCAACGGGATGCGCATTCAACATGCCGAGCTGATGTTTCAGCTCGGTTTCAAAATGAAGATGGTTGAGCAGATCGCCGGCGGCCCGTTCGACCTGTGGTTCGGCTATACCCAGCAAAGCTACTGGCAGGCCTTCAACAAGTCGGCGTCCAGCCCGTTCCGCGAAACCAACTACCAGCCGGAAATCATGGCTGTTGTGCCAGTCAATTTCCGCCTGCCGGGTATGACGGCGCGGATGATCAACTTCGGACTGGTCCACCAGTCCAACGGTCAGTCCGGCACGCTATCGCGTAGCTGGAACCGGTTCTATGCGCAGATCGGGCTGGAAGAAGGTGGCTTCACGTTACTGGCACGGGTCTGGAAAAGACTTGATGGCGGCGGGTCCAATGACGACAATCCGGACATCCTTGCCTACATGGGACATGGCGATGTGCAAGCCCGCTATCGTCAGGGCGGGCATGAGTTTTCCGCGACGATGCGACAAAATTTCAGTACCGAACGCGGTGCCGTGCAGTTAGGCTGGGCCTTCCCGCTGACACGCAACCTAAAGGGATACGTCCAGGCTTTCAGCGGCTACGGCCAGACCCTGATCGATTACAACTACTCGCACAAGAGTCTGGGTGGCGGCTTTACGGTCGACTTTTAAGCCGGAGGTCGGGTTCTTCCACGCGGTCCTAAAACGTCGCCGGCGAATTGACCCACAACACCCGCGCGACATCGTCGCCGGTGTTGCGGTATCCGTGGGGAACGTTGCTCGGGAATGAAAACGCATCGCCCGGACCGAGGTCGTAACGGGACTCGCCCAGCGTCAGTTCGAGCGTGCCTTCCAGCACGTAGCCGACTTCTTCGCCACTGTGTTCGATCAGTCCATCGCTGCCCTCGCCGGGCGACACCACATGAATATTGGCTTGCAGCAGACCGCCGCGTTTGGGTAGCACCAGCCGCTCCAGCGCGATGCCACCGGCCTTCAACACCGGTCGTTCATCGTGCCGGATGATCGGACTTTCAGGCGGGCCATCTGCGCTGGTCAGGATGCCAATGTTGGTTTCCAGCGCGACCGCCAGCCGGTGCAACATCGTCAGTGACGGTGTCGCCAGACTACGTTCTATTTTTGAAATCAGACTTTCCGAACAGCTGGCTTTTTGTGCCAGTTGCAGCAGTGTCAGCCCGGCAACCAGCCGCGCATGGCGCAGCCGCAATCCCAGTGTGGTCGGGGTCGGCGGGGTGATCGCCGTGCCGGGTGTCATCGCCAGCACCCGCTTGCGCAAAGTAGTCAATGGATCCTCTTCAAATGGTTACCGGCTGGCCAGTGCCGTGACGGCATAGGCCAATGCCTGCACACCCAGAAACAGGTCGTGCGGATCGGTTGCTTCGGCCGCATTGTGACTGATGCCGTTCTTGCTCGGTACAAAAATCATCGCGGTCGGGCAGTGCTCTGCCAGATACATTGCATCATGAAAGGCGCCCGAGGTCAGGCGGAGCGGTGCCGCGTTGCCGGCGCGTGTGCAACCCTGTTCGATCAGTGTCAGCATCGATTCGGGAAAGCGCGTGGGCGGGCGCATGAAGATGCGCTCGACGCTCATGCTGCCGCGCCATGTTGCGTTGTGCAGCAGCGCGCGCAATGTGTGCTCGAAGCGTTCCACCACGGCTTCGTCACCACAGCGCATGTCGACACTGAAGCTTACCCGGCCCGGGATGGTGTTGATCGAATTCGGACCGACTTGCCAGCGTCCCAGCGTCAGGCGTAACTGATGGACCGATTCCCGTGACGCTTGCTGGTACAGCTGCTGCGCAACGCCAACGGCGGCGGCCATGGCATCGCCGCGTTCATCCATCGGCGTGGTGCCGGCATGCGCCGCCGTGCCGGTGCAGGTGACCGTGAACCAGCGTACCGACTGGATGCCGGTGACGACACCAAGCGCGATGGCGGCGCGTTCCAGCACCGGGCCTTGTTCGATATGCAGTTCGATGCAGGCCGCATGGGGTTGCGGCATGGTCCGGCGCGGCACGTCGGTGACTTCGGCCAGCGCATTGTCGAGGGCGTCGCCGAAAAAGACGCCATCGGCATCGCGTGCGGTGCGGTACTGCGCCAGCCGTGACGATTCGACATACGCGCTCGAACCCATCGCGCCGGGACCGAAGCGACTGCCTTCTTCGTTGGTCCAGGCCACCACGTCGATAGGTCGTTCGGTGGTAATACCGGCATCATTGAGCGCCGCGATGATTTCCAGTCCGGCCAGCACGCCATAAGCGCCGTCAAGTTTGCCGCCGACCGGCTGGGTGTCAGCGTGACTGCCGGTCAGTACCGAGGGCAGCGCTGGATTACTGCCGGGACGCCGGAAAAACAGGTTGGCGCAATCATCAATGGAGACTTCGCAACCGAGTGCGCGGGCCTGTTCGATCAGATAGCGGCGCGAGGCCAGATCAATCGCAGTCAGCGTCTCGCGCGCAACACCGCCGTCGGCGCGACCACCGAAGCGGGCCAGTGCGGCGATTGCTTGTTGCAGGCGGTCGTTGTTGATGTGGTCTTGCGCTAGTTCGGCGCTAGTGCTGGCTAAATTCAACGGTGTCTCCGGTAAGTTCATGACAATTGGTGCTCGAGGTCGCGCGCGGCAGCAATGGTCTGCGCGTCGCCCCAGCGTGGGCCGATCAACGTGACGCCGATCGGCATGCCGGTACTGCCGGTGCCGGTTGGCACATGCACGCACGGGTTGCCGAGCAGTGTCCACAGCCGATTGAAAATCGGATCGCCGGTGGCCGCGATGCCGGCCGGTGCTTCGCCTTCGGTACTCGGGGCCAGTACGATATCGACATGGTTGAACAACGCATCGACTGCCATCCGTGCGTTCGCTGCCAGCTGTTGTGCGGCAAAAAAACGCTGGCCATCGACCGCGCTGCCGGACTTCAGCAAGGCCGCAAACGCGGCGCTCAGGCCGGCTGCATCGCTGGCCAGTTCCGGTGCAAACGCGGCACGGGCTTCGTAACCCATGATGTCAATCTGCGCCGCAGTCAGGCCGGTGCAGGCTTCCGGCAGATTCAGATCGGTGAGCACGGCGCCGGCCTGTTCCAGCAAGCGGGCGGTGCGTGCGAGTGCGGCGCGCGCGTCGGTGCCGGCGCGCTCCCAGTGCGGTGTCTGGCAAATGCCGATACGCAAACGGCCATGCGTGAAGGCATGCAGCGGCAGGCGCGCCAGCACACTGACAAAAAACGCCGCATCGTCGACGCTGCGCGCCAGCACGCCGACCGTATCAAGGCTGGGCGAGAGCGCCTTGATACCGGCCAGCGGCAAGGTGCCGTGCGTCGGTTTGTAGCCGACGATGCCGCAATACGCGGCCGGCCGCATGATCGATCCGGCGGTCTGCGAACCAAAAGCGATGGGCACCATGCCGGCGGCGACCGCTGCGGCCGAGCCGCTCGATGAGCCACCCGGCGTGTGCGGTTGATCGATGGGCGCGCGCGGATTGCAGGTTGGTCCCGGTTTGAAGGTGGCGAATTCGGTAGTGACGGTCTTGCCCATCACGATGGCCCCTTCGGCGCGGCTGAGCGCCACCACAGCCGCATCATTGCGCGGACGATTGCCCGCGTAAATCGGCGAGCCGTAGGTGCTCGGCATGTCGGCCGTATCCATCAGGTCCTTGACTCCGATCGGCAAGCCATGCAGTGCACCGCCTGCGCTACCGGCATCGCAGGCCCGGGCTTGCGCGAGCGCGAGTGCCGGATCAAAAAATTGCCAGGCATGGATGCGCGTGTCATTGGCCAGAATCCGTTCGGTGCAGGCACGTACTACGGCTTCGGCACTGAGTTCGCGCTCACTGATGCGGCGTACCAGCTCGCTGGCGGGGAGGGCAAGTATGTCGTTCATCGAATCTCCTTGTTAGCCGAAATACGCGGCGCGTACTTCGTCATTGCCGGCCAGTTCTGCAGCCGTTCCCTGCGCCACCACGCGACCTTGCGACAGCACGTAACCGTGGTGGGCAATGGCCAGCGTCTGGCGCGCATTTTGTTCGACCAGCAGCACCGTGATGCCGAGTGTATTGATCTGCTTGATGACGTTGAAGTTCTCTTGCACGAACAGCGGCGACAAGCCCAGCGACGGCTCGTCGATGATCAGCAGCGCCGGCTCGGCCATCAACCCGCGACCGATCGATACCATCGCCTGCTCACCGCCGGACATGGTGCCGGCCAGTTGCGCGGCACGTTCCTTGAGGCGCGGAAAAATGCTGTAGACCCGCGCCAGCCGCTCGCGCACTTTGGCCGCATTGGTTTCGAGGAACGCACCCAGTGCCAGATTTTCGGCCACGCTCATGCGCGGAAAAACCTTGCGCCCTTCCGGAATGCAGGCAATCCCGCTGGCGATGATCTTGTGGGTTTTTTCGCCGGCCAGATTGCGACCCTGCCAGTGGATTTCACCCTGACGCGGCGGCGTCAGGCCGAGGATGGCGCGGATCAGCGTGCTCTTGCCGGCACCGTTGGCACCGAGGATGCAGGTGATTTTTCCGGGGGCGACATCGATGCTGACATCATGCAGCACATTGATCTTGTCGTAGCCGGTCGTGACGCCGCGAACGGTCAAAGCAGTCGATGTGGTCATGCGGTTTCCTCCCCGAGATACGCGGTCTGGACCGCCGGATCGGCAGTGATCTGCGCGAAGCTGCCTTCAGCGATTTTTTTGCCGTAGTTGAGCACCACACAGCGGTCGGTGATGCGCTTGATCACGTTCATCTGGTGTTCGATCAGCACGACTGACAGCCCCGGCAATTTACTGCGCACCTGCAGGATGTCATCCATCAGCGCATCGGTTTCGTCATGGGTCATGCCGGCCGATGGCTCGTCGAGCAGCAGCAGGCGCGGCCCGCTGATCAGCGCGCGGCAAACTTCGATGCGACGCCGGTCAATCATCGAAAAGGTCTCGACCGGCTCGAATAATTGCGCCACCAGCGGCGGACTGAAAATGTTCAGCAGCGCGGTGACTTTTTCGACATAAGCATCGTATTCGGCGCGGAAAGCGGTGCGCCGGAACAGGTTGAACAGTAGTCCGCGGTTCATGTGCTGGTAATCGCCGATGACGATATTGTCGAACACGGTCAGCGGCAGCGACAGGCGCGAACGCTGGAAAGTGCGCGCCACGCCACTGCGGTAAACCTCTTGCGGCGACTGGCCGATGACTTCTGCGCCATCGAGCATGATGCTGCCGCCGCTGGCCTTGTACAGACCGGTCAGCACATTGAAAAAGGTGGTCTTGCCGGACCCGTTCGGTCCGAGCAGGCCGAGGATTTCGCCTTCGTTGAGTTGCAGGTTCAACTGGTCCAGCGCGGTCAGGCCACCGAAGCGCATCGTCAGGTCGGTCACGGTGATCATGCTTTGCCTCCGCGTTGAAAGAACAGCCGGGTCTTGCGCGGCAACAGGCCGTCCGGACGGAACAGCAGGATCGCAATCACCAGCACGCCGTAAAACAGATAGCGGTACTCCTGGATGAACTGCAGTTTTTCAGGTAGCACCAGCACGATGATGGCGGCCGGAATCAGGCCGAGCGGATTGCCGAGGCCACCGAGGATCACGATCGACAGCATCAGCAGCGAATCGGCAAAGGTGAAGTTATTCGGTGCGATGAAACCCATCAGCATCGCGTAGACGCTGCCGGCGATACCGGCGAAAAAATTACCCATCATGAAGGCCACTACTTTCCAGCGCGCGATATGCAGGCCGAAGGTGGCGGCGGCGGTCTCATCGGTGCGCACCACGTCCATGCTCAGGCCTATCCACGAGCGTTCCAGCGCCTTGACGATGACGAATACGCTGGCAACCATGGTCAGACTGAGCAGCGCATAACTGACATAGAACGAGAAGTCGATGCCGAACAGGGTGAAGCCGTCGTTGAAGGCCAGTCCGAACAACTGCATGCCCGGCACCTGCAAGCCTTGCGGTCCGCCGAGCACATTGTTGACTTCGATGAAGGTCTTGAACAGCAGACCGAAGGCGATGGTCACCAGTGCCGCGTAATGGCCGCGCGTGCGCAGTACCGGCAGAATTAACAACGAACCCACGAGTGCTGCCATCAGACCGGACAGTACGATGATCAGCCAGTGAGGCACGCCGGTGTGGGTCACCATCACCGCCGTGGTGTAACCGCCGATGCCGAAAAAAGCGGCACCGGCAAAGTTGGCCACGCCGGAAAAACCGAACTGCAGCGTCAGGCCCAGACACGCGGTGGTGTAGAGCAGCACCGAGCAAATCATCAGCAGGACGAAGTGTTCGTTATAGAACGCTGCGATCAGCGCGAGGATGCCACCGAGCGCCCACAGGCGTGCCAGTCCGGGTCGGCGGGCGGCCGATTGTTCGAGCTGTTGCGTGGCACCGGTGCGGCGCGACAGGATGGTCGCGACCACGGCCGTGATCAGTAACGCCGCCACGCCGGGCTGGGTTTCGGCATGCAGGAACAGCCACATGTAGACGGTCAGCGCGATGGTGGCGAGCGCCAGTACGATGGCCGGATTTTTGAAGGGGGAAGTGGTAGTCATCAGACGCGCTCGCTGGATTTCTCGGCGATCAGGCCGGTGGGTTTCCAGGCCATCAGGATGATGACCACCGCAAAAGCGAAGACATCCTTGTAGGCACTGGCAACATGGGGGAATAACGCGGGCAGGGCGACGCTGCCGAATACCTGCAAGCCGGCAAACAGGAAGCCGCCGATGATGGCGCCGTAGATATTGCCGAGTCCGCCGAGGATGGCGGCGGCAAAGCCGATTACGCCGAGCAGCAGGCCGACACTGAAATTGATCTCGCTGTAATACAAGCCGTTCATGACGCCGGCCAGTGCGGCGAGACCCGAGCCGAGGGCGAAGGTCAGCAGTACGACCGCTTCAAAATTGATGCCCATCAGGCGGGCGGTTTCACCGTCCTGCGCGACGGCGCGAATGGCCATGCCGAGGCGGGTGCGGGTGATCAGAAAATGCACGCCGGCGATGGCCGCGATGCCGCTGATGAGCAGGATCAGGCTATCGGCACGCAGGATGAAACTGCCAAACTCCATCGACCCGGTCGGTAGCAATGCCGGGAACGGTTTCGGATTGGAGCCATCCGGATAGAACAGCCGCACCGATTCGCGCAGCACGGTGCCGAGCATTAGCGTCGCCAGTAGCGTGTTCAGTGGCGGTGCTTTATGCAGCGGCAAAATCAGGAAGCGCGCAATTGCCGCGCCCAGCAAACCGGTGACGCTGACAGCGCTGATAACTACCGCCGCCAGTTGTATCCAGGGTGACGTGATACCGAGCGAGATGACCCACAGTGAGGTGGCGAGACCGGCGAACGCACCGACCATCAGCGTGTCGCCGTGCGAGAATTTGATGACATCGAGTACGCCGAAAAACAGCGTGAAGCCAACGGCGACCATCGCGTAGATTACGCCTAGCATCAGGCCGTTGAAAATGTATTGAGCGAGCATGCTCATTGTTTTCCTTTGGTGGGTTGGTTGGTTCAACTTCAATTTCAATTTCAACTTCGACCACGGCGTCGGTCCTTCCCGTCAAACACCGGGAACGTGGTTTTGCGAACCGTCGCAAGCCACATCGGCAGCAACCAGGGTCAGAGTTTTTTTTCGCAGGGTTATCGCGAAAATTACTCTGACCCTGCTTGCGGATTCGGAGCGCTTGCCATCCGAATTCCGTGCCGGGGTTGCTGATTTTGCTGGTGCTCCGCTACGATCTAGCCGGGGGCGGCCCGCATAGGCGCTAACGTTATTGGACCGTAGGGTTGGCACGGCCTTTTGTGCCCACGCGTGCAAACCAAAAGCCATCGTCAAGTCCCGCCGTTTTGCGGTGCATTCGCGTGGGCACGATGACCCTGTGCCCACCCTACGGTCACTGCATTTCCCGTTAAATTCCAGGAACGCGGTTTTGCGAACCGTCGCAAGCCACACCGGCAGCAACCAGGGTCAGAGTTTTTTTTCGCAGGCCTTATCGCGAAAATTACTCTGACCCTGCTTGCGGATTCGGAGCGCTTGCCGTCCGAATTCCGTGCTGGGGTTACTGATTCTTTTTCTACTCCGCCACGACCTAGCCGGGGGCGGCCCGGCAGCCGGTCCCTTCTTTTTGCTTCGCCAAAAAGAAGTAACCAAGAAAAAGGCGACCGCGAGGCGGCTGCCCTTCGGGTTCCCAAAAACGGTAGTCAGACAAGGGGAGGGTCGCAAACTCGCTTCGCTCAGACATGCGCCCCTCTTATTCCTTGTCTGACTACCGTTTTTGGCAGCTGCCTCAATGCGGAACAGGTCAAAGTCAACGGCAAAGTCAAAGTCAACATCAACATCAACATCAACATCAACATCAACATCAACATCAACATCAACATCAACATCAACATCAACATCAACATCAACATCAACATCAACATCAACATCAACATCAACATCAACATCAACATCAACAT
>JBLHMB010000084.1:0-12663 GCA_047621665.1 Bradyrhizobium sp. | reverse complement strand
TCGGAGGGAATATTGAGGCCGGACTCCGACGAAATGAAGACGATGCGCCCCCAATCCTGTTGCACCATGGCCGGCGCATAGGCGCGCGCCAAGCGTACCCCGGATAACACGTTGACTTCATAAAACCGGGTCCATTCATCGTCACCGATCTCGAAAAAATCCTTCACGCCGTAGATGCCAAGGTTATTGACGAGGATATCAACATGCGGTTCCGCCGCGCACAGCGCAGCGCAACCTTCGGCCGTACCGAGGTCGGCTGCGACACCGCGCACGATGGCAGCAGGCAGACGAGCTTTCAGCGCGGCAATAGCCGCATCAACGGATGCTTGCGTGCGTCCGTTGAGGATCACGCTGGCGCCTGACTCGGCCAGGCCGACAGCGATGGCAAAACCAATGCCGATGGTCGAGCCGGAAATTAATGCGGTTTTATGGGTCAGGTCGATATGCATGGTGGAAGCTCTCTGGAATAAGTGGTGAATAAACGGGGCAATGACAGGGTGCGTCGCCTGTCACAGGTGGTAACCGGGACCAGAACATAACGCAATCCGACATACCCGGTTGGTTGCTGCAATCAATCGACCAGCAAGCGTCCGATCACGACAAATTTTCCGTTGGCATCGCGTTGTCCTGATAGCACCAGCGCCTCGCCCATGCGCGTTCCCATACCGGTCAAGTCGGTAATATTTACCTGATGGGTGACCAGCACCAGATTGCCATCGGTCGTATGGTTGCCGATTGCAGTACTGATATCACGCGATTTCTGACTGGCCACGGCAACACTATCCTCGAAACTTGAATCGATCATAGTCATTGGTGTGACGCGGCCGAATGCCAGTTGCGCGGTCTCGCTACAGCGACACCAGCGGCTCGACCAGACATCGGCTACCACGATGCGCCGGCTCCGGAATGCCGCACCCAGTCGTTGCGCCTGCGCCCGTCCTGCGGCTGACAACTGGCGTTGCGAACTGCAGTCAGCCAGTGTGAAGCCGGGCGGGTCGCCGATACCGGACTCGGTGCTGGCATGGCGGATCAGGACGATCTGTCCGCCGCGCTGCAGCGCCGCCCATGCATTGCTCTGGTCGGCCCGAGCTGCAGGCGACAGTGAGATCAGAGCCAGCAGCAGCAGCGTGCAGTGCAGAACAAGTCGGGAGGGAAGTTGGAAAATAGACATCGCAAATCCTTGGTCAGTAAGCGTGGCACATGATAGCCAGAGCTGGCGCAGGTTGCAAAAAGGCCGCTCGCGCGACCTTTTTAAAATTGCCGTCCTGCTGCGGTCAGAATTCTTCCCAGTCACTATCCGACTTGGCAGCTAATTTGGCTACTGGCTTTCTTGCTGGCGCCGCTAAAACCGACCGGGCCGCAAGCGGCTTTTTGACGACCTGCCGTGGTACTGCGCGCACTGATACAGGCGCCGCCATCACAGGGCTTGTGCCAAGGCCATCAAACTTAAAGACTGCCACGGTACGGGCCAGTTCACCGGCTTGCTCCTGTAATGATTCAGCCGCCGCAGCAGCCTCTTCGACCAGCGCAGCATTTTGTTGTGTGACCTGATCCATCTGACCGATGGCCAGGTTGACCTGCTCGATGCCGGTGCTTTGCTCGTCGCTGGCCGCCATGATTTCAGCCATGATGTCGGTTACCCGGCGCACACTGTCAACGATCTCGCCCATGGTCGAACCGGCTTCGATAACCAGCTTGCTACCGGTATCAACTTTATCGACCGAGTCGCCGATAAGCGTCTTGATTTCCTTGGCGGCTGCCGCCGAACGCTGGGCCAGATTTCGCACTTCCGTGGCGACTACGGCAAAACCGCGCCCCTGTTCACCAGCCCGCGCAGCTTCGACCGCGGCATTAAGCGCAAGAATATTGGTCTGGAACGCGATGCCGTCAATCACACCAATGATGTCGGATATCTTGCGGGAGGAGGCGTTGATCGATTCCATCGTGTCGACCACCTGCGCCACCACACTGCCGCCCTTGACCGCGACCGATGAGGCCGATACCGCCAGCTGGTTAGCTTGCCGCGCATTATCGGCATTCTGCTTGACGGTAGCTGTCAGCTGCTCCATCGAGGCGGCGGTCTGCGCCAGCGACGAGGCTTGCTGCTCGGTACGGGATGACAGGTCCTGATTACCCGAGGCGATTTCGGCCGAGCCGGTGGCAATCGTAACGGTACTGGCACGCACCCGCGAGACGATGTCGACCAGGCTGTCGCGCATTTCCTTCATCGCAAACAGTACGCTGGAATCATCTTCACGACGCGTCGTAATCACTACGCCCAGTTCACCAGCGGAAATGCTACGCGCCACTGCGCTAGCCTCGGTTGGCTCACCGCCCATAGTTTTTAATACACCCCGCGTGATTAACGATGCAATCACGACACCGATGATCAGAGAGGCTACGCAAGTGAGCAACATCAGCAATTCGAATCCGCTGGCAAGACCGCGTGCCTTGGTTGATTCGGCCTTATTCAATTTCTCCTGGAGATCAATGAACTTGTTGATCCGCGCCAGCCATTCGATGAAAGCCGGGCGGCCATCCTTGAGCATCAGTGCGGTGGCCTCCACCGTATTGCCGGCTTGCTCAAGCTCCATGATCTTGGTCGCGATGGGCATCGTGCGGCTTTCGATTTCCTTGATGCCGGCAAAAATCTGACGCTCTTCTTCACTGATGTCAGACCGGCTACTGAACATCTTATCGAGAAGAATTTGAGACTCCTGGTAGGCATTAGCCAACTGGGTGAACTTGGTTTGCGTGGCAGCTAGCTCGTCGGGACCCGCGAGAATCAGGTCGCGGATGACGATTGCGCGGTCGTGCACGCTACCGCGAAAATTAATCGCATAGCGCTGCTTGACGCTGTTGACGTCATTAATCGTGGTCAGGCTGTCGGAAATTTTATAGACCCGCATCACGCCGATGACCGACAGGATCACGATCAATGACAGGATAGCGGCGAAGCCGAGCGCAATGCGTGCCTTGACAGTCAAGCCGGCAAAGAAGGAGGAGTTCATGAGTTTCCTAACGAGAAAGGACCAACAATAACTAAAGCGCATTGCCTGACAATTCCCGCACTACCAGATCAAATAGCATCAGCGACAAGTAGCACGTCAGGAAAACACGAAAATAACAACAAAGAAAATCACAGAAATCATCAAAGAAATGATTGCTCGGCGGAATTATATGAGGTTATGAAAAACGGCGTTGCAACTTGCATCGGAGCGCAAAATTACCTGCCTTACGTGATTTTTCGAGAGAATTGTACGTCATTGAATAGCGCCCGATTTAATGTGGAAATCTTTAATTTTGCACAATCAAGTTCTCCAGAACTGCATGAAAAAGTCACCTCAATGCTAGCGTAAAGTGACTTGTCAGATCGCATTTTATGACGTGGTCAATCGCCGTAGCAGGCCTATTCGGCCAACCGGAAACCGCGCTCCTGGCGCGCCCGTGCTAGAGCCGTCAAGGCCGCGAAGCCGGCTTCAAAGGTAGCGAACGCACGACTTTTGCCACCGCCATGCTTGCTGATGCGGCTACCCCAGGTCTGCATTAAGACCCAGTCACCCAGCAGATCCCTACTCAGCATTAGCGAGTAGGTTCGATCGGCACAGACGAAACGTCGCCGGATCGGACTATCCGAATGCACAGGCAAGGCCTGTGTCACACCATCGACTTCATCAATCATGCTGCACCCCTATTTTTCTGGACAGTCTGCACATGGCCGACAGGATCGCCTGCGCAGGAGGAGCCGAACCATAGCAGAGAACCTGTGCTTCAAGAATGCATGCAGGCCGATATATATTCATTAGCCTGACTATCTCCGCATTGATAAAAATCACAAAATAATCTTCCAGACCGACGACAACGCTTTATTCTTGCGCCTCCTCAAAGCCGGTAACACCAACCCTACCGGTCGCGCCCTCCTTTGCTGTTGATCACTTCAGATTGTCCCCTTTGATTTCGTTTAAAACTCTGCTTGCCGCGATCTGCCTGTCGCTGGCATCGCTATCCTCTTCGTTGGCTGCCAGTGCTGATTTCGCGGCATGCCGCCAGTTTTTTTATGGCCAACTGCAGCCGGTTTTATCCGCGAGCGCGGCAACCCAGAGCACTGTGCTTTGACAATTTTGCGGTGCTGCACTCAGGCACGAGCCGCACACCGATATACGTCGCCGAACGTCTGAACAAGGATCAGTTAGCCTTGAAGATTGAACGTGGTTCGCGCTTCTATGCCGACGCCCGGTTGCCACCCGCGGAACGTGCCGAGCTGGCCGATTACAAGCGCTCCGGCTTCGATCGCGGCCACATGGCCCCGGCTGCCGATATGGATAGCGATGCCTCGATGGCACAAAGTTTTTCGCTGGCGAATATGGTTCCGCAAGCGTCGATCAATAACCGCAAGCCATGGGCGAAAATTGAACAGGCGACCCGCAACTATGCGCTGCGGGCGAAAGGCGATGTGTACGTTATTACCGGTCCGGTCTTCGATGTGGATCCCCCGACCATCGGGGCGAACCGGGTCTGGGTGCCACTCCATTTGTTCAAGCTAGTGATCGATCCATCCACGCAGCGCGCCTGGGCGCACTGGCTCGACAACACCGACACAGCCCGGGTTGGAACACCAATCAGCTATGAAGAACTGGTCCGCCGCACCGGTGTGGCGTGGCTACCGGCGCGACAACAGCTAGAATTACCTCTTCCGTCTCTCCGGCAAACGCAATGAAATCCTCCTCTTCCAGCAGCACTCTGGTCTATTCCACCGAAACCGGGCGTATGTGTCCCGGCTGCGGCAAGCCCGTGGCGAACTGCAACTGCAGCACCAGCAAGGTAATCCCTGTCACCGATGGAGTGGTACGCGTCTCGCGTGAAACCAAGGGTCGTGCCGGCAAAGGTGTGACACTGGTAAAAGGACTGGCGCTCGAGTCCGCCGCCCTGGCAGCATTGGCAAAACTGTTACGCAATGCCTGCGGTGCAGGCGGAACCGTAAAAGATGGCATTATCGAGGTGCAGGGAGATCATTGTGAGCGGGTCGCACAGGTATTGAAGTTACAGGGATACACCGTCAAGCGCTCGGGCGGCTGACAGGGCAACCGGATACATGCCTGTTCAATCCGACACACAAGGGCAACACACGGACCGCACACTGCAGCAACACCGTCGTACCGCAACGCCAACTGTCCACTTACTTGTTAGCAGGTTCAAATGAAAAAACAGTTACTCCACATTCTGATCGCGGCAACGCTGTCTCTGTCCGCTACGTTTGCGTCTGCCTTACCGACCGCACTGGCCCCTACACAAGAACAGTCTCAGGCTGCACATCTGTCCGCCGAAGTCGTTGCGCGGTTTCATTACCGGGCGCAACCGCTTGATGCGGCGATGTCCGACAAGATTTTTGCGCGTTACCTGAAATCGCTTGATCCTGAAAAATTCTTTTTTACGCAGGCTGATATCGACCTGATTTCGCAGCAACGCAGCAAACTGGCCAGTGCCATCCTCGGTGAAAATCTTAACGCACCGTTTGCGATCTTCAACCTGTATGCGCAACGCGTCTCGGAGCGCTTCACGTATGCGCGCAGCCAGACCAAAGAGAAATTCGATTTCAGCAAAGACGACAGCTTTCTGGTGGACCGCGAAAAACAAGCCTGGCCAAGTTCGGTCGACGAGCTTCACACGCTGTGGCGTAAGCAAGTCAAGAATGACTGGCTGCGACTGAAGCTGGCAGGCATGACAACGCCACGTATCACCGAGACGCTCAACAAGCGTTACGACAACTCGCTGCAGGAAGTTGCCCGCATAACGCCGGAAGAAGCCTTCGAGACTTTCATGAATGCGTACACGATGGCCATCGATCCGCATACCAATTACATGGGTCCGCGTGCGACTCAGGAATTTGATATCGCAATGAGCCTGTCGCTCGAAGGTATCGGTGCGACCATGTCGCAAAAAGGCGGTTACAACACGATCCGCGAGATGGTTCCCGGCGGCCCGGCAATCCGTTCCGGAAAACTGCGTGTCGGTGACCGCATCGTCGGTGTCGGCCAGGGTGCCGATGGCGTGGTGGTCGACGTGGAGGGATGGCGCCTCAACGAGACCATCGGCCTGATTCGCGGCCCGGCCGACTCGACGGTGCTGCTGGATGTCTTGCCGGCCGGCGCGCTACCGGATGCCGGTCGACGTCGCGTGACGCTGGTGCGCAAGAAAATCGATCTCGCTGAAGCAGCTGCCAAGAAAACCATGATCAGCGTGCCGGATGGTACCGCGACACGACAGATCGGCGTGATCACGCTGCCGACGTTCTACCGTGATTTCGAAGCCGAACAACGGGGCGACAAAGACTACCGCAGCGTCACTCGCGATGTCGCCATCCTGCTCGCCGAACTGAAGGCATCGAAAGCCGATGGCGTTCTGATCGACTTGCGTAACAATGGCGGGGGCTCGCTGACCGAAGCCATCGGCCTGACCGGCCTGTTTACCGGCAAGGGTCCGGTACTGCAGCAACGCGATGCACGCGGCAAGGTCATCGTCGATAGTCATGCCGGGTCGGCTGTGGCCTGGGATGGTCCGGTTGGTGTGCTGATTAATCGCGGTTCGGCGTCGGCGTCGGAAATTTTCGCCGCAGCCATTCAGGATTACGGCCGTGGCACGGTCATCGGCGAGCGCAGTTTTGGCAAGGGCACCGTCCAGAGCACGATCAACCTTGACCAGCTCGTGAAGCAATCCAAGCCGGAATTCGGCGAATTGAAAATGACGACTGCGCAGTTTTTCCGGATCAACGGCGGCACTACCCAATTACGCGGCGTGCAACCCGATATTGCCTTCCCTTCCAGCATTGATGACGAAGATCGCGGCGAATCCGGCTTTGATAATGCGTTGCCATGGAGCCAGGTCAAACCCGCCACCTATGCGGCTTCGGGGGCGCTGAAACCGGTGATTCCTGTGCTGATGAAACGCAGTGAAACGCGTATCAAGGCCAATCAGGAATTCATCAATATCGAAGGTGACATGACACGCTTCATGCTGAAGAAAAAAGCTAATGTGATTTCGCTGAACGAAGCGGACCGGCGTAAAGAGCGCGAAGCACAACTGACGCGCCTGACTGCGCGCATCACCTCGGCCCGGCCTGGCATGACCCGTGCCGAGTCGGCCCGTGCCATGCTCGACGACGGCCTTGATTCGAATGAGCGTGATCTGGGCGTCGAACTGGCGGCCGGTCTGGCACAAAAAGAAGCGAAGGACGTTTTCCTGCAGGAAGCAGCCCGCGTGGTCAGTGATCAGGTTGGTCTGCTGAAGACAAATACCGAAGCGGCCGTGGCTGCCAAGGCGGCTGGCAAGCAGTTGCAGACAAAACCCGTGGCCGAGGCCATGACACCAGGTTAAGAACGGAGTCGTCATGATGGCAAAGCATGTCGATGGCCGGCTCCGGCAACCGGCATGCAACATGTCTGGCAAACAATCGCTAACCATGTCTTAATACGGCCTCGTTTGTTCAGGTTCCAGTTGCCCTATCCGGGCCATGCCTGTTTCACGCTATCGGAGCCTTCCCCATGAATCGCCTTCCTATCCGGAATATGGCTGTCTGTCCTGTCATCCATCCGCTCTTCCGATCACCTACTCTACTGCGCACGCTGCTGGCCTCGGCTGTGCTGTGCGCCAGTCAGGCTATGGCGGCGGCTCCGCTGGTGACGACCCAGTTGCCGCGTACCGTGCGTCCCGAGCACTATCAGGTGTCGATCACGCCGGACGCCGCCAAGGCCCGTTTCAGTGCGCGCGTCGCGATCAGCATCACGGTGTTGCAGCCAACTTCCAGCATGACGCTCAATGCAGCCGAGCTCGATTTCAGCAGCGTGGGTCTGCTCTCGATGGACAGTGACAAGGTGCTGGCGACTGCCAAAGTGATTCTCGATAGCGACAAACAGACCGCGACGTTCCGCTTCCCGCAACCGGTCAGCCCGGGGAAATACCGACTGGCACTGACTTATACAGGCGTGATCGGAAACCAGTCGAGCGGCCTGTTCTCGCTCGACTACGACAGTACGACCGGCCCCCGGCGCGCGCTTTACACGCAGTTTGAAAACTCCGATGCGCGACGCATGATTGCGTCGTGGGATGAGCCGGCCTACAAGGCGACCTTCTCGCTGGAAGCCATCGTTCCGGCTGACCAGATGGCGGTTAGTAACATGCCAGTCCAGACTTCGACGCTGCGACCCGATGGCCGCCGGGTGGTGCAGTTTGCGCCCTCGCCGAAAATGTCGACTTATCTGCTGTTCTTCGGACTGGGCGATTTCGAACGTGCCACAACAAAGGTTGATGGCACCGAACTGGGCGTCGTTACCAAGAAAGGCGCGCTCGCCCAGGCGCAGTTTTCACTCGATTCCTCGGCCGCTGTCCTGCGTGAGTACAACGATTATTTCGGCACGCCTTACCCGCTGCCGAAGCTCGACAATATTGCCGCGCTGGGACGCAGCGAGTTCTTTGGCGCGATGGAAAACTGGGGCGCAATCTTTACCTTCGAACATGTGATGCTGCTCGATCCGGCGATTTCAACGCAGAACGATAAACAGCGGGTCTTCAGCATTGCCGCCCACGAAATGGCGCACCAATGGTTTGGCGATCTGGTGACGATGGCCTGGTGGGATGACCTCTGGCTCAATGAAGGGTTTGCGTCGTGGATGGAGAGTCGCACGACGATGCGCCTGCACCCTGAATGGCATACCGCGCTGGGTGTCATTGATGACCGCGAGCGCGCCATGAATCTTGATTCGCTCGACACAACCCATCCGGTGGTCCAACACATTGCGACCGTCGAACAAGCCAGCCAGGCCTTCGATGCGATCACCTACAGCAAGGGCGAGGCCGTCATCCGCATGCTGGAAAACTATGTCGGTGAAACCGCCTGGCGCGACGGCGTGCGCGCTTACATGAAGCAGCATGCGTATCGCAATACGGTCAGCGATGATCTGTGGCGCAACATCGAACAAGCCGCCGGCCAGCCGGTCACGGCGATTGCCCATGACTTTACGCTGCAACCGGGCATCCCGCTAATCCGCCTTGAACAGGTCGCGTGCAAGGATGGCCAGTCGACCGTCACCCTGACACAGGGTGAATTCAGCCGCAGTCAGCCTGACAAAAAATCACACCTGTGGCGCGTGCCGGTGACGCTGCAATCGGGGCCGTCGGGTGCGCTGACACGCACGCTGGTCAGTGGCGGCAAGGCCAGCGTGACTGTGCCCGGTTGTGAACCGGTACTGGTCAATGCCGGACAGGCAGGCTACTACCGCACACTGTACGCGCCACGTGAATTTGAGCGGCTGGCCGGCCGCTTTGGCTCGCTCAAACCGGTCGATCAGCTCGGTGTACTGGCTGACAGCGCTCAACTCGGACTGGCCGGATTGCAGCCGATCGCGGATTTCCTGGGATTGGCCAGTGCAACGCCGCTGTCGGCCGAACCGCGGGTCTGGAGTGCGATCGCCAGGCAATTCGTCGAGCTGCACCGCTTCTACGATGGCGACAGCACTGGTCAGCAACGCTTTGCACACTTTGCCATCGCCCGCCTCGCGCCGGTAATGGCACGGCTGGGCTGGGAAGCCCGCGCCGGAGAATCTGAAGCGATCGCCCCGGTGCGTGAACAACTGGTCAATGCACTGAGTGCTCTGGGCGACCCTGTCACCATTGCCGAAGCGCGCCGACGCGTGGCTGATGCGGCCATGCCGACGGCGGCGTTGCGCAAGCTGGCGCTGTCGGTGCAAGCCGACCATGCGGACACGACCAGCTGGAATGCGATGCTGCAATCGGCGCACGAGGCCAGCTCGGCGCTGGTGAAACAGCAGCTCTACGACTTGCTGGCCACCAGTCAGGATCCATCGCTGGCACAGCGTGCACTCGATCTGGCACTGACTGATGAGCCGGGCCTGACGACTAGCGCCGGCATGATCCGTCGTGTCGCTGACGACCATCCGGACTTGGCGTTTGATTTCGCCCTGGCCCATCTGGCGCGCACAAGCGCGCTGATCGACAGCTCGTCGAGCAGCCGGTATTTTCCTGGACTGGCCAGTAACTCTGCCGACCCGGCGATGCGCGGCAAGCTGCAGGCGTATGCCGATGCCAACCTTAACAACGACGCACGGCGCGATGTCAATACCGCCCGCGCACGGATCGCGGACCGGATCAGGGTTCGCGCAGGTCAGCTGGCTGCGGTCGATGCGTGGCTGGCGGAGCAACCCTAAAAACCGATCCATTTTCAACACAGGAGAATCACCCCGACATGCTTATCATTCCGCATCCTCAAGAGCCTTTTCCCAACTTCTACAATGACCTGAACGGGTCGCTGCAGATGGCCTGGAAAATGCTCGGACGGGCTACCAAAGACCGCAAGGCGGCGTTCCGTACGCCGGTAATGGCGTCCGTATCCGATGACGGACCACAAGCGCGGGTACTGGTCTTGCGCGCTGCCGATATCGATCGGCGCGAGCTGATTTTTCATACGGATACCCGCAGCGGCAAAGCCGGACAGCTCGGCAGGGACAACCGCGTGGCGGTTACTTTTTATGATGCGCACCGCAAGATACAGCTGCGTATTAATGGCATCGCACAGCTCCACACCAGCGACGCGCTGGCCGATCAGCAGTGGCGCGATGCGTCACCGAATGCGTTGCGCTGCTTTTCGGCGCCGTTGCCGGCGGCCCCTTGCGCGCTGCCATCGGACCACGATGACAGCGAGGCAACCCGCAAGACGGTGGCCGCCGGACGTCAATTTTTTGCCGTACTGTCAGTCGGAATCGTCCGGCTTGAATGGCTGTATCTGCATACGCATGGACAGCGTCGCGCGCTGTTTTGCTGGCACGAAGAGCAATGGCAAATGCAGTGGCTTAACCCATAAGCACCCTGAAAAGTGACTTTCCGGTCGTGTACGTCGTCGGCGTTAAGCGGGTATATTCGCCACTTCACTCTTTATTGAAATGGATTTTGAACATGACAATTACACGTGGATATGCAGCAACTGCAGCCAAAGCTCCCCTGACACCGTTGACATTCGAACGCCGCGCCCCGCGCGAAGACGACGTCTCCATCGACATCAAATTTTGTGGCGTGTGCCACTCCGATATTCACCAGGCCCGCGACGAATGGGGCGGCGCCACGTTCCCGATGGTACCTGGACATGAAGTCGCCGGTATCGTCAGCGCAGTCGGTAGCAAGGTCACTAAATTCAAGGTCGGCGATCATGTCGGCGTCGGCTGTTTCGTTGATTCCTGCACCCAGTGCGCAACCCGCAATGTTGATCTCGAGCAGTACATGCCCGGTCTGGTACAGACTTACAACGGCGTCGAAGGCGACGGTGTGACGCCAACGATGGGCGGCTATTCCGAGCACATGGTCGTCAAGGAAGGCTACGTCTTGTCAATCCCTGACAATCTGCCACTTGACGCTGCCGCACCGCTGTTATGCGCTGGCATCACGTTGTATTCGCCGCTGCATCACTGGAAAGCCGGTCCGGGCAAGAAAGTCGCGATCGTCGGTATGGGCGGCCTCGGCCACATGGGCGTCAAACTGGCCCACGCAATGGGCGCCGATGTGACGGTATTGAGCCAGAGCCTGTCGAAACAGGAAGATGGTCTGCGCTTTGGCGCAGCGCATTACTATGCGACCAACGACGCCACCACGTTCGAGAAATTGCAGGGCGAGTTTGACCTGATCATCAACACCGTCGGCACGAACATCGACTGGAACGCCTATATCAACCTGCTCAAGGTCGACGGCACGATGGTCCTGATCGGCGTTCCGGAAAAACCGGTTCCTGTGATGGCTCACGTCTTGATTGGCGGCCGTCGTACGCTGGCTGGCTCAATGATCGGCTCGATCAAAGAGACACAGGAGATGCTCGATTTCTGCGGCAAGCACGACATCGTCGCCGACATCGAACTGATCAAGATTCAGGATATCAATGCCGCCTACGAGCGTGTCATCAAGAGCGATGTACGGTATCGCTTCGTGATTGACATGGCGTCGCTGACGGCGTAACTCCTACTGAGTGAGCCGGTAGTTGATCCGGCTTACCAAGACCTCCGGGCCGTACCGGTCGACGTCCCTACGTCGATCGGTACGGCCCGGTTTTTTTTGAAACGAGACACGCTGTCCTGTGAAAACGTGACAGTGTCCACAGTAAAACCGCAATCAATTTGCTTTCCTTTTTTCCTTTCAGGAGCTCTCCATGAAATCCATTACCCTGCGTTCTCCCGGCGGCCTCGCCAATCTGCTCGTCGTTGATGGCGAGCCACCCGCCGCGCCGGAGGCCGGACAAATCCGTGTCCGCATTCACGCCAGTTCACTGAATTACCACGACTATAGCGTCGCCACCCGTGACGGATGGGAAGCCGATGGCCGTATTCCGATGTCCGATGGCGCCGGCGTGGTCGAGGCGATCGGTGCCGATGTCAGCGAGTTCAAGGTCGGCGACCATGTCGTCTCCTGCTTTTTCCCGACCTGGCAAAACGGCACTGCCACCATCGGCAATTTCAACACGGTGCCGGGTGATGGCGTTGACGGCTTTGCCCGGGAAATGGTGACCACGGCAGCCACCGCATTTACACTGGCACCGAAGGGGTTCTCGCACGCTGAAGCAGCCACACTGACAACCGCCGGACTGACTGCCTGGCGCGCGCTGGTCGTTGAAGG
>JBLHMB010000083.1:0-12806 GCA_047621665.1 Bradyrhizobium sp. | reverse complement strand
GAGCATGAACGATCAATTAATGATTCCTTCGCTGAAGGATAAAGTCTCGCCCGAAGAGTGGCAAACCCGCGTCGATCTGGCGGCCTGCTACCGGTTGGTGGCGGACTATGGCTGGAGCGATCTGGTGTTTACGCATATTACGGCGCGCGTGCCAGGCATCCATGACCAGTTCCTGATTAATCCCTACGGCATGATGTTCGATGAAATTACCGCGTCATCGCTGGTGAAGATCGACCTCGACGGCAACAAGCTCGATGACTCGCCATTTCCGGTCAATCCGGCCGGCTTCACGATCCACAGTGCCGTCCATGCGGCGCGCCATGATGCGCAATGTGTGCTGCATGTGCACAGTCTCAATGGCGTGGCCGTGTCGGCGCAAAAACAAGGTTTGCTGGCGCTGTCGCAGCAATCAATTTTTATTCTGGCCAGTCTCGCTTATCACGACTATGAAGGCGTGGCGCTGCGCGGCGACGAGAAAGCGCGGCTGGTCGACGACCTCGGCCGCAACACGTATTTCATGTTGCGCAACCACGGCCTGCTGACACTCGGCTCGACCATCGCGGATGCCTTCCTGAACATGTACACCTTCGAAACCGCCTGCAATATTCAGATCCGGGCGCAGGCCGGTGGCGGCGAACTGATTACGATACCTGACGCCATCATCAGCACCGCTCAGGCGCAGGCCCGCGAAGCGACCAAATCGCTCGGTGGCATGCTGGCCTGGCCGGGGCTGTTGCGACGACTGGATAGGGCCGATTCATCGTTTCGGAGCTGAGCAGGCATTCACGTCCGATGCGGCAGTGCAGCATCGAAAACTATTGACGCTTTCCGCACGGTCGTACGAAACTCGTAGCGATCGAATTAAAACGAATACAGGAGAAAAGATGGCGTCGTACCCGAAAAGCCCGTTGATGGGACAGATGATGGATCAGCCATTACTGATCTCCAGCATCATTGAACATGCAGACCGCCATTTCGGTGATAACGAAATCGTTTCCCGCCGCGTCGAAGGCGATATCCATCGCTACACGTATCGTGATTGTCATACCCGTTCACGCCAGCTTGCCAATGCTCTGGCGACGCTGGGTGTGACCATCGGTGACCGCGTTGCGACGCTGGCCTGGAATGGTTACCGTCACCTCGAAGCTTATTACGGTGTGTCCGGTTCGGGCGCCGTCCTGCACACCATCAATCCGCGCCTGCATCCGGAGCAAATTGCTTACATCACCAACCATGCCGAAGATCAGTACTTGATGTTTGACATGACATTTTTGCCGCTGGTGGAAGCGTTTGCGGCGCACTGCAAGACCGTCAAGGGCTTCATCGCCCTATGCGACCGGGATCACATGCCGGCCACCAGCAAGATTCCCAACCTGCTGTGCTACGAAGAACTACTTGACGCCGCATCGCCTGATTACACCTGGCCCTTGTTTGATGAAAACTCGGCCTCGAGCCTGTGCTACACCTCGGGCACCACCGGCAACCCGAAAGGCGCGCTGTATTCGCATCGTTCGACCGTACTGCATTCGTATGCATCGACCATGCCTGACAGCCTCAATGTATCAGCCCGCGATGCGGTGTTGCCGGTGGTGCCGATGTTCCACGTCAATGCCTGGGGCTTGCCGTATTCGGTCTTGCTGACCGGTGCCAAGATGGTGTTTCCGGGTCCTGCACTCGATGGCAAGTCGCTCTATGAACTGTTCGAACAGGAACAGGTGACGTTCTCGGCTGGCGTGCCGACCGTCTGGTTCGGCCTGCTCAACTACATGGCCGACAACGACCTGAGTTTTTCCAGTTTCAAGCGTACCGTCATCGGTGGCTCGGCCTGCCCGCCGGCAATGATGAAAACCCTGCGCCACAAATACGACATCGAAGTCATCCATGCGTGGGGCATGACCGAGATGTCGCCGCTGGGTACGTCGTGTACGCTGCAAGCGAAACACAACAACCTCTCCGAAGACGCACGTCAGGCGCTTCTGGAAAAACAGGGCCATGCGATTTTTGGTGTCGATATCAAGATCGTTGACGATGCCGGACTCGAATTGCCATGGGATGGCAAAACCTACGGCAACCTGCTGGTCAAAGGCCCGTGGATCATCAGCAGTTATTACAAGCAGGAAGAAGCCAGCGTACTTGAAGATGGCTGGTTTCCGACCGGCGACGTCGCCACCATCGATGCCGATGGCTACATGCAAATCACCGACCGCAGCAAGGACGTCATCAAGTCCGGCGGCGAGTGGATCGGCACCATCGACCTGGAAAATATTGCGATGGCGCATCCGGCGGTCCTGCAAGCGGCCTGTATCGGCGTGTTTCATCCGAAGTGGGATGAGCGGCCTTTGCTGATCGTGGTCAAGCGCGCCAATGCTGAAGTCACCCGGGAAGAATTGCTGGCGTTTTATGACGGCAAGATTGCCAAGTGGTGGACACCGGACGATGTGACTTTCGTCGATGCATTACCAATCGGCGCGACCGGGAAGTTTTTGAAAAACAAGATGCGTGAACAGTTCAAGGAGTACAAGTTGCCCACTGCCTGATGGGTCGTCATGTGTAATGCGTATTTGTAGTTGGTCATCGCAGTTTTCATACCTATAAAATCCATAAGGAAGAGACAAATGACAAACCAGTTCCGCCCGTTGTTGATTGCCCTGTCCGTCGCCGCTGTTTTTGCTGCTCCGGTTGCCTATGCTGAAAACGTTAAGGTTGCGCTGATCGAATCCTTGTCCGGCCCATTCGGCCCAATCGGCCAGAACGAGTTGCAAAGTTTCCAGATGTTTGCCGAGATGGCCAATAAGCAAAAACTGGCCGGTGACAATACGCTCGAATTTGTTGGTTTCGACAACAAGGGTAGTCCTCAGGAATCATTGACCCAGCTCAAGCGGGTGATCGATCAAGGCTACCGCTACATTACGCAAGGTAACGGCTCCGGCGTGGCACTGGCACTCATCGATGCCGTCAACAAGCACAACGATCGCAATCCCGGCAAGGAAGTCGTTTTCCTTAACCATGCCGCGATCGATCCTGACCTGACCAACAGCAAATGCAGCTTCTGGCATTTCCGTTTCGATGCCAATTCCGACATGAAAATGGAAGCCCTGACCAGCTTCATGGCTAAGGATCCGTCGATCAAGAAGGTCTACATCATTGGTCAGAACTACTCCCACGGGCATCAGGTCACGCGCGCGGCGAAGGAGTACCTCAAGCGCAAGCGGCCGGATATCGAAATCGTCGGTGATGACTTGCACCCGATCGGCCAGGTCAAGGATTTCTCGCCATACATCGCCAAGATCAATGCCTCCGGTGCCGACACTGTCATTACCGGTAACTGGGGTGCCGACCTGGCCTTGCTGATCAAGGCCGGCAAGGATGCCAACCTGAAAGCCAACTTCTATACGTATTACGCCGGTACCACGGGTGTACCGACGGCCATGGGCGAGTCGGGTGCCGACCACGTCAAGATGGTCGCTTACTGGCATCCGAATACCGAGAATTTTGCCGGCAAGGAAATTGTCGAGGCATTCAAGAAGAAGTACGACGGTGACTTCTACACCCTGTCGACCTACAACATTGTCCAGATGATGTCGATGGCGATCAAGACTGCCAAGTCCGCTGACCCGATCAAGGTGGCGTATGCACTGGAAGGCATGAAGTTCAACAGCCTCAATGGCGAAAACGAAATGCGCGTGGCGGATCATCAGTTGCAGCAACCGCTCTACATCGCGACCTGGTCCAAAGTGGATGGCAAGATCGTCAAATACGATCAGGAAAATACCGGCTACGGCTGGAAGACCAACGAAAAAATACCGACCTATGTTGCTACGCAGCCAACGTCATGTCAAATGAAACGGCCACCGAAGCCGTCGTAACCTGACGTGATGCTTGAGGCAGGACAACCAACCGTCGGGAGATCCCCGGCGGTTGTCATGTTCCCTGCCGGGCTTTTTAAACGGACAGCTAAGTAGTCTGCAGGCAGACTACTTAGTTGCGATCAGCTTCGCTGTGCGTTGTTCTGCAGTCCGTGTCACTGCACGTATCCATCACATAAAGGTTTCCCCGTGGAGTTCACGTTAATTACTTTGCTCAATGGTCTGAGCTACGGGCTCTTGCTGTTCATGCTTTCCGCTGGCCTGACGCTGATCTTCAGCATGATGGGTGTCCTCAATTTTGCGCATGCCAGCTTTTATATGCTGGGTGCTTATTTTGCTTATACGATTTCCAGCGTGCTGGGCTTCTGGCCGGCCCTGCTGGTCGCACCACTGCTCGTCGGCGCACTGGGTGCACTGGTCGAACGCTACGGTTTGCGCTCGGTCCACAAATACGGTCATATTCCCGAATTGTTGTTTACCTTCGGTTTGTCTTACGTGATTGTCGAAGTCGTGCAACTGATCTGGGGCCGTGCCACTGTGCCGTACCAGATTCCGGACCAACTCGATGGCGCGCTGTTTACTCTCTACACGACGACCTTTCCGATCTATCGCGGCTTCATGATGCTGGTTGCCTTGCTGATGCTGCTGGCGATTTATCTGGTGCTCACACGGACCCGCATCGGCCTGGTGATTCAGGCGGCGCTGACGCATCCGGGCACGGTCGAAGCGCTCGGTCACAACGTCCCGCGCGTACTGATGCTGGTGTTTGGCGGCGGCTGTGCGCTGGCCGGACTGGCGGGTGTCATCGGCGGCAATGCGTTCGTTACCGAACCTGCCATGGCCGGTACGGTCGGCAGCATCATCTTCGTGGTGGTGGTGGTCGGCGGTATGGGTTCACTGGTCGGTGCGCTGATTGCCTCGCTGCTCATTGGCGTACTGCAGACCTTTGCGGTGGCGATCGACTATTCGATGATTAGTGTGCTGGAGTTGTTCGGCGCGCAAATCACGGCGATGACACCCGGCTATGCGGTTCTTAAACTCACCATTTCACAGATCGCGCCCATCATGCCCTACCTGTTGCTGGTGTTAATTCTCATCTTCAGGCCCAAGGGTTTGATGGGTACACGGGAGGGATGACCATGACTTATCGACCTCTCAATCTTGCGCGCTGGATCATCTGGTGTTGTTTTGCCGCGATACTGATCGTCGCACCGCTGATTTTCCACGAGGGTGCATCCATGTCGCTGCTGTCGCAAGTCGGCACGCTGACGATTTTTGCGCTGTCTTACAACATGTTGCTGGGACAGGGCGGCATGCTGTCGTTCGGCCATGCGGTGTACTCCGGTCTCGGGGCATTTTTCGCGATTCATGCGCTCAATATGGCGGGCGCCGGTGCCTCGATTCCGGTCGTGCTGGTACCACTGATCGGTGGCGTGGCAGGGATGGGTTTCGGTATCCTGTTCGGTTATGTCACGACCAAGAAAAGCGGCACGACCTTTGCGATGATCACGCTGGGACTCGTCGAGCTGGTGTTTTCCGCGTCGTTGATGTTTCCGGAATTTTTTGGCGGCGAGGGCGGTGTCTCGTCCAACCGGGTCACTGGTCAGCCATTCTTCGGCATCACATTCGGCCCGCAAATCCAGGTGTATTACCTGATTGCGTTCTGGCTGTTTGTCACCACCATCGGCATGTATGCGTTCACGCAAACACCGCTGGGGCGACTTGTGAATGCGGTGCGCGACAATCCGGAACGGGTCGAATTCATCGGCTATGACACGCAGTGGGTGCGTTACATGACGTTGATCCTGTCAGCCTTCTTTGCCGGGATTTCCGGTGGTCTGTCGGCCATCAATTTTGAAATCGTCAGTGCCGAAAACGTCAGTGCGGTGCGTTCCGGTGCCGTGCTGCTATTCACCTTCATTGGCGGTATCGGCTTCTTTTTCGGGCCGATTATCGGTGCGGTCGTTGGTGTCTTCCTGACCGTGATGCTGTCTGATTTCACCAAGGCCTGGCAGCTGTATCTGGGCGTGTTCTTCATCCTCATCGTGATGTACGCACCGGGTGGGATTGCCAGCATCGTGATGATGAATGTCCGGGTGATGGTGCACCGGCAGTTCGGCCGTGTGGCGCCGCTGATGGCGGCAATCTGCGCTGCCGGACTGGTGATATTTCTGGGTGCCGTCGTCTTGATCGAGATGTTGTATCACGTCACGCTGGCGATTGGCCGCGGGCCACTGATGAAGCTGTTTGGTTTTCAGGTCAATACGGACGCTCCGACCGTATGGCTGATCGGCGTTGCGCTGGTCGCCGTCGGTATCATTGCATTCGCGAAAACCAAGACCCCGTTTTGCAACGTGTGGGACGACGTCAATACCGACATTGAAGCAGCTACCCGGAGGGCACAAACATGAGCGCGTTTTCCCTCGAACTGAAAGATGTTCGCAAGAGTTTCGGCAAGTCCGAAATCATTCGCGGCACCAGCCTGCAAGTACCGAAAGGCGAGCGCTTTGCCGTGATCGGACCGAATGGTGCCGGCAAGTCGACATTGTTCAACCTGATCTCGGGGCGCTTCGGCATTAGCAGTGGCGACATTCTGCTCAACGGTGCCAGCACGGTGGGTCTCAAACCGTTCGAGATCAACCGTCTTGGCCTGTCGCGCAGTTTCCAGATCACGAACATCTTCCATCGCCTGAGTGTCTACGAAAACCTGCGCTGTGCGGTGCTCTGGTCGCTCGGTTACAAGTACTCGTTCTGGCATCGCCTCAATGGTCTCCAGGATGCGCACGCACGGGCCGAAGCGGTGCTCGAACAGATCGGTTTGACACGGCGTCGGGCGACGATGGCCGGGTTGCTGACCTATGCAGAACAGCGCGCACTCGAAATCGGCATCACGATTGCCGGCGGTGCCGATGTGATTTTGCTCGATGAACCGACCGCCGGCATGAGTCGTTCCGAAACCGAAATGGCCGTTGAGCTGATCCGCAAAGTCACAGTTGGTAAGACCTTGCTGATGGTCGAGCACGACATGAGCGTGGTGTTCGGATTGGCGGACAAGATTGCGGTACTGGTGTACGGCGAGATGATTGCCTGCGATACGCCGGCCAATATCCGCGGCAATGCAAAAGTACAGGAAGCGTACCTGGGTACCCACGCTCCAGAGGAGACAGCATCATGACGGCCCTGCTGGAACTGAAAAATCTGCATGCGTATTACGGCAAGAGCCATGTCCTGCATGGTGTCAATCTGGTGGTCAACGAAGGCGAGATCGTCAGTCTGCTTGGACGCAACGGCGTCGGGCGTTCGACTACCGTCAAAGCGACGATGGGGCAGGTCGACGCGACAGGGTCTATTCTTTTTAAGGGTGAGGAAATGATCGGCCTGAAAGCCTTTCAAATTGCTTACAAGGGGTTGGGTTACGTGCCCGAAAATCGCGATATTTTTCCGACGCTGACGGTCGAACAGAATCTGATTCTCGGCGAAAAGAAAGGTCGCAAGTCGCGCTGGAAACTGGAGGACATGTACCAACTTTTTCCCCGTCTGCGCGAGCGGCAACACACACCAGCTGGCGTGATGTCGGGTGGCGAACAGCAGATGCTGACGTTGTGCCGTACGCTGATGGGCGACCCGGACCTGATCATGATCGACGAGCCGACTGAAGGGTTGGCGCCAAAGATTGTTGATCTGGTCGCCGAGTACTTTAGTGCACTAAAAAACCGTGGTATTTCGATTCTACTGGTTGAGCAGAAGTTGGCCATCGCGCTGGAAATTTCTCAGCGGGTCTACGTGATGGGTCACGGCTCAATTGTGTTCGAAGGCACACCGGCAGAGCTCAAGACAAATGATGCGGTTCGCAAGGAATGGCTGGAGGTCTGATCTTGCAATGTTGATGCAGGTGCCACCGGATGGTGGCGCTTGTCGTTAATTTGGTTGTTCAGTTTGTCGTTCAGTTTGCCATCTTCGCCACCCCAGCCACCCCAGCCAGCACGCGCAATGCCGTCGCTGTCGTTATCAGATGATCTTCATCCGCATACAAGCGTCCAACCATCTGTCCACCTGACCAGGGCTGGTAGCAGTCGGGGTCGGTGACCCGCAAATTCCTGCTACCTGTCCATGCGCCGTCCGGTCGTTGCAATGCCATCAGCTTGCCTGCCAATGCCGCGACCAGGTCGGGCGACACCTGCTGGAGGCTGGCGATGCCTGTGACGAGTGCTAAATCGAACGCACCATGGATCGCATGCTGTTCGCGCGTATCAACCACGGGCACCCGGTGTTCCGGTGGCATACCGAGTGCGCGCGATAAACGCAGACTCCACCATGTTGCGTAGTGACAGGTGCGCCACCAGTACGACGGCCAGGTGCCATCCTTGTCTCGCTGCCGCGCAAGTACCTCGAGCACGTCATCGCGTAATGCCATCTGGTCAGTGTTTGCCAGTGCCAGAAAGGCCGCTGGTGTGACGTCATTGTGTGGCGCTCCCCACGCATCATCACGCGCATAGGTCGCAAAGCCGCCATCACCATGCCAGCGCTGGCGCAACCAGGCCAGGTCAGACGGCAAAGGCGTTTTGCCGGCAAGCCGCAGTAGTGTCAACGCGAAGGCGCTGGAGTCAGCATCGGGGCCGGTACGGCGGTTGTAGCCCCAGCCTTGCGGATACGGTCGTTGCTGTTCCAGCCAGCCGGCGGCAGCGCCGATGCTGCGCCGCGCGGCTTCGCTGTGATCCGATTCGGCCAGCGCCACCCCGACATAGCCGGTTATCCATGCATCGGAGCGACCCGCCGGCAAGCGGTAATCCTGCCAGTGACCATCGTCCGCCTGATGCGACAGCAAGTAAGTGACGGCTGCGCATCGTGCGCTCAGTAGCGCGCCGGGCAGCATCGTGACGCTGATCTGCTTCATTGCGGTAGAGATTTCAGATAGAGATTGAGTCTGGGTCGATGCGTCTGGTCGAGGCCTAAACCGATGAATGCCAGTTCGCCGAATGCGGCCAGGTCGTTTACCTGATGGCACCATGTCAGTCCGTAACGCCGGCAGCACCGCTCGATAATCGTCAACCATTGTTCCGGCGGGCGTTGTACGCAATGGGCGCAAACATCCAGCTTGATATCGCCCGGCATCTCTTCTGCGACAGCGCTGGCAAAGGGTATCCCGATGCTGCCGACGATTGCACTGCGTGGAATGTGCCGGGTCCCGATGACAATGCTGAGGAAGTCACGTACTTCGGCGCTTTCCGCCAGTGACAAGCCGAGGTCTGCCAGCGCCGCCTTGTTGCCGATTCGCCAGTACAGTTTTGCCCGCGCAGTTGCTGCCGAATGGCCTTCGATGCCTGCGCTAACTAACTGCGTGTGGCGGGCCAGTCGATCCGGAACGAGACCGCCCAGCCAATGCCGGGCCCGGCTCCAGCGGGCAGCAGGATCGCCCCATTTCGTGCTGACATAGAGCGCCATGCCAGGTCCGGACAGGTTGGTGGCGAGCCAGGCACCGCCGGTGGGCAGGGCAGCGCGTGCGAGCGTATCGGCTGGCAGCATGCGCTCCATTAATACCTGACAGGCTGCGTGCATGTCGGGTGCCTGCTGTTCGAGCAGGCTATCTACGGCTTGTTCGAGTTCCTGTTTGCGTTGTCCGATGTCACTGGTTTTTGCGGCGGGATCCGCCAGCAGACGTATGACAGGTGCTGCGCCAACTTGTAGTCCGATGCAAAGTTGCAGCGGCGAACCATCGTTGTTAATAGTCGAGCGCCACCGTCCGGTTCGCGCTATTGACGGGCCGAGCATATTGCCGGCTTGCCGACCCATATACTCTTGCGATCGCCCGGTCAGGCTTGCGGCCAGTTTCAGCAAACCTTGTCCGGTCATCGAAGCACCGGGGGCAGTAGCGACGATAACGGCCAAAATGGTGGCAGCAGCAACAGCGTCAGCAACAAGAGGTTTCGCAGCAGTGTCATCGGCGTCAGCGTATGACCATTCAGAAGCAAGCCGCAACCGCACGGAATGCGCAAACCTCGCACGAGTGCCAATCCGATGGCGACGCAGAACAGCGTCAGCAAGCCTGTCGTTATCGCCCAGGCTAGCGGGTACGTGGGCAGTCCGAGCGACGTCAGCAATAGCAAGCCAGCGAGTATTTCCAGGATCGCCAGCCCGCGTGAAAAGGCCGCAACGAATCGTGCCGGCATCAACCGGTAATTGGCGACGGCGAGTCTGAGCGAGCGTTGCCTCAGGCATGCCGACATGCCCGAGGCAACGAACAACAGGCCGTAAGCGCTGCGCAATAGTATCGTCAGCATCACGGGTGCGTCTGTCATCGGGCCATGATCGTTACAGTTATGGAATTTCGACGACGATAACGTTACCGACCGATCCATTCTGGCCATTGATGCCTGGTGCGCCAGGCGCGCCAGGACTACCTTGAGCGGCCGAATTACCGGTACCACCGCGCCGTCCACCGACGCCGGGCAAGCCGCCGGGGCCACCGGCACCACCGACGCCACCCTGACCGCCGCCGGTATTGGCGGCATACGACGGTGTCGGAATACCATGCACATACTGGATCGTTACATTGCCGCCATTGCCGCCGCCGGCACCATCGCCGCCCCGACCACCGTTGCCACCATTACCGCCACGACCGCCGTTTTCGTCGTTCTCACAGCCATTGCCGTTGCCGCCATTGCCGCCCGGACCGCCTTGTCCGCCCGGGCCGCCCGGACCACCGGAACCACCGTTACCACCATGCGCATCGACGTTCACGCCGGTGATGAATTCGGTCACCGATACGGTCAGCGAGCCACCATCCTGACCAGCAAATCCGTTGGTCCCATTCGAGGCGATGGTGCCATCGTTGCCAGCGCCACCGCCGGTGCCGGCATCATCACCATCCCAATGGCAAACCGCATCCTGTCCTTGCCCGCCGGCACCACCGGTTTGGCCGCCGGTACCACCGTGACCATCGCCACCAGCATTTCCGTGCACGTCAATATTGTAAGAAGGCATTATTTATCTCCTGTCAGTTTTTAATTGAGTTGTTGCCACCGCTGTCGCCATCGCTGCCGGAGCGCATCCGCATTACAGGCCCTTGATGCCGGCTGCATGGATTGCGCTTTGGTTACCGAGCTTGATCAGTCCTCCCTTGTCGATCGTGATGTGGTTGGCAAACAGGATTTTTCCTTTTACGTTGAGCACTGCGCCGGATGCGACGTGGATGTCGCGGAAAATGAAAATCGGAATCCGGATTTTTTGCAGATCCAGCCATTTGTTGAGCGCCGGGATCTGTGCGGCACTGACATTGGCGCTATGTCCGTAAATGAAATCACGCGCCATGTTCTTGATTGTCGCCACCTGGTCAGGATGAAATGCCGGCAACGGCGGAATGACGATGCCACTGCGGCCGACGATACTTGGCCGGATAGTCGGATGCATGACCACCGGACCGACAGACGGTACGTTGTGTCCATGTGCGAACGCTTGGTCGGGAATGCCGATCCAGCGCTTGATGTCGGTGATCGATTCGGGTTCGAGAAACGCGATGCTGTCGTGGTGGACCGGATCTGTACTGGTCAGTAGCAGGGTCTGGTTGGCGGCGACATCCAGATCAGTCAGCTTGATCTGGGAGGGGTCGATGTTGAAGTTTTTCAGCCGGGTCTCTATTGTTTGTTGTGGCATTTCCATCTCCATTGTGCAATTTCTGGCGTGTTCGACGCCATCGGAAATCCTCTTTTTGCTACAAACAAAAAATTAACAGGTCGGGTTGGGGAATATCTTGAGGATGCTCAATTTGCGGCGATTGTGCTGTTTAAGTTTGCGGGCATCCGACTGTTGCCTGTCTCTGCGGTAATGATTGTGAATAAGTTGATCTAGCGCTATATGTCATCAGATCAATGTCTATGGTCATCCATGTAGGGTAACTATTGATTACACTGTAGAGCACTGCCAAAACTGGAGGAATTCCCATGAAACGGTTCTTTTGCGTGCTGCTGACCGCTGCTTGCGTTACGACGGTGCTGTGGACAACACACGCACGGGCTGGCATCGGTCCGGCCACCACGATACGGATCGGTGTGTCGGGGCCATTCACCGGAGGCTCCAGTCCGCTCGGGGAAAGCATGCGCAACGGGATCCGGCTGGCCATCGACGAGATCAACTATATCGGTGGGATCAATGGCCAGCAGTTCGAACTGGTCGAGCGGGATGATCAGGCATCGGTGCCGCTGGGAGCAAAAATCGCCGACGAGTTTGTCCGGGAAAAAGTCACTGCGGTAATTGGTATCGTCAATACGGGCGTCGGCCTGGCGTCGATCGATGCTTATCAGAAGGCGACGTTGCCGTTGCTGGTGGCCGTCTCGACCGGCACCACGCTGACCCGGAAATTTGCTCCGCCTAAGGTTGCGGAAAATTATATTTTCCGGATCTCGCCGACACTCGACCTGGAAGCGCGGGCGCTGGTGATCGAACTCAAGCGACGCAAGATCGTTGCCGTTTCCTTCATGGCAGATACCACGCCTTATGGCGATGCCGGCGCGCTGGCGTTTCGTGAAGAGTGCCGCCTCGCGGGCATCGCTCTGCGTTCCGATGAGCGTTTCAAGGTCGGTGACACGGACATGCGCAAACAGGTCGCGCGGGCCGTACAAAGTGGCGGGCAGGCACTGGTGGTCTGGGGTATCGGACCGGAGCTGGCGGTGATTGCCCGCAATAAGGCGGCAGCGGGATGGACAGTGCCATTGTTGGGTAGCTGGACCTTTGCCAGCCGTAATTTTATCGACGGCGCCGGTCCGGCGGGCGAGGGTGTGCTGATGCCGCAAACGTTTATTCAGGATATGGGATCGACTACCAAGAACGGATTCCTGCTGGCGTACCGGCGCATGTTCAAGACCGAATTGATCGCGTCGCCAATGAGTGCAGCGCAGGGATATGACGGCATGCATTTGTTGTATCGCGCTATACGTCAAGCCAATT
>JBLHMB010000082.1:0-13063 GCA_047621665.1 Bradyrhizobium sp. | reverse complement strand
ACGATGTAATCAACACCGAAGTCGCTGTCGCTTTGCGCCATGCCGGCAAGGGCGACGACGCAAGCACGTTTCATGTCCTGGTTGATCGTGCTGGCTGAGCAATCCAGTGCGGCACGAAACAGGTACGGGAAGCATAGCGCGTTGTTGATCTGGTTCGGATAATCCGAGCGGCCCGTAGCGATGATTGCATTCGGTGCGACTTCGCGGATCAGTTCGGGGCGCAGTTCCGGTTCCGGATTGGCCAGCGCGAAAATAATCGGACGGGCAGCCATAGCTCGCACATCATCTTGCGTCAGCAAACCGGGGCCGGACAAACCAAGGAACACGTCCGCGCCTTCGATCACTTGCGACAAGGTGGTGGCAATCGTGTCTTGCGCCCACAGCTGTTTTTCGGGCGTCAGTGTGCGTGCAGTACTGATCACGCCACGGCTGTCACAGACCACCACATTTTTGCGCTGTATGCCAATGTCCACCAGCATGTCGAGGCAGGCCATGGCTGCAGCACCGGCACCGGAACAGACTACTTTGACGTCATTAATAGTGCGCCCTGTCAGGGACAACGCATTGACCAGACCAGCGCCGACAACGATGGCGGTACCGTGCTGGTCATCATGGAAGACCGGGATCGACAGGCGTTCGCGTAATTTGCGTTCAACGTAAAAACATTCCGGGGCCTTGATGTCTTCAAGGTTGATACCGCCAAAGGTCGGATGCAGTGCGGCGATGATCTCGACCAGCTTTTCGGGATCGGCTTCATCGATTTCAATATCGAAGGCATCGACGCCGGCGAACTTCTTGAATAGCACGGCCTTGCCTTCCATGACCGGTTTGCTCGCTAGCGCACCGATGTTGCCGAGGCCAAGCACCGCGGTTCCATTGGTGATGACGGCAACCAGATTGCCTTTGGCCGTGTACTCGTACGCCTTGGCGGGATCCTTCTGGATAGCCAGGCAGGGAGCAGCCACACCGGGTGAATAGGCCAGTGCGAGGTCAGCCGAATTGGTCACCGCTTTGGTAACTTGAATGGCAATTTTGCCGGGTTGGCCGAGTGCGTGGTAGGCGAGCGCTTGGAGTTCTATCGTAGACATGTGTTTCAGTTTTTCTGTGAGATGTTGACTGCGGATACGGCAGCGCGCAGAGCGAGGAAATAGCTATCGATACCGAAGCCCGAAATTTGGCCCTTGACGATATCGGCGAAGACCGATTTGTGACGGAATTCTTCGCGCGCATGGATGTTCGACATGTGTAATTCGACGATCGGGACGGTCAGGATGGCTAGTGCGTCGCGGATCCCATAGCTGTAATGGGTCCAGGCACCGGCATTGATCAGCACGGCGTCGACACCGTCGGTAAAGCCCTGATGGATGCGATCGCACAGGGCGCCTTCGCAGTTAGTCTGGAAACTGACTACGTCGACGCCGAGTTCGCGGCCGAGGTCTTGCAGTTGCTCGTCGATTTCAGCCAGCGTGACGGTGCCGTACTGGGCCGGATCGCGCTTGCCGAACAGGTTGTGATTGATACCGTGCAGCATCAGGATGTTCATTGAGGTTTTGCAGGAAAGGTGGTGTCGGGGGAATGATTCTACCCGTGACAGGCGCCGGCGGGCACACCCGTTGTCATCGACTTGCAAACAAGGTCGGCCCGTTGTCTGTCAAAGTCGTTATCCGCATCTAAAAATAGCTCCCCGCGCAAAGTACACTATCCGCAGGACAGTGCACTTTGCGCGCTGGTCGCGCTTGCCGACACTACTGACTATCAATTCCGCGCATCGAGGGTTGGCCTCGACGCGACAGGTTCAATGACGACTTACGCCGAAAACGACGAACCGCAACCGCAAGTCGAGGTGGCGCCCGGATTTTTGATGACGAATTGCGCGCCTTCCAGATCATCCTTGTAATCGATTTCCGCACCGACCAGATACTGGTAACTCATTGAATCGATCAGCAATTGCACGCCATTTTTTTCCATGGTCGTGTCGTCTTCGTTGGCGACTTCGTCAAAGGTAAAACCGTACTGAAAACCGGAGCAGCCGCCGCCCTGTACAAAGACGCGCAGCTTCAGTTCCGGGTTGCCTTCTTCTTCGATCAACTGGGCGACCTTGGCAGCGGCGTTATCGGTGAAGAGGATGGGGGCGGGCATTTCTGTAATGGCATTCATGATGGACTCCGGGTAAGTAGGACAATCGGATAAAACAATACAGCGTATTCAGGTACGCGACACAGCGGCAAAATATCAGACAAGTCCTGCCCCCGCGGCCTGCAGGTCTGCATGGTAGGAACTACGTACCATCGGACCGGATGCGACATTGGCAAAGCCCATCTTGTTAGCTTCTTCTTCATACATCCGGAAGCCATCCGGATGCACATAACGCTGCACCGCCAGATGGCCACCGGAGGGTTGCAAATACTGGCCGATGGTCAGCATGTCGACGCCATGGGCGCGCAACTCGCGCAAGACATGCAGGATTTCGTCATCGGTCTCGCCCAGTCCCACCATCAGGCCGGATTTGGTCGGAATGGCAGGGTGCATGGCCTTGAAGTTCTTCAGCAAGTTCAGCGAATTCTGAAAATCGGCTCCGGGACGCGCTTCCTTGTACAAACGCGGTACGGTTTCAATATTATGGTTTAGCACATCCGGCGGCGCCGTGCCGAGAATGCGCAATGCCAGCTCGAGCCGGCCACCAAAATCCGGCGTCAGGATTTCGATCCGGGTAGCCGGTGCGGCGGCCCGGATCTGGCGGATGCATTCGACAAAATGGCTGGCGCCGCCGTCCGGCAGATCATCGCGATCAACCGAAGTGAGGACGATGTAACTGAGTTTCATCAGCGCGATGGTGCGCGCCAGACGCGCCGGTTCGTCGGCATCCAGTGCATCGGGCCGGCCGGTGCTGACATTGCAGAAGCGGCAGCGGCGTGTGCATTTGTCGCCCATGATCATGAAGGTTGCGGTGCCCTTGCTCCAGCATTCGCCGATGTTCGGGCAGGAAGCTTCTTCGCAGACGGTCACCAGCCCATTGGCATGGACGATGTCCTTGGTCTCGCTGAAACGTCCCGAGGACGCGACCTTGACCCGAATCCAGTTCGGTTTCGGCAGTTTCGCGGAAGGCAGTATCGGGTCGCGCTTCGTCTTGAGGGAGCCGCGTTGCTGATCGGGCCGGTCGCCAACAGGCGCTGGTGGCAGGATCGATACGACATTCCTGAAGGTGATGGTTTCCATTTCCATGGCAGGGCTCTCCTCAATGAACAGGTTGCATTAAACGGCCTGCACCGCAATATTAGGCTCGATTGAGCGCAGCAGGTTTTCGATACTGGCGAGCGTACCGCCGATGGCGCTCGGGCACGTGCCGCAGGCACCCTGGTAATGGATGCTCAATGCATCACCCGACAATCCCAGCACATGCAGGTCACCGCCATCGGCTTGGAGTGCCGGCCGGATCTGCTGGTCCAGCAAGTCGTTGATGCGGGCGAACCGGTCTTGTTCGTCCTCGCTCATTTCATGCACGGCAAGCCGGGCCGCCGAGACCAGTTCTTCCGATTGCGCCGCAGCGGCAGGCGCGGCGCGCAAGGGCACGGCAATCAGGCGCACCAGCGCCGGCCAGTCGGCCTCGCCATCTTGTGTCACGGTCAGCCAGCGGTCGGTATAAAACACGTTGGTCACATGGTCGAGCGCAAACAGCGCGCTGGCCAGCGGATCATTGCTGGCCTGCTCGGCGGTGTCGTACGAATGCGAGACGCCCCAGCTCAAGGGTTCTTGCAGTGTGAATTTGACGGCGTTCGGATTTGGCGTGTCGTCGATTTCAGCAATTTTTGGCATGGTCTTTCCTTTCGTAAAAGAGGTCGGAGTCCATCACGACTCACCGGTCATGCATCATCTCTCGTGCATCGCCGCCCGTAACAAGCATCGGATCCTGTTCGGCTTCCGTCGACGAACTATCGATAGCATGCAAGGCCGCGTGCAAGGTATGCCACGGCAGGATCGCGCATTTGACCCGCACCGGCAGGTCGGCGATACCGGCAAACACTTTCAGGCGCCCCAGCTGGTGCGGACTGTCCATGTCGAGTTTGCCGGTAGTCATGGCGACAAACTCGCCGATCAGCGTTTCAGCATCGGCCTGGGATTTTCCCTTGACGGCAACCGTCATCATCGAGGCCGCCGATTTGCAGATCGCACAGGCCTCGCCGACAAACCCGACCTGCTCGATCGTCGTGCCCTGCATCACAAGGCTGACATCGATATGGTCGCCGCACAGCGGATTGTGACCGCCCGCGTGGTGAGTCGCACCATCGAGCGCGCCAAAATTACGCGGCTTGCGATTGTGCTCGAGGATCATTTCCTGGTATAGCGCTCTCGGATTAGCCATTATAAAAACACTTTCTGCACGGCCCGTATGCCGGCGATCAGGGCATCGACTTCTGCCATGGTGTTGTAAAACGCGAACGAGGCGCGTGACGTCGCCGGCAACCCCAGACGCTGCATCACCGGTTGCGCACAATGATGGCCAGTACGTACCGCAATGCCCTCTTCGTTGAGCAAGGTGCCGATGTCATGCGGATGCACGCCATCGATGACGAAGGACAGGACCGCTGCCTTGTCTGCTGCAGTACCAATGATGCGCACGCCCGGCAGTTCCTGCAACTGACTGGTGGCGTAATCGAGCAAGGCCTGTTCCTGCTGGCTGATGGCCGCCATGCCGATGGCCGACATATAGTCGACCGCAGCGGCCATACCGATGGCGGCAGCGATCGGTGGCGTGCCCGCCTCGAACTTATGCGGGATGTCGTTGTACGTGGTCTTCTCGAACGAGACCGTCAGTATCATGTCGCCACCGCCCTTAAACGGCTGCATTTTTTCCAGCAGGGCGGCCTTACCATACAGGATGCCGATACCGGTCGGTCCGCACAATTTGTGGCCCGAGAAGGTATAAAAGTCGCAATCAAGATCCTGCACATCAACCGCCATGTGCGGTGCTGCCTGCGCCCCATCGACCAGTACCGGTACACCATGTTCATGTGCCATCGCGACCATTTCCTTGACCGGATTGACAGTACCCAGCGCATTCGAGACATGCGTCAGAGCGACAAACCTGGTGCGCGCATTGAATAACTTTTGATATGCGTCCAGTTGCACTTCGCCGGCATCATTGATCGGTACGACGCGGATAATCGCGCCTTTTTCTTCGGCCAGCATTTGCCACGGCACGATATTGGCGTGGTGCTCCATCGTGGTCAGAATAATTTCGTCGCCGGCGCCGATGAACTTGCGGCCATAGCCATGCATCACGAGGTTGATCGAGTCGGTGGTGCCGCTGGTGAATACCACTTCACGGTCTTCGGCGGCATGGATGAAGTGCTGCAGCGTGCGCCGCGCGGCTTCATATTCATTGGTCGCGATCTCGGACAGCGTATGCACTGCGCGGTTGATATTTGCATGCTGCGAGGTCTGATACCGCGCCATCCGGTCGATCACCGGCTGCGGCATCTGGCTCGATGCCGCGTTGTCGAGATAGACCAGCGGGTGCCCGTTGACTTCAAGTCCCAGGATAGGAAAATCGGCACGGATGCGGGCGACATCGAACGCATCAAACCGGGTCTGCTCATGTTCCATTAAACGTTTCATGATTTGCCTGTCGTTTGTTCGAGCACCTTTTCAGCAAGCTGCCGTTTCACGGAAGCGATCGGGATGCGCTCGATGATTTCTGCCCCGAAGGCATAGGTCAGCAAGTTGCGTGCAGCCGCTTCGCTCAAACCGCGGCTTTGCAGATAAAACACTTCGTCGGCGTCGAGCTGGCCGACAGTTGCCCCATGAGTACACTTGACATCGGAAGCGAAAATTTCAAGTTGCGGTTTGGTGTCGATATGCGCTTTGCCGGACAACAGCAAGTTGCGGTTCGACTGGCGCGCATCGATTTTTTGCGCATCGGTGCGGACGATGACTTTGCCATTGAAGACTGCATGTGCGCTGTCGTCGGCAATGCATTTGTGCAGCTGAAAACTGGTGCCGTGCGGTTTGGCATGATCGACCAGCGTGTGCGTATCAGCCAGTTGCCGGTTGCCGATCAAGGCCAAGCCGTCGAGCGTGCAGGTTGCCCCTTCGCCGTGATGCACCACCTCTACGTTGACGCGTGAAATGCGCGCCCCCATCGCAATGCTGACCGAGTTGTAGTGACTGGCACGACCGAGTGCGACCGCACACAGGCCGATATGCAAGCCGCGGCCGCCTTCCCGCTGCAAGCGGATGTGATGAACCGATGCCGAATCAGCCAGCGCAATTTCAGTGACGGTGTTGGTGAAATGCGTGGCGAGATGCGCTTCTTCCTGACCGCCTGGCTGGTTCATCACGACGTAGTCTTCGATCACGGTGACGCTGCTGCCGGCCTCGGCAACCACCAGACAACGCGGAAAGCTCTGTACGTCTTTTTGCGTGGCGATGAAGAGCAGATGGACCGGTGCCGTGACTGCGCGATGGCGGGGAACAATGACCACTGCGGCGTTCTCGATAGCTGCGGTATTTTGCGCTGCAAAATAAGCGTTATCGATGTTGGCATGGTGGCCAAGATGCGCCTCGATCACTGGCGCATGCTGCGCGCGCGCGCTCTGCAAGTCGGCAATGACAATGCCGTCATCGGCCTGCTGCACTGACAGGGCGGGTGCATAGATGCCGTCGACAAAGACCAGTCGGGTCTGCGCTTCCTCGATCGTGAATCCGGCAATGTCATCGGCTACCAGTTGCCGCGACGGTGTGCCCGGTGCCGGCACAAACGTGGTTTGGGCAAACGGCGACAGATCGGTAAAGCGCCATTCTTCATCACGTGTGGTGGGTCGGGCCAGGACCGCAGTCCGGCTCGAGCCGCGCGCACGTAATGCCTCCAGCCACGGCTGATCGCCGGGTGTGGCCGCAGCGGACGGGGCCCGTGTCAATACGGATTGGTCGTTCATACCGTCACCTTTTGCGCAGCCTCGTACTCCTCGCTGACCCATTCGTAGCCACGTTGTTCAAGCTCGAGTGCGAGGTCTTTACCGCCGGTCTTGATGATGCGGCCGTGGTCCATCACGTGCACGAAATCCGGCACGATGTAATTCAGCAGACGCTGGTAATGGGTCACCATGACCGTCGCATTATCGGGCGTCGAAAGCTGGTTGATGCCGTGCGCGACGATGCGCAGCGCGTCGATGTCGAGGCCGGAATCGGTCTCGTCAAGGATCGCCACGCGGGGTTCGAGCAGGGCCATTTGCAGGATCTCGTTGCGCTTTTTTTCGCCACCGGAAAAACCGTCGTTGACACTGCGATCGAGAAAGTCGGGACTCATTTCCAGCAACTGCATTTTTTCGCGTACGAAGTCGTCGAACTCGAGCGGATCGAGTTCATCATTGCCGCGTTCCTTTTGTACCGTGTTGTAGGTCAGGCGCAGAAACTGGCTATTGATCACACCCGGAATTTCGATCGGGTACTGAAACGCCAGGAACAAGCCGGAGCGAGCCCGTTGCTCGGGCGTGAGGGAAAACAGGTCTTGTCCTTCGAGCAGCACCGAGCCGCCCGTGACTTCATAAGCCGGATGGCCTGCCAGTACTTTGGCAAAGGTACTTTTGCCCGAACCGTTTTGTCCCATGATGGCGTGCACTTCGCCGCTACGCACGGTGAAATCGAGATCCTTCAGGATCGGTGTGCCGTTGACACTGGCGCACAGCCCGCGTACTTCAAGCAAGATCTTGCTGTTGTTGTTGATCATCCGATGCTCCCTTCCAGTTTGAAGCTCAGCAGGTTGGTTGCTTCGACTGCGAACTCCAGAGGTAATTGTTGAAAAACGTCCTTGCAGAAACCGTTGATGATCATCGATACAGCGGCTTCGGCGTCGATACCGCGCTGGGCAAAATAGAACAGCTGGTCTTCGCCGATCTTCGAGGTCGATGCTTCATGCTCGACCTGTGCCGACGGATTGCGCACCTGAATATACGGAAACGTATTGGCGCTGCACTCCTCGCCGATCAGCATCGAGTCGCACTGCGAATAATTACGTGCGCCCGTGGCGCCAGGCGTGACTTTCACCAATCCGCGATAGCTGTTGCTCGATTTGCCGGCGGAAATACCCTTGCTGACAATCGTGCTGCGGGTGTTCTTGCCGATGTGGATCATCTTGGTGCCGGTATCGGCTTGCTGGTAATGGTTGGTCACGGCCACCGAATAGAACTCGCCGATCGCGTTATCGCCTTGCAGGATGACGGATGGATATTTCCAGGTAATCGCTGCGCCGGTCTCGACCTGCGTCCAGGAAATCCGCGAATTCACGCCTTTGGCCAAGGCCCGCTTGGTGACGAAATTGTAGATGCCACCGACGCCGTTTTCATCGCCGGCATACCAGTTCTGTACCGTTGAATATTTGATGTCGGCATTGTCGAGCGCGACCAGCTCAACCACGGCCGCATGCAACTGATTACTGCTGAATGCCGGCGCGGTACAGCCTTCCAGATAGACCACCGACGCACCTTCTTCGGCGATGATCAGCGTGCGTTCGAACTGGCCGGATTCTTCGGTATTGATACGGAAGTAAGTCGACAGATCCATCGGGCATTTGACGCCCTTCGGGATGTAACAGAAAGAGCCATCGGTGAATACCGCCGAATTGAGCGCAGCGTAAAAGTTGTCGCCGGTCGGTATGACCGTGCCCAGGTATTTTTTGACCAGTTCGGGATGTTCGAGTACGGCTTCCGACATCGAGCAAAAAATCACGCCCGCTTCAGCCAGCTTGGCCTTGTAGGTCGTTGCCACGGATACGCTGTCGAAAATTACATCGACGGCCACACCGGCCAGCGCCATGCGCTCGTGCAACGGCACGCCCAGCTTTTCGAAGGTACGCAGCAGCTCCGGATCGACCTCGTCCATGCTGTTGAGCTTGGGCTTGATCTTCGGTGCCGAGTAATAGCTGATAGCCTGGAAATCGATCTTCGGATGGTGGTGGTTCTGCCATGTCGGCTCGGTCATGCCTAGCCATTTTTGGTAGGCCTCCAGACGGAAGGCAAGCAGCCACTCTGGCTCTTTTTTCTTTGCTGAAATTAAACGGATAGTGTCTTCGCTCAGCCCTTGTGGCGCGACGTCCGACTCAATGTCGGAGACAAATCCGTGTGGATAGGGTCGATTGACTAGTTGTTGAAGTACTGCACTCATGGGTAATAGCCCTCGCTGTTCTTGGGCCGGAAACACCAGAACGTGCACCCGGCATGACCGCCACAGGAAGAAGATTCCCTGCAGTAGTCATTACTTCTGTTCGGTCACGCTTCAGGCAACCGTGTTGGTTTTCTTCAGGTTGAAGCTCTCGCCGCAACCACATTCACTTTCGGCATTCGGGTTCGTGATTTTCAGCACGTCGCTGAGACCCTGCTTGACGAAGTCAATGTGCGATCCATCGACCATCGGCAGGCTGGCGGCATCGACCACGATGTTGACCGTTCCTGAGCCGAATAATTTGTCGCCTTCTTTCAGGCCATCGACATAGTCAAGGGTGTAGGCCAGGCCGGAGCAACCAACCGTCTTGACGCCCAGTCGGACGCCAAACCCTTTTCCATTCTTTTGGATCTGGGCGCGGATTTTAGTCACTGCAGTTGTTGATAGGGAAATCGTCATCGTGTGATGCTCCTTTGGCGTTGGTTTTAATACCCGACTAAATCTGTCGGGAATTCACAGTACGATACTTGACTAAATTAGTCAACCATGTTGATGGAGCGGGTATGGGGAGGTGAAGGGTGTTGATGGCGGTTAATGGAAGCGATAGAGCTGGCCGGTTTTTGGTTGATGACATTGCCCGGAACCGTTTGCCAATAGCGCGCCACTCACGGTCTCTTTCAACACAAGTGAGCGATCAATTTATGAAATGCAAATTTATTGTCCTGGGCTTGATGGCCACGATAGGCAAGGTTGGTCAGGACAACCCGCCCAAGCAGCCCTCCAGAAATGACTTGCCCGTTGGCGACAAGGTGCAAGGTGACCTGGTGGATCGGCGATCTGATCTATCCATCCCATCGACTCGGACCATGAGGGCACGATTGTTACTCTCTAGCTCACCACCTAGGCGAACGGCAACGCACCTTGTCGAGAAACGCGAGCCACAATCCGAGCCGCCTGCAACGCGAAAGTCGCCATCCCCCAAATCGGATTCGGAACTCGAAGGTTTCGCTTACAGCAAAGGCGATCAAGCGACGTCCATTGAAGAATTCAAGCAAGCGCTTGCCGGCGACTTCATCGTGACTTTCAACGATAACGCGAGACATCCGGAAAAATTTCTTAAAAGAATTTCCGTGTACGGCGAGAACCATTTATATCTCAAATTGCCGAGTATTCCGGGTGATCGGGGAGTCATCATGTTTGAGTCGCATGATCCTGCACTCTGCATAAAGAAGTATGCGAAGGTCGAATCAAACCGGTGTATCAGTATTGATAGCCCGGATTTATCGGCAGAATCAATGGCGTTCACCAAATTGAAATCGGCTTATTACGACGTACTAGACGAAATTGGTCCGCACGCAGTGAGCGAGGTGGAGGCGCAACTTGGGGTGCGAGCCACCACTCAGGAATTCATGTTGAAAGCGCTCGCGCACATTCAATCAAAGACGATGGAATTAGTTGCATCCGGAAACGAGGAGCAAGCCAATCGGATCATGGAAAAAATGCTGATTGCTTCCGAGGTATCACAACAGGCTAACAGCAGGATTAGCGCGGGAATGAAAGCGCGGGACAATCATATGTTTGAGCAAGCCCGCGCCAATATTCAAGATCTGCCGGCGGACGAGGCGGCAACAATCGTCGTAGGCGACCTGCATGCAGACAAACTTTTTGCCCGGCTCAATCGCGTATTTCCAGAGCGAGCCTTAGTGAAATGCAAGGTCGTGAACATGGGTGTTGCCTGAGGGGGCATTGGGATTGCGCGCGACGCGTCGAAGGGCAACAGCAAAGACGACAACGACAACAACGACAACGTCAACTTCATTCAGGTACGGTGCAATAGCCACGGGACATTGCGCCTTAAACGACGGATGAGCTCCGATCACCACCTCTAGTAAAAGCGCAAGGCGTGTCACTATTACGTGCATACTTCAGCGCTAAGCAAGAGTACAGTGCTGCGGAGTTTTTTCTACTTACAAGGATATAAGCGATGCCTATCTTCGATCCGCAAGTCAACAGCCTGCTTGAGATGGCTCGCCAGACCGGTCGTCTGCCCTACCAGGACATGACTCCCGGGGCGGCCCGGGTTGTCTATAGCGGCAATCGCGACCTGATGCAGTTGCCGGCCGAGGAGGTCGCGGTGGTGCGTGACGTTACGTTGCCGGATGGACTGGTGCTGCGGGTCTATCGCGGTAGCGGCACCGCGGCCAGTGCGGTGTTGCCGTGTTTGCTGTTCCTGCATGGCGGTGGCTGGGTCATTGGTGACCTGGAGAGCCACGATCGCTTGTGCCGGCGGCTGGCCAACCTGGCCGGTATTTGTGTGGTGGCAGCCGATTACCGGCTGGCTCCAGAGCATCCGTTTCCGGCAGCACTGGATGACTCGCTGACGGCGTTGCAATGGATCGACGCCAATGCCGGTACGCTGTTGATAGCACGAGATCGGCTCGCCGTCGGTGGCGACAGCGCCGGTGGCAATCTTGCTGCGGTGCTGGCACTGATGGGGCGGGATGGCACTGCACCGCGCACGATATTTCAGGCACTGATCTACCCGGTGGTCGATCTCACCGCGGCCAGTGATTCGTACCAGCGCATTACATCGGGCGTACTGTTGACGGCAGCGACGATGCATTATTTTATTGATCTCTATGCGCCCGATCCTGCCGATCGAACCGATTGGCGTGCCTCGCCGTTGCTGGCATCGACTCTTGCCGGGACGCCACCGGCGCTGGTCGTCACAGTCGCGCACGATCCGTTGTGTGACGAAGGTCTAGCCTATGCAAAACGGCTGGAAGAAGATGGTGCGCGCGTGACCTCGCTCCATTTGAACGATCAGATCCACGGCATGCTGTTAATGGGCAAGCTGATCGATGCCAGCAATGCCGTTGTCACGATGATCGGCGCAGCCATTGGTGCGGCTTTGCATCACGCTCCCGCGTCCGGCCATGCGGACTGATCATTGCTGTTTGTACCTTTAAAATATCATCCTCATTGGCGACGGGCCGCTCCTATGCTGAGGTGCTCCGGTTCGCTTTTTTGTGCCGTCGCAAACCCCCATCGGTAGCAACCAGGGTCAATGTTTTTTTCGCGGCCTTATCGCGAAAATCACACTGACCCTGCTTGCGGATTCGAAGCGCTTGCCATCCAAATTGCGTGCTGGGGTTGCTGATTCCGTAGGTGCTCCGTCATGACCAAGCCGGGAGCGGCCCGGTTCGCTTTTTTATGCGGTCGCAAACCCCCATCGGCAGCAACCAGGGTCAGTGTTTTTTTTCGCGGCTTTATCGCGAAAATTACACTGACCCTGCTTGCGGATTCGGAGCGCTTGCCACCCAATTTCCGTGCTGGGCTTGCTGATTCTGTAGGTGCTCCGCCACGACCAAGCCGAGGGCGGTTCGCTTTTTCATGCAGTCGCAAACCCCCATCGCTAGCAACCAGGGTCAGTGTTTTTTTTCGCGGCTTTATCGCGAAAATTACACTGACCCTGCTTGCGGATTCGGAGCGCTTGCCACCCAATTTCCGTGCTGGGGTTGCTGATTCTGTTGGTGCTCCGCCACGACCAAGCCGGGGGCGGCCCGGCAGCCGGTTACTTCTTTTTGCTTCGCCAAAAAGAAGGTAACCAAGAAAAAGGCGACCGCGAGGCGGCTGCCCTTCGGGTTCCCAAAAGCCGGAGCCAGGCAGGGGGAAGGCCGCAAACTCGCTTCGCTCAGACATGCGTCCTTCTTATCCCCTGCCTGACTCCGACTTTTGGCAGCTGCCTCAATGCGGAACAGGTCAACGTCAAAGGCCAAGTCAACACCAACACCAACACCAACACCAACACCAACACCAACACCAACACCAACACCAACACCAACACCAACACCAACACCAACACCAACACCAACACCAACACCAACACCAACACCAACACCAACAC
>JBLHMB010000081.1:0-13394 GCA_047621665.1 Bradyrhizobium sp. | reverse complement strand
CAACAATAACTTTGACGTCGTTGACAGCATTCGTAAAATTCACTCTGCAACCGCGACCGTGTTCGTCAAGGATGGCAATGAATTTGTCAGGGTCAGCACCAATGTCCTGACTCCCGAAGGAAAGCGCGGCGTCGGGACTCAACTGGCACACAATAAAGCGTATGACGCCTTGTCAAAAGGCGAGCAATTTTGCGGACCGGTCGATGTGCTCGGAACCATGTTCGACGCCTGCTACAACCCCATCAAAGATCCTGCCGGCAAAATTATCGGTGCGAGCTATGTTGGTCACAAAAAGTAACGTAGCGTAGGTTGTCTCGCATAGGGACGCGAAAGCTGGTATCTCACCTAAGGCCTATCCATGAACCCATTGTTGCTGTTATGTAATGTAATCGGGCGTGCCCGTATTGGATATCAGCTTGGTTTTGCGTTCTGCGTCATTCTTATCCTCACAGCCCTAACCGGCGGGGTTGGTATTTACAGCCTTGGCGTAGCCAGTGCGCAAGCCGATATCCTTGCCGGAAAATGGCTTCAAGGCATCGGGAATCTCACTCAGGTCAAGGCATCGGTCCTTGAGATTCGCAGCTTTGAAGTCAAATATAGTCACGCCGAGGACGCCAGTTACCGGTCTGAATATAAAGAAAAAATAGACCTCAACTCCAAAGAGGCCATGCAAGTCGTCGGCCTTTACGAATCCAGGGTCGGCAGCGATGCCGAACGTACCTTGATGGCAGAATTTCAAAAGAGTTGGACGGCCTATGTCCAGGCGCAGCAAAAAGTGATCGCCCTTGGCCGTGACAACAAACAGAAGGATGCCGCCGAGATTAGCGATGGTTTAGCAGGCAGTGCCTTCGAGGAGGCAATATTTGCGCTTGAAAAAATCAGCAAATACAATGTCGATGGTGGTATCTCCGCGGCCGAAGACGCCGTTGTGATCAACAGGAAAACTCGACTGCTGTTGGCAATTCTGGTTGGTGTTGCGTGCGCTGTTGGTAGTCTTCTGGCATTCACCATCACACGCAGCATCACCAAGCCGATCAGTGAAGCAGTACGGATGGCCAGACGAGTAGCGGATGGCGACCTTACTTCCGATATTCAGATCGACTCCACCAACGAAACAGGTCAATTGATGCAAGCACTGAAAGACATGAACAGTAGCTTGATAAGGATCGTTGGCGAAGTACGCACCGGTACCGACGCCATCGCCACTGCATCAAGTCAGATTGCTGCCGGCAACATGGACCTTTCATCGCGTACCGAGCAACAGGCCGCATCGCTCGAAGAGACCGCCTCCTCGATGGAAGAGTTGACCTCAACGGTCAAGCAAAATGCCGATAACGCCAAGCAGGCCAATCAGATGGCGAAGTCGGCCTCGCAAGTGGCTCTCAAGGGTGGCAATGTGGTGTCGCAGGTGGTCGAGACCATGGGCTCAATCAACGATTCGGCGCGCAAAATTGCAGAGATCATCGGCGTTATCGACGGTATCGCTTTCCAGACCAATATCCTGGCGCTCAATGCTGCTGTCGAAGCGGCTCGTGCCGGTGAGCAAGGACGCGGCTTTGCGGTAGTAGCGTCGGAAGTACGCAGTCTGGCGCAGCGATCGGCTGCAGCTGCCAAGGAATCAAGATCCTAATCAATGATTCGGTCGAGAAGGTCGACAACGGCACCAGGCTGGTCGATCAGGCCGGTGCTACCATGGTCGAGGTTGTTGACAGCGTTAAACGCGTCTCTGACATCATCAACGAAATCACCGTTGCCAGCCACGAACAGACGGTCGGCATCGAGCAGATCAACCAGACCATCACGCAGATGGACGATGTCACTCAAAAAAATGCCGCGCTGGTCGAAGAAGCCGCAGCAGCGGCCCAATCGCTACAGGATCAATCGTCCGAACTGGCCAATACGGTGAGCGTGTTCAAGCTGAGCGACGCAACAATGACCGAAGTAATGGTATCTCGCGTTCCAGCTAAACCTCTTTCAGCTCAAGCTCAAGCAAAGCCTACAGCGCGCTCCCTAGTAGCACGGCGTGCTCCAGCTAGGAAGTTGGCTTCTGTGCCGATCACGAGCAGCGCCGACTGGGAGGAGTTTTAAACTGGCGATTTTCGATGACGGTGAAGTCGGCTTTAATGGAATCGATGCCCTCTTTCAAAACGGTGTCGCAGTGCCAAGATAGAAGCGACATCTGAAGCGACCTGAATTGAGTAACGCGTCGACCGGCATTCAACGACTTTTTCAACTAGCCTCGATTGTGATTGACGGCCCATTCAAACCAGAGATAACTGTGAATCAACCTGCAATCATCTCAATCGACCTCGACTCCAGCTGGGGCAAGCAGAATTAACTGCGATTGAAATTAATAAGAGGCCGCCTATTGCTTCATTTCAGTACCCTCGTCACATCGACGATGCCCGATCATGGTCGAGTTTGCCGACCGATTCAACCAGCGCCGGTGCCGCCATCTCTGCAATGGCGGTGGCGTTTGGGGTCAGTGATGTCATTGAGCGCGACATAACCACATCCTCCCGCAACGAGCACGTCTAACCCATGATCCCGGACGATAACGGTGCATGTTGATAGCGCTTTTTTACCCGCTGTGACGTAATCCCTTCGAGTAGACATTTCAGCGCGGTCCAATCTATTTCGCCGGTGCTGGCGTCGCGCCAATCACTGACCAGACGGCCCTGCTCCAATCGCTTTGCCCACACGCACAGACCGGTGCGGTCAAAGTAGAGGACTTTGATTTGCGTTGCGCGGTGATTAATAAAGGCAATAAATTGCCTGTCAGCGGATTCCGCTGCAGGCAGCGACAGTCTGGCTGCTGCCGGCGTATCGCGTCAGGCGTTCTCGCCATAATGAGGATCGTTCTGCTTTGTTGCCGGTGATGTCGGGGTCTTCATTTTGCCTCCGCTTTATTAATCAAAATTCGATTATGACGGGATGCTTAGCGGGTGGCTATAACGCCGCTGGGTGACTGCTTGCGCGCAAGCGAGTACAAGATTCGCATTATTGTTGCTGCATACCGGGTACGTTCGCTACGCCGGACCGGCCGATTGCCTATGTACTCCCGGATGATCGCCGCGCAGACCTTGCTGATCTTGCGCTCATCGGAAAAGCCTTTGTCATCGGTCAGGACAGGATGTTTGCGCATGATCCACGTTTCGGCCTGGTGGTCTTGTCGGAAATTGCCAGTCGCGCGCTGTCTCCCGCCGTCAACGATCCGGGTACCGCCATCGATATCATCGGCACGCTGGTGCGACTCTTTGTCCATTGGTCAGCGCCACAACAGCAGGAACCGGAGCCGGCAACGGCACCCGAGTGCGACCGGATTTTTGTACCCGAACTGTCGGTCGCAGATATGTTCGACGATGCCTTCAAGGGGATCGCCCGTGATGGCGCCGGGTTGCTCGAAGTGCAGGTGCGCCTACAGAAAGCCTTGCAAACACTGGCAGCGAGAGATGACGACGCGATGCGCATTGCCGCGCATCGGCACGCGCTATCCGCGCTGGCCAGAGCCGAACAGGCGATTACGTTTGAGCCTGATCTGGTATTGATTCGTCGTGCCGCCAAGATCACTGATCGACTCGACTGCTGACGGCTGACGGCTGCGGCGGCAGCATTGATTCTCTGCGGGTGAAGCGCCCGATGCGTTTTCGGGTGCGGAATGGGTCGGCAGGTCGTTTGCTTTTCCGGATGACTCCAGCCCTCTTTTTGATATAGCTAGCCGGAAAATCAGCTAACTGCAAAATACGATGTAAAAACATGCCATGTAATGGACCACCCATCATAAAAAAATGGCAGTCGTAAAACAAATCTACTTGGAGTAAGATAAAGTTTCCGCAAAGAAACTTACAAGTCGGTTGTTATTTAATCCTCATCACACAGGCGCGGCCATGATGCGTTTCGCAGAATCGCTCAACGAAACAGGTTTCCGCATCAAGCAGGATGTCGCTTATATGGCATTGGATGTCAGTCACTGCGGCGTGGTGGTGTTATCGAACGCGACAGAAAACTATCGCGTACTGTATGCCAATGCGGCTTTTCTGAGTATTACCGGCTACTCTGAAGTGGAGCTTGCAGGTCGTATCGCCTGGTACGTCAATGGCGATGAAAGCGATGAGCCGCAGCGAAGACAATTTCGCAATGCTCTGACTGCAGCCCAACCCATCTCGATAGAAATGCGCAGCTATCGCAAGGATGGTTCGTTGCACTGGTGCGAACTGGGAGTCACGCCATTTCGTAACCATGAAGGCTATGTCTCGCATTTCATCGGCATGCTGTCAGACATCACCACACGTAAGAATGACGAGCAATTATTGCCGCAGCAATCCCGTCACGCGCGATTAACCGGATTAACCGACCAGCTTGGGTTGCGCGACTACCTCGACAAGGCGATTTTAGCGACCGCCTTTAATCCGCTGAAACTGACTGTGGCCGCAATCGATATTGACCAGCATCAGTATGCATCGGGCACGATGGACAAGCAGTCGCAAAATTTTCTGGTGAAGGTCGCTGCCGAGCGGATCGGGCATTGCCTGCAAATCGATGAAATGCTCAGTCATGACGGCAATGGCCGCTATGCCTTAATGATGCGCGCGGACTCCCGCAGTGATGCAGTTGCACGCTGTCAGGCGATTCAGCGCTCGCTGGCCCAGGCTATCCCGTTGGCCGATCAACCTATCCATCTGACCTGTGCCTTCGGGTTGGCGATTTTTCCGGACGATGGTCGCAGCGCGAACACCTTGCTCAACTATGCCGCCGTAGCCTTGTTGCATGCGCGAGAAACCAGTCGCAGCACAATCCTCTTTTATATCGATGCGATGTCGGTGCGACTGCACGAACGCACGACGTTGGAGACGGCATTACGCAACGCGATTGTGAACGGCGAACTGCAAGTGCACTATCAACCCCAGGTCAATTTACATACCGGTCAGGTCGCCAGCGTTGAAGCTTTGGCACGCTGGAATCATCCCGGGCTGGGCCAGATCGCACCGGATCGTTTTATCTCATTGGCTGAAAAAATCGGGCTGATCGACGAGATCGGTTTATGGGTGATCGGGCAGGTTTGTAATGACCTGGCAACGTGGCAGGAACAGGCGCTGACGATCGTACCCGTCGCAGTGAATGTATCAGCAGTGCAATTTCGCAATCCGCTGCTGGGCGATCAAATCATGATGATTCTCAATCTATCGGGCATTGATCCAGCGATGCTGACACTTGAAATCACTGAAGCGGTCCTGATGGACGACACCAGTACTGCGCGTGCGACGCTGGAACAATTACATCAAGCGGGCATGGGATTTGCGCTGGATGACTTCGGCACCGGTTATTCGTCCATCAGTTATCTGAAGCGGTTCCCCTTCAAAAAAATCATCATCGATCGCTCATTCATCAGGGAGCTGGTCGACAATCCGGACGACGCCGCCATCATCAAAGCGATCATTTCAATGGCCCACACACTTGGTCTCGCGGTGCTGGCTGAAGGTGTGGAAACGGAAGAGCAATGTCGTTTCTTGAGTCACAACATGTGCGATGAAATACAGGGCTTCTTATTTTCAAGGCCGGTAGCGGCCAGCGCACTGATCGAGCTGTTGCAGGCGGGAACTGCGTTGCCACCCTCTTTGCTGGCCGCAAAAAAAACCCCGCGTACCTTGCTGCTGGTCGATGACGAAGCCAATATTCTCTCGGCATTGAAACGACTGCTGCGAGGCAGTGAGTTCAACATCTTGACGGCCGGTAGCGGTAGCGAAGGTCTTGCCCTGTTGGCACAACACACGGTGGATGTGATTCTGTCCGACCAGCGCATGCCGGGAATGACGGGGGTCGAATTTCTGAGTATTGCAAAAACACGTTTTCCGGAAACCGTTCGTATTGTGCTGTCCGGATATACCGAATTGAAATCGGTGACGGATGCCGTCAATGAAGGGGATATCTACAAATTCCTGACCAAACCCTGGGACGATGCCAAATTGCGTGGTCACATCGATGAAGCTTTTCAGCGCAAGGAGTTGGCCGATGAAAATCGCCGTCTGACGCGCGCGGTGTATGCCACCAACATTGAACTGGCAAAAGCTAACCGGCAGCTTCGCAATACGCAGCGCCACGAACAGCACTCCGTCCAGTCATGACCACTACACTCCCGCTCTCTCCTCCCAACGCGCCTGATGTCACAGCGGGTAAAAACGCGTGTCAGCAAGATGCCTTCTTTAACCGGTTCGGTCATCTCGAAAACTCCCCGATTCCCGCCTATGCACTTGACGCTGACCACGTCATCATTCAATGGAACCGTGCATGCGTGATGCTGACCGGCATACCCGCGGCGGAAATGCTGGGCACTCGGAATCAGTGGGAGCCCTTTTACGAAACAGCACGTCCTGTGCTGGCCGATCTGATTGTCGACGGCGCGATGGCTGAGTCGATTCTTAGCTGCTATCCGGGCGAGGTGCGCCAGTCCTCGCTGACACCTTGCACCTACGTGGGCGAAGGGTTCTTCCCACGTATGGCCGACGCGGGAAAATGGATCCAGTTTTCTGCGGCACCGTTGTACGACCAGATGGGCAACATGATTGGTGCAATCGAAATGCTGCAGGACGTGAGTGCCCAAAAACACGCCGAGGAAGCGCTTCTGAAAGTCCATGCCGATCTCGAGCAATTGGTCATCGTGCGCACAACCGAGCTGATGCGTCGCAATGGTGAGCTGACCAAGGCCAATGAACAATTGATGAGCCTGCAACAGCAACTGATGCAGGTAGAAAAACTGGCCTCGATCGGCCAGCTCGCCGCAGGTGTCGCACATGAAATCAATAATCCGATCGGCTATATTTTCTCCAATTTCGGTGCACTGGGTCAGTATTTGAAGCAACTGATGGACATGCTTGATGCCTATGAAAAAGCCGAGCCGCTGATCAGTCATGCCACGGTCCGGCGTGATCTCAGTGCGCTGCGCGAGAGCATCGATCTCGGTTACCTGAAAGCCGACATCCCGGTGATGATGCGCGAATCGCTGGAAGGAATCGTCCGGGTTCGCCAGATCGTGCAGGATTTGAAAGATTTTTCACGTGTCGATAATGCGATGGAATGGCAGATCATCGACCTGCACCCGGGTATCCATTCGACCCTCAATATTGTCACTAATGAAGTGCGCTACAAAGCCGATGTGGTGCTCGACTTCGGGGCTCTGCCGGAGGTCGAATGCCTGCCGTCGCAAATTAACCAGGTCATCATGAACCTCATCATCAATGCCGCCCAGTCCATTGGTGCCGTGCGTGGCACCATCACGATACGCACCGGCAGCACGCCCGGGACGGCCTGGATTGAGGTGGCCGACAACGGTTGCGGAATTGATGGCGAAAACAGTTCACGCATTTTCGATCCTTTTTTTACGACCAAGCCGATCGGTACCGGTACGGGCCTCGGTCTGTCGATTTCCTATGGCATCGTCAGCAAGCACCATGGCCGGATTGACGTCGACAGTGCCGTCGGTGTCGGTACGACGTTCCGGATCACACTACCGTTGCGACAGCCCATTTAACGAAAGTCCCGCCATGCCCCTGATTCTGCTGGTTGATGACGAACCCAATATTTTGTCCGCGTTGTGCCGTCTTTTCCGTAATGAAAATTTCATGATAATGGTGGCAGAGAGCGGAGCCGCCGGACTGGAGATAATGGCGCAACATCCGGTCGATCTGGTGATCTCCGATATGCGCATGCCCGGTATGAGTGGCGCGCAATTCCTGGAAAAAGTACGACTCTTATGGCCCGATACAGTGCGTCTGCTGCTGTCCGGTCATGCCGACATTGCGGCCATCCTCGATGCCATCAACCGCGGTGAAATCTATCGCTACATCATGAAGCCCTGGGACGATCACGATATCGTTCTGACGGTCCGGCAAGCGCTCGAGTACAAAGTATTGAAACAAGAGCGGACCGAAATGGAAGCGCTGACGCTGTTGCAAAACACCAAATTGGTCACGCTCAATAACAGCCTCGAAAGCAAGGTGCGCGAGCGGACTGTCGAACTGGAACAGGCGCGTGACGGGCTGGTTGAACTCAATACCCAGCTCAAAACCAATTTTTTGTTATCGATCAAAGTGTTTTCCAATTTGATCGAAATGCGTGGTGGCAATCTGGCCGGGCATTCGCTGCGCGTCGCCGACCTCGCCCGCAAACTGGCGGTGCAAATAGGCTGCGACGAGACCACCACAAAAGACATCTTTCTGGCAGCGATGATGCATGACATCGGCAAGATCGGACTGAGCGATGACATGCTCAAATTGCCGCGGGCGGTGATGAGTCGTGAACAAAGCATCGAACATCACAAATATCCGATTCACGGCGAGCAATTATTGATGCCGCTTGCCGAACTGCGCGGGGCCGCAAAGCTGGTACGCGCGCACCAGGAACGCTTTGATGGCAGTGGCTATCCGGATCAGCTCAGCGGTAACGATATTGCGCTTGGTGCGCGCATTCTGGGGCTGGTCAGCGATTACGACAACCTGCAAATCGGCCAGATTTTTCCGCGCAAGATATGGCCGGACGAAGCGCGGGAAATACTTTTGCAGGATCACGGCAAGCACTATGATCCGCAGCTTGTGACGGCGTTGCTGCGGCTACTCGACGACCTTGCGGGCAATACGACGTCCGATCGCAATATGGTGCAAATCCCTGCGGCCACAGTCCAGCCGGGTGTCACGCTGGCGCTGGATCTGGTCTTGCCGAACGGATCGCTGTTGCTGGCCGCGGGTCACTTCCTCGATAGTAGTATGTGCCGGCAGATCATCGCGTTCGATAAAACCATGGCGCAGCCGCTACTGTTGAGTATCTACACCGACGCCTGACCGGACTGACCGGACTGACAACCCATCCGGCAAATAGTCGTCTAAAACGAGGACTGTTTCGGCTTCCTCTTTTCATCCGGAACCCGCATGATGCCGGTATCGGCCCCTTTCCCTGGGGCAGGCTTCCGGATAACTACACACGTGACACTCGACCCCGACAATTGGCAAGATTTCAGAGAACAAAGTCATCGGATGCTCGACGACATGCTCGATTATCAGCAGCACCTGCGCGACCGGCCGGTCTGGCAACCCATTCCGGCAAGCGTGCGCGACGCCTTCAAGCAAGCGCTGCCGCATGCACCGGGCACGCTGACCGATGCCCATGCGACCTTCATGCAATCGGTTCTGCCGTACGGTCCGGGCAATGCCCATCCAGGCTTTTTCGGCTGGGTACAGGGTGGCGGCACACCGGTTGGCATGATGGCCGAACTACTGGCGGCCGGCCTCAATGCCAATCTCGGTGGCCGTGACCAGATGCCCATTGTGGTCGAGCACCAGGTAGTGCAATGGGTGCGCGAGCTGTTCGGTTTTCCGGATGACGCCTCCGGCCTGTTCGTCACCGGCGCATCGATGGCCAACATGATTGCCTTGCTGGTGGCGCGTACCCGCGCGCTGGGCACGTCGGTGCGCGAGCGCGGCGTCAGCGGCAACCGGTTAGTTGCTTACACCTCGGACGGTGCCCACGGTTGCATCGCGCAGGCGATGGACCTGACAGGGTTAGGCTTCGATGCATTGCGCCGCATCCCGGAAAACGCCGCTTTTGAAATGGATATCGAGCTCCTTGAAAAGGCCATCGTCGCCGACCTTGCCGCCGGCCTGCAACCGTTTTTCATTGCCGGCACGGCAGGCACCGTCGATGTTGGCGCAGTCGATAATCTAAGTGCGATCGCCGATATTGCCGCGCGCCATGGCATCTGGTTTCATGTTGATGGTGCGTATGGTGCGCTGGGCATGCTGTCGCCGGAGGTTGCGCCGCTACTGGCTGGTATCGAGCGGGCCGATTCGATTGCCTTTGATTTTCACAAGTGGGGCCAAGTCCCCTATGACGCCGGCTTCATCATCGTGCGCGATGGCCGGCAGCATCTCGATACTTTCGCGTCGCCGGCGGCCTATTTGCGCCGCGATACGCGCGGCATGGCTGCCGCCTCGCCGTGGCCGTGCGATTTCGGACCGGATCTGTCACGCGGTTTCCGGGCCCTTAAAACCTGGTTCACGCTGACTGTCTACGGCCGTGATCAGCTCGGCGAAATGATTGCCGGCACTTGCGCGCTGGCGCGCTATCTGGTGCAGCAGATAGCGCTGCATCCGGAACTCGAACTGATGGCACCGGTGGCGCTGAATATTGTGTGTTTCCGCTACCGCTGTGCCGATGCGGACCGCATCAATGCCGCCATCGCCATCGACCTGCAAGAGTCCGGTATCGCCGCGCCATCCGTCACCACGATCCGTGGCCACCTGGTTTTGCGCGCGGCGATCGTCAATCACCGCACCACCGCTGTCGATGTCGATGCGCTCATTGGCGCCACGCTGTCGACCGGCGCGGCCCGCTGCACCCACCCAGAAAGCTGATCTCCCATGCCCTCAACCATGCCCGGTTTGCCGCCCCTGATCGGTGTCGCGCCATTGATGCGACGTGCTTTTGCCGGTGAAAATCTGGCGCAGGATGGTCAGGCTTTACTGTTACGTGCGCAGCAGGACCCGACCGATGCGCATGCCTATCTGGATTTTTCGACCGTCCTGCAACTGACCGGCAACCGTGCCGATGCACTGGCAGTGCAAGCCGAAGCGATCGCGATTCGCCAGTTGTATAGCCTGCCGGCGCGCTGTCCTGACAGTGGCCCCGGCCTGCGCCTGCTGGTCATCATGGGACCGGGCGACCTGATGGCCAATACACCGGTCGAGTTTTTGATTGAAGACAGCGATATTGCGCTAACAATGCTGTACATGACGAGCGCATCAGCCTGGCCGGAAACCATTCCCGAACATGACGTGCTACTCGTTGGCGTGGCCGAATCCGATGCCAATCAACAGTTGCTGCTGCGCCTGGCTACCGAGCTGCAGGACTGGCCGCGTCCCGTCCTCAATCATCCGGCACAGATCGCCGTGCTATCGCGTGATGGAGCCTGCGCCGCGCTGGCCGCGATCCCCGGTGTCGAGATGCCGGTCACAGTGCGGATCGACCGCGACCAGTTGCACGCTATCGCCAGCGGCGTGCTGTCCGTAACGACACTGTTACCCGATGGTGATTTTCCAGTAATCGTGCGACCCATCGGATCACATGCCGGTACCAATCTCGACAAGCTGCCGGGTAGCGCCGGGGCCGCCGACTATCTGGAGCGCGTCGATGCGACGCATTTTTACCTGTCGCGCTTTATCGATTACCGCAATGGCGATGGCCAATTCCGCAAGTACAGAATTACTCTCGTCGATGGCCAGCCATTTATTTGCCACTTCGCGATTTCGTCGCACTGGATGATTCATTACCTCAATGCCGGCATGACGGAAAGCCAGGCGAAACGCGACGAAGAAGCCGACTGCATGGCGCACTTCGAGACGCAGTTTGCATTGCGTCATGCCAGTGCGATACAGGCAATCCACGACCGCCTCGGACTGGCCTATGTCGGCATGGATTGCGCTGAAACGACGGACGGAAAATTGCTGATCTTCGAAGTCGACAACGCGATGATCGTCCATGACATGGATCCCGAAGCCCTATTCGCTTACAAGAAACCGGTGATGCACAAAGTCTTCGCCGCCTTCCGTCAGTTGCTGGAAAAAACCCGCGCGACAGACTGAATCATGTTGCCGGCCTTGCAGGAGGTGCTGTTGTCCGGTGGCGATGACCGCCTGGCACTTGATGTCCGCAGCGGCCGTTCGCGCTATGGCTGTCGACCCTGCCCTGACATCGGGCTGGTGGCGCTGGGATCATCGACGGCATCGGTAATTTCGGTGGCCGGTTATGCGGCAGCCCGGTCGCTGTACGCCGAATGCACGGCGCGCTTGCGCGATCAATCACCGCATGCGGTCTATGCCAGCCAAGCCGAGCGCCTGCGCGATGAGCTCATTGCACTCTGCGGCTGGCCCGATACCGGCGCAGTTCTTGCGGCCTCCGGCACCGACCTGCACTTGTTGGCAGGGCAATGGCTGCAACCGGACTGCGTTGTGATGATTGATAGCGCCGAAACCGGAAGTGGCTTGCCGGCGGCCTTGCGCGGAAATCATTACAGCAATTGCGCCGCGTTCAGCACGCTGGTGCCGGCCGGCACCCCATTGGGACGTTGGCAGCCGGCGCTGGTGATGCTGAGGCCGCGTCACATCGATGGCAGTTTGCGCGATCCGGAACAGGTCGATGCCGACTGCGTGGCCGCCGTCACGCAAGCCATCGAAGCCGGCCGGCGCGTGCTGCTGGTCCTGACCGACCAGAGCAAAACCGGCCTACTGGTACCAGGTCGCGCTACCGTGCTGGCACTGCAACAGCGCTGGCCGGAACAGCTCACGGTGCTGGTCGATGCCTGCCAGTTCAGGTTGTCGGTACAGAGCGTGCGCGACTATCTGGCGTGCGAATTCATGGTCGCGCTGACAGGCTCCAAGTTCGCCGGTGGTCCCACATTTTGCGGCGTTCTGCTGGTGCCGGGGATGCTGGCTGAACGCTATCGCGATCGTCCGCTCGATCCTGCCGTCGGTGCTTATTCCTGTGCCGCCGATTGGCCGGCGCAGTGGCGCTGCGGCCAGTCATTACCGTCATCGACGAACTTCGGACTGTTACTGCGCTGGCAGGCCGCACTGGTCGGGTTGCAGCGATTTCATCGCTTACCCGCCGCACAGGTCAGTGCCCTGCTGACCACATTTGGTCTCGCAGTCCGGGCCCGCATCGACTCCGATCCGTTGCGGGAAATTTTACCGGTGGCGCCGCTATACCGGATCGATGCGGGATGGGATAACTTGCAAACAGTCTTCCCGTTCCTGCTGCGTCATGCCGACGGCAGCTACCTCAATGCCATGCAAACCCGCTTCATGTATCAGGCATTGATGCAGGGTGAACGACGTTATCAACTGGGACAACCGGTAGCATGCGGCGAACGCGATGGCATTCCTGTCATGGCATTGCGCCTGTGTGTCAGTGCACCGATGGTGATCGCGGGTGAGACTGGCGCCAGTATGACCGATGAGGCGCTGGCGGCACTCGACCGGATCGCAATGCAAAGCCGGACCGCAGCAGCGACCGGTTGAAGCTGGCAGGACCGGCATGAATTGTCTGTCCTCTTGTGGCGATCTGCGCTAGACTCCGCCCACTCTTTGGGGAGTAGCCTGTTTTTGTCGTCAGACAAAAACGTTCACGTCAACATACCCGGTACACCTACCGTGGCGTGCGCACCTTTCGGTTGGCGAGACCAGGGACATTTCCGCGTTGAGGTTGGGCGCGCGGTAAATGTCTCTGCGCTAGCGCCCAACCTGAAGAAAATCTCACATGAATTTTATTGCCATTGTTCTTCTCGCCCTTGCGATGTCGACAGACGCTTTTGCCGCAGCGATCGGTAAAGGCGCTGCGCTTGGAAAAATGCG
>JBLHMB010000080.1:0-13406 GCA_047621665.1 Bradyrhizobium sp. | reverse complement strand
ATTGCGAACCATGTTTTTGCGCTGCATCGAACACCAGTTGCGGATTGCTGATCGCTGACGAGTTGATGCTGACCTTGTCGGCACCGGCATTGAGCAAACGCCGTACGTCTTCGACTACGCGCACGCCACCACCGACAGTCAGCGGAATAAACACGGTTGAAGCAACGGCTTCGATGATATGCAGAATCAGGTCACGCCCGTCCGACGTGGCCGTGATGTCCAGAAAAGTAATTTCATCGGCACCTTGCTCGTCGTAGCGACGGGCAATTTCTACCGGGTCGCCGGCGTCGCGCAACTCGAGGAAATTGATACCCTTGACGACACGGCCCGCCGTCACATCAAGACAGGGAATGATCCGTTTTGCCAGTGTCATTGGGTGTCGGGGATCGCTTGATCCAGGTCAGCCGTGAGCGTGTCGGCACGCTCTTGCGCCGAGCGCAAATCGAGCGTGCCTTCATAAATCGATCGTCCGCAAATGACGCCTTCGATGCCTTCGAACTGCACCGCACACAATGCCTCGACATCCTTGACGTTGTGCACGCCACCGGAGGCGATGACCGGGATCGTCATGCTTTGCGCCAGCTTCACGGTAGCTTCCATGTTGATGCCACCCATCATGCCATCGCGGCCGATGTCGGTATAGACGATCGCTTCGCAACCGTAGTCTTCGAATTTGCGGGCCAGGTCGATGACTTCGTGGCCGGTCAGTTTGCTCCAGCCATCGGTAGCGACCTTGCCGTCGCGGGCGTCGAGGCCGACGATGATCTGGCCCGGGAACGCGCTGCAGGCATCCTGCAGAAAGCCCGGATTCTTGACGGCGGCGGTACCGATGATGATGTAACTCAAGCCATCATCGAGGTAACGTTCGATGGTGTCGAGGTCGCGGATGCCGCCACCGAGCTGGATCGGAATTTCATCGATGCCGTTGGCTTCGGCAAACTCACGCACTGCCTTGACGATGGCCTTGACCGCGCTTTCATTTTTTGGCTTGCCGGCGAACGCGCCGTTAAGGTCGACCAGATGCAGGCGACGCGCGCCCTGTTCGAGCCAGTGACGCGCCATCGCGCCCGGGTCTTCAGAAAATACGGTGGCCTGATCCATGTCACCTTGTTTAAGGCGAACACAATGACCGTCTTTGAGGTCGATAGCGGGAATGAGCAACATGGCTATTGATTAAGTAAATAAAAATGTGAATGACAAGCGATCGGGTCGACCGCGCTCAGGGATTCCAGTGCACGAAATTTTTGTAGAGCTGCAAACCGGCCGAAGCACTTTTTTCAGGGTGGAACTGGGTCGCGAAAATATTATCACGTGCAACCGCACAGGCAAAAGGTGCACCGTACAAGCTTTCACCGGCGACGTGTGCCAGTTCGGCAGGTTGAGCGTAATAACTGTGCACGAAATAAAAATAACTCTGATCGAGAATCCCCTCCCAGAGCGGATGAATCGCTGTCTGGCGTACGCGGTTCCATCCCATCTGCGGCACTTTGAAGCGCGAGCCGTCTTCCTGCAACTGGCCATCGAGCTGGAACTTGACGACTTTACCTGGCAGCAGACCCAGACCCGGCGTATCGCCCTCTTCGCTCCAGTCGAACAGCAGTTGCTCGCCAACACAGATCCCGAGCAGCGGCTTGCTGCGCACCGCCTCAAGCAGCGCGTCCTGCAAACCGGACTCGCGCAGGCAGCGCATACAATCCGGAATCGCGCCCTGCCCCGGCAAGACCAGACGGTCGGCCGTGACGATGTCCTGCACGTCACCGGAAATACGCACATCAGCATCCGGCGCGACCTGCCGCAAGGCTTGTGCGACCGAGCGCAAATTTCCCATACCGTAATCGACTACTACAATTTTGTTCATGCTTGAAGGTCTGACATCAATAAAAAAACGGGCTGCTTACAGCGAACCTTTGGTCGACGGAATCGTACCGGCCGAGCGCGGATCACGTTCGGCGGCCATGCGCAACGCACGACCGAAGGCCTTGAACACAGTTTCGCATTGATGATGGGCATTGTCGCCCTTCAAATTATCGATGTGCAGCGTGACCAGTGCGTGGTTGACGAAACCCTGAAAAAACTCATGGACGAGATCGACATCAAAGGCGCCAATCATCGAGCGGGTGAACGGTACATTGAACTCCAGGCCCGGTCGGCCGGAGCAATCGATCACCACGCGCGACAAGGCTTCATCGAGCGGCACGTAGGCATGGCCGTAACGACGCACGCCTTTTTTGTCGCCGATGGCCAGCGCAAATGCCTGACCGATCGTGATACCGATATCTTCGACCGTGTGATGGTCATCAATATGCAAATCACCGTCGCATTCGACGTCGAGGTCAAACAGGCCATGGCGGGCAATCTGATCCATCATGTGATCGAGAAACGGTACGCCCGATTTCAGGTTTTGACGCCCGGTACCATCGAGGTTGATCGTGACGCTGATCCTGGTCTCGTTGGTGTTGCGGGTGACAGCGGCGATGCGCTGGATTTCAGGTGCGGTTGACATTATTCGGTCCAGATGATGATGAAAGGGATGCGGTAAATGCAGCGAGAAATGCGGCGTTTTCTTCCGGTGTGCTAACAGTAATCCGTAGGCAATCTTCCAGTAGAGAATGCATTTTACCCACATTTTTAATCAGTACTTTGCGCGCCAGCAGATCGGCGAAAACGTCATCACCGGTTTTGCCATTGCCGCGAATCCGGATCAGCAGGAAATTTGCCGCGGACGGGAACACTTCGACGCCCGGCAACGCGGCCAGCGCAGCACTGAGAAGCGTGCGCTGCTCACGCAAAATTGTCGCCTGTGCGGCCAGGATATCGGTATGTTCAAGCACGAATTCCGCGGCGGCCTGGGTCAGCACATTAATGTTGTAAGGCGGCCGGACCTTGTCGAATTGCGCCAGCAACGCAGCGCTGCCGGACATGTAGCCAAGACGGATGCCGGCCAGCCCCAGCTTCGAGACGGTACGCATGACGAGCAAATTATCGAACCCGGCCAGGCGCGGCATGAAACTCGCCGGTGCAAACGGCTGGTACGCTTCATCGACGATGACGACACCGCTGTCACCCACCGCATGCAGGATGGTGACGATGTCGTCCGCATCAAACAAAGTGCCGGTCGGGTTATTCGGATAGGCCAGATAAGTGATCGCCGGCCGGTGCTGCGCAATCGCCGCGAGCATCGCCGGCAAATCCAGCGTCAGGTCGGCTTGCAGTGGCACGCCGATAAATTCCATCCCCGCAAAACGCGCCGACATTGCGTACATCACGAAGCCCGGCAGCGGCGCCAGTACTTTCGCGCCCGGCCGTGCACAGGCGACCGAGACCATCGCGATCAATTCGTCTGAGCCATTGCCGAGCACTACATCGAAGCCGGCCGGCACGCCGAAGCGCTCGCACAGTCCCGCCTTGAGCTTGGTATAGCTTGGCACCGGATAGCGATTCATCGCCACCTCAGCCAACCGCGCGCCGAGTTCAGCGCGCAGTTCGGCAGACAACTGGTACGGGTTTTCCATCGCATCAAGTTTCAGGAAACCGCCCGCATCCTGCACGTGGTAAGCCGATAGCGCACGCACTTCGGGGCGGATGATATTTTCGATTAGCGACATGAGGAGATATCCGTAAGCAAGGTAAAAATCAGGCCGCGTCTTGCGCGTCCGTGTCGAGTTGCGCCAGGCGCTGCGCAATCATCGCGCAATAATCGGCATTGAGTTCGAAGCCGACAAACTGGCGCCCGCAGCGTTTTGCAGCGACCGCTGTGGTGCCGCTGCCCATGAACGGATCGAGCACAATACCTTGCGGCGGACACGATGCCTTGACCATGCGCTCGACAATTTCGAGCGGCTTCTGGGTCGGATGATCGGCCCGCTCGCGATGTTCGCGGTGCAGGCGCGAGACGCTCCAGACATCCTTCGGGTTATACCCCAGCTCCAGCCATTTCGCACCGACAAAGATCGAGCGCGAACGGGCTTTCTTGGTCACCGCGTCGTACGGAATCCGGATCGCATCGAGGTCGAAGTAGTAGTCCTTGCTGTTGGCGAAAAAACCGATCGTGTCGTGCACCGATGAATACTTGCGCACCGTGCCGCCCATCGAGGGCACCCGTCGATCCCAGACAATTTCATTGATCATCGTCATGCGCTGTTTCAGCATCACGAAAATTTCCGGTGAATGACGCCAGGTCAAAAAAATATACAGGCTGCCATTCGGCTTGAGCTTGGGCAGGGCGGCATCGATCCAGCATTGCATCCATGCCAGGTAGTCAGTCGTGGCCAGCTTGTCCGAATCATTGCCGTAATCCTTGCCAAGCCCGTACGGCGGATCGGCCAGAATCAGGTCGATCGCGCCATCGGGAATCCGCGCCAGTCCCGCCAGCGCGTCTTCGCAAAAGACCTGGTTGTGCCAGTCAGCCACGCCACGATCCGGCATGCATCACAGGCGCATTTCAGCGGAGCGGGCATGCGCCTGCAAGCCTTCTCCATAGGCGAGTTCGGCGGCAATCTTGCCCAGCGTGACGGCGCCGGCGGCGCTGACATGAATGATCGACGAGCGCTTCTGGAAGTCATACACACCGAGCGGCGACGAGAACCGTGCGGTGCGCGAAGTCGGCAGCACATGGTTCGGACCGGCACAATAATCGCCCAGCGCTTCGGATGAAAAACGACCGAGGAACATTGCACCGGCGTGACGGATCCGGTCCGCCCAGCGCTGCGGTTCGGCGGCCGAAATCTCCAGATGCTCGGCGGCGATGCGGTTGGCGATCTCGCAGGCTTCTTCCATGCTGCGCACTTTGATCAACGCGCCGCGATTGGTCAGCGACGTGGCAATGGTTGCCTTGCGCGGCATCTCTTCGATAAGCCGGTTGATACTGGCTTCGACCGCCACCAGAAAGGCCGCATCCGGGCACAGCAAAATCGATTGCGCCAGTTCGTCATGCTCGGCTTGCGAGAACAGGTCCATGGCGATCCAGTCGGGATCGGTGCTGCCATCACAAATCACGAGGATCTCGGACGGACCGGCAATCATGTCGATACCGACGATACCAAATACGCGCCGCTTGGCCGCGGCGACATAAGCATTGCCGGGGCCGACGATCTTGTCGACTTGCGGGATCGTTGCGGTGCCGTAGGCCAGCGCACCGACGGCTTGTGCGCCGCCTATCGTGAAGACGCGATCGACGCCGGCAATCGCCGCAGCGGCCAGTACCAGCTGGTTCTTGATGCCTGCCGGGGTCGGCACGACCATGATGACTTCGGCGACGCCAGCGACCTTGGCCGGAATCGCGTTCATCAGTACCGAAGACGGATAGGCAGCCTTGCCACCGGGGACGTAGATGCCGACGCGATCGAGTGGCGTGACTTTCTGGCCCAGCACGGTACCATCAGCCTCGGTGTACGTGAAGCCTGCAGAACCGCATTCAGCTTTCTGGCGTTCGTGATAACTACGCACGCGGTCGGCTGCCTGCTGCAGTGCGTCGCGTCGTACCGGCGACAGATTATGCAGCGCAGCTTGCAATTCGGCAGCGGGAATTTCGAGCGCACTGACCTCGTCAGCGGCAAGACGATCGAATTGATTGGTGAACTCCAGCACGGCGGCATCGCCGCGCCGTTTGACTTCGGCCAGGATGGTGGCCGCGGCCTGATCAATGGCGGCATCTTCGCTGGCATCAAAGGCCAGCACAGCGTCGAGCCGGGTCAGAAATTCGGCTTCTGTAGAATCGAGTTTACGGATCTGGATTGTCATGGTTTGCCTATGCGTGCCTGTTCTTGACGGAACGTTATTTTAAACCCGGGAAGCTTTTTCGAAGGCTTCGAGGATAGGTTGCAAACGCTCGCGCTTGAGTTTCAATGCGGCCTGGTTGACCACCAACCGGGCCGAGATTTCCATGATGTGTTCGACTTCAACGAGATTATTGGCGCGCAGCGTATTACCGGTGCTGACCATGTCGACAATCGCGTCCGACAAGCCCACCAGCGGTGCCAGTTCCATCGAACCGTACAGCTTGATCAGATCGACGTGCACGCCCTTCGAGGCAAAATGTTCGCGCGCCGTCTGCACGTATTTGGTCGCGACCCGCAAGCGCGCACCATGGCGCACGGCGGTCGCGTAGTCGAACCCCTCCTGCACCGCAACCGACATCCGGCAATTGGCAATATTGAGGTCGATCGGTTGATACAGGCCTTCGCCGCCATGCTCATGCAAGACATCCTTGCCGGCCACGCCAAAATCGGCGGCGCCATATTGCACGTAAGTCGGCACGTCCGACGCTCGCACGATGATGACGCGCACGAACGGATCATTGGTCGCCAGGATTAACTTGCGCGAGGTTTCCGGGTCTTCGGTGACCATGATGCCGGCTGCTTCGAGCAGCGGGATGGTTTCATCGAAGATGCGGCCTTTTGACAAGGCCAGGGTCAGTTGCTGTTCGACGGGGATATTCATTTGACTCGCTCGATCTGTGCGCCGACTGCCGACAATTTGACTTCCATGCGGTCGTAACCGCGGTCCAGGTGATAAATCCGCTCGATCAGGGTCTGGCCCTTCGCCGCGAGGCCGGCAATGACCAGCGACGCCGAGGCGCGCAGGTCGGTCGCCATGACCGGTGCGCCGACAAATTGATCGACGCCCTTGATGATGGCGATGTTGCCTTCAATATCAATCGCCGCGCCGAGCCGGTTCATTTCCTGAACATGCATGAAGCGGTTTTCGAAGATAGTTTCGGTGACATGGCTGGTGCCTTCCGCAATACAGTTCAGCGCCATGAACTGGGCCTGCATGTCGGTCGGGAAGCCCGGATATTCGGTGGTGCGAAAGCTGATCGCTTTTGGTCGTGCAGCCATCTGCACGCGAATCCAGTCAGGGCCGGAGGTCAGGATTACGCCGGCTTCGCGCAACTTGTCGAGTGCCACATCGAGAATATCGCTGCGAGTGTTTTTCAGGATCACGTCACCGCCGGTGGCAGCCACTGCGCACAGGAAGGTGCCGGTCTCGATACGGTCGGAAATGACGGTATGTTCGGCACCATGCAAGCTGGCGACGCCCTGAATGACGAGGCGATCAGTGCCGATGCCGTCAATTTTTGCGCCCATCGCCACCAGCAAGTGCGCGAGGTCGGCAACTTCCGGCTCGCGTGCGGCATTTTCGAGCGTCGTTTCGCCTTCAGCCAGCGTGGCGGCCATCAGTAAATTTTCGGTACCGGTGACGGTGATCATGTCGGTGACGATGCGCATGCCTTTGAGTTTTTTGGCGCGCGCATGGATGTAGCCGGCTTCGATCGTGATCTCGGCGCCCATTGCTTGCAAACCCTTGATGTGCTGGTCGACCGGACGTGAGCCGATTGCGCAACCGCCGGGTAGCGAGACCTTGGCTTCGCCGAAGCGGGCCAGCAGCGGACCGAGCACGAGGATCGAGGCACGCATTGTTTTCACCATGTCGTACGGCGCTTCGAGCTTGTCGATGGCAGCACCATTGAGCATGACCTGGTTGCCTTCCTGCTCGGCGCGCAAGCCCATCTGCCGCAGTAGCTTGAGCATGGTTGTGACGTCCTGCAATTGCGGCACGTTCGACAAGTGCACGCTGTCTGCCGTCAGCAAGCCGGCGCACAGGATCGGCAGCGCAGCGTTCTTGGCACCCGAAATGACGATCTCACCGGACAGCCGCTGTCCACCGTTGATGAGCAGTTTATCCATGCGTGCCGAACTCCTCGGGCGTCAGGGTCTTCATCGACAGCGCGTGAATTTCTTCGCGCATGCGGTCACCGAGCGCGGCGTAGACAATCTGGTGGCGCTGGATCAGGCGCTTGCCGGCAAATGCCTCGGAAACGATGATGGCCTTGAAATGCTGGCCATCGCCTTCGACTTCAACGTGACTGCAAGCAAGGCCGGCGGCGATGTAATTTTTGACGAGTTCTGGAGTAGGAAACATGGCGATATCTTTAAAAAACGTGTTCAGTGACGAAGCTTGTAGCCGCTCTTGAGCATACCGACGGCGGCCACTGCCAGTAACAGCGTGAAGCCGCCGACGATAGCCAGGCTCAACAGCGGATCGACATCGGACTGGCCGAAAAAGCCGTACCGGAAGCCGTCAATCATGTAGAAGAACGGGTTGAAATGGGAGACCGTCTGCCACATCGGCGGCAACGAATGGATCGAATAAAATACGCCGGACAGGAAGGTGGCCGGCATGATCACGAAGTTCTGGAAGGCCGCCAGCTGGTCAAATTTTTCCGCCCAGATTCCAGCGATCAGTCCCATGGTGCCCAGCATGAACGCACCCAGCAAGGCAAAAATCAGGATCCACCACGGTGCCACGAACGACATCTTGGCGAACCAGGCGGTGACCACGAAGACCCCGGCGCCGACAGCGAATCCGCGCACCACGGACGCCAGCACGTACGCACTGAACAATTCCCAATGCGACAGCGGCGGCAACATCACGAACACCAGATTGCCGGTGATCTTAGACTGGATCAGCGACGACGACGTGTTGGCGAAGGCATTTTGCAAAATGCTCATCATCACCAGACCGGGGATCAGGAACGCGGTGTAACCGACACCCGGATAGACTTCAACCCGGCCTTCGAGCACGTGACCAAAAATCACCAGATACAACATGGCGGTAACAATCGGTGCGGTCAGGGTTTGGGTCGCGACCTTCCAGAAGCGCAGCACTTCCTTGTAGAACAGGGTCTGAAAACCGATCATTGGTCACCGTCCATAATTTGCAAAAATACGTCTTCGAGGTCGGCTTGCTTGAGCTGCATGTCTTCGATGACGACACCGCCTTCACGCAAGCGCGCCAGGATCGGCTCGACATCGTTGTAGCCCGTCACGCGCAGCGTGAACTGGTTGCCCGAGAGCAGCTGCTCCGGATTTGTCACCAGGGGCTTGAGGCTGTCCGGCAGCAGGCCGCTGGCCAGACGCACCACCAGTTGCGAACCGGAGATGCGCTTGATCAGGTTCGCCGTCGAATCCAGCGCCACCACCTTGCCGGCTTTGAGCATCGCTACCCGATTGCACAGGGCTTGCGCTTCCTCGAGGTAATGCGTTGTCAGCACGACGGTATGCCCTTCTTTATTAAGACGGGCAACAAACTTCCACAAGGTCTGGCGTAGCTCGACGTCGACACCGGCGGTCGGCTCATCAAGCACGATCACCGGCGGCTTGTGCACTAGTGCCTGCGCCACCAGCACGCGACGCTTCATCCCGCCCGACAACGAGCGCATGTTGGTATCGGCTTTGTTGGTCAGGTCGAGGTGATGCATGATCTCGTCGATCCACTTGTCGTTGTTCTTCAGACCGAAATAGCCGGACTGCATGCGCAAGGTTTCGCGCACCGAAAAGAACGGATCGAACACCAGTTCCTGCGGCACCACACCGAGGCGCGCACGGGCCGCCCGGTAGTCGGTCACAACATCATGCCCTTCGACCGTGACGGACCCGGAATCAGGCCGGCTCAGGCCGGCAATGATCGAGATCAGCGAGGTCTTGCCGGCACCGTTCGGGCCGAGCAAACCAAAGAACTCGCCCTGCTCGATCGACAGCGATACGCGGTCAAGTGCACGCAGCGATTGGTAGTTTTTTTCTACATTAGTAATCTGGATGGCGGCCATGGAGGCAGTTGCGCAATTCTTGGAAGTAGTCCGGATGTGATCCGGAAGTAAGCAAAATGCAGAAATAAGGGTCGTCCGTTGCTGGGAGGACGCCTTCGATTATAGGAGATTTCTGATACCGGAATCTGCCTGCCGTACCGCGAACTCAGTGCTGCGGCAGGTCAACGCGTGGAACCTGCAGAAGGTCGGTGACACCATACAAGGTCGCCAGACTGATCAAACTGACAGGCTGATTGATAATGTTCAGTACTGCGGCGCGATCAAGGGCAGCGCGCTGCCAGCCCAGCAGGACCGCCACCGCACTCGAATCGACACGACTGACTTGCGCCAGATCGATCACCTGCTGCCCTGCCGCAATCGCGCGCAGACCGGCATCAAGAACACTTTTGGCGGTATCGGTGGTCATGGGCTGGGCAGGGACAAACATCGTCGACAATCAGGTAGCCGACTTGGCAGCAAGCGACTTGTTCTTGTCGGTCAACGCCTTGATCAGACCATCGATGCCACCGCGGCGGATTTCGGCCGTGAACGTGCTTTTGTACGTTTCGACCAGCCAGGCGCCCAGCACATTGACGTCATAGATACGCCAGCCAGCACTGGTTTTTTCGAGCCGGTAATTGAGCTGAATCGGCTCGCCACGTGATTGCAACACCCGTGAGCGTACTTCGACATCGGTATCGGCCGGCATCGATCGCATCGGCAGAAATTCGACTTTCTGGTTGCTTACTTGCGAAATGGCTCCGGAATACGTGTAGACCAGCAGGCTGCGAAATTGCGTCGTCAGAAGCTGTTGCTGTTCCGGGCTCGCATCGCGCCAAAAACGTCCTGCTGCCAGCGCAGTCATCTTCTGAAAGTCGACGAATGGCAGGATTTTTTCTTCGACAACTTGCAGCACACGCTGCTGATTGCCACCTTGAATGGCCTTGTCGCCCTTGGCAATGTCGAGCACTTCCTGGCTGATGCGCTTGACCAGCGCTTCCGGCGCTTCCATTTCTGCAGCGACGACATTGCCGGCGAATGACAATGCGCCGAGGGTGACGACTGCGGCGAACAACTGTTTAAAATTTTTCATGATTTTCCATTTTTGTAACGAAGCCCGGGCTCTGTTCCGGGCTTACTTAATCTTGTCTGACTGCGGCACCGACGGCACATCGGCTGGCGCCGGCGCTGACATCGGTGCTGCAGCGATGTCAACTACAGATGAGGTCGCCGCGCGCTCCTTCAAGTACGAATCGTCGACCGAAGACTTGCGGCCTTTACCTACCGGTACGTCACCGTCATAAATCCGGCTCTGGCGACGCTGCAGGTACGCATCCCGCACGAACTCGTAGCGATCCAGCGCAGCATCCTCAATCAAACTCGATGCGCTCAACACGCTGGCGCGCAGATCGATCAAGCGAACGGCGGTTCCCATGTTGCGCACATTAACCGGGTCCTTGTACGTCCATAGATCGCCGTAATAGTCGAGCGGTGTTGCTGCCGTGTCACGCAAAGTTGACGAACCGAGCAACGGCAACACGACGTACGGACCAGATGTCACACCCCAGCGGCCGAGGGTCTGGCCAAAATCTTCCCGGTGCTTTTGCAGTCCGGCTTCCGAGCCAATGTCGAGCAAACCGCCAAAACCAAGCGTGCTGTTGACGGCGACCCGCATGAAGTCATTGAGACCATCTTCAACTTTTCCCTGCAGCAAATTGTTGACAGCAGTCCAGACGTCGCCGAGATTACCAAAAAAATTGCCAACGCCAGTCTGCACAAACTGCGGCAGTACATCCCGATATACGGTAGCGACTGGCTTGATGGCGATACGATCAACGCCGTCGTTGAAGCTGAACATGGCACGGTTGTAACCCTCAAAAGGGTCCTGCGGGTTCCGGCCGGTGGCACAACCGGTAATGGCAACTGCCAGTACCACGATCGAGAGGCGTTTCAATACAGCGTTCATTTATTTTGGTCCTTTCCGTCGGCTGCCTTACTGAACAAGAACTGAGTGATCAGATTCTCGAGCACCAGGGCCGATTGAGTCATTTTTATGTTGTCACCGGCAGCGAGCAGATTCGTATCGCCGCCTGGTTCGAGGCCTATGTACTGCTCTCCCAGCAATCCTGAAGTCAGGATTTTTGCCGAGCTATCTTTTGGAAATTTGTAACGCGTTTCCATATTAATACTGACCGACGCCTGAAAACGATTGTCGTCAAACGCGATGTCAGCCACACGGCCGACTACCACGCCGGCACTCTTGACCGGCGCACGCGCTTTAAGTCCGCCGATATTGTCAAAGCGCATCGTGATCGGATACGTTTGCGCGAAGGACAACGAACTCAGGTTGCCGGCCTTCATAGCCAGAAAAAACAAGGCTGCCACACCCAGCAGCACAAACAGGCCTACCCATAGATCCAGTGATTTTCGTTGCATAAGCCCGTACCTTAACTAGTTGTTGAATTGCGCGATGGTTTGCGCGTGATTGAATGGCGCGTCGGTCTGCCGACGCGCTTTCAGTTAAACATCAAGGCCGTCATCAGAAAATCCAGCCACAGCACCGTCAACGAACCGATCACCACTGTGCGCGTGGTGGCACGCGCCACACCTTCGGGTGTCGGCTGCGCTTCATAGCCCTGATACAGAGCGATGAATGTGACCGCGATTCCAAAGACAAAGCTCTTCAATACACCGTTGGCAATATCCTGCCAGACATCAACCCCACCCTGCATCTGAGACCAGAACGCACCTTCGTCGACACCAATCATTTGCACACCGACAACGTAGCCGCCTGCGATGCCCACCGCACTGAATATCGCCGCCAGCACCGGCATCGCCACCACGCCAGCCCAAAAACGCGGCGCCAGCACCCGTTGTATCGGATCAACCGCCATCATTTCCATCGCCGACAATTGCTCGCCGGCTTTCATCAGACCGATTTCTGCCGTCAACGAGGTTCCGGCCCGGCCGGCAAACAGCAGTGCGGTCACCACGGGTCCGAGTTCGCGTACCAGTGACAGCGCCACCAGCAAACCCAGTGCCTGTTCGGAACCGTAGCGACTGAGCGTGTAATAGCCCTGCAGCCCGAGTACGAAACCGACAAACAAACCAGAGACGGCGATGATGATCAGCGAATAGTTACCGACGAAATGAATCTGATCCGAGATCAGTCGCGGCCTGCGCCAGAGCCCTGCTGAAGCACGCAGTATTGTCAGGAACATGCGTGTCGCATAGCCAATTTGCAGCACGAAAGCGGTGATCCAGCCACCCAGTGTCGCGATCGCGTCGAGCATCATGCTGCGCTTTCCAGACCAAGATCGGCGGCAAGCGACTTGCCGGGATAGTGAAACGGCACCGGACCATCAACTTCCGCATGGACGAACTGACGCACATACGGATCGTCCGATTCCCGCATTTCCGCAGGCGTTCCTTCAGCAACGATTTTTCCTGCGGACAGAAAATAAATGTAGTCGGCTATCAAAAAAGATTCGTTGACATCGTGCGACACCAGAATCGAAGTGGAACCAAGCACATCATTGAGCTGACGAATCAGATTGGCAGTCACACCCATCGAGATCGGATCGAGACCGGCGAACGGCTCGTCATACATAATCAATTCCGGATCCAGCGCAATGGCGCGCGCCAACGCAACGCGCCTGGCCATCCCGCCGGAGACTTCGGATGGTTTGAGTTGCGCTGCATTGCGCAAACCGACTGCCTGCAATTTCAGTAGCACCAGGTCGCGCAGCAGCGACTCCGGCAAATCAGTGTGTTCGCGCAGCGGGAAGGCCACGTTCTCGAAAACAGTCAGGTCGGTAAA
>JBLHMB010000079.1:0-13810 GCA_047621665.1 Bradyrhizobium sp. | reverse complement strand
GGACTCGCCTACATACTGCAGGCCGCGGAATCGCTTGCAAGCGATTCCCTTCGAGTCCCGACGTGATTCCAATGGAATCACTACTACGTCGTTATTGTTATGGCGGAGTGGACGGGACTCGAACCCGCGACCCCCGGCGTGACAGGCCGGTATTCTAACCAGCTGAACTACCACTCCTGATTACTGCTGTTTCCTGCAACTCTGAATCACAATCAAATCACTAACAATTTAACTGTACACAACATAAACAATATTGTGATGCAGAAGGCTTCCTGGTGGGTGCTGAGGGGCTCGAACCCCCGACCTACGCCTTGTAAGGGCGCCGCTCTACCAACTGAGCTAAGCACCCTGTATGCGACTTCGGGCTGCCACTCGACTGCAGATTGCTACTTTTCCGATGTTTGTCACCACACCGAAGTCGTCGATTTTAACTCATACGAGGCTGCTTTGCCATGCCTAAATGAGTAAGCTGCAAGACAATCACCGCACAGATGTCCAATGCAGCGAATTCGAACCAAAAACAGATTATCCCCTCCGGCACGCTCTTCCGGCGCTTATAAAAATGGCGCTCTAAAAGAGCGCCATTCCCGACTCAAAGAACGTCGATCAGTGTTTCACGATAAGCGGATCAACTGGCTCCTTCTTTTGCGCAGCCAAGGCACTCAACGCGACTTCTTCATCGGTTAGTGGCACCGGCGATCTCTCGAGCGCGATTTCTAGCGCCTTGTCAATCCAGCGCACTGGTACGATCTCGAGCTTGTTCTTGACGTTGTCCGGAATCTCGGCCAAGTCCTTCACATTTTGCTCGGGAATCATCACCGTCTTGATACCGCCTCGATGCGCTGCCAGCAGCTTTTCCTTCAACCCGCCGATCGGCAGAACTTCTCCGCGCAACGTGATCTCGCCTGTCATCGCCACATCGGCACGGACTGGTATGCCTGTGAAGGATGACACCATGGCAATCGTCATCGCTACGCCAGCCGATGGACCATCTTTCGGCGTTGCACCCTCCGGTACATGGATGTGAATATCGTTCTTTTCGAACGCATCAAGTTTGATGCCAAGATTACGAGCGCGACTGCGTACAACGGTGCGCGCTGCCTCGATCGATTCCTTCATCACATCGCCCAGTGTTCCGGTACGGATGATCTGCCCCTTACCGGGCATCGTCACTGCTTCGATGGTCAGCAGATCACCGCCCACTTCAGTCCAGGCTAGACCGACGACTTGCCCAATCTGATTTTCTTTTTCAGCGACACCGAAATCATAGCGACGCACCCCGAGGAACTTGTCGATATTTTTGCCGGTAACAGCTACTTTTTTATCCTGTTTTTTGAGCAACAGCATTTTTACGACTTTACGGCAAATCTTCGATATTTCGCGCTCGAGGGAACGCACGCCCGCTTCACGTGTGTAATAGCGAATGATGTCGCGAATCGCCGATTCGGCTACGCTGATTTCGCCTTCCAGCAAACCGTTATTCTTGATTTGCTTAGGCAGCAGATAGCGTTGCGCGATGCTGGTTTTTTCATCTTCGGTATAACCCGACAACCGGATCACTTCCATACGGTCAAGCAGCGCCGGCGGAATATTGTACGAGTTTGACGTCGCGACAAACATCACATCGGACAGATCAAAATCGACCTCGACGTAGTGGTCCGAAAACATGTGGTTCTGTTCCGGATCCAGCACCTCTAGTAGTGCCGACGACGGATCACCACGGAAATCCATGCCCAGCTTGTCAATTTCGTCGAGCAGAAACAGGGGATTGCGCACACCGGTTTTCGCCAGGCTCTGCAGAATCTTGCCTGGCATCGAGCCGATGTAGGTACGGCGATGACCGCGAATCTCGGCTTCATCACGCACACCACCCAACGCCATCCGCACGAACTTGCGATTCGTCGCACGGGCAATGGACTGACCGAGCGAGGTCTTACCGACACCTGGCGGCCCGACGAAACACAAAATCGGCGCTTTCAGTTTATCAACCCGCTGTTGAACGGCGAGATATTCCAGAATGCGTTCCTTGACCTTGTCGAGACCAAAATGGTCGTCTTCAAGTACTTTCTCGGCATTCGACAAATCATTATTGACCTTGGATTTTTTTCTCCATGGCAATCCGACTAGCGTATCAATGTAATTGCGAACAACGGTGGCCTCAGCCGACATCGGTGACATCAGCTTGAGCTTCTTGAGTTCGCTGTTAGCTTTGGCAAGTGCCTCTTTTGGCATCTTGGCAGCGACGATTTTTTTCTCCAGCTCCTCAAGGTCTGCGCCTTCCTCGCCTTCACCGAGTTCCTTCTGTATGGCTTTGACCTGCTCATTGAGGTAGTACTCACGCTGTGACTTTTCCATTTGGCGCTTGACGCGACCACGGATGCGCTTTTCTACCTGCAAAATGTCAAGTTCACCTTCGAGCTGACTCAATAAATGTTCATGGCGCTTTGCGACGTTAACAATTTCAAGAATGACTTGTTTTTGTTCCAGCTTCAGCGGCAAGTGTGCCGCAATCGTATCCGCCAGACGTCCGGCGTCATCGATACCGGCAAGTGAGGTCAGAATTTCAGGTGGGATTTTCTTGTTCAGCTTCACATATTGATCGAACTGCTGAACGATGGCACGACGCATCGCTTCGACTTCGGCCTCATCACCGGATTCGGACTCAACCGGTGTCAGATCGGCGACAAAATGCGTATCGAGTTCACTGATGTGGTGAATACGAGCACGCTGGGTGCCCTCGACCAGCACCTTGACGGTACCGTCGGGAAGCTTCAACATTTGAAGAATGTTGGCAATACAACCGATTTCATAAATATCATCGGCGGATGGCTCATCCTTGGCTGCGGCTTTTTGCGCTGCCAACATGATGCTCTTCCCTTGCTCCATTGCAGCCTCGAGGGCTTTGATGGACTTGGGACGGCCAACGAATAACGGTATAACCATATGCGGGAAAACTACGACATCGCGCAAAGGCAATAACGGTAACTGGGTATGTTCGGTAAAAGTGGGAGTCGTCATGGCGAGCCTTATCAAAAACATGTAATTGATGTTGGCGCGAGAGCGGAAAACACAAGGCCGTTCACGAACAAATATCAGTGGACGAAAAAATCCCGGTAAAAAACCGGCCACCAACTGGGCAGAACCGGTGTCTCAACGGATTGTCACTGGTCCGTATTTTTTAATGCTACTGCGTTCACCTGAAAAAACCGATGGCAGCACGGTATTTTCAGGCTATAAAAACAAACATATTACTTTGAGCCGGCTACTTTCGGCTGGTCATGATAAATCATCAATGGCTTTACACCCTGGGTGATAGTGTTTTCATCAATGACTACTTTTGAGACATTTTGTTGATTCGGCAACTCAAACATCACGTCCAGCAAGGCATGTTCAAGAATTGAACGCAAGCCTCGTGCACCGGTCTTGCGCTGCAAAGCTTTGCGGGCAATTGCCTGTAATCCGGCAGGACGGACTTCGAGTTCAGCGCCTTCCATTTGCAATAATCGCGCGTACTGCTTGATCAATGCATTTTTTGGCTCAAGCAAAATCTGGATCATGGCGTCTTCTGTCAATTCGCTGAGTGTCGCAACCACGGGCAAGCGCCCGACCAATTCAGGAATGAGACCGAACTTGATCAGATCTTCCGGTTCCGCTTCCAACAATACTTCGCTTGCTGACCGCTCGGTCTGGCTTTTTACGCTGGCGGAGAAACCGATCCCGCTTTTTTCAGAACGATTGCTGATGATCTTGGCCAAACCGTCAAATGCACCACCACAGATAAACATGATATTGGTCGTGTCAATCTGGACGAAATCCTGATTCGGATGCTTGCGCCCGCCTTGTGGCGGCACCGATGCCATCGTGCCTTCAATAAGCTTCAGCAGTGCTTGCTGAACGCCTTCACCTGACACATCCCGGGTAATAGAGGGATTGTCGGACTTACGCGAAATTTTGTCGATTTCATCGATGTAGACAATCCCCTTCTGGGCTTTCTCGACATCGTAATTACAGGCTTGCAATAACTTCTGGATGATGTTTTCGACGTCTTCACCGACATAGCCGGCCTCTGTAAGCGTCGTTGCATCAGCAATCACGAACGGTACATTGAGCATCCGTGCCAGCGTTTGTGCCAGCAGCGTCTTGCCGGAACCGGTCGGACCGACTAGCAGGATATTGCTCTTGGCCAGTTCAACATCGTCTTTCTTGCCAAGGTGACGCAAACGCTTGTAATGGTTGTACACGGCAACTGACAGGATGCGCTTGGCACACTCTTGCCCGATCACGTACTGACCCAGCAGTTCACATATTTCTTGCGGCGTTGGCAGCTCAGATTTAGGACCGGCCACGGATTCCACCGTGGAAGCCTCATCCCGAATGATGTCATTGCAGAGATCGATACACTCGTCGCAAATGAATACAGAGGGCCCGGCGATCAGTTTTTTAACCTCATGCTGGCTCTTGCCACAAAATGAGCAGTACAGCAATTTCTCGCTGGTAGTAGATTTTTTATCGGACATGGAGAAGTTGAAGGTGGTGGGGTTTGTTTGATATTACCTGCGAAATCATTATCCGTCACGACGACGCATCAGAATGTCGCGGGAGGGCTTCGGTATCGTCGCCTGAAGACAAAACGCCCGGACTACTAACTGTCCGGGCGTTTTGTACAACCAAGGCATACCAGTCGCAGATTACTCGCGGGTGGTCAGAACTTTATCGATCATGCCGTACTTTTCAGCTTCATCGGCAGACATAAAGTTATCGCGCTCGGTATCCTTGCGAATTTCCTCGATGGTGCGCCCGGTCTTATCGGCAAGAATGCCATTCAGACGCTCGCGCAAATACAGGATTTCCTTCGCCTGGATCTCGATATCAGTCGCTTGACCTTGCGCACCACCGGATGGCTGGTGAATCATGATGCGCGAGTTTGGCAACGAGAAACGCTTGCCTTTGGCACCAGCAGCCAACAGAAAAGCACCCATCGATGCCGCCAGACCAGTACACAGCGTCGACACATTCGGCTTAATAAACTGCATCGTGTCGAAAATTGCCATGCCAGCCGAGACTGAACCGCCGGGTGAATTGATATACAGCGAAATATCCTTATCCGGATTTTCGCTCTCCAGGAAGAGCAGCTGCGCGACGATCAGGTTGGCCACACCATCATTGACCGGACCCACGAGAAAAATGACGCGTTCTTTCAGCAAGCGCGAATAAATATCGTACGACCGTTCCCCGCGTCCGCTTTGCTCGATCACCATCGGGATCATGCCGAGCATCTGTGGTTCCATCGCGAAATTTCTTGTCATCATGAATAGTTGCTTTCCTTTGGAGAGCACACGACGATTTACGCCTGTGCGTTGTTACTCATCAATTCATCGAAGGCAACAGATTTTTCTGTCACTTTTGATTTTCCCAAGACGTAGTTGACGACGTTTTCCTCCAATACAAGGGCTTCGACTTCAGCGAGACGGTTACGGTCGCTAAAATAATATTGCATCACTTGCTGAGGATCTTCGTAACTCTTGGCGAAGTCTTCGACCTGCGCCTTGACCTGGTCTGCCGTTGCTTGCAGGCTGTTTGTCTTAACCACTTCAGCCAGAATCAGACCAAGCCGTACGCGGCGCTCGGCTTGAGCAGTAAACAGCTCAGGAGGAAATGGCATGCTCTTGACATCCATTCCACGTTGCTGCATGTCCTGACGCGTCATCTCTACCAGACGCTCAACGTCTTGTTCGATCAGCGCATTCGGTACGTCGAGTTCAGCAGACTTGATCAACGCATCCATCACGCTGTCTTTGGTTTTGGCTTTAGTGCGGCCACCAACTTCACGCTCAAGATTGACCTTGATATCAGCACGCATCTTGGCGATGTCACCGTCTTCAACACCCAGCGTAATAGCGAACTCGGCATCGACTTCCGGCATGTGCGCCCACTCGAGTTTTTTCAGCGTGATCATGAATTCAGCGGTTTTTCCAGCGACGTCTTTGCCGTGGTAATCCGCAGGAAATGCCAGTGGGAACGACTTCGATTCACCTACCTTCAAGCCCGTAATCGCCGCTTCAAATTCGGGCAACATCCGGCCTTCACCAAGAACGAAAGCGTAGTCATCTGCCTTGCCACCCTGGAATTCGACACCGTCGATCGAACCGGTGAAATCGACTGTTACGCGATTATCTTTTTGTGCCGTCTGATCCGGACCACCGTCGCCGTGCGCATCCTGCTCGCCCTTGACGTGAAAGTGAGCACGCTGCTTGCGCAGGATCTCGATGGTCTTGTCGATTTCTGCGTCGGTTACTTCAGTGACTGTTTTCTCGACTTCAGTGACGGCGAGGTCGCCAACTTTGACTTCAGGATAGATTTCGAAAGTAGCTTCAAAAACAATCGTACCTTCTACGGCGTCTTCACCGGCAGCTTTTGGCTCGATGCGCGGATAACCGGCAACGCGTAAATTGTTTTCATTGGCGGCATCATTGAAAGCGCGGCCAACTTTGTCATTCAATACTTCAGTTTCGACCTGATAACCGAACTGGGCAGCAACCATTTTCATTGGCACTTTACCTGGGCGAAAGCCAGGTGCCTTGGCTGATTTAGCGCGTACTTTCAGGCGCTTATCAACTTCGGCCTGGACATCTGCCAAAGGGACCGTGATCGTGATGCGGCGCTCAAGTTTTTCGAGGGTTTCGACAGCAGTTACCATGTGAATCGTCCAAATTATAAAAAAGAATTCTGTGGTGCGAGGAGGGGGACTCGAACCCCCACACCATTACTGGCGTCAGGACCTAAACCTGGTGCGTCTACCAATTTCGCCATCCTCGCGGGAATGTCCACCTGCCAAAAGCAAAAAGCGACCCTGAGGTAAATATGGTCGCCTTCAACTGCCTTTGCCAGAGGCCGGTCTACATCGAGCGCTGATTTTACTGGATTTTATTCCAGTACGCCGTGATTTTTGGCGCGGAGTTCATTGACAACACCGCGCCAGGCAGAAGTGATCACTTTAGAGACGGTTTTTTGACCCGAAACCACGCCGCATACAGCGCCGGCAAGAACAACAACGTCAGCGCGGTAGCGACGATCAGCCCGCCCATGATCGCCACCGCCATCGGCCCCCAGAATACGGAGCGTGACAGCGGTATCATGGCCAATACCGCTGCGGCGGCAGTCAGAATGATAGGTCTGCAGCGTCGTACGGCCGATTCGACAATGGCATCCCACGGTGCGGCGCCGGCAGCAATATCCTGCTCGATCTGGTCAATAAGGATCACCGAGTTGCGAATGATCATCCCGAAGAGCGCGATCACGCCGAGCTGTGCGACGAAGCCAAACGGCCGCTGCAACAGCAGCAAGGCCATCGCTGCGCCAGCCACACCGAGCGGTCCGGTCAGGAACACCAGTAGCGAACGCGAAAAACTATGCAACTGCAACATCAGCAACGTGAAGATGATGAAGATTACAAGTGGCACATTGGCAGCGATGGACTCTTGTGCCTTGCCGCTATCAGCTGCCGCACCGGCCAAGTCGATTTTGTAGCCCGCCGGCAGACCAGCGCGCAGCTTAGCGAGCCGGGGATTAATCTGATCCGATACCGTTGGCCCCTGGATGCCATCAGCCACGTCGGATTGCACGGTCACAGCCCATTCACGTCCTTCACGCCAGATCACTCCAGGCTCCCAGACAAACCGGGCACGCGCCAGCTGAGACAGTGGCACCGATTTACCGCTAGCCGTCGGGATATTGGCCTGATCCAATGCAGAAATCGTCGACCGCTCATCGACGGGTTGCCGAATAACGATATCAATCAAGCGATTGCCATCACGATATTGGCCGACCGTCGAGCCGCTCAACAGCGTGTTGGCTGCACGCATGACTGTTTGCGAGGTCACGCCGACCGCGCGCATTTTTTCCTGATCAAGATCGATCCGCAAGACCTTGACCGACTCGTTCCAGTTATCGTTAACCCCGATCGCGTTCGGGTTCGCACGCATGATGTCCTTGACCTGATCGGCGATCGCCCTCACCTTGGCCACTTCCGTACCCGTGACGCGGAACTGCACCGGGTACGGTACGGGCGGTCCATTTGGTAATAACTTGACGCGCCCGCGCACCTCAGGGAAATCTTTTTTGAAGATTGCGACAATCTTCAAGCGTAATGCCTCACGGGCTTTCAAGTCTTTGGCCAGGACGACGATTTGCGACACGTTAGTCTGCGGAAAAATCTGGTCCAGCGGCAGGTAAAAGCGCGGACTGCCGGTACCGACATAACTGGTGACGCTTTCGACACCGTCCTGTTTCAGGATAAAAGCTTCGAATTTTTTAGCCTGCGCTTCGGTCGCTCTGAAGGCTGCCCCTTCCGGCAGCCAGAGTTCCACCATCAATTCGGTACGACTGGAATCCGGAAAAAATTGTTGCTCGATGAATTTGAAGCCAAATACGCCCAAACCAAACGCTACCAGTGTCAGCAAAATCGTCGTCTTACGCCATTCGACACACCAGTTGACCGTCTTACGAAACCGGTTATACATCGGTGTGTTAAACAATTCGTGATGGGCATCGGCACCGGCAACAGGCTTGACCTTAAGCAGGACATACCCGATGTAAGGAGTAAAGATGACGGCTACCAGCCACGAAATAAGCAGTGCAAGCGCATTGACCGAAAACATCGAAAACGTATATTCGCCGGCCGCCGATTTGGCCAGGCCGATTGGCAGAAATCCCGCAGCCGTAATCAGCGTCCCGGTCAACATTGGCATCGCTGTCGACGTGTAGGCAAACGTGGCCGCGTCAAACCGCGAAAACCCTTCCTCCATTTTGCGCACCATCATTTCAACGGCGATGATGGCATCGTCAACCAACAAGCCAAGAGCAATGATCAGCGCACCCAACGAAATCTTGTGCAGGTCAATATCGAGAATACGCATGAACAGGAACGTGATCGCCAAAACCAGAGGTATCGTCAGACCGACCACCAGACCGGGACGGATGTCGAGCCGGAAAGGTTTGGTGTGCAATCCCAGCGCCAGGAAACTGACTGCCAGAACAATTAGTACCGCCTCAACCAGCGTGTGCAAAAATTCACTGACCGAGGCAATGACCGCCTTCGGCTGATCGGCCACCCGCGATAGCTCAACGCCTACCGGCAACTTGACTGTGACCGCCGCGAGCGTGCTGTCAAGACTCTTGCCGAGCTCGATGATGTTACCGCCCTTCTCCATCGAAATGCCGAGACCGATGACATCCTTGCCATTAAAGCGCATCTTGTCTTGTGGAGGATCGCGGTACTCGCGCCGGACCGTGGCAAAGTCACCCAACTTAAAGCTGGTGCCATTGGCGCGCAGATCGAGTTCCTGCAAGTCCTTAACCGTCATCAGCGCGCCCGTGACGCGTACCTGCAGGTTATCGGTCGGCGTCACCAGAATACCAGTACCCTCGACCGAGTTTTGCGCTGCCAGTTGTGCGACAACGCTATCCATCGTGATGCCTAGCTGGGCGAATTTTTTTTGTGAAAACTCGATTGTGATGCGCTCGTCCTGCACACCAAACAACTCCACCTTGGAGACCGATTTCACGCGCAGCAGTTGCTGACGGACAAAGTCGGCATAGTATTTCACTTCGGCATACGTGAAACCCTCACCGGACAAGGCGACGATCGAACCATAGGTGTCACCGAATTCGTCGTTGAAGTAAGGCCCGTTGACGCCCGCCGGCAAAGTGGCACGAATATCGCCGATCTTCTTGCGTACCTGGTACCAGGAAGCGGCCGTTTCTTTGGGCGGCGTCGATTCGCGTAGCTGCAGGATGATGGTTGTTTCACCGGGCTTCGAGTAGCTACGGATCTTGTCGATATAAGGTGTTTCCTGCAGTTTTTTTTCGAGCTTGTCAGCGACTTGCTCGGCCATCTGCAAGGCAGTCGCACCAGGCCAGGTCGCCCGCACGACCATTGCACGAAACGTGAATGGCGGATCTTCGTCCTGCCCCAACCGGGCATAGCTGAGCATGCCGCCGATCAGCAGTACCGCCATCAGGTAACGCGTTAATGGAATGTGTTCCAGTGCCCATCGTGACAGATTGAAGCCGCCTTTCATTTGGTCGCCTCACCCAGACGCAAGGCCGCATCGCGCACGGCAAGGTCGTCATTGAGAATGGTGACTTTCTGGCCGGATTTGAGCAAGTTGACGCCGGCAGTGACGATGACCTGCCCGGCAGAAACACCACCGGATAGCAACATATCGTTGCCAGTAGGACCGGCGAGTTGCACCGGCACCAGGCTGACCGTCCCTTTCTCGATGACCCAGACTGCCGTATTCGGTTTGTCGCGTACCAACGCGTTGAGCGGAACACGTATCATGCCTGATGGTGTCTTGCTAACAAACGTGACATAAGCGGTCATGCCCAGACGCACCTGTGCGGCCCCGGCCGGCAACGCAATGCGGGCGGTAAAAGTACGCGAGACCGGATCGGCAATGGGTGATAACTCACGTAATTTCCCCTGAATCACCGTATCCGGGTTGGCCCAGACGTGGATCCGGATGTCGTCCACCCGGCGCAATAATTCCACCTGATCCTCGGGAATACCAATGACCACGTCTTTGTCGCGGGTCTCCGTGATCCGCAACACCGGCGTACCCGCAGCAACAACCTGACCAGCTTCCGCATCGATACCCGTGACGACACCGTCGGCATTGGCGATCAGCGTTGCATAACCGGTCTGGTTGATTTGATTGCGCGCCGCAGCACTCGCCTGATCGAAACTGGCCTGCGCCGCCTGGAAAGCAGTTTGCTTGGCATCCAGCACGGCCTGGCTAACAAAATTACGCGCCCGCAGATCTTCATAGCGTTGCTGCTCGGCACGGGCCAGGTCACGATTACTTTGCGCAGCCTTCAACGCGGCTGCCGACTGCAATTGCGCCAGTTGTAAATCCTGCGGATCGAGCTGCATAAGTATCTGCCCGCGTTTGACCAGACTACCTACCTCGACCTTGCGCGCGACGATTTTGCCGCCGATACGAAAGCCGAGACGGGATTCGATACGCGGTCGGACATCACCGGAAAACTCGGCCTTCGTATCCGCATCGGCGGCGACCAGCGTCATCGCGCGCACCGGCCGGATATCTTCGGTTTTTTCGACCGGTTTGGAACAGGCAGCGAGCAGTACCAGCGCCAGCACGACCGCAGCCATGGGCGCGAAGGGAAAACGGGAGGAATTGAGAAGGGAGGTCAAGGTGCTTTCCTTTATGATGCGGACTGAAAAAGAAACACTGGGATCGGGAATTCTCACCAGTACTTCTTGTACCGCTCGGAGCTTAAAACAATTACTGACCAATCGGTTAGTAATTATTACAAAAGTCCGGCTGATTTTTTCACCCCCGCTTCCGGCTTGGAGAAAACCTGTATGGCCGTCGATCATTACGAAAACTTTCCGGTTGCCTCCATTCTGCTTCCGGCCCGCCTGCGCCCGGCGGTCGAAGCCATTTATGCGTTCGCCCGCAGTGCCGATGACATCGCAGACGAAGGCAACGCCGCCCCGCACGAACGCATTGCCGCACTCGATAACTATGAAGCGCAACTCGACCTCATTGCCGCAGGCGGGACACCGGCCGAACCACTATTTCGCAAGCTCCACGACGTCGTGTACGACTGGCAATTACCGCTGACGCCAATGCGCGACCTGCTATCGGCGTTCCGGCAGGATGTCGTCACGACGCGTTATGCCGATTTCACGACACTGCTGGATTACTGCCGCCGCTCGGCCAATCCGGTCGGTGCGCTGATGCTGCATTTGTATGGCGCAGCCGACGCCCGCAACCTAGCGCAGTCGGATGCCATTTGCAGTGCACTGCAACTCATTAACTTCTGGCAGGACGTCGCCATCGACTGGCAGAAGTCGCGTATCTATTTGCCGCTGGAAGACCTGGCCCGTTTCGGTGTCAGCGAAACCCAGTTGACTGAACAGCGGATCGACGCCCCCTGGCGCCGGTTGATGGCCTTCGAAATCGAGCGCGCCCGCGCGCTGCTGCTGGCAGGAGCGCCACTGGCAATGCGATTGCCGGGCCGGATCGGCTGGGAATTGCGACTGGTGGTGCAAGGCGGATTGCATATCCTCGCCGCGATTGAAGCAGTCGATTACGATGTCTTTCGCCAGCGCCCCACTCTGCGCAAGACCGACTACCTGCGCCTGCTATGGCGTGCACTGCGCATGTAAATACTGCTGGTACCGACATAAGGTTTGTCGGTATCGGCGTGGTCGGCTAGCATAGCGGCTTCGATTCCTGCCCGGCGCATCCATGTCTCCAGACGAGTACTGCCAACAAAAAGCCGCGCAAAGCGGCTCCAGTTTTTATTACAGCTTTTTATTCCTGCCGGCCGAGCGCCGAAGGGCGATTACGGCGCTGTATGCGTTTTGCCGTGAGGTCGACGATACCGTCGACGAATGTACCGATGTCGGCATCGCCCGCACCAAGCTGCACTGGTGGCGCAGCGAAATCGGCGCGATGCTCACCGGCACGCCTACTCATCCGGTAACGCTGGCACTGCAACCCCACATGGCAACCTACCAGCTTGATGGCCAGCATTTGCTGGCCATCATCGACGGCATGGAAATGGACCTGGATCAAACCCGCTACCTCGATTACATCGGATTGCAGAAGTACTGCTGGCATGTCGCCGGCGTGGTCGGGATCCTGTCCGCCAGTATTTTCGGCTATACCGACAAGCAGACACTGCAGTACGCCGAAAAACTCGGGCTGGCATTTCAGCTCACCAACATCATCCGCGACGTCGGCGAGGATGCCCGCATCGGCCGGATCTACCTTCCGGTCAATGAACTGCAGCAATTCGGCGTAACGGCTGCGGACCTGCTCAATGCCCGTCACAACGACCAGTTTGAAAACCTGATGCGCTTCCAGGTCCGCCGGGCTCAGAGCGCCTACGATGAAGCGTTCGCGCTGCTGCCGGCCGCCGACAGGCGGAGCCAGCGACCGGGCCTGATGATGTCAGCGATCTACCGCGCCCTGCTGTCGGAAATCGAACACGACGGCTTCCATGTGCTGAAGCAACGGATCTCGCTCACGCCAATCCGCAAGCTGTGGCTGGCGTGGCGTACCTATATCCGCGGATGAACGCTCGATGACGATACACACTGCCGTCATCGGTGCCGGCTGGGCAGGCTGTGCTGCCGCCGTCGAACTGGCTGCGGCCGGTCGCCGCGTCACGTTATTCGAAGCGGCCCGTACGCCGGGCGGCCGTGCACGCCAGGTCACCCTCCATGGCCTGTCGCTTGACAATGGCCAGCACATCCTGCTGGGTGCCTACCGCGAGTCACTGCGCCTGATGCGTCAGGTTGGCATCGATCCGGACACCGCGCTGTTGCGTCTGCCCTTGCAAATGCGCTACCCGCCCGGCACCGGCATGGACTTCGTTGCCGCGGCCTTGCCGGCACCGTTACACCTGGCCGTCGCCTTGTGGCGTGCCACCGGGCTCACCCGCACCGACAAACTGGCGCTGATGCGGTTTTCGTCGGCAGCGCGCTGGATGGACTGGCGACTCAATACCGATTGCAGCGTTACGGAACTGCTGGAACGCTTTAACCAGACGGTCACGCTGATCCAGTTGATGTGGCGCCCCCTGTGTATCGCCGCGCTCAACACGCCACCGGAACGTGCCTCGGCGCAAGTTTTCCTCGCTGTGTTGAAAGACAGTCTGGGCGCGCGGCGTTCCGACTCCGACATGCTGTTGCCACGCTGCGACCTGAGCAGCCTGTTTCCGAGTCAGGCTGCGCACTTCGTCGAACAGCACCAGGGTCAACTGCAGACCGGCA
>JBLHMB010000078.1:0-13854 GCA_047621665.1 Bradyrhizobium sp. | reverse complement strand
TGTGGCTGCATGTGCTCTCCGACTCGCTCATTGCGCTGGCCTATTTTTCGATTCCGGTGACCTTGCTGTTCTTCGTACGCAAACGCCGCGATCTGCAATTTCACTGGATGTTCATTTGTTTCGCCGTCTTTATCCTGGCATGTGGCGCCAGTCATGTGATGGAAGTCTGGACCGTCTGGCATCCGGCTTACTGGCTCTCCGGCGGCATCAAGGCCATCACGGCGCTGGTCTCTATCCCGACTGCTTTCCTGCTGGTCAAGCTGATCCCGCTGGCATTGGCCTTGCCGAGTCCGGCCGTCATGGCCGCCAGCAACGAACAGCTGCGTCAGGAGATCGCCGACCGTACCCGCATCGAAGCCGCGCTGAGTTTGAAAAATCTCGAACTGGCCTCGCTCAACGAAGAGCTCAGGGCGTTCAGCTATTCGGTCTCGCATGACTTACGCACGCCGTTACGCAGCCTCGATGGTTTTTCGCTGGCACTGCTGGAAGATTACAGCGACAAGCTCGATGCCGAAGGCAAGGACGCACTGCAACGCATCCGCACCGCTAGTCAGCGCATGGGTCGGCTCATTGATGACATGTTGCGGCTGTCGCAGGTCACCCGCAGCGAAATCCGTCTCGAGGCGATCGACCTGAGCCTGCTCTGCCACGGTATCGTCGCGACACTGCGCGAAGGTCAGCCTGCGCGGGCAGTGCAGTGGCAAATCGACGAAGGCATGCAACTGCGAGCCGACAAGGGATTGATCGGCATCGTGATGCAAAACCTGATCGAGAATGCCTGGAAGTTCACGAGTCGCACCGAGCGCCCGGAAATCCGTATCGGCTGCAACGAGATCGACGGCAACCAGGTCTTTTTTGTCGCCGATAACGGCGCCGGATTCGACATGCTGCACGCAGAAAAATTGTTCGGTACCTTCGAGCGCTTGCACGCCGTCAGTGACTTCAAAGGCACCGGCATCGGGCTGGCACTGGTCAAGCGCATCATTCGCCGCCACGATGGCGAGATCTGTGCCGAAGCCCGGGTCGGTCATGGCGCGACTTTTTATTTTTGCATGAAGGAGGACCAGGATGTCTTACCTGCCTGACCCGATATTGCTGGTCGAAGATAATCCCGATGATGCCGCGCTGACCTTGCGCGCGTTTCGCCGCAATCAGGTGAGTAATCCGATTGTGGTGGCGCGTGACGGGATCGAGGCGCTTGATTTTCTGTTTGCCCGTGACGCATTCGCTGATCGTGCCGGCCAGCCGCTGCCCAAGCTGGTTCTGCTCGACCTGAAACTGCCGCGCCTCGACGGCATCGGCGTGTTGCGCGAAATCCGCGCCGATCCGCGCACGCGGCTGGTGCCGGTCATCATGCTGACATCGTCGCTGCTCGAACAGGATCTGGATGCCTGTTACTCACTAGGTGCCAACAGCTATCTGGTCAAACCGATCGATTACGCCGAGTTCGTCGAGATGACACGCATCATTGCCACTTACTGGCTGACGCTGAACCGTCCACCGCCATCGTCCTTGCCACTGTCCATGCCGATGATTGACCCGCTATGACGCTTGCGCTGCGCCTACTGCTCATCGAAGACTGTGAAGACGATGCCCTGCTGATTTGTCGCGCGTTGCGACGCGCCGGTATCGACATGCAATCGCACTGCGTGCAGGATGCCGTCGGACTGACTGCGGCGCTGACCGAATCCTGGGATGCCGTGATTTCGGATTTTTCCCTGCCGGGATTTTCCGGCATGGAAGCGCTGCGGCTTTGTCGTGCCAGCGATGCGCAAGTGCCGTTCATCCTGATGTCGGGCACCGTCGGCGAAGCCGCCGCCGTCGCAGCAATGAAAGCCGGTGCTAATGATTACGTCATGAAGGACAACATGGCACGGCTGGCACCAGCCTTGCTGCGCGAATTGCAGGATGCGGCCACCCGCGCCGAATTGCATCGCACCGAACTCAAGCTGATCGAAAGCGAGCGCCGCTTTCATGCTTTCATGGATGCCAGTCCGATCATCGCCTCGATCCGTGACGGCAGTGGTTGCACCGTCTACGGCAATCGGGTCTGGAACGATACCGTCGGCCATGCCGCCGACATCCCGGTCGCACGCATGGCCAGCGATCAGGTCGTGCTCGCCAGCGGTCTGACAACCGAGAGTATTGAGGAAATCAGGCGGCCCGGAACAGCACCGACTTACTGGAAAAATATCTGCTTCCCGTTTATCGGCGCCGCGGGTCAGCCATTGATCGGTGAGTTCTCGACTGATATCACGACGCTCAAGCAATCGGAAGAAACCATTCGCAAGCTGGCCTACCTTGATGCACTGACCGGCTTGCCGAACCGGCGACTGATGATTGACCGCCTGACCCATGCAATGGCCAGTTGTGCCCGACGCGGCATTTACGGTGCACTGTTACTGATCAATCTGGATAACTTCAAATTGCTCAATGACGAGCACGGTCATGTTGCCGGTGACCTGGTAGTGCAGCAGACCGGTCGACGCATCAGCGATTGCGTGCGTGAGCAAGATACGGTGGCACGCATGGGCGGTGATGAATTCGTCGTCATCCTTGAAGGCCTTGGCAGGATCGCCGTTGAGGTCGCGGTCGATGTCGATGCGATCGGGCGTGAAATTCTGGAAGCTATTGCGCAGCCCTTCGTACTCGATGCGATGTCGCACAACCTGACGGCCAGTATTGGGATTGCTTTCTTCCACGATCAGCAGCACAGTCCGGACGAACTGATCAAGCGGGCCGATCTGGCACTGGGCAATGTCAAGACTGCCGGACGCAATAACCAGCTGTTTTTTGATCCGGCGATGCAGGCCAGAATCACGCTGCGCAATACGCTGGAAGCCGACTTGCGCGAAGGGTTGGCAAAAAACTGGTTCGCGCTGTACTACCAGCCGCAGGTTGACAGCGAAGGTCTGTTGACCGGCGTCGAGGCTTTGATGCGGCTGGCACATCCCGTCAAGGGACTGATGATGCCGAACAGTTTCATCACGCTGGCAGAAGAAACCGGACTGATTGTCGATCTCGGTTATTGGGCCCTCGATACCGCTTGCCAGCAATTGAAAGCGTGGGCGCAGAACCGCGCCACTGCACGGCTGACGCTATCGGTCAACCTGAGTGCGCGCCAGTTCGGTGACGATGATTTTGTAGCGCGCGTGCTGGCGCTGGTATCGGCGACCGGCATCGATCCGTCGCTGTTATTGCTGGAGTTGACCGAGAGTCTGCTACTCGACGAGATCGAATTGACCATCGAGAAGATGACCATCTTGCGCGAAGCCGGACTACGCTTTTCGCTCGATGATTTTGGTACCGGGTATTCGTCGCTGTCCTACCTGAAACGCCTGCCGCTGCACGAGGTCAAGATCGACCGCTCGTTTGTGCGTGACCTGCTCGGGCACGCCAATGATGCCGTCATCGTGAGTGCCATTCTTGCGATGGGACACAGCTTTCATTTGTCGGTCATCGCCGAGGGCGTCGAGACCGTCGCGCAGCGTGACTTTTTAATCCAGCACGGTTGCCGGCGTTTTCAGGGATACCTGTTCGGGCGGCCGGTGCCGGTGGAGATGCTGGAACTGGGCAATACCTTAGCGGCATGAGTGGCGCGACGGGGCTTGCCTCGTCGATTCAGGTCTCCGGCGCTGGCGGAATCAGCACAAATTTCCCGACATGCGATTTCTCCAGAAATTCCTGCTGCGCTTGCACGATCTGGGCCAGCGGGAAGCACCTGGCTACCAGCGGGCGCAGTTCGCCGCGCTCGATGTAACCAATCAGGTTGGTAAAAACCGGTTCGTCCCAGGCGGTACAACCCAACAGGGTCAGGCCTTTCAGATAAAACGGGCGCATATCCAGACTCACCAGCGGCCCGCCTATCGCTCCCGAGGACGCATAGCGGCCAGCGCGTCTGAGTACCTTGAGCAGGTCGCCAAAAGCGGGACCGGCGACGTTGTCGATAACGACATCCACGCTTTCGTGGCCAAGGCATGCAACAAGATCGTCGTGACGCTCAAGCACCTGATCCGCACCGATCCGGCGTACCTGTTCCATCTTCGATTGTCCGGCGATAGCCGTTACCCGCGCTCCCCGACGTTTGGCCAGTTGTACTGCCGCCGAGCCGACACCGCCTGATGCACCGGTAATGAGGACATGCTCGCCTTCGCGCACACCGGCGCGATGCAGCATGTTTTCTGCGGTGCCATAAGCACACGGCATCGAGCCGAGTTCGGCATCGCTCCAGTCGGACCGCACGACAAATACGTCACTGGCCGGTACCTTGACGAACTGCGCGAATGCGCCATCGAAGTCCGAGGCCATCCAGATATTGTTCATCGATCCGAAGCCATCGGGGCGCATGCACGGACGCACCAGCACCCGCGCACCGATCAAATGCCGGTCACGTTCAGAAGCCACCGCGACCACCCGGCCGCAGCAATCGGTACCTTGAATGAGCGGAAACGGCGTTGCCGCATTCCAGCCACCATCTGCCTTATTTTCGGTCGTTGCTTCCTGAGCCGTTGCGCTGCCAGCCGTATCGGTCGTGACCGACGCCGAATACCAGCCCAGCCGCGTGTTGATCTCGGTATTGTTGACCCCGGCGGCCAGTACCTGCAACAGGACTTCGCCCGGACCGGGGGAAGGTATCGGGACATCACCGTAATGCAGTTTGTCATAGCCGCCATTGCCGAGCGTCACCACCGCCTTCATTGTTCGCGCGGCATTATTGACTTGCGGCCGGACAACCGGATCGGATTGCTTGTTGGTATGTTCCATGTGCCGCGTCACTCCGAGTCGGATTAAGGGCCGATATTGTCCCAAAAGTCAGGCTAGTTAAGTGTTATTTATATTTTTAAAGTAGATAATAAATTGTTGAATACTTTAAATTAATCTAATAAAACAATTATGGAAATAGTCTGCATGACCGGAATTAACGGACATTGCCGGTTCGCGCGCGTGGCCGCGACAGATCGTTCCCACCCTGACAAACCTGAAACCCATGCGCTATAGGGCTTTATCTTTCAAATCGATGAAAAATGACTTTTGAAAGATAAGTCCGAAATAGGCTTCAACGATTTCAAATTTATACTGCATTGTCGCTGCCAAACACGACTATCGATCTTGCCACGGTTCAGGAAAAGCCAGAAAAGCAATATCTTTGCATAAAATATTAAATTTAAAATTAAATTACTTTATTTAATTAAATAAGTTAATATAAGTAATATTAACCGCACACCCGTACGAAAGTCGGGGTCGCAAAGCCTCCGGCCTGACGTGTTGCTGCGTTGTGGTAGCGGGGTTGCCGACACGATCGGGCTGCGCCCGGATCGACAGCCCCTTCATTGCGGGTGGTGGCAACCGCGCGCATTGTCGCCAGGAAGCCATTGCCTCCTTTCATTCGTTGCTTCAGCACTTTATGCGGTTCAACACCTCACACGGTAGCTGACTGGCTTGAAAACACCTTCAATTGCGCAGCCCGTCGATGGCGGGTTGACCCCCTTTATTTTTTTGCATTCAGGAAATTCCAATGATCTTCTACCGCTCTATGCGCGTAGCAACGCGCCTTTCCCTGGGTTTTGGCGCGCTAACACTGCTTGGCATTGCGATTGCCCTTTTTGGTACGCTCAAAATTCACGCACTGAACCAGCAGCTAAACGAAGTGGCGAACGATCGTATCGTCAAAACCAACCAGTTTGCCGACTACAGGCAAAACATCAGCGCGATTGCCAGCACAGCCCACGTACTCCTGATGGCTGAAGAGACTCTTGTGCGCGACGCTAAAAAGAAAAAAATTGACGCAATCGAAGCAGACAACAACAGGTTACTGGCGCTGCTGGACGCCACGCTCGCGATGCCAAAAAGTATTGCCCTGCTCACTATTCTGAAGGAAACCGGAACCCGCTATCACCGCGACATTGCTGACATCATCGAACTGGCCAACCGTGGCGAGGCACTGGCAGGCAGACAGCGATTAGAAGACAGCGGACGTAGTTTGCAAGAGACGTTGTTCAAGGCAATCGACGACTCAATGGATCTGCAGCAATCTCACGCGAGCGCTCTGGCAAAAGTCGCTTCGCAAGAAGCCCGCAACACCATGGTCTTGCTGCTCGGGCTGGCGCTGTCAATGCTGGTCATTGGCAGCGCGGTGGGCTTCGCATTGACCCGTCATTTGTCGTCGTCACTGGGCGCGGAACCGGACGAACTGTGCGAAGTCATGCGCCGCGTTGCCGGCGGTGACCTGAGTGTGGCGCTGTCTTTGCCCGAGGGCGACAGCACCAGCGTGTTAGCGGCAGTGCACCGCATGCAAATGTCGCTGACGCTGGTTGTCAACGCGGTCCGGGTGGGCTCGCTCGGTGTAGCCAGAACCACGGGCCGGATTGCTCACGATAACTATGACCTGTCGGGCCGTATCGAGACGCAGGCTAGCACGCTGCAAGAAGCGGCCGCCTCGATGGAACAACTGGGTAGCACCGTCAAGCAAAATGCCGATAATGCCATTGAGGCCAATCAACTGGCACTGAGCGCCAGCACGGCGGCGATCAACGGCGGCGAGGTGGTCGCACAAGTGGCCGGGACCATGAAAGGCATCGTCGATGCCAGCGCCAGAATTGCCGACATTACGCAAGTCATGGATGGGATTGCGTTTCAAACCAATATTCTGGCGCTCAATGCTGCAGTCGAGGCCGCCAGAGCGGGCGAGCAGGGACGCGGTTTTGCCGTAGTCGCTACCGAGGTGCGCTTGCTGGCGGGACGTTCGGCTGACGCGGCCAAAGAAATCAAGCATCTCATCAACGCCAGCGTCGAACGCGTGAAGCAAGGCAGCACGCTGGTCGATCAGGCTGGCAGCACCCTGCTTGAAGTGGTGCGCAGCATCGGCAGCGTCACCGTCATCATGGGCGAGATCAGTGCCGCCAGCACTGCGCAAAGCCGGGATATTGCACAGGTCGGCGAAGCAGTGGCGCTGATGGACGAGGCAACCCAGCACAATGCGATGCTGGTCGAAGAGGTCGCCACCGCCGCCTCCCGCATGCAGTCGGAGGCGCTCGATCTGGTGCAAACAGTGGCACTGTTTTCGCTGCCAGAGGGTGAAGAATATGGCGTGACCGAGGGCACTGCACCGGTCCCGGTTTTTGAACTGTGGGGATGACGGGGAGGCGCCGTCAATCGCGCTGTTACGGACTACGACAGCCGCTGCGTTTTTAGCGGCAGATACGGTAACCGCTCCGCACTGGCACCGCTGCGCACACTATGCAAATGATGCAGCGTAAGCTGCCTGACACTGACGTGACTGTCTTCGATGTGCGCGGTCATCAGATGCAACGCTGCAGCGCTGTCACGCTTTGCAATAGCAGCGAGGATGGCGGCATGTTCGTCATACGTCAGCTGCACGCAGTCGCCATACAAAAAATCCAGCCGCCGCACGATGCGCACCCGGTCGGTGAGCCGGTCGAAGGTGGTCGCCATTTCGAGGTTGCCGGTGGCGCGCACCAGCGTCTGGTGAAACGCTTCATCCAGTGAAGCGACCTGCAGGCCATCGACTTGCCGTTCGCTGACCGGACAGCACCAGATTTTTTGCAAGTCATCGATGAGCGATTGGTCGATCGTGGCGTCGTCCCGGCACAGCCGCATCACTGCATGCAGCTCGATAATCCGGCGCATTTCGTACAGGTCTTCATAGCGCTTGAAATCGACCGGCACAACTTTCCAGCCACCCCGCACATAGCCCTGCATCAGGCCATCGCGTTGCAGCCGTTGCAAGGCTTCGCGCACCGGTGTGCGCGAGACGTCGAAGTACGCCGCGATGTCGGTCTCGGTGACCTGATCACCGGGCAACAGGCGCAGTCCGAAAATATCATCCCGCAGATTGCCGTAGACATAATCGGGCAGGGAACTGCTCTTCGGTGGCGGACCGACATTGGCCGGATTCTTGATCATGGTGGTTTCCCGTGATGGAATTACCAGGCCGCGATGCTGCCGTCGGAACGCGGTTCGGTGCCGCCGCACAGCACACCGTGTTCGTCACGCCAGATGATCTGGCCGCGTCCGAAACCGTGCTGGTTACCGGACCAGGCGACCTCATGACCGAGTCCGGCGAGCGAGCGGAACAGATGCTCCGGCGCGGTGTGCTCGATATTGACCTTGTTCCCCTGCAGCCATTCCCAGCGCGGTGCATCCAGCGCCGCTTGCGGGTTAAGCGCAAAGTCGACCGTGTTCATCACCATCTGCACATGTCCCTGCGGTTGCATGAAACCACCCATCACGCCGAACGGACCGATCGCCGCGCCGTCTTTAGTCAGGAAGCCGGGAATGATCGTGTGATACGGCCGCTTGCCCGGAGCCAGACAATTCGGATGGTCGGTATCGAGCGTGAAATTGTTGCCGCGGTTGTGCAGCGCGATGCCTGTGCCCGGCACTACCAGTCCCGAACCGAAGCCCATGTAATTGCTCTGGATCAGCGACACCATGTTGCCTTCGCTGTCGGCCGTGCTCAGATACACGGTGCCGCCGCGCGGTGGTTCGCCGGCTACCGGCAAGGTGGCACGCGCTCCGATCAGTCGGCGACGCTCGTCGGCATACGCGTCCGACAGCAAATCCTTGACCGACACCCGCATCGCGCTGGCTTCAGCAATATGCGCATGGCCATCGGCAAAGGCCAGCTTGATGGCTTCGATCTGACGGTGATGCGTGAGCACGGTATCGCGTTCGCTGAAATCGAATCCCTTGAGAATATTGAGCGCCAGCAGCGCCACCAGACCATGGCCATTTGGCGGGATTTCCCAGACGTCGTAGCCACGATAGTTGACGCTGATCGGATCGACCCATTGCGGCTGGTACGCCGCCAGATCGGCCACGTCCAGATAGCCGCCGGCACCTTGCACACAGGCGGCAATTTTTTCGGCCAGCGCACCGCGATAGAAACTCGCGGCATTGTCGGAAGCGATTGATTGCAATGTTTGCGCGTGGCCCGGGGAGCGCCAGATTTCACCGGCACGCGGTGCCCGTCCGCCGGCGGCAAAGGTATCGAACCACGGCTGGAAATGACCGGCCTTGAGTTCGGTGAGAAAGTTCTTGTGCGCCGCGTCCCATGCCACGGCAACCATCGGCGAAACCGGAAAACCGTCTTGCGCCAGCGTGATCGCACCAGCCATCGACTGGCTCAGCGGCAGTTTCCCGAAGCGCTCGGCCATGCTGGCCCACGCGCCCGGCGTACCCGGCACGGTGACCGGCAATGCGCCGTATTTTGGCATGCTGGTGTGACCGGCTTCCTTGAGTGCAGCCAGCGAAATACGCTGCGGCGCGGCACCGCTGGCATTGAGCCCATGCAGTTTGCCACCATGCCAGATCAGTGCGAACGCATCGCCACCGATGCCGTTGGCGGTCGGTTCGACCACCGACAACGCAGCCGCTGCTGCGATCGCCGCGTCGATCGCATTGCCACCGGCTTGCAGCACTTGCAGGCCGGCTTGCACCGCCAGCGGCTGAGCAGTCGCGACCATACCGCGTTTGGCATACACGACGCTGCGACGCGAGGCATACGGATAGTGATTGCTGTCGAGGTTCATGATGGACGTCCTATTTAAAATTGGTTAGCGATACAAATGGCAAGTGACAAATTGGCCCGGTGTGATTTCGGTCGGTGCCGGTGCGACGGTTTTGCAGACCTCCATGCAACTGGTGCAGCGCGGATGAAAATGACAACCGCCCGGTGGCGCGGCCGGATTCGGAATGCTGCCTTGCAGGACGATGCGCTGACGTACTTGGTCCGGATGCTCGCGCGGGATGGCCGACAGCAGCGCCTGCGTGTACGGATGTTTCGGATCGCGGTAAATACTGTCGCACGGACCGGTTTCGACCAGCCGGCCGAGGTACATCACGCCGATGCGCTCGCTGACATGACGGATCACGGCGAGGTCATGCGAGATGAACAGATAGGTCAGACCGAGTTCCTGTTGCAAATCCTTGAGCAGGTTCAGGATCTGCGCCTGAATCGACACGTCCAGCGCTGACACGGCTTCATCGGCTACCACCAGTTTCGGTTGCGTGATGATGGCGCGGGCGATGCCGACACGCTGGCGCTGGCCGCCGGAAAATTCATGCGGATGACGACTGGCGTAGGACTGGCTCAGACCGACGCGCTCCAATATCTCGGCCACTTTGCGCTTGCGCGTGGGCCGGTCGAACAGGTCGTGCACGATTAGCGGTTCTTCCAGTACTTCACCGATGGTCATGCGCGGATTGAGCGAAGCAAACGGGTCCTGGAACACCATCTGCATGTCGCGTCGCATGCGCCGCAGCGGTTCGGCGCGTAGCGTCATCAGATCCTGGCCCATGAATTCGACCTTGCCGGCAGTCGGTTCGATCAGGCGCAATACGCTACGTCCGGTGGTGGATTTGCCGCAGCCGGATTCGCCGACCAGTCCCAGTGTCTGGCCTTCCATGATTTCGAACGAGACATCATCGACGGCTTTGACCGGCGCACCGGCGCGACCGGCGAAGTGTTTTTTCAGGCCGCTGACTTTGAGCAGGGGAGGGGACATGGCAGGTGCTCCGGTCGGTCGTGAGGTGGTGCTCATCCGGGATACCAGCAACGGGCCAGATGACCCGGGGCGACTTCGGTGAGCTCGGGCATCTGTGCACGGCAGTACGCATCGGCTTTCGGACAGCGCGCCGCAAAACGGCAACCGCTGTTGATCGAACCGGGCGGCGGCACCATGCCAGGAATCGCCAGTAGTGGTTGGCCGGGCTTGGCCGCCAGCGTTGGCCGCGCCCGCATCAGGGCCGTGGTGTACGGATGGGCCGGCGCATCGAACAGGTCGCGCACGCTGCTCTCTTCGACGATCTGACCGGCGTACATGACGACCACCCGTTCGCACATTTCAGCGACTACGCCGAGGTCATGCGTGATCATCAGAATGGCCGTGCCTTGCTGCTCCTTGAGGTCGCGCATCAGGTCGAGAATCTGGGCCTGAATGGTCACGTCCAGCGCAGTGGTCGGCTCGTCGCAGATCAGCACGCCGGGGTTGCACAGCAGCGCCATCGCAATCATCACGCGTTGACGCATGCCGCCGGACAGGCTGTGCGGATAGTCGTCAATGAGCTGTTCCGCGCGTGGCAAGCCGACCCGCTTGAGCATCGCGATGCTTTGTTCCGTAATCTGCTTGCGATCCAGCGACGTGTGCATGCGCAGCATCTCGCCGAGCTGGTCGCCGATCCGGTGCAGCGGATTGAGGGAGGTCATCGGCTCCTGAAAAATCATCGCGATGTCCTTGCCGCGCAAAGCCCGTAATCTGGCCTCGTCAGCTTGCAGCAGGTCCTGTCCGCGAAAGCGCACGCTGCCGCTCAATCTGGCTTTGCTGGCCATCGGGAACAGCCGCAGGATGGACAGCGCCGTGACACTTTTGCCGCAACCGGATTCGCCGAGCAGGCCCAAGGTCTGGTTGGCTTGCAACGTGAACGAGACACTGTCGACCGGGGCGACGGCTTTGCCATCGCGCAGGAATTCGACTTTCAGGTCGCGGACTTCGAGTAGCGGGGAAGTGGTCATGCTCATCGGTTCAGTTTCGGATCAAAGACTTCGCGGATGCCATCGCCAAGCAGGTTAAAGCCCAGCACCACCACGAAGATCGCCATGCCCGGCCACAGCACCAGCGTCGGATTGGTGTTGAGGTAGCCTTGGGCGATATGCAGCATCGAACCCCAGCTAGGATCTTCCGGTCTGGCACCCAGGCCAAGGTAAGACAAACCGGCTTCGGCGATGATGGCCGACCCCATCGCAAACGAGGCCTGAATTACCAGCGGTGCCATCGCGTTGGGCAGCACGTAGCGCCACATGATGCGCAGGTCGCCGGCTCCGACCGAACGCGCCGCCATCACGTAATCAAGGTTGCGGATCGTCATCGCCTGACCGCGTGCCAGTCGCACGAAGGCCGGTGTAAAGCCGATACCGACAGCCACCATCGCGTTGTAGAATCCGCCGCCCAGTGCGGCTGCAATCGCCAGCGCCAGAATTAGCGATGGAAAAGCCTGCAACGCATCGACGATGCGCATGACCACCCAGTCATCCCAGAAACCGCGGTAATAACCGGTGGCGATACCGATCGGTACGCCAACCGCAAAGGCCAGCCCGACCGCGATCAATGCCGCTTGCAGCGAGATGCGCGCGCCGTACACCATGCGTGAAAAAATATCGCGGCCGAGGTCGTCGGTACCCATCCAGTGCAAGCGGCCCGGGTCGCCCAGAATGTTGCTGTAATCCTGATCGAAGATCGGGTTGAAGGGTGCCAGCAGCGGTGCGGCGATGGCCACCAGAATCAACAGCACGATGATCAGTGCGCCGACCACGGCCATGCGGTTGCGGGCAAAGCGGCGCAGTCCCGCATAGCGGACCGGCTGCGGTAATGCCAGCGCAGGGAGCTGAGTAATCATGGGCAGTTCCTCATTGGGCGATGCGTGGATCGATCACGCTGTAGAGCAGGTCGACGGCCAGGTTGACCATCACCACCATCAATGCGGCGGCCAGCACGCCGGCCTGCACCATCACGTAATCGCGCTGAAAAATCGCATCGACAATCATCTTGCCCATGCCCGGGATACCGAAAATACTTTCGGTGATGACGAGGCCACCCAGCATGCCCGAGACCATCAGACCGCTGGCTGTCACGACCGGAATCATCGCGTTGCGCAAGCCGTGACCGAGCACGACCTGCCAGTCTTTCAAACCTTTCGAAAACGCGGTGCGGATGTAATCCTCGTTGAGCACTTCGAGCAGACTGCTGCGGATCATGCGCATCAAAATCGCCGATTCGCGCAGGCCGGTGGCGACCATCGGCATGATCATCGCCAGCAGGTTGCCGCGCCAGTCTTCCGAAAACGGCACATAACCGGAGGCCGGCAACCAGCCCAGATTGACCGCGAACAGCACGATGAACATCATGCCCAGCCAGAAGTGCGGAACCGACATGCCGAACAGCGCGATGAAGGTACTGACGCTGTTGGCAATGCCGTTGGGCCGGGCGGCCGCGAGGATGCCGGTCGGTAGCGCAATTAGCAGCGCCACCACGAAGCTGCCGAAAGCCAGTTCCATCGTCACCGGCAAGCGTTGCAGCAGGCTGTCGAGCACCGGTGTGTTGTCGATGAACGAACGGCCGAGGTCGCCATGCAGAAGCGCCCACAGCCAGCGTCCGTACTGCACGACGAGCGGATCGTCTAGTCCCAGCCGCAAGCGCATCGCCAGCGCGGCTTCGGGCGTGGCTTCGAGTCCGAGGATGGCAGTGACCGGGTCGCCCGGCAAAATGGCCAGCAGTGAAAAAATCACCATGCTGACCAGCAGCAGGGTGGGGATCACCAGCAGGATGCGCTTGAGCAGGTTGGGCATCGAATGCTTATTTATCCAGCGTCGCAGTGCGGATCACGCCATCGGGCACGAAACGAAATCCTGTCACGGCTTTTGAGATACCGAACAGTACATTGTCATGACTCAGGTAGACATACGGCACTTCGTTGACAAGGATTTGCATCACCTGCGCATACAGCACCTTGCGCTTGGCTTCGTTGCCTTCGACACGGGCCTTTAACAGGAACGCATCAAGTTCCGGATTGGCCAAGTGCGAGTAATTGAGCGAGCCATTGCTGACGACAAAATCGTAGATATTCTGGTCCGGGTCGGAGCGTCCGCTCCAGCCGATCATGAGGCTGTCAAACGTACCGGCTTTGCCGGCCTCGATCTGCGCGGCCAGTTCGGCTTTTTCGAGCACCACGGTGATGCCGGCCGGCCGCAGCATGCCCTGAATCATTTGCCCGACCTGCAATTCTTCCGGTGTGGTTGGCAGCGTCATGCGGAAACTGAAACCGGCTTCCTTGCCGGCG
>JBLHMB010000077.1:0-14121 GCA_047621665.1 Bradyrhizobium sp. | reverse complement strand
AAGGCGGATAATACAAACCTCATCCTGATTAAAGTCAACATTCCGGCGCAGCCGTCGATGCTTGAATCGTTAATTCTGTTCAAGCGGATCCAGTCCTGCCGGTACGTCAATGGATTGCGGTTTTTCAGGACGGTCTCCGCCCTGGCTTTTGTAGGCCTTTAGCTGGAACACATACGCCAGCACTTCGGCCACTGCCGTGTACAAGGTTTCAGGAATCGCATCACCCAGTTCGACATGCTTGAATAGCGCGCGTGCCAGTGGTGGGGCTTCGAGCATTGGCACGTTATTGGCCGCAGCCAGTTCACGAATTTTTGCCGCAACCGCATCCGCCCCTTTGGCCACGACTTGCGGCGCACCCATCTTGCCATCAGTATATTTTAACGCTACCGCATAGTGAGTTGGATTAGTCACGACCACATCCGCGGTCGGCACTTCGGACATCATCCGGCGTCGCGCCATTTCACGTTGCTGGGCTCGAATCTTGGCCTTGATTTCAGGATTACCTTCCGACTCCTTGGCTTCCTGACGTACATCCTGGCGCGTCATCATCATCTTCTTGGCATAACTCCACATCTGATACGGCGCATCGACCGCCGCGATCAGAACCAGCCCCATGACAATGAGCATATAGCTCGAAAATAGCAGCCGCGACAAATGCATGCTGCCTGCCTCCGGCGGCTCGACCATCAGTCCGAGCACTTCATTGATCTCACTCGACATGACCAGATAAGCAATCGAGCCAACAATGATGGCCTTGGCGACGGCCTTGCCAAGCTCGACCAGGGCGTTGAGTGACACGATCTTGGCGAGTCCTGAAAACAGATTCATCCTGCCAAAATTCGGCGCCAGCGCCTGCGCACTGAACAGCCATCCGCCGATCAGCAGCGGTGAAGCCAACGCCACCAGGATCAAAATTCCGGCTAGCGGTGCAAACGCCAGCAACAGGTCACCAAGATGACTGCCCAACCGGGTCAGCAGTAAGCTGAAGTCAAAAACCTGGCCGCGATCAAAAGTCAGCCCCGACGCCAGTGCCGCCTTCAACTGTCGCAACATGTTGGCACCGCTAACGTAGAGCCCGCCGCCCGCCGCCAGCAACACCATGCAAGTTGCCAGCTCGCGCGAGCGCGGCACGTCCCCTTGCTCGCGCGCCTTGTCGATGCGCTGCTGCGAGGCCGGTTCGGTTTTCTCCATGTCACTTTCTTCGGACACCGCAACTCCTTCTCTGACAGGAATCCGGCGTCGACATGACAAGGATCTCCACCTGCAAGATTAACAGACAGTTCACACAAACCCATCGGGCAAACAAGAACGGAAAAACGCAGTAACTCCTAAAAAATTAATTGACTCTGACCCTCATTTTTTAATTGGGGTCAGAGTCAATTAAAAATGAGGGTCAGAGTCAATTAAATTGTGCTTTCTGGCAAATTTTTGTCACACCAGCGTTGCCAGCGCGTTGCGTGTTTCACCAGCGTGCCCGCAAGCCGGTCCGGAGTGAGATCCGACAGGGCCAGGCGCGTTAGTTCGACAATCTTGCCATTGGTCGGAGAGATGCAATAGCCAGGGCCATGCCCGTCAAAATCAAGATGATTTTGACGTAATAGTTTTTTGTAAATCGCGGCGAGCCGGTCGAGTGGCGCGTAAGCATACTCGACATATAAAAAAACTACATCCGCAGCCAATGCTTTGTTGTAAATCAATGAGCAGCAAGCACCATTGACACTCAGCGGCGCACCCGCTGCCAGTTCGTCACCGTTATCGAGCTGTTTGAGCTTACAAAATCCGCTGATCAGTTCATCAAAGTTCGTCGCCATGGAAGGTCTTTCATTTTGAAAAGAGCGCGTGGCGGCCAAGTACCGTTCACTGCGATTTAAGTGGCGCACTCCCTCAGAAAATTCCCTGACTATCCATGAAAATATTCTGGAACCGTCTGCCTCGACCTGACACATATGGCGGTGTGATTACCTCGCTGCAATCGCATCCTTGCGTGCAAAACAGCAAGGTTCATTTTTTCAGGAGACATCCCCCATGACGCATCGATTTACCGATTTAATGCACGCCTTCGGCAGTGCACTCGGGTTAGCCGAACCAGAGAAGCTTGCTCGTAATACGCCCTTCAGCGTCAATGACATTGTTTTCTGCTTTCGCAAGCCAGGTGCAGAATCGGATCAGCTACTGATGCTGTTCGTTGATTTCGGACCAATTCCAAAAGGCAACGAAGCGGCCGTGTATTACCAGCTCCTGCGCGAAAACTATCTGGAATTCCCGACCAAAAACGCCTCTTACTGTGTTTCGTCGTGCACCGGCAATGTGGTCTATGCGCGCGCCGTCGCGCTGGAGGCAATGACAGTCGATACGCTGATCGAAGTCGTGGCAAAACTTGTCGAACAAGTGCGCTACTGGCGCCTCGACCACGCCGACGGACGCCTGCAAATCGCACCGCAGCCGATGCGCCGGCCGGCGTTCGTGCTGCCATTGCAGCTCAAAGTCAGCGCCCTGTAATGCTGTTTATTTCCTTTTCGAAAGTACGCCATGCCCCCCGTCACCAGTAAATCCAGTGTCAAAGCCCGTGCTCTTGTTCACAGCAGTGAGGAATTACAAAAACTTGTCGCCAATGTCGCCAGGCACGCCCCGCACGACTCCGAAAAACCAAAAATTGGTAAGCATCATTCCAATATCCTTGACGACACTTATCCCGAGGCAAGCTTCAGCACCGTCTACACCATGGAGGTCTCACCGCAAGAGCGTGCCCTGGCCGCCGAAATGGATGCGGCTTATGACCGCAGCAAGTTACCTCCGCATAATGATTCGCACATGCACCCGTGGTCGTACATCCAAAAAGGGGTCAATCTCGAAGAGATGCTGTTGCGCATGGACATGATCCACTGCAAGCACAGCGTGTTGATGCCCATCCCGACCAGCATCATTTCGATGCAAGGCGATAAAGTAACAAAAATCTGGCCTCCCGGAGATCAGGGCACGATGCGCCATCATTGCGGCCCCACTTATTACATCCCTGATGACCACAACAGCGCCGACCTGCAGATGACGCCGGAACTGCTGATTGAATTATCGTCAGCCATCAGCCTGCATGTCGATAGTGAAGTCGATGACTTCACTGCCGATCAGTTCAAGTTGCTCGACAGCAAAGATCGGGACAAACTCGATCCGATGATCACCGGCCTGCATCTGGGTAGTATGTTTGCCGACGTGACACTCTTCAAAAAATTGCTGCGCCATCCGGGCGTCTTCACCGGTGCCGGTGAACTCACCCTGAACAAGGAAATCGTCGAAAACCTGTTCGCTGGCGGTGCCGCTGCTCAGGCCTCGCTGCATCCTGTCGCAGGCCCGCGTGGGGACGATACCAACATCCTTCCCACCAAGCAATTAATGGCGGCACTCGGGGTAATTGGCATGCCAGCCTGTATTCACTGTGACGTCGGTGACTGGCGCGACCCGCCGGGAGCTACCCCTAAAAATATGGCTGCGTTCGATAATTTTCTGTCCGACCCCAGGGTTGTTGACACCACCATCATCTGGGCTCATGCCGGTGGTTTGGGTCGCTTCGTCAAGCAACCTGACAATCATCTGAAGGCGTTGGGTGAGATGCTCGACAAGCACCGCAATCTGGCGCTCGATATTTCATGGAATGAAGTGGCCAAACAATTGACAGGGGAAGGTTTCGATACCGCAGCAGCAGAAAAGCGTACTGAGGAGTGGGCCGCTTTTTTAGAAAAGCATTCGAAACGCATCATGTTCGGTTCCGACACGCTGGCACCGGTGAACAATGCCGTCTGGACCAGGACGCTGGTCACTTATGCGGGTCTGCTGTCAAAACTGTCAGACGAAGCGCGCCTCAACATCCTCGAAAAATCCTACGAAAAGTACTACATCAGCGCGCGCGCCAACGTGCGCCGGTTCGAGAATGTTGTCCTACCCTGCATCGCGGACAAATTAACCGATCCAACCGTCCTGAACCTGGATATCAGCGCCATCAGAGCCATCCGAGACAAACTTTATGAAGAACTGGATCCAACCGATCTGAGTTCCGAGCGCAGCATCACCAGTGAAGACATGGAAATCTCGCACAATCGCGTAAAAATGCGCGCCAAGTTTTCCAGCACGCTCGGAAAATTGATCAAATCAAGAGAAGAAATCGGCATACAAGAGATTGAGATCGTCAGGCTGAGGGAAGAAAATTCCAAGCTACAGGCCACCATTGGGGGCATCACTGCACCGGCAAGAGAAACACTACCCGGAGAACCCGTCATTGCGTACGCTACGCACAGACAGGTGGATATTAATATACCGCCACAGCGCAGACATCATCTCGGACCCGCCATCCGCGAGCGAATTGAGCAACTCCAGCAAGGCTCCCGACTGGAAATCACTTTTTTGACCCCCGGAGCCATGGACCTCAGCCAACGGGCGCAATCCAGACAGGCGTTGGAAACGAGAGATGCTGAAATCCGCCGGCTGACTGCCAGAAATAACGAACTGCAAACCAACCTCGACAACTTCCGGATATCGGCGGCCCGGACACCAGACAGCCTGTTACCCGCCGGACTGGTGACTTCGCCATCGCTATCAAGGACACGTCCATCGGCGTCCCAAGCCAGGCCGCTGGCACCAGGCATCCGCGCACGGATAGCACAACTGAAAGAAAACTCTCACGCGCAAAGCAATTTTTCGACTGACGCCGGGCAGCAGGAATAGCGATGCATAGAATCAGTTACTCCAACCGCCGCCCAGCGCCTGAATCAGCGCAACAGCTGTCACCTGTCGATCCGACGCAAGTTGTACCAGCGCACGCCGTGCACTGAATGCACTGGCCTGCGCGGTGACTACCTCGGTGTAAGCCACCTGGCCGGCACGGTAGCGGTTCAATGTCTGCACTTCGGTTTCATCGGCGGCGCGTGAGGCCAGTTCACGCAGTGGCTGCTGTTGCATCAGCACACGCGTCGCCGCCAGCTGGTCTTCGACGCCCTGAAATGCCACCAGGACGGTTTGCCGGTAACGTGCCGCGGCTTGCTCTTGGGCTGCCTGTGCTTCATCAATACGGGCACGCGTGGCACCGGCATTAAACAATACCTGCGCAGCCGACAGGCCCAGTGACCAGACACTCGTCGAGGCTGAGAACAGGTCGCTGACGCGGGTCGCACCAATGCCGTAACTGGCGCTCAGGTTCAGGTTTGGATACAGCGCCGATTGCGCAATGCCAATCTGTTGGTTGGCTGCCGCCACCCGGCGTTCGGCGGCGGCGATATCAGGACGGCGTTGCAGCAAGGTCGATGGCACGCCAATCGGCACCTGCGGCAACGTCGCCATCCACGGCGCAATCACGAGGATAAAATTGCCCGGCGCCAGTCCGACCAGCACCGCAATCGCGTGTTCGAGCTGGGTGCGCTGACGCTCCAGTCCGACCAGCTCGGCCTGCGCGTTGGCCAGCTGAGTTTGGGCTTGCAGCAAGTCGGTCTTCGGTGCGACGCCGGCCTGATAGCGATTCTGCGCGATCTCGAGCGAACGCCGGTAGGCCGCAATCGTCGATTGCAACAGCGCACTTTGCGCATCGGTCTGACGCAACGAAAAATAATTGGTCGCCAGCTCACCCTGCGCCGACAGCAAGGCCGAGGCCAGATCGGCCGAGCTGGCTTGTGCACTGGCGCTGGCACTATCGACAGTGCGCGAAAGCCGTCCCCAGACATCCGGTTCCCAGCTCGCCCCGATGCTGGCCTGATAGGTGTTACCGGCACCGCTAGCTTCGCCGCCGGCACGCCGTCCGCTACCATCGAGGCTGACGACCGGGAACAGACCGGCGCGCTGTTCGCGCACCAGCGCACGCGCCTGCGCGTAGGCGGCAGCGGCAGCAGCGATATTCTGGTTCGACACTTCGACCTGACTTTCCAGCGCATTGAGCCCGGCGTCCTCAAACAGCGTCCACCAGGTGCCGCGATCCAGCGCATCGGCCGGCGTCGCCCGGACCCAGCCCGGCACTTCCTTGTACGCAGCAGGCGTAGCCAGCACCGGTTGCTGGTAAGCCGGACCCACAGCACAACCGCCGGCAGTAGCGACCAGCACGGCAAGTGTGAGCCAACGGGAGGGAGGGAGTAAGTGCATGGTCAGTCTCATGGTTGGATGGCCAGCGTCACCGGTGCGCGGCGATGGCGAAATTTATCGAGCAGGATGTAGACCACCGGCGTGGTCAGCAGCGTCAGCACCTGGCTGGCAAGCAACCCGCCGATGATGGCGACGCCGAGCGGCTGACGCAATTCGGAGCCTTCGCCAAAACCGATCGCCAGCGGCAGCGCACCCAGCGCGGCGGCCATCGTCGTCATCAGGATAGGCCGGAAGCGCAACAGGCACGCTTCACGCACCGCATCGAACGCTGACAGGTTGCGACTGCGCTCGGCTTCGAGCGCAAAGTCGATGATCAGGATCGCATTTTTCTTGACGATGCCCAGCAGCAGGAACACGCCGATCAATGCAATCAACGAAAACTCCATGTTGAACAACATCAGCGCCAGGATCGCACCCACCCCGGCCGATGGCAGCGTCGACAGCACCGTGATTGGATGGATCAGGCTTTCATACAGCATGCCCAGCACGAGATAAATCACCACCAGCGCAGCGAGAATCAGCAGCGGTTGCTGGTTCTGCGATTCCTGCGCGGCCCGCGCGCTACCCTCGAAACTGCCACGCACGTTGGTCGGCATGCCGATGTCGGCCTCGGCCTGGCGCACCGCATCCTGGCCATCGACTAACGTGTAACCATCGGTCAGGTTGAACGATACCGTGGTGGCCAGTTCGGCATCCTGATGGCTGATCGAGGTAGCCGTCGAGCCTTCGGCAAAACTGGCGATCGCCGACAGCGGCACCATGCGTGTTGCCGTAGCGCTCAACGCCGAACCGGTGGACTGGTCGCGCAAACCGGGGTTGCTGCTCAGCGTCGTGCTCGTGGTTGTGCTGGCGGCGGTCGCGGCGGTGCCGGTCGACACCAGCCCGCGCGCCGGCACATACACGTCATTGAGCGCTTGCGGACTTTGTGCAAAGCGCGGCGCGACTTCCATCACGACCTTGTACTGGTTGAGCTCGGAATAAATCGTCGCAACCTGGCGCTGGCCGAAGCCGTTGTACAGTGCGTTCGAGACATCGCGCGAAGTCAGACCAAGCCGGGAGGCGGTTTCGTGATCGATCTTGACATAGGTTTCGACGCCGTTCTCTTCCTGATCGGTATCGACGTCGATCAGCGCCGGCTGCAGCTTCATCGCGTCACCGAGCTTGTTGGCCCAGACTTTCAGGTCAGCGAGGCTATCGCTCTTTAGGGTGTACTGATAGGTAGAATTCGACGACCGGCCACCCATCCGGAAATCCTGCACCGGATTGAGGTACAAGCTCACGCCAGTGACCTTCACCAGTTGCGGACGCAAGCGCGCAATGACCGCCTGGCCGCCGTCGGTGCGTTCACCAACCGGCTTCAGATTGACGAACAAAAACCCGCCGCCGGCACGACTGCCACCGGTAAAACCGACCACCGTGGCGACCGCCGGATCACGCTGGATGATCGCCACCAGCGCACGCAATTTGTCCTGCATCGCGACCGGCGAGATGCTCTGATCGGCACGCAAGCCGCCGTTGAGACGACCGGTATCCTGTTGCGGAAAAAATCCCTTGGGCGCGACAATGAACAGGTACACGTTCAAGCCGATCGCCCCGACCAGAATCAGCATCACCAGCGCCGGCGCATGCAAAGCCCAGTCAAGACTATGCTCGTACATTTTGTGGATGCGGTTGAAGCCGTTTTCGAAACCGCTCGCCAGACGGCCCGGTTTGCGGGCCGGATCATGCGGACGCAATAACCACGCGCACATCATCGGCGTCGTGGTCAGCGAAATAACCAGCGAGATCATCACTGCGGCCGACAGCGTCACTGCAAATTCGCGGAACAGGCGGCCGACCTGCCCGCCCATGAACAGCAACGGAATGAACACCGCCACCAGCGACACGCTGATCGACAACACCGTAAAGCCGACTTCGCGCGCACCGAGCAGCGCCGCTTCCATCCGGTCCATGCCGGCCTCGATATGGCGCGCGGTATTTTCGAGCACGACAATGGCATCATCGACCACGAAACCGGTCGCCACCGTCAGCGCCATCAAACTCAGGTTATTCAGTGAAAAACCGAGCAGATACATCACGCCGAAGGTGCCCAGCAACGACACGACCGTGGCGACCGCCGGGATGATGGTGGCGCGCACATTGCGCAGGAACGCGCTCACTACCAGCACCACCAGCGCAATCGAAATGAGCAGCGTGATCTCGATTTCATGCAGTGACGAGCGGATCGAATTGGTGCTGTCGGTCGCGATTTGCATGTCCACACCCGGTGGCAATTGCGCCTGCAATTCCGGCAGCAGGTCACGGATGCCATCAACGGTTTCGATCACGTTGGCGCCAGGCTGCTTGCGCAACAGCACGACCACCGCCGGCTTGCCATTGAACAGGCCCAGCGTATTGGTGTTCTCGACACCATCGACCACCTCGGCAACATCGTCAAGCCGGATCGCTGCATTGCTACGCCAGCCGACGACCAGCGACCGGTAATCGGCTGCCTTGCGGCCACCGCCCGGGGTATAAATTTGCAAGCGCCGTTCGTCACCCTCGATGGTTCCCTTGGGACGATTGGCCGTACTGGCCTGGATCGCGGCGCGCACGTCTTCCATGCTGACGCCGTATTTGTTAAGCGCATACGGCAGCAGTTCGACGCGCACCGCCGGCAGCGAGCCACCGCCGAGTTCGACATCGCCAATGCCCTGGACTTGCGCCAGCTTTTGCTGCACCACGTTCGACACTGCATCGTAAATCTCGCCGGGCGTGAGCGTCGGCGAAGTCAGCGCCAGAATCATGATGGGTGCGTCGGACGGATTGGCTTTGCGGTAGGTCGGATTACTGCGCAGCGTCGCCGGCAAGTCGGCACGCGAAGCACTGATCGCAGCTTGCACTTCGCGCGCCGCCGCGTCGATCTTGCGATTCAGGTCGAACTGCAAATTGATGCGGGTCGATCCGCTGCTACTGCGCGAGGTCATTTCGTTGACCCCGGCAATGACGCCGAGGCGACGTTCCAGTGGCGTCGCCACGCTGGACGCCATGGTTTCCGGACTGGCTCCCGGCAGCGAAGCACTGACCGAAATATTCGGAAAATCCACCTGCGGCAAAGGCGCCACCGGCAGCACGAAAAACGCGCCAATCCCGGCCAGCGCAATGCCGATCGTCAGCAGGACGGTCGCTACCGGACGCCGGACAAAAGGAGCCGACAGGTTCATGCTGGCTCCGCCTTGCGGTGGCGTCCGGACAACCGCTGCGACAAGCGGTCAAAGCCAAGGTAGATCACCGGCGTCGTGAACAGCGTCAGCACCTGACTGACAATGAGTCCGCCAAAAATCGCCAGTCCTAACGGACGGCGCAACTCGGCGCCATCGCCCCAGCCCAGCATCAGCGGCACCGCCGCGAACAGCGCGGCCAGCGTCGTCATCAGGATAGGCCGGAAGCGCAGCAGCGCCGCCTGATGAATCGCCTGTTGCGCGCTCATGCCCTGATGGCGCTCGGCCTCGATGGCGAAGTCGATCATCATGATGGCGTTTTTCTTGACGATGCCGATCAGCAGGATGATGCCGATGATACCGATCACGCCCAGTCCGGCGCCGCTGATCATCAATGCCAGCAGCGCGCCGACACCGGCCGACGGCAAGGTCGACAAAATCGTCAACGGATGGATGTAACTTTCGTACAGCACGCCGAGCACGATGTAGACGCACACCAGCGCGGCCAGAATCAGCCATAGCTGACTGCTTAGCGATGACTGATACGCACCAGCCGCACCAAGGAAAGTCATCGTCACCGAAGCCGGCAATTTAATATCCAGCGCGGCCTGCCGGATTACGTCCACCGACTTGCCCAGCGAAACGCCGGGCGCGGTATCGAAACCCAGCGTGGTGGCCGGGAACTGCGCCACGTGCGTGATCTGCAAGGGCGACTGGCGCTCGGTAATGGTCGCAATCGCCGACAGCGGCGTCGGTTTTCCGGAGCCGGTGCGCAACTGCAAATTGCCCAGCTGCGCCGGCGTGGTCAGCGTATCGGGACGGGCTTCGAGGATCACACGGTACTGATTGGTCTCGGTAAAAATGGTCGAGACGATGCGTTGGCCAAAAGCGCTGTAGAGCGCATCGTCGATCGCCGCCGCGCTAATCGCGAGCCGCGCCGCACTGTCGCGGTCGATGTCGATATACACCGCGAGGCCGGTGGCGTCGGCATCCGACACGACGTTTTGCAGCGCCGGCTGACGCTTGAGTTGCGCGGTCAGCTTGCCGGCCCATTCGATCACGCTGGCGGTGTCGGCCGCTTCCAGCGAAACGCGGTACTGGGTCGGGCCGGTTTCGGCATCGATGGTCAGGTCCTGGGTTGGCTGCAAATAAATCGTCACACCAGCGACCCTGGCCACCCTTTCACGCAAGCGCGTCATCGTGTCGGCCTGCGAACCGGAACGATCCCGTTTGAGATTGATTAGCATGCTGCCGGTATGCAGCATCGTGTTGCGCGCGGCATCGACACCGACCAGCGAACTGAGACTCTCGACATCGGGGTCTTCCAGAATTGCTGCCGCTGCCGCTTGCTGCAATTGCGCCATGCGCGTGTAGGACACCGTTTGTGCGGCCTCGATGCGGGCTTGCAGTTGGCCGGTATCCTGAGTCGGAAATAGTCCCTTAGGAATTACCAGATACAAGACCACCGTCAGTGCCAGCGTGGCAGCAGCCACCAGCAGCGTCAGCGTCTGATGCACCAGCACCCAGCTCAGGCCGCGGTCGTAACGCACCATCACGTCATCGGAAAAGCGCTGCAGGCGTCCCGGCGGTGCGTCGCTCTTGACTTGCGGCTTGAGCCAGCGCGCCGACATCATCGGCACCAGCGTCAGCGACACGACCGCTGAAATCAGGATAGTGATCGACAGCGTGACCGCGAATTCGCGGAACAGCCGCCCTACTACATCGCCCATGAACAGCAGCGGAATGAGCACCGCGATGAGCGACACCGTCAGCGAAATAATCGTGAAGCCGATCTGTGCTGCGCCCTTCAATGCCGCGGCCATCGCCGTTTCGCCTTCTTCGAGATAGCGGGCGATATTCTCGATCATCACGATCGCGTCATCGACCACGAAACCGGTCGCAATCGTCAGCGCCATCAGGCTCAGGTTGTTCAGGCTGTAGCCGAGCAGGTACATCGCACCGCAACTGCCGATCAATGAAATCGGAACAGCCAGACTGGCAATGATGGTGGCGCGCCAGTCGCGCAGGAAGGCAAAAATCACCAGCACCACCAGCAGCACGGCCAGCAGCAATTCGGTCTGGACATGTTCGACCGACGAGCGGATGCCGGTGGTGCGATCACTCAGAACCACCACTTTCAGCGCGGCCGGCAAACCGGCCTGCAATTCGGGCAGGCGCTTCTTGATGGCATCGACGGTGGCGATGACGTTGGCACCGGGCTGGCGCTGGACATTGAGGATGATGGCCGGATGCAGGCCGGACCAGGCGCCGAGCTTGACGTTCTCGGCACTGTTGACGACTTGCGCGACATTCGACATGCGCACCGGCGCGCCGTTCTTGTAGGCCACGATCAAGTTGCGATAATCGTCGGCGGCCAGCAACTGGTCATTGGCGTTGATGGTGTAGGAGCGCGCCGGTCCATCGAAACTGCCCTTGGCGCTATTGGCGTTGGCTGCCGCGATCGCGGTGCGCAAGGTATCAAGGCCGAGGCCGTACGATGCCAGTGCCGCGGTATCGGCCTGAATCCGCACTGCCGGACGTTGACCGCCGGCCAGCGAGACCAGCCCGACGCCATCGACCTGACTGATCTTCAGCGCCAGCCGGGTATTGACGAGGTTCTGGACTTCGGTCAGCGGCAGCGTGTCTGAGGTGATCGCCAGTGTCAGCACCGGCGCATCGGCCGGATTGATCTTGGCGTAGACCGGCGGTGCCGGCAGGTCGGCCGGCAACAGCGAACCGCCGGCATTGATGGCGGCCTGGACTTCCTGCTCGGCCACATCGAGAGTCTGGCCGAGGCCGAATTGCAGCGTGATGATGGATACCCCGGCGGCACTGGTCGAGCTCATCCGTTCGAGGCCGGACATCTGGCCGAACTGGCGTTCCAGTGGCGCAGTGACGGTCTGGCCCATGACTTCCGGACTGCCACCGGGATACAGCGTCTGCACCTGAATCGTCGGAAAATCGACTTGCGGCAAGGCCGATAGCGGCAGGAACTTGAAGCCGACGATGCCGGTCAGCACGATGGCGACCATCAGCAGCGCCGTCGCTACCGGTCGTTCGATGAAGGGACGTGACGGATTCATACAGCGGCTTTCCTGATCACGGTGCAGGTGCGGACTGCGGACGACGGCGACGCTCGCCGGCCGGGACCGGTTTGCCATCGGCACCGACGGCGGCAGTCTTATCCGCAGCGGCAGCACCGGCCGCCCCATTGCGCTTGCCCCTGCCGCCCGGCTTGTCACCCGGCAGCGACACGGCGGCACCATCACTGAGACGGTCGCCACCCTCGGTGACGACGCGCTCGCCAAGCTTCAGACCAGCAGTAATTTCGACCTTGTCGACATCGGTCTGGCCACGCGTGACCAGACGCATGCCGGCCGTGCGATCGCTGTTGAGCACATACACGAAATCACCCTTGCTGCCGTGGCGCAGCGCCGTTACCGGAATGGTTACCGCTCCGGTGATGGTGCGCAGCTCCAGGCGTACATTGACAAACTGGTTCGGGAACAGCGTCATTTTTTCATTCGAAAAACGCGCCTTGGCCTTGACGGTACCGGTCTGTACATCGATCAGGTTATCGAGCGTCGAGAAGCGGCCGGTGGCCAGCAAATTCACGCGGGTGCGATCGAACGCAGCTACCGCCAACTCAGTCTTTCCGGCCGAACGCGCCAGGACATCCGTGACCCGGTCCTGCGGCACGGCAAACTGCACATCGATCGGCGTAAGCTGCGTGATCACGACGATACCGGCGGTGTCGCCGGCATTGATGACATTGCCGGCATCGACGACGCGCAAGCCGACGCGCCCGCCGATCGGTGCGGTGATCTTGCTGTAACCGAGATTGAGTTTAGCGGTGCCTTCGGCGGCACGGTCCGACAGCACCGTCCCCTCAAGCTGTTTGACCAGCGCCTGCTGAGTGTCGACGTCCTGACGCGCAATCGAATCTTGCGCCAGCAATGTCTGGAAGCGCGTCAGCGTGACCTTGGCGCTGGCCAGTTGCGCTTCGTCGCGCTGGCGCTGGCCGGAGGCCTGCATCAGTGCCATCTCGTATTGACGCGGATCGATAGTCGCCAGTACCTGGCCGGCGCGCACTGTCTCGCCTTCACGAAACAGAATCTGTTGCAGCACACCGCCGACCTGAGGCCGCACCGTCACCGTCGCAGCGGGCATCACCGTACCGAGTGCATCGAGTACCACCGGCATGTCGGCAGCGGTGGCAGTCGCCACGCCGACGGTCGTGCTCGGTCGCCCGATACGACCGCCGGGCCCCGGACCCGCCGGCTCACGATGCGCCAGATACCACGCCGCGCCGCCCGCGGCGGCTACTGCCAGTAACGCAATCAGGCTACCGATCAGCAACGAGCGACGACCAGGTTTTTTACGGGCAGCCGGAGGCAGCGTTGCAGGTGTATCCATGATTTTTCCTTGATGACCGGACGATGCCGGAGAAATTTTACTGCGGCATGATCGCATGCAGCGGACATGCTTGCTTCGCGCTATTTTGCACGATTATAAAAATACCGGAAGGCGCGCTGACAAGAGGTAATCAGGGTGACTTCTTACCGCCAGACGGGTGCCGAAACAGAGCGGTAATACAGCGGATACATGCCTGAGGTAGTGGCTTGGCGTGATGTGTTTTTTTAGATGGCATCGGATAACACGGCTAGCGTTGAGGTTGGTGTTGGTGTTGGTGTTGGTGTTGGTGTTGGTGTTGGTGTTGGTGTTGGTGTTGGTGTTGGTGTTGGTGTTGGTGTTGGTGTTGGTGTTGGTGTTGGTGTTGGTGTTGGTGTTGGTGTTGGTGTTGGTG
>JBLHMB010000076.1:0-14317 GCA_047621665.1 Bradyrhizobium sp. | reverse complement strand
CCGATACGCCGCATACCAATTCTCCCGACCACTCTGCTGCGCCACCAGATGCGCGGCATTCTTCTTCCATGCAGCGATCGCCTCCAATCCATCCCAATACGAGACCGTGATCCCGACCGATTCGCGGGCCGATTCAATCCCGAGAAACCCCGGTTGCTGCGCCGCCAGGGCCACCATCGCGTCGGCCATGTCGCCATAGGCAGAGTTGGGTTCGGACAGAAGCGACGTGAAGATGACGGCGTAGTACGGTGTGGCGGGTGTGGTGGCGATGGACATGGCGGCAATCCTGGAAAAGTTTTTACCGCTGACCGGCGGCAACCAACTTTTTAGCCGGACACACCCATGCCGGACGCCTGCATCGGGATGTGCCATCGAGCATTGCAAGGCTGTGGCTAAACGTGATCGCGATTAGCATATACCTTGATCTATTACATGGAGCGACATAGACTTTGCTATCTATCCGCAAAAAGGAGCACCACCATGAGCCAGGTAGCCAAATTATTCACCAACGGTCGCAGCCAGGCAGTTCGCTTGCCAGTCGCCTTTCGCTTCGACGCAAAAGAAGTATTCATTCGCCAGGACCCGGTAACCGGAGATGTGATTTTGTCGCGCAAACCGGCGAACTGGGATGACTTCTTTTCCGCGCTCAAGAGTGCCGATGTCCCTGTCGATTTTCTGAGCGCACAGGAGCGCCAGCAAGCAACGCAAGATCGCGACCCGTTCGAGGGAGCGCCCGCGTGAAACGATACATGCTCGATACCAACACAGTAAGTCACTTGATCAAGGCGCATCCCGCAGTCGTCGGGCGCATGGTTAGTGTGCCCATGTCATCGCTCTGCATTTCAGCGATTACCGAGGGAGAGCTGCTTTTTGGGCTGGCGAAGCGGCCCGAGGCAAAGCAACTCCATCTGGTCGTAACGGAGTTCTTGCGGCGCGTCGATGTGTTGCCTTGGGATAGCACAGTCGCTCAACGGTATGGTCCGATGCGCGCCAGACTGCAGGAACAAGGCAAAAGTCTCGCGCCGCTTGACTTGCTTATTGCGGCACATGCGTTCCATGCCGGCATGGTGCTGGTGACAAATGACAGGGCTTTTAGCCAAGTGGCCGGGCTCGATCTCGAAGACTGGACAGTTCCTGTGAACGAGATTCGGTGATCACGGTCACAGGATTCCGGGCGGATTCTTCCGCTGGCGGGTGGCCTCCCCATAGTTGAGTCGACCCCATCCACGCCGGATGCATTCTTCGAGGTGCGCCATCTTGCCTTGCAAGGTATAAACCGTCAGCGCAACCGGAAATTGTCCGGGTGCCTGCCCGACAAAAATCTTGACGTCCATCGCCACACCCTCCGCCTTGCCAGCAAAATTCGTTTCGAAACCCTGCAACGCACCGTGACTGGCTGGCTTGATCGCCAGCATGCGACTACGCCCGGGATCCAGTTCAAAATATTGGCTCGCTTGCCGGATCGCCGACGCCGCCACGTCGGGCAACATGTTCGGCGTGACCAGCAGTTTCCGCCAGCTGGCATAGGTCATCACGGTCGGTGGGTGGTAAGTCGACGGGCTTTGCGCGACGAAGGTCGGATGGCCGGAGACATCGGTCAGCTTGGCTTCCCAAGCGGGCTGATTTTCTACCCAGATTTCCAGGCCGAGTTCCGGCACCTTGTGAATCTGCATTTCGCGCAGGGCTGGTCTGGCCAGCAGCGCGGCGGGATGAATCGCAAGGATCGCGGCAACGGTGAAAAAACTGCGACGCTGCCGGAATGGGGCGCGCAGTGTCATAACCCGCCCTTGCGCACGACTGCCGCACCGATGCCCAGCAGGGTCAGCGTAATGACTGCCAGCAAGCTAACCCAGCGGCCACTGCGCGTGAATGCCACGCGCCAGTTCAGGCGACTGGCCAGCCAGCAAACGAACCAGACCAGCGCGTAACTAATTAGTGCGCGGCCGAGCAGGTTGCCGAGGATATAGATGGATGGCATACGACCTTTCTTGATTTGCTAACTGTTCGCTACCGATATGCCATCGGAACATGCTTGAGTTGCTCTTCAAGATCCCAATGTGCTGGCTTTACGTTCTGGCACTCCCATGCGGCTCCGGCACTAATCCAGGCCGCGCGATATTTTTTTGCCCCTGCCAGCGAGGCATCCTGATAGCCGTGCTCGACACCGCAGCAAGGACAATAGTCATAAAGCGGTGTTCGGCTGTCGTCGCTCCATGGCGGATCGATTGATTTGTATCCACAGATGCGACAGAAGATATTTTCGTTATTGTGCATTCATATTGAATTCATAAAATTAGGAATCTTGAATTCTAAAGTATTGTTATTATATTTTTTCCTTGACGAGATAAGCAATATCCTCGAAATCAATTTTCTAGCATAAATAGTGAATGTCACGTCGACCTCCAAGATACAACCTATTTAATAAATACTTATAACTCTCCTGTTTTTACAACTCTCATCCCAACGAGAACCAGACATGCTCAAGCTTTGGAAGTGAAAATCCAAAGTGGCTATCCCAGTTTTTAAGCACCCATTGCTTGCCTATACATTTTCCAGGCCCATTTACAATGGATGCGTCAGGAAAGTATCCAAGCGGTATGCCAGCAATGTCTTTCGAAACACCATAAATCTCAAAAGCAACGCCGTATCGATATGAAGTACAAATTACTGCTAGCGCGTCCTCACCCTTACAACTAAATATTTTTAAATCTTCAGAGAACGCAATGAATATGCCTCCCCAGAGATAATCTTCGGTCCAATTTTCAGCATTAACCCAATCAAAATCTTTTGTAGAGAATTCATTTTTCACATCGCACCTCTTTTACCGGAAGTGTTTTTATGGAGCTTTTTCTCCCGACATAAACATCACTTAAATTGGACTCTAAATATATATACCGATACCAATTTTCTATTAACCAGGATTTTTTCAAATGATCGCATTTTTCGGCCATATCAATCGGCACAAAAGTCAGTCTTGTCCCGCTTTCATAGCCTGCTGTAACGAAAAATTCAAATGCTGCATAGTCGGAACTTGATGGGCACATGATTACTTCGATAACGCGCTCTCCTGCGAAAAAGTCACAAGGATGAAATTTAAAAAAGGTTCCTACTTTTATATAATCATCTTTTAAATCAATCAATCGTTGCCACTTCATATTACGAGATCATGCCGGCCACTGCGATCAATCGAGTTTTCTATAAAATTAAAATCTATATCGAACTCACCCATGTGCTTACCTCTTTTATTTGTTTTTTCAAATCGTCCATGCTGGCTATCAACAGCAAAAAAATTCCCGTCTATATCTTGATAAACATCTCTACTATTTTTGGCCGTCAAATCTCGTCTTTTTTTGAGCCCCCTCGCATTGGCTATTTCGGCCAACTGGACTCTGACGATACCCACCCTTTCGCTCGGTCCCATTTTCGAAATAAGTTCTTCGAACTTTTTCGCAGCACCGGTACTTGAAATACTAATCGAGCACTTCGCGTTATGCGCCCAAACCCCACCCGCCCCGACAAAATAACTCTCGGTCCCCGCAACACTGAAGTTATAAACCTGCAGCGGCAGCGCAACCGCGTCATTGCGCAACACCAGCGCATCGCCGTGCTGGCCGGCGATGACGTCGTCGTCGGTGATGGAACGGGCCTCAGTCCAGCCTTTGCCTTGCACCCAGAGCGGGTGTTCGTCGGTCAGCTTGAAGATATCGAACTCAGTTTGCAGCAGTCGATAACTCGGGGCGATGCGGCCGAAGGTGCGGGTGACGGCTTGCGGGCGATCGGCGTAGCTGCGCTCGTTGCGTGACTGCACTTGCTGACCGATGGCGATGTGCTCAATCGGCAGCGGCCCCTGCGCCGTCAGCACGAGGGTGCCGGCGGCGAAACTGGCGCAGCCAAAGTCGTGCTTGACGGCAGCGACCGCCGCGGACAATTTGCCGGCGTAGCTGGTCAGCCGTGTTGCCAGCTTGAGCATGATGACGGGGCTGACGTAAGTGCCGATGACTTTGCCCATGTCGTAGGCGCCGCACCGGGTCGCGCGGGTAATGGCATCAATGGCTTCCTGGCCGAGCAGTTCGGCCAGTTTCAGTAAGGTACCTTTGGGATCGTTGTAAAAAGCCTTGCCGAGATCGATCAGGCCCAGTACGACATCGTCGACATGGCCGATCAGGCTGAGCAAGTCGCCGATCTGGTCTTTCAATCCGGTCAGCAATCCCTTGACGAATTCATAGCCGTAGACCAGCCCGCCCTTGACCTCGCCCCAGGCACTGCCCCAGAAACTCTGGTCGGCAGCGCTGGCTCCCTTGTTGTCGGCACCGGGCGGCGTTGTATCGCAGACGTCTTCGATGAAGCGGCAGTGATTGGCCTCAGCCCAGGCTTGCCTGGCTTCCTTGCTGGCAAAACAGACTGGTGGCGGAGTGCAGATTTGCCAGACCGACGTGGCGGCCTGCGCCAATGGTGTGATGCCGTGGATCAGGCTCATCACCAGCAGCAGGATGACAACCACGCGCTGCAAGGCGGTGCGCCGCAGGAAAGTCACAAGCATGGTGGCTCCGGCGTCGGTTCAGGGCTGGCGGGCGGCGGTGACTTGGTGCAAAAAGCGCTGCCACAATCCGGCGCTGGTCCGGCTGGCGCGGACGGATCGCCGGGGCCGGTCGGGCGTCCGCCATTGCCGGGGCCGGGTGTCGAGGCATTTCGCCCTTCGATGGCGTCCGACTGCATCTGCACCGTGATGTGCGTGACAACCGGGATGCGGCCTGCATGAATCAGCGCCGAGACAACGGGGTCGGCACCGCTGTCCTGCCACTGCAAGAAGCGGGTGGTAAGCCGGCCGATCAGCGGCACTTGCGGCCGGTAGCCCATCGTGATGCGCAACTTGAGCAGATTGGCGTCCTGAATGTTCTGGCCCGATCGCGGCAGCACGACGCTGGCCGGCTTGAATGGTTGGCCACTGTTCGGGATCACATGCCGGTTGTCGGGCAAGCGATAGCGTGCCTGCAACGCCGGGCTATTGAAGTCGGCAAAACTTTCTGTGGTGGGGTTGAGGATGTCGATGCGGGCGTTGGACCGGACATCGCTCAATGCGCGATCAAACGCGAATTGCACTTGGGACGGGGTAGTGCCGCCGCCGTAGACCGGTACGAGTGCGCTGGCGTAGGCGGTTTCGATGCTGCCAAGGTTGGCGTTGGCGACACTGCCGGCGCGAGCCGCCATGAAGCTGGCGTGGTTGTACTGGTTCCTGGTGAAATACAGCAAGCCGACCTGCAGCATCGACAAGCCCATCATCACCAGCAGCGGGCCGATCACCGTGAATTCGATGACGGCCGAACCGCGCTGCTGTCGCAGGGGGATACGGTTTGTGCAGGTCGTGCAGGTCGTCACAGGGATCATGGATCGCGGCAGGTTGAATTCCGGGCAACAAAAGCGGCCTCGAATTTTTCGATGCTATCGCAGACTTCCGGGCATCAAAACCACGCGATCAGCAAATATCGCCAACCGCATTTTCGGCACCACACTCCAGACAAAATGCCAATAGCCACCCCGTTACGACAGCCAATCCCGCCCGCGCATTCCCGCTCAAACGCAATGCCCGCGCTTGCCAAGGTAGCGCCGGCACACATCGCACCGCGATCCATATCAACCTGCTGTAAGGTAGCGGAAAGAATACCGTCGCATGATGCGAGTTACATGCCAGAGGTAACCGGCACATTCATCCAGCATGACCACCGCCGCATTCTCGCTAAGAAGACACGGCCCACTTCAGGAGACAGCATGTCCGCACAAGAGTCCTATCGCAGCAAGCGCACCACCGCCGAAGCGGCCATCCGTCTGATTCGTAATGGCGATGCGATCATCGTGCCGACCGGCGTCGGCGAGCCACCCACGCTGCTGACCGCGCTATCGGAACACCGGCGCGATTTTCAGGATGTGAAGGTGTTGCAGATTCTGGCGGTGCGCAAATACGGCTACTTCGATCCGGAGACCGCCAGCAATGTGCGGCACGCGGCGCTGTTCTTCGGGCCGGCGTCGCGCCCGGCCGGGCAGTCCGGTTGGGCCGATTTCATCCCGAATTATTTTTCCGAAATCCCGGGCATGATCCGCCAAGGCCAGATTGCCGCCGACGTGGTGTTGTCGATCGCCTCGCCAATGGACGAGCATGGTTATTTTTCACTCAGCCTAGGTACCGATTACACGATGGCGGCAGTGGAGAAAGCCCGCGTCATCGTGCTGGAAGTCAATCCCAATGTGCCGTTCACCAATGGCAATTGCCACATCCATATTTCGCAAGTGACCGCACTGATTGAAAGTGATGAAGCCCTGACCGAAGTCGGCATGCCGGTCATCGGCCCGGTCCAGCAAGCCATCGGCAGTTATGTCGCCGACCTGATCGACGATGGCTCGACGCTGCAGATCGGCTACGGCGGGATTCCCGACGCGGTGGTGCTGCAACTGACGGCCAAGAAAAACCTTGGCATCCATTCCGAAATGATCGGCGACGGCATTTTGTCGCTGGTCGAAAGCGGCGCGGTCGATTGCAGCAAGAAAACCTACATGAAGGGCAAGATCATCGGTACCTTCGTGCTCGGTTCGCGCAAACTCTACAAGTTCATCGACCGCAATCCGATGGTCGAGATGCATCCGTCGGACTTCACCAATGACCCGTATCTGGCCGGTCAGAACAACAAGCTAGCCGCCATCAATGCAACCTTGCAGGTCGACCTGCTTGGCCAGTGCGGTTCCGAAAGCCTGGCGTCGACGCCCTATTCCGGCACCGGCGGCCAGAGTGATTTCGTGCGTGCGGCCAATCGCTCCGAAGGCGGCAAGGCGTTCATCGTCGTGCCCGCCACGGCCAAGGGCGATACGATTTCACGCATCGCGCCGGTACTGTGCCCGGGCACCCATGTCAGTACCAGCAAGAATGATGTGAATTACGTGGTCACCGAATTTGGCGTGGCACAACTGCGTGGCAAATCGGGCAGCCAGCGGGCGCGCGAAATGATTTCCATCGCCCATCCGGATTTTCGGGCGGAACTGACGCAGGCCGCAAAGAAGATGGGCCTGCTCTGATTGAACAGGGGTTTCTATCGCCCCCGGAGTTGACGCCATAGCGCCTTGCCATCCAGTGCAGGCATCGCACCACCCTCGGCCTGCCGGACCAGCGTGACCAACTGCTGGTTGGCCGGCGCGGTCCGCCCCAGCGATGCCGCCAGTTTTACTACTGCGCCATTGAGGTAGTCGATCTCGGTGCGTCGTCCTGCCTGCAAGTCTTCCCACATCGACGAGCGCGCTTCCGGATCAATCCGCAGCATTTGTGCGGCCACCCGCGCGAACAGCCAGTCAGGCAGGCGCATCAGCAAGGACAACCTGCGCGGCGGGATTTTGGTGACTTGCCCCGGCGCGATGCCGGCGGCGTCCAGCGTGGCGAGTGCTTCATCAACCAGCAAGGCCAGACAGCGTCGCCAGACGCGCTGCGATAACTGGGTTTTGAGTGGCAGACCGGACAGGGCATTGAGCGGATTATTCAGGTTCAACAGCAGCTTTCCCCACTGCACTTCGATAAAGTCGGTCCGTTCGATCAGTGGCAGGTGGGCGCTGGCAAACAAGGGCAGCCAGTCCGCCAGCAAGGGCGAGGCCTGCACCATCAACTCGCCTTGCGTGCCGCGATGCAATCGTCCGTCATCGGTTTGCACGACATTGAAAGGCACCATGCCGCCCAGTACTTCCCTGTCAGGTAACAACTGCCGCAGTGTGGCGACATTGCCTATGCCATTCTGCAAGCTAAGTACAGGCGCGACCGGGTTGGCATGCTCGATGATGAGTCCTGCCGCGGCAGCCGTGTCGCTACTCTTGACGGTCAGCAGGATCAGGTCGGCACTGGCCAGCACGTGCGGATCAACGTGATACGGGACGCCGCTGCCGGCAAGCCGTACTTCGCGCTGCTGCATATCGCTCAGCTTCAGTCCGTGTTGCAGCAGGCGCTGGCGCATTCGCTCGCGCCCGATCAGGATGACGTCAGCACCCGCATTGAGCAGTGCACCACCAACATAGGTGCCGATCGAACCACTGCCTAGTACGACGATTCGCCTTGTCATGGTTTAGGAGTCTTGTCGGCATCGACCGGCATCGATGGTTTGAGTATCCGCAAGTTCGGCAAGTGCGGGGCGATGTCGTCGAACATCGGGATGGCCGCCATCACCAGCAGCACTACCGCCAACGGCAGCGTGGCACTAAAACCCAGATGCTTGAAACCGAAGGCACCGACCACGCCGCCTGTCAGAAACATACTCAGGATCAGGCTATGTATTCCCAGCTTGTCACGGTCGGCCCGTACCAGGCTACTGGTGCCATCCTTGTGCCGGCGATTCCAGTAAATCAGCTTGCCCAGTTCGATACCCAGGTCCGTGACCAGACCGGTGACGTGCGTGGTCCGGATCTGCGCCTGCGACAGCTTGGTCACAATGGCATTCTGCAAGCCCATGATGAAACACAGCACCATCACGGTGGCAGGCAGAAAAACGGCCACATAAGTTTCGAGGTAAGCCCCCAGCAAGCCGAACAGCAGGAGCAAAACCGCTTCGAGTGCGAGCGACATCGCATATTCGCTATACATTTGCCGATGCCGGGCCCAATTAATGAGGATCGCTGTCGTCGCCGCGCCGCAAATGAACGCCAACAGTGCACAAAAGCCGGCAACCACCAAGAGCATATTTCCCAAAACGAATTGATCGGCAATCATCGAGACAATGCCGGTCATGTGCGATGTGTATTGCTGGACGGCCAAAAAACCACCTGCATTGACGGCTCCGGCGACAAACGCCAGCACGGTACCAAGCTGGCGATTGGCGCGCCGCGTGCGAACGGTACCGGTGAGATTGCGCAAGAACGGGACTGGCATGTCGACCCTGACGAAATAATTTAGCCGACAGTGTAACGCCAGCAACTCCTTGCGGCTGCCGTCTATACTGCCTGCATGGAAAATTTGCCTGACAACGGAGACCGCGACAGTTTGCTAGGTGGCCTTGCCCCTGTCCTCGACAGCACTACCCGCATCCTGATACTCGGCAGTTTTCCGGGTGTCGCGTCGCTCGCCGCCGGTCAGTATTACGCGCATCCACGCAACCAGTTCTGGCCACTGCTGGCCGCTGTGCTGCAGCAACCGCTGACCGCCATGCCTTACCCGGAACGACTGCACTGCCTGCTGGCGCAAGGCATCGGCCTGTGGGACGTGATCGACCGCTGCCAGCGCCGTGGCAGTCTCGACAGCGCAATCCGGGATGCCCGCGCCAACGACCTCGCCCGCCTGCAACGCGACTGCCCGCAACTGCGCCGGGTCTGCTTCAATGGCAAGACCTCGGGCAAATTTGCGGCGGAGTTTGCAGCACGCGGCATCGACACGCTGGTGCTGCCCTCCTCATCGCCGGCCAATGCGATGTCGAGCTTTGCGCAAAAACTGGCGCACTGGCGCGGTATCATCGCGTAACTTTTTTCAGGTCACGAATTCACCATGCTCATCAAACGCAAGTCCATCGAAGCCCAGGCCAATCACAAGATCGGCCCCGGCAAAAAACCTCCTGTCGCGCCAGTCTCGAAACCCCCGCGCAAAATCAAGTACGCGCCGGTCACCTTGTCCGAACAGGAGGGCGTACGCTTCCTGCATTTTGGAACTGAGTGGGTGCAAGGCGCGATGCGCCTGCGCAAACCGGACTGGATCGAGCTGGAATACGCGCAGCAGATGATGGCGTGGATGCTATTCATCGAACATCCGGAGCACGTGGTGCAATTGGGGCTGGGAACCGGCGCGCTGACCAAATTCTGTTACCGCACTTTTGTCGAAGCCAGGGTTACTGCCGTCGAGCTCAATGCGTCAGTCATCACGATTTGCGAAACCATGTTCAAAATGCCACAGGAAGATGATCGCCTGCGGGTACTGGAAATGGATGCCAATGACTTCGTCAATGATCCGGCGAACCGGGAGTCGGTCGATGCGATGCAAGTCGATTTATATGACGCGACGGCCAAAGGACCGGTGCTGGAGTCGGCCGAGTTTTATCAATCCTGCGCGGCTTGCCTGCGCCCGGATGGCATCCTGACGGTCAACCTGTTTGGCGATCATCCGAGTTTCAACCGCAACCTGAAGGCGATGCGGTTTGTCTTTGATGACGTGATTTGTTTGCCGGAAGTTCATGAGGGCAATGTCGTGGCATTGGCATTCCGGCGCAAACGTCAGATCGACTTTGCCGACCTGTATGCGCTGGCTGCCACCGTGGTGGCGCGCACGAAGTTGCCAGCCAAGAGCTGGGTCAATGGAATCAAGCAGTGGGTGGAAAAGTAAGGCGAGGTGCACGCGTGGGTACAACAGCGTGCCCACGCGTATGGACTTATTTCGCCAGATCAACCTTGTTGAAATAATGATGCGCGGTCGCGTCCATCTTGAAGCCAACCACCTCTTTGCGAACCGGTGTGAAGCGCACCGAATGGGCGATCTCGATGAGCGGCGCTTCTTCATGAACGATTTCCTGAGCGCGTTCATAAAATTTGGCACGCTCGGCCTGAACAGACGTGGTTTTGGCTTTTTGTAACTGGGCTTCAAAGTCCTTGTTACACCAGCGCGCCACGTTGCCGCCGCCAGCGACGGCATCGCAACCGAGTAGCGGACCAAAGAAATTATCCGGGTCGCCGTTATCCCCAGACCAGCCAAACATCATCGCCTGTTGTTCACCCGACTTGCTGCGCTTGCGGTATTCGCCCCATTCATAGGTCACCAGATTGGCCTTGACGCCAACTTTGGCCCAGTCCGCCTGAATCAACACTGCCATGCGCTTGCCGTCCGGATTGTACGGACGACTGACCGGCAAGTACCACAGGTCGACTGCGGCGCCATTCGGATAACCGGCCTTGGCCAGCAAGGCCTTGGCCTTGGCAGGGTCGTACGGATAATCGACAATCTTGTCGTTGTACGACCAGAGCATCGGCGGGATCGGATTCTTGGCGTTTTGTCCGGAACCCTGAAACACGGTTTTCAGGATCGATTGCTTGTCGACCGCCATCGTCAACGCTTGCCGTACCAGCTTGTTATCGAACGGCTTTTTCTCGACATTGAACGCAATATAACCAATGTTCAGGCCTTCCTTGGAATACACGGTCAGGTCCGGGTCGGCCTTCATCAGCGCGATATCGGCCGGTTTCGGAAACGCCATCACCTGACACTCACCAGCTTTCAGCTTGGCATAGCGCACCGACGCATCCGGCGTGATTGCATAAATCAGGTTATCGATTTTTGGCCGGCCATCCCAGTACGCATCGAATGCCTTGTAGCGGATCACGGCGTCCTTGCGGTACGACACGAACTGGAACGGTCCGGTGCCGATCGGCTCGCGGTCAACCACTTCCGGTGTCCCGGCGGCTTTCATCTTGTCGGCATATTCGGCCGACTGTACCGAATTGAAATCCATCGCCAGATCGGCCAGGAATGGCGCCTCTGCATGCAGTAACTTGAAGCGCACCGTCATCGCATCGACCTTCTCGATCTTGTCGACAATCTTGTTCATGCCCATGTCTTCGAAATACGCATAGGTCGTACCCGGCGTGTTCTTGTGGAACGGGTGCTGCGGGTCGGCCATGCGGTTGTAAGTGAACACGATGTCATCGGCATTGAGATCACGCGTCGGCGTGAACTTGGCGCTGCTGTGGAACTTGACGCCCTTGCGCAACTTGAAGGTATAGCTCAGACCATCGGGTGCGATAGTCCATGATTCGGCCAGGCCAGCAACAATGTTGGTGGTACCGAGTTCGAATTCAACCAAGCGGTTAAACATCGGCACCGAGGAGGCATCCATCGTGGTGCCGGTACTGAAAAATTGTGGATTAAACCCCTCCGGGCTGCCTTCCGAGCAAAATACCAGGGTCTTGGCCGCGCTCGCGGTGGTGGCAAATCCTGCCGATGCGCACAGCAGCGCAATCAGGCTGGCCTTGAGGATCAATGTGCGTTGTTGCTTCATGCAGTTATCTCCAGTTGTGTGGGGGTCATAGACCAAGCCGACGATCAGCCGGCCCGGCAAGCGCCCTATTCTGAACCATAAACCGTCGTGCTGGTAGCCAAGTCCCGATGCCTGACTCTTGCAGGGGCCGGCTATGGTAGATTCTTCCACTTACTTTGCCGGCCACTGGCAAAGGAACCCAAAAGGAAAACATCCATGAATCGTTATCTGGTGAACGCGCTTTATCTCAGCATGGTCGCCTCCGCCTCGACAGCCATCGCTGCCGACGCACCTGCGACGGCAGCGCCGGCACAACTGGCCTCTGGCATCGACCTGCAATACATCGACAAGGGCGTGCGCGCCCAGGACGATTTTTTCAAATATGCCAGCGGTAAATGGCTGGCTACGACCGCTATTCCCGCCGACAAATCGAGCTGGGGCTCGTTCGCCAAATTGCGCGACGACACGCTGCCGCAACTGCGCGCGATCATCGAAAACGCAGCCAAAGAGTCCGGTGGCAGCGCGGAAACCCGCAAGATCGGCGACCTGTACACCAGCTACATGGATGAAGCCAGGCTGGAAGAACTGGGTCTGAAACCACTGCAAGCAGAACTCGCAAAAATCGCGGCACTGAAAGACAAGAAAGAAATCCCTGCCCTGATCGCGCATCTGAGCGAGCTCGGCGTGAATACGCCGTATGGCTTTGGTATTCATCAGGATGCCCGCGATTCGACCAAGTACGTGGTCGATCTGGCGCAAAGCGGGCTCGGCTTGCCGGATCGGGATTACTACCTGAAACCGAACGACGCCAAGCTCGTTGCCGCTCGCGCGAAGTATCAGGAGTTCGTGCAGACATTGTTGACGATGTCCGGCGACAAGGCCGCTGCTACCAGTGCACGTGACGTGCTGACACTGGAAACCGCGCTGGCCAAAGTCCAGTGGACCAAAGTCGAAAACCGCGATCCGATCAAGACTTATAACAAGCTCGATTTTGCCGGACTCAATGCGCTGGCGCCGAAATATGACTGGAAGTCGTATCTGGCGGCGGCAGGCATTGAGGGCAAGGTCGACTACGTGATTGTCAGTCAGCCCAGCTATCTGAAAGGCTTCAACACGGTCTATCAGAAGACCACACTGCCAGTCTGGAAAAAATACTTCGAAACCCAGTTGATCAGCCACTACGCCGGCATGCTGTCGAAGCCGTATGTCGACACCAATTTTGCCTACAAGGGCACGGCGCTGCGCGGCATCCCCGAGAACGAACCGCGCTGGAAGCGCGGCGTGATGCTGGTCGAAGCCTCGCTCGGCGAAGCCGTCGGCAAAGTCTACGTCGCAGAACACTTCCCGCCGGAGCGCAAAGTGCGCATGGAGAAGCTGGTGCAAAACCTGCTGGCAGCATATCGCCAGAGCATCGAGACGATCGACTGGATGAGTCCCGAAACCAAAAAAGAAGCACAGATCAAGCTGGCCAAGTTCACGCCGAAGATCGGTTATCCGAACAAGTGGAAAGATTATTCTGGCTTGCAGATCAGCAAGGATGATCTGGTCGGCAATGTCATGCGCGCAAGCACTTTTGCCAATCAGGTCGAGCTGAACAAACTGGGCAAGCCGATTGATCGCGACGAATGGGGCATGACGCCGCAGACCATCAATGCGTACTACAACCCGGAGCTCAATGAAATCGTGTTCCCGGCGGCGATCCTGCAACCACCGTTCTTCGATGCCAATGCCGACGATGCGGTCAATTACGGCGGTATCGGTGCCGTCATCGGTCATGAAATCAGCCACGGTTTTGATGATCAAGGTGCCCAGTACGATGGCGACGGCAACCTGCGCGACTGGTGGACCAAACAGGATCACGCACGCTTTTCAGCCAAGACCAAGATGCTGATCGCTCAGTACGATGCGTTTTCACCGCTGCCCGGTTATCACGTCAACGGTTCACTGACGCTCGGTGAAAACATCGCTGACAATTCCGGTCTGGCGATTGCGTACAAGGCGTACAAGCTGTCGCTAGGCGGCAAGGAAGCACCGGTTATCGAGGGTCTGACCGGCGACCAGCGCCTGTACATGGGATGGTCGCAAGTCTGGCGCACCAAGTCGCGTGATGCGCAAACCATCGTGCAGATCAAGACTGATCCGCACTCGCCGGCGCAATACCGCACCAATGGCACCCTGTCGAACCAGCCGGCTTTTTACAGCGCGTTCGGTGTCAAGGAAGGCGACAAGATGTATTTGCCGGTAGCGCAGCGCGTCATTATCTGGTGACGTGATTGCGGTGAATCCGCCTTGCCATGACCTGGCCGGGCGGGCCTTGTCTATCGCATCCCCGCGACGGCAAGGCG
>JBLHMB010000075.1:0-15349 GCA_047621665.1 Bradyrhizobium sp. | reverse complement strand
CCAGCATCACCGACTGACATTACCCCCCGAACGCGCGCATGACTCCGACCCGGAACAGGTCACGATCATTCTTTTCGCGGAAGGTATTGACCCGGCTGAAACTGGCAAAGGCTTTCCAGTCCTTGCCCAGGCTACGGTCGACTTGCATCGTGATCAGCGCCATCAACCGCGCGTCATCCGGGGTGCTGCGCTTGTTGCTGCTGACGTAAGGCCCGAAGCCGGCGCTTGCGCTCCATTTGTCTGCCAGCGGTTGCACGTACCAGACTTGTGCGGCCAGACCGTGCCGGTCGACCCGCGTGCCGTCGTCGCCCTCGGCAATCGCCGATGCGGAAAATGCCCATGGGCCATAGTATTTCTTGAGTTCAGCCGAAGCGCCCGTGCTGCGTTCGGTATTTCCATGGTTGGTCTGTCCGTTGATCGCGGCAACACCCAGCCAGATGCGGTCATCAACCAGTCCCGGCAGGCTACGTGCTGCCGGCGCATCAAAATATTTGCCGACACCGATCAGCACCGCATTCGACGAATGCGCACCCGCACCCGGCATGTTGACGTGATTAAAACCCAGGCGGATATGCGCACCGCTACCGAGTTGATCCACATCGATTAGCAGCGCAGTCGACAGCAGCACGCCGAGATTCGAATTGTTGTACTGCACGCCGCCGATGGTGGTCGTATTCATGCTGTAGTAGGGACCGAGTCCGACTTCCGCACTGATGCTTTTGCTCAGAGGTTTGTTGTAGATCCCTTGCAGCGCAAAGCCATCACGATGGTTATTGTCGGGATGGCCTTCGTTGTAATGTACGACATCGACGCGAAACTTTTCATCGGCCGAGAACAGCTTGCCGTTACCCACTGCCGGCAAGTTGACTTCTTTGCCGAACCGCACTTCAAACGCCCATCCGAGCGTCGTCTTGCCGCGCACATTTTCGCCCTCAATCTTGCCATTTCCGTACACGCCGGAGACGTAGGCGCGATGGTCGCGTTCGATCAGCGAGGCGTCTTTTCTGTCGGTTTGATCAACAGTTTGTGCGGAAGCCGAAGCGGCAAACAGGCACAGGAAAGTCCACGGCAGGACAGTAAATTTCATGATGTATAGAGTAGTAAATATTAATCGGGAGCGCAGCGTATCACGTGTTCAACTGACATTTCGTCTCCCTGAATTAGCGCTTTCATGTAGCCACACCGGCATGTGACGGACACCGGGGAATCGCTGCCGGCATGACCACGTCTGTTTGCTACAATGCGTTTAACTTCACGTCCGGCGTCGACCATCATGCGCACTTCCAAATTCTGGCCATGTTTTATCCTCTGTGTCGCAGCCAGCGCCACCCCACTGCTGGCGCAAGCCCAAACAACTAATCAGGCACCTCCAAATCTGGAGCGACTGGAAGAAGGCAACGCTCCCGACATCACAATCCGCCCGCGAGAAAGCAGCTCGACAACCCAAAAGCGCGAGCAAGGCGTGGTGACCGAGGTGCAGGTTCAGAGTGGCGGCAGTAATTACCGTGTCAAACAAAGCGCCGGTCCCGGCAATGCCGCTCCCGGGGATGCCCAGAGCAATGCAGTACGGGCACCGCAATGGCTGATTAACGTATTCGACTGGGGCGGCACGAAAGCGCCCGACGCTAGTGCACCGGCGCCGATGCAGGATGCCCCGCCACCGCCGCTGTTACCGGCTGCCAAATAACATCCCGGGCGCAGCGATGCGTCCGCTTTCTGACCAGCGCTGCGATCCGTCGCATGCCTTACCCTGTACCCGCTATGGCAGTCTTTACGCCCGTTACCCACACCGAACTTGACGCATGGATCACCCAATTCCCGCTTGGAGCCGCACACGCGCTGCGCGGCATTGCCTCCGGCATTGAAAACAGCAATTTTTTCATCGAGACCGAGCGCGGTGAATTCGTGCTGACCATCTTCGAAAAACTCACTTTCGAGCAATTGCCGTTCTACCTTGAACTGATGCGGCATCTGGCCGAGCGCGGCGTCGCCGTGCCGGCACCGATCGCCAACAACAGCGGTGCCCTGATCACGCCATTGCACGGCAAGCCGGCGGCAATTGTCAGCAAGCTCGACGGCACCTGCGAGATGGATCCGGCACCGGTGCATTGCGCCGCCGTCGGCGCGATGCTGGCGCGCATGCATCTGGCGGGAGCCGACTTCACACTCCGCCAACCTAACTTGCGTGGTCTTGACTGGTGGCGCAGTACGGTACCGACAGTGCTGTCCTACCTGGCACCGGACGCGATGATCATGCTGCTCGATGAAATTGAATTCCAGGAAGGCTTTGCCGATTCCGAAGCGTACTTGACACTACCGGGCGGCCCTATTCATGGTGACCTGTTTCGCAATAACGTCATGTTCGATGGCGAACGGTTGACCGGCTTTTTTGATTTCTATTTTGCCGGTTGCGATACCTGGTTGTTCGATGTGGCAATCACCGTCAACGACTGGTGCATAGCCCTCGACAGCGGCGTGCTCGATAGCAACCGGGTACGGGCGCTACTCGACGCCTACCACGCGGTGCGGCCCTTCAATGCCAGCGAACAAGTCGCATGGCAACCGATGCTGCGCGCAGCGGCGCTGCGCTTCTGGCTGTCGCGGCTGTACGATTTCCATTTGCCGCGCACTGCCGAAATGCTGACACCGCATGACCCCGATCATTTCAAGCGCATCCTGCAAGAACGCATATCCACTGCTTTACCAACTCTTTATTAATATGACTCATCTCCCTGCACTGACAGGCTGGCTGTGGCTCAAAGAAGGCTTCGCCCTCTTTCGCAAACAGCCGGTCGAACTCTCGACTCTTTTCATCAGCTACATGTTCATCATGATCGGCATCGGCATCATTCCGGTAATCGGCCAGATCGCGCCGCTGATTCTGGTACCGGTCTTTTCGCTGGCCTTTCTATCGGCCAGTGCACAGGTGCGCAGTGGCGAACGGGTCTATCCGAAACTGCTGTTTGCAGCATTCCGCTCGCCGGCGATCAAGTCGCTGCTGATGCTGGGAACGCTACAACTGGTGGTCGGCATGCTGGCGCTCGGGGTCTCGGTACTGGTCGATGGTGGCGTGTTCTGGAAAGTCCTGAGCGGCGAAACCGGCATGGAGCCGGCCGTTGTTGCCGAATCGAACATGGGACTCGCTATTCTTGCTGCCGCGCTGGTGTACTTGCCTGCTGCGATGGCATTCTGGTACGCGGCACCCTTGGTCGCCTGGCAAAAAATGAGTGTCAGCAAAGCCGTGTTTTACAGCTTTTTTGCCGTGCGCCAGCAATTCCGGGCATTCGTGGTGTACGGCCTGGCCTGGGTTGCAGTCGGTGTCATCCTGCCGACCGTGGCCAGCCTGGTGCTGGCACTGATGTTCAACAGCGCCAGTCTGATCGTGATGGTGATGATGCCGTTATCAATGCTGCTGACGGTGGTGCTGTATAGCTCGTTCTACATCACCTACACCGACGTGTTCCCGGCTCCCGAGCAACCCGTGGCAGCGGTGATTGATGCCGGGGCCTGAGAGGGACAATATCGGCTTGCAGCTGACTTGAGCGGTGCAGGCCTACCCCGGCACCGCACTCAGGCCACCTTATCGAGCTTTGCAATACTCAGATCAAGCAGCTTCATTCCGTGCTTGCCAAAGTTGATGTTCGCACGCGCATTCATGCCGCCGCCTTCGATATTGATGATCACGCCTTCACCGAACTTGGCGTGGACGACCGACTCGCCGATGCGCCAGCCCAGCTCTTTATGGCTCTCGCCTAACTGAGGCGTCCGTCCTGCCGGCGCATCGACCCACGCCGCCTTCGGACTGTCGTAGCGATAAAACGGCTGCACTTTCGGTGACAGCCACTTCAGCGATTCCTCCGGCAGTTCGGCAAAAAACCGTGACTTGAGGTTGTAGCGGGTCTGCCCGTGCAGCATCCGCGTCTGAGAAAAACTCATGTACAAGCGGTTGCGCGCCCGCGTGATCGCGACATACATCAGACGCCGTTCTTCCTCGACGCCCGCTTCTTCCTTTTGTGCATTTTCATGCGGGAACAAGCCTTCTTCGAGACCGGTAATGAACACCGTGTCGAACTCCAGCCCCTTGGCCGAATGCACCGTCATCAACTGCATTGCATCCTGTCCGGTACTGGCCTGGTTGTCACCGGCTTCCAGCGAAGCGTGCGACAGGAAAGCCGACAACGGCGACATCACCGCCGGCAACGGCGCATCCGCATCGAGCACTTCAAAACCGTCTTCCAGCACAATGGCTGTACCGCTCACCGGCGCACTTTGCGGCCCGAGAAAGGCCGGCGCATCGTGGCCGAAGCCTTCTTCGTTGACGAAGACCGTGGCGGCATTGACCAGCTGCTCCAGATTCTCGACGCGGTCGGCACCTTCCTTCTCGTTGCGGTAATGCGCAATCAGACCACTGGCCGCCAGTACCACATTGACCATCTCCGGCAAGGCCAGCTGAGCGGTTTCGAAACGGGTACTTTCAATTAGCCGGATGAACCCGGCGAGCGATGAACCGGCCTTGCCGGCCACATGCGGCACCGCTGCATACAGCGACAAATTATGTGCGCGGGCTGCGTCCTGCAATTGCTCCAGCGAGCGCGCGCCGATGCCGCGGGTCGGGAAATTGACCACCCGCAAAAAAGCCGAATCATTGTGCAGGTTATCCATCAACTGCAAATAGGCGATCGCACTCTTGACTTCGGCGCGCTCGAAGTAGCGCTGGCCGCCATACACCTTGTACGGAATTCCGGCCGAGAACAGTGCATGTTCGATCACGCGCGATTGCGCGTTCGAGCGATACAGCACCGCGATTTCGCTGCGTAGTGACCCTTCGTTGATCAGGCTCTTGGCTTCTTCGATGATCCATTGGGCTTCAAGCAAATCACTGGTCGACTCGAAAATGCGCACCGGTTCGCCATGACCGGCGTCGGTGCGCAGGTTCTTGCCGAGGCGCTTGGTATTGTTGGCAATGAGCAGGTTGGCGGTATCGAGGATGTGGCCATGCGAGCGATAGTTCTGCTCCAGCTTGATCAGGTTTTGCACATCAAATTCATGCTCGAAGGCCGACATGTTGCCGACATTGGCGCCGCGAAATGCATAAATGCTCTGGTCATCATCACCCACCGCAAACACCGCACCGCGCTTACCGGCCATCAGCTTGAGCCAGTTGTATTGCAGGTTGTTGGTATCCTGGAATTCGTCGACCAGGATGTGCTTGAAGCGCGCCTGATAGTGCTCGCGCAGCGGCTGGTTGCGACTCATCAGTTCGTAGGTGCGCAACAGCAGCTCGGCAAAATCGACCACGCCTTCACGCTGGCACTGGTTGTCGTAGTAATCGTACAGCTCGACCAGACGGCGGTTGTAATCGTCGCTGGTTTCGACGTCCTTGGCACGCAAGCCCTGATCCTTGGCGCCGTTGATGAAATACATCAGATTACGCGGGGGGAATTTTTCGTCGTCGACATTAAGCGCCTTGAGCATGCGCTTGATCATCGACAGTTGATCCGAAGAATCGAGAATCTGAAAAGTCTGCGGCAACCCGGCATCGCGGTGGTGCGCGCGCAAGAGCCGGTTGCACAGGCCGTGAAATGTGCCTATCCACATGCCGCGCGTACTGATCGGCATCATCGTCGACAGGCGCAGCGTCATTTCCTTGGCGGCCTTGTTGGTGAACGTCACCGACAGCACGCCATTCGGCGCAACTTGTCCGGTCTGGATCAGCCAGGCAATGCGGGTCGTCAGCACACGGGTTTTTCCGGAGCCGGCGCCAGCGAGGATCAGCGCATGCTGGGCGGGTAAGGTGACGGCGGCGAGTTGTTCGGTATTGAGGTTGTGAAGGAGATTTTGCATCGCACGATTATAGCTGCCATGCCCGTCTGCAGGAGACCGGATACCGGATACCGGCGTGCGGCACAGGTTTCGTTACCACCCAAATAGAGCATGATGCCAGTGCTGCTCAGGCGAACAGTCCATCGAACTGAATTGCCGCATGACGGGGATCAGTCGCGCCATACACACTGCTGATCGCCGCCACCATGTGCGCGCCCTGGAGCACCAGAGGACGGGCATTGTCGACTGTCATGCCGCCGATGACCACCACCGGCAGATCCACAAGTGCACGGGCTTGCGCAACGATCTCCGGTGCCGTTGTGACCGGATACTGCTTGACCCGCGACGGATAGAAACCACCAAAGGCGACATAGCTGGCGCCGTCGCGATGCGCCTGTAACGCCCGTTGCAAGTCGCCATAACAGGACGCACCAACGATCTTGTCCGGCCCGATCAATTCACGCATCTGCGCGACGCTGGCATCGGTGCCACCGACATGGACGCCGTCGGCATCCAGCGCCAGGCATAGGTCGGCATGATCGTTGATGATCAGCGGACACGCAAAGTGCCGGCAGAGTGCCAATAAGGCGCCGGCTTGCGTCAGTCGCTGTGCCGCATCCGCCGTCTTGTGGCGATATTGCACCAGCGCCGCGCCGCCCAGCAGCGCTTGTTCGGTGACGTGCAACAAGCGGTCGGTGTCGTCCCAGTCGGGCGTGACAAGATAGAGTCCGTTCATGAATATTCCTTGGAGTTGTTGCGGTCCCAGACGCCATGGCGATTCGGAATGCGCTGGCCATCCGCGATGGCAAATGCCTGTTCCAGCGTGCGATGACAGAAAGCCTGGGCGGCATCGAGCGCGGCTTCCATCGGCAAGCCGCAGGCCAGTGCACCGGCAACCGCACCGGCGAGCGTGCAGCCGCTGCCATGGAATTCACCCGGCAGGCGTGGCCAGCTCCAGCTCCGGCTGGCGCCGTCGGTGTACCAGCGATTGACCACGTGCGCGTCCATCCCGTGCCCCCCTTTGAGCAACACGTGACGGCAACCAAGTTGCAGCAACGTATCAACCTGTTGCTCGGCACGCCGGTCGCCGGCGCAGAGAATAGCGGCTTCAGGCAAATTCGGTGTGAGCAGTGTCGCCAGCGGGATCAGTTCGGCCAGCATCAGGGCCGCGTTGTCAGTCGCCAGGGCGTCACCGTGACCACTGGACAGGACCGGATCCAGCACTACAGGCAAAGCGGGATTGCGCGCACGGAGCGAATGAATCACATCGATGATGATGGCGGCATTGGCAAGGTTGCCGATGACACCGATCTTGACAGCGGCAATCTCGATCTTGTCGACCAGCACCTGCGCCTGTTGCTGCAGCCAGCGCGCCGGCACCGGATAGACCGCGTGCACGCGGTCATTGTCCTGCACCGTCAGCGCGGTAATCAGCGCCAGCGCATGCGCGCCCATCGCCCCGATACTGCCGATGTCGGCCTGGATGCCGGCACCGCCGCTGGGGTCCGAGCCGGCAAAGACCAGCACGCACGGTCGCGTCATGCGGGCCGGCCTTGCATCGGTGACGACGGCGAAGCAGCAAAGCGTTTTGGCATGCGGCCCGCCAGATACGCCTGCCGGCCGGCCTGAATCGCCAGTCGCATCGCATGGGCCATGCGCACCGGGTCGCGCGCACCGGCGATCGCTGAATTCATCAGCACGCCATCGCAACCTAGCTCCATCGCAATCGCGGCGTCCGAGGCAGTCCCGACACCGGCATCGACCAGCACCGGCACGGTAGCCTGTTCGATGATCAACGACAAATTCCACGGATTGAGGATGCCCATACCGGAGCCGATCAGCGACGCCAGCGGCATCACCGCAACGCAACCGATCTGCTCCAGCAATTTGGCCTGGATCGGATCATCGCTGCAATAGACCATCACGTCGAAGCCGTCACGAACCAATGTCTCGGCTGCTTTCAAGGTTTCGGGCATGTTGGGAAACAGCGTTTTTTCATCGCCCAATACTTCGAGCTTGACCAGCGTGCGCCCGCCCAGCAATTCACGCGCCAGCTGCAATGTGTAGACCGCATCAGCAGCGTTGTAGCAGCCGGCGGTGTTAGGCAGGATGGTGTAATGCGACGGCGGCAGCACACTGAGCAGGTTGGGTGCATTCGGATCCTGACCGATATTGATGCGACGGATCGCGACGGTAATGATTTCTGCGCCACTGGCTTCGGTGGCGTCGCGGGTCTGGTCGAGATCACGGTATTTACCGCTACCGACCAGAAGGCGAGACCGGTACGTGGTGCCGGCAATGATGAGAGGTGTGTCTTGATAAGCGTCAGCGGTCATGGAGTGTATTCAAAAACAATTCGGTTAAGGCAAAACGGGCACGGCGTCATCGTACCCTCCTGTGCGGATCAATACGGCTTTTCCCGTAGCCATTTGTTGGCGATAATCTTGGTCCCTTTTACAACGGGCAAGCCGGCATGCAAGGTTTTTTGATCGGGCAAGCCGGTCGGCGTGGTATTGCAAAAAAACAGAGCGCCTCCTTTTTGCGGAAAGACATCCAGTCCGATGGACGGAAACGAGGTACCACCGCCCTCCTCGACATCGGTCAGATACAAAATGATGGTACCGAGCCGCTGTCCACTTTTTTCCAGATGTGTGGCCGCCCCTGCAAGGGCCGGATCGAACCAGTCGAAATGCGGACGGTATTCATTACCAGCCTGATACTTTTGCAGTTGCAACGGCTCGCCATGATCAACCGGCCAGCCCGTCAAAGCAGCCAGCCTTGCATCGATACGCGACATCAACGCGGTCTCACCGCGCTGAATCGATGCGGATTCACTGGTGCGACTTTCATCGCGCTGAGGAATGCCCGAAGCATTATCTATCGTGGTCGAGCGCGTAAAACGTGACCGGCTCATGGCGGCGATCGCATCGCATTCGTCATCACTGAGCACATTGCCGAGCACAACCACCCGCGGGATTGATAACGACACCAGCACATCGACCACCCGGTCGGGCAAGACAATCTTGTTGGCCGCCGTATCAATCCCGGGCAGCCTGGTCACAGTGACCAGGCCGGGGTGACTCTGCCGATGCGCATCGGCCATCGCATATTCGGCCAACGTCCGGTCAAACGGACCATCCCGCTCCATCATCGCCACCATCGCCACCGGATCGCAGCCTTTGGCCAGATTCTCGACTACCCAGGTTTGCCAACTGGCAGGCAAGCTTTGCAACGCATTTTTTTGCATGAAAGTCCTTTCTTGTGCGGGATTGGACAGCCGGACAGGCGCCACCTGGACACCCGCAGAGCAACGACTAATACAGCAGTCCTCACTATTTGTGAGGAAAACACAAGCAAAGTTCATCCGTCAAATAAATCGCAAAAAATCAACTGGGGTCTGACCCTATTTGACCATAGTCAAATAGGGTCAGAGTCAATTTCAAATAGGGTCAGAGTCAATTTGATATTAGTCAAATAGGGTCAGAGTCCATTTAAAAATTACTCCGCTGCACGCCCTCACCCGCCACCGATTGCACGTACCACGTCGACCCGATCCTGCGACCTCAGCATCCGCAGCGACCACACATCGCGCGGGACGATCTCGCGATTGACGGCCACCGCGAGCGAGTGATTTGTCAGTGCCAGCGCATCAATCAAGTCCTGCAGATGCTGGTCCGGCGCGATCCGGTGAGGCGCGCCGTTGAGTTCGATCTCGATCATGGTGTCCGTCATCATTGCTTACGATAAAGTTCCGCGCCGCTTTTGACGAACTCAATCGCCTTGACTTCCATGCCCTGCTTCAAGGCGGCAATATCGCTAATACCTTGTTTGGCAGCGTAATCACGCACCTCCTGCGTAATCTTCATCGAGCAAAAATGCGGTCCGCACATCGAACAGAAATGCGCGACCTTGGCGGAATCTTTAGGCAAGGTTTCGTCATGGAATTCGCGTGCCTTGTCGGGATCCAGACCGATGTTGAACTGGTCATCCCAACGGAATTCGAAGCGTGCTTTCGACAGCGCGTTGTCGCGGATTTGCGCACTCGGATGACCTTTGGCGAGGTCGGCGGCGTGGGCGGCGATTTTGTAGGTGATGATGCCGTCCTTCACATCCTGCTTGTTGGGCAAGCCGAGATGCTCCTTCGGCGTCACGTAACACAGCATCGCCGTACCGTACCAACCGATCTGCGCAGCACCGATGCCGGACGTGATGTGGTCGTAGCCCGGTGCGATGTCAGTGGTCAGCGGTCCCAGCGTATAAAACGGCGCTTCATGGCACTGCTCCAGTTGCAGGTCCATGTTCTCCTTGATCAAGTGCATCGGCACGTGACCCGGACCTTCGATCATCACTTGCACGTCGTGCTGCCAGGCGATCTGCGTGAGTTCACCGAGCGTCTTGAGTTCGGCCAGTTGCGCCTCATCGTTGGCATCGAAGATCGAGCCGGGACGCAAGCCGTCGCCCAGACTGAACGAGACGTCATAGGCTTTCATGATCTCGCAGATGTCGTTGAAGTGCGTGTACAAAAATGATTCTTCATGATGCGCCAGACACCATTTGGCCATGATCGAACCGCCGCGCGAAACGATGCCGGTCAGGCGCTTGGCCGTCATCGGTACATAGCGCAATAACACGCCGGCATGGATCGTGAAATAGTCGACGCCCTGCTCGGCCTGTTCGATCAACGTGTCGCGGAAAATTTCCCAGGTCAGGTCTTCGGCCTTGCCGTTGACTTTTTCGAGCGCCTGATACAGCGGTACGGTACCAATCGGTACCGGTGAATTGCGCACAATCCATTCGCGGGTTTCATGGATATGCTTGCCGGTCGAGAGGTCCATCACGTTATCGCCACCCCAGCGAATCGCCCAGGTCATTTTTTCGACTTCTTCACCGATCGAGGACGTCACCGCCGAGTTGCCGATATTGGCATTGATCTTCACCAGAAAATTACGGCCGATGATCATTGGCTCGATTTCGGGATGATTGATATTGGCGGGAATGATGGCGCGGCCACGCGCGATTTCGGAGCGGACAAACTCGGGCGTGATCTCGGCGGGAATGGATGCACCGAATGACTGGCCGGGATGCTGGCGGCCCATCAGCTCGGCAAGGCGGTTGCCCATCGGGCCGGAGTCTTTGAGCTCGTCGAGATATTCGCGCCGGCGCATGTTTTCGCGGATAGCGACGTACTCCATCTCGGGCGTGATGATGCCCTGGCGGGCGTAGTGCATCTGGCTGACGTTCTTGCCGGCCAGTGCGCGACGTGGAGTGCGTTTGAGGTTGAAGCGCAACCCGGCCAGCGTCGGATCATTGAGTCTTTCGATGCCATAGGCTGACGACGGACCGGCGAGCTCTTCGGTGTCATTGCGCTCCAGAATCCACGGCAGACGCGGCGTCGGCAGGCCACTGCGAATATCGATGACCGCATCCGGATCGGTGTACGGGCCGGACGTATCGTAGACATAAATCGCCGGATTTTTTTCTGCGCCGAACGACGCCGCCGTATCGGACTGGGTAATCTTGCGCATCGGCACGCGTAAATCGGGACGCGAGCCCTGCACATAAAACTTACTGGAGTTCGGTAACGGCTGGACCGCGGCTTCGTCGACGATAGCCGTGCTAGCGTCGAATTTGGCGTCGACTTTAGCGTTAGCACTGGTTTTGATGAAAGGGGCTTTGTCGTTCATGGTGTTCCTTTGCTTGAGCGAAAAAGCGAAGGAATAACGGAACAGGGAGTGCGTTCCGGAGCTTCCCTTCGCTGGCATTATCCAGATCAGGTTCAAGGGTATTTCTCACCCGAACGCGTGTGGATTGCGCTCAGGACCCCTAGCTTGGTGTTGCGGTAGTGCGGGCTTTCGGCTACGGTAAAACGTAATCGAATCTCGATTCTAACCGTGTTTCGACAAAAGCGACAGCGGGTCTCTGTAGCGTTCATCTTATAATGCGGACTTCATTTCTCTACCAGACACCCATCATGGAATTAGCCAAGTCGTTCGAGCCCGCCGAAATTGAAAAGCACTGGCGGTCCACCTGGGAAGCGCGCGGTTATTACAGCGCCACCCTCGACGCAGACAAACCCGCCTTCAGCATTCAATTGCCGCCACCCAACGTCACCGGCACGCTGCACATGGGTCACGCATTCAATCAGACCATCATGGATGGTCTGACCCGTTATCACCGGATGCGCGGTTTTAATACTGCGTGGATTCCCGGTACTGACCACGCCGGTATCGCGACCCAAATCGTCGTTGAACGCCAACTCGATGCACAAAAGTTGTCACGCCATGACCTCGGCCGTGAAAAATTCGTCGAGAAAGTCTGGGAATGGAAAGAGCAATCCGGTTCGATCATCACCGGACAAATGCGCCGGCTGGGCGCATCGACCGACTGGAGCCGTGAGTACTTCACGATGGATCCAAAGCTCTCGGGTACCGTCACCGAAGTGTTCGTGCGGTTGTTCGAACAAGGTCTGATTTATCGCGGCAAGCGGCTGGTGCACTGGGATCCGGTGCTGGGAACAGCGGTGTCGGACCTCGAAGTCGTGTCGGAAGAAGAAGACGGTTTCATGTGGCATATCCGTTACCCGCTGGCCGATGGTAGCGGTCATCTGACGGTGGCCACGACGCGTCCTGAAACCCTGCTCGGCGACAGCGCCGTGGCGGTCGATCCGACCGATGTGCGTTATGCCCACCTGATCGGCAAGATGCTCACGCTGCCGCTGTGCGAGCGCCAGATTCCGATCATTGCCGATAGCTATGTCGACAAGGAATTCGGGACCGGTTGCGTGAAGATCACGCCGGCGCATGACAGCAACGACTATGCCGTTGGCCAGCGCCACAACCTGCCGCAGATCAATATTTTTACGCTGGATGCAAAGATCAATGAGAACAGCCCGGAAAAATATCAGGGCATGGATCGCTTCGTGGCACGCAAGGAAATCGTGGCCGACCTGGATGCGCAAGGCCTGCTCGATAGCGTCAAGCCGCACAAGCTGATGGTGCCGCGCGGCGACCGTACCGGTGTCGTGATCGAGCCGATGCTGACCGATCAATGGTTTGTGGCAATGTCGAAGCCGGCACCGGAAGGCACGCATTTTCCGGGCAAATCCATCGCCGAAGTCGCACTGGAAAAAGTCGCCAGCGGCGAAGTGAAAATGATTCCCGAGAACTGGACCAGCACCTACAACCAGTGGCTCAACAATATTCAGGACTGGTGTATTTCGCGTCAGCTCTGGTGGGGCCATCAAATCCCGGCCTGGTATGACGAAGACGGCAAGATTTATGTCGCCCGTACCGCAGCCGAAGCGCAGGCACAAGCACCGGGCAAGACGCTGCGCCGCGATGCCGATGTGCTTGATACCTGGTTCTCGTCGGCACTGGTGCCGTTCTCGACGCTGGGCTGGCCGGAAGAGACGCCTGACTACAAAATGTTCCTGCCCTCGACGGTGCTGGTGACGGGCTTTGACATTATCTTTTTCTGGGTTGCGCGGATGGTGATGATGACCACCCACTTCACCGGCAAGGTGCCGTTCGATACCGTCTACGTGCATGGTCTGGTACGCGATGGCAGCGGCCAGAAAATGTCCAAGTCGAAGGGCAATACGCTGGACCCTATCGACCTGATCGATGGTATTGACCTCGATGCGCTGGTCGCCAAGCGCACCACTGGCCTGATGAATCCGCGCGATGCGACCAAGATCGAAAAAGCTACCCGCAAGGAATTCCCCGACGGCATCCCTGCCTTTGGTACCGATGCACTGCGCTTCACGATGGCCAGTTATGCCTCGCTCGGTCGCAACATCAACTTTGATCTGGCACGCTGCGAAGGCTATCGCAACTTCGGCAACAAGCTGTGGAATGCCACGCGCTTCGTGCTGATGAATACGGTCGACAAGGATTGTGGTGTCGAGGAACGCGACGAGGCAGGCTATCTGGAATTCTCGCAGGCGGATCGCTGGATCGTGTCGCAACTGCAGCGCACCGAAGCCGATGTCGCCAAGGGGTTTGCCGACTACCGCTTCGATAATATTGCGTCGTCAATCTATAAGTTCATCTGGGACGAGTACTGCGACTGGTACCTCGAACTGGCCAAGGTGCAGATCCAGCATGGCAACGACGCGCAACAGCGCGGCACCCGTCGCACGCTGTTGAAGGTGCTCGAAACTACGTTGCGTCTGGCCCATCCGATCATCCCGTTCATCACCGAAGAACTGTGGCAAACCGTGGCGCCACTGTCGGGCAAGGTGCTGACTGCGACTGGTGATTCGATCATGATGCAGGCCTATCCCGAAGCCGAACCGGAAAAAATCGACGACGCTGCCGAAGCCTGGATGACGCAACTCAAGACCATGACCGATGCCTGCCGCAACCTGCGCGGCGAGATGCAGTTGTCACCGGCGGTGCGGGTACCGCTAATCCTCGAAACGGCTGCGGGTGCAGATGCGGCGCAACTGCAATCGTTCGCGCCGTTTCTGCAGGCGCTGGCCAAACTGTTGGAGGTGCAAGTGGTCGATGCGCTACCGGAGTCGCCGGCACCGGTATCGATTGTCGGCAACGCGCGGATGATGCTCAAGGTCGAAATCGATGTCGCCGCCGAGCGCGAACGTCTGCTCAAGGAGATCACCCGTCTCGAAGGCGAGATCACCAAAGGCCATGCCAAACTCGGCAACGAAGCCTTTGTGGCACGGGCGCCGGCGGCGGTGGTACAAGGCGAACAGGACCGGCTGGCAGGCTTCATCAGCACGCTGGAAAAACTGCGTGAACAGTTTGCCAAATTACCTGTAGCCTGAGTTTTCCACACACAAGGAGACATGCATGTTCAACACAAGAAACCTGGCGGCACTGACCGCCGGACTGTTACTGGCTACCGGCGCACTGGCCCAGAGTTCACCGGTCGGACTCTGGAAAAGCATCGATGACGGCAACGGCAAACCGAAAGCGCTGATCCGCATCAGTGACAACAACGGCGAACTGAAAGGCAAGATCGAAAAAATCTTCCCGTCGACCGATGACAAAAATCCGAACTGCGACAAGTGCGAAGGTGCCAACAAAGACCAACCGATTCTTGGCATGACCATCATCAACGGCATGCGCGCAGAAGGTAGCGAGTTCACTGGCGGTACCATTCTTGATCCGAACAACGGCAAGGTCTACAAAAGCAAAATGACGCTCAGCGACGAAGGCAAGAAACTCAACGTACGCGGCTACATCGGCATGCCGATGCTGGGGCGTACGCAGGTGTGGTTGCGGGAGGAGTAATTTTTCGGGAGGGGAAGGGCTGAGGGTTTGTAGTTGCGGTTGCGGTTGCGGTTGCGGTTGCGGTTGCCGTTGGTTTTGACTTTGACCTGTTCCGCATTGAGGCAGCTGCCAAAAGTCGGAGTCAGGCAGGGGATCAGAGGGACGCATGTCTGAGCGAAGCGAGTTTGCGGCCCTCCCCCTGACTGGCTCCGGCTTTTGGGGACCCGAAGGGCAGCCGCCTCGCGGTCGCCTTTTTCTTGGTTACTTACTTTTTGGCGAAGCAAAAAGAAGGG
>JBLHMB010000074.1:0-15610 GCA_047621665.1 Bradyrhizobium sp. | reverse complement strand
TCCCGCCAGCGCGCGACGCGCGCGCCTGGGCGCCGTTTCTGGAAGTGATACTCGGGGCGCTGGCCAATTGCCCGTTGCCACCGACGTTGGTGCTCTGGGGCAAGATCGCTGCGCAGCTCGACGGCTTGCCGGGGATTGACCGTTTTTCGCGTTTGGCTGCCGAGCATCCCTACAATCTTTCGTTCATTGAAAATGGTTCCATGCAGAAACTGTTCGGTCCCATGCAGCTGTTGCGGTGGTCAGCGCCGATTCCACTGAACCATTAGAATGGATACCTGACGAAAACGGTCAAGCTTGTTATACTCGACAAAATTGATCAACTACTCAGGGAATTCCAGCACGGCTGACTTCGGGGACTAAGAATATGAGACTGACTACTAAAGGCCGCTTCGCGGTGACGGCAATGATAGATCTGGCGCTACGTCAAAGTGGTGGCCCAGTGACGCTTTCGGGAATTAGCCAGCGTCAGGAAATTTCACTTTCTTACCTCGAACAATTATTCGGCAAGCTGCGTCGTCACGACATCGTCGAATCAGTACGTGGTCCAGGTGGCGGTTACAACCTGGCGCGCCGTGCCGAAGATGTGACGGTGGCCGACATCATCATTGCAGTTGATGAGCCACTGGATTCGACACAGTGCGGCGGCAAAGAAAATTGCCGTGGCTCGACTCCTGAAAATGGAACACGCTGCATGACGCACGATTTGTGGTCAACCTTGAATTCAAAGATGGTGGAGTACCTCGATTCTGTTTCACTGAAAGATCTGGTGGACCAGCAACGACAAAAAAATATTGAACAAAACGTAGTGGTACTACATCGGTCCCACGTTGTTTCCTAATTGGAGAGCAAGACTATGAATGCCCCATTGAGCAAAAGCCTGATTGACACCTTGAAGGCACCGCACTTCCCGGTTTATCTCGATTATTCGTCGACCACGCCAATTGATCCACGCGTTGCCGACAAGATGATCCCGTACCTGCGCGAGCAGTTCGGCAACCCCGCATCACGCAGCCACATGTACGGCTGGACAGCAGAAAAAGCAGTCGAAGAAGCACGTGCCGAAGTGGCCAAGCTGGTCAACGCCGACCCACGCGAAATCGTCTGGACTTCGGGTGCGACCGAGAGCAATAACCTGGCGATTAAAGGTGCTGCCCATTTTTACAAGACCAAGGGCAAGCACATCATTACCGTCAAGACCGAGCACAAGGCAGTTCTTGATACGGTCCGCGACCTCGAGCGCGAAGGTTTCGAAGCGACTTACTTGCAACCGCAAGACAATGGCCTGATTACAATCGAGCAGTTGGCAGAGGCGATTCGCCCCGACACGATTCTGGTCTCGGTCATGTTGGTTAACAACGAAATCGGTGTGATTCAGCCAGTCGACGAGATCGGCGAACTGTGCCGCTCAAAAGGCATCGTGTTTCACTGCGACGCTGCGCAAGCCACCGGCAAGATGAAAATTGACCTTGAAAAGACCAAAGTCGACTTGATGACTTTCACGGCCCACAAATCGTACGGTCCTAAAGGTATCGGTGCCTTGTATGTGCGCCGCAAGCCACGCATTCGCATCGAGCCGCAAATGCACGGCGGCGGTCACGAGCGCGGTATGCGTTCGGGTACCTTGCCAACGCACCAGATCGTCGGCATGGGCGAGGCATTCAAGATTGCCCGTGAAGAAATGGACGAAGAAATTGCGCGCATCACAGCGTTGCGGGATCGTCTTGCAAAAGGCTTGTCGTCGATGGAAGAGGTCTACATCAACGGTGACATGGCGCATCGCGTGCCGCATAACCTCAATGTCAGCTTCAACTACGTCGAAGGCGAATCGCTAATCATGGCGATCAAAGACATTGCCGTGTCATCCGGCTCGGCCTGTACTTCGGCCAGTCTGGAGCCGTCGTATGTGTTGCGTGCACTTGGCCGCAGCGACGAATTGGCGCATAGTTCGATCCGTTTCACGTTCGGACGCTTCACGACCGATGAGGATATTGATTTCACGATCAACCTGATCAAGGAAAAAGTCGCCAAGTTGCGTGACCTGTCGCCGCTGTGGGACATGCACAAGGAAGGGATCGACATTAGCTCGATCCAGTGGGCAGCACACTAATCACTAATCACTATTCGCTAAGCGCTTGCGGGACAACCCGCAAGCGGCGTAATTTCAAGGAGCATTAAAATGGCATACTCAGAAAAAGTCCTGGATCACTACGAAAATCCACGCAACGTTGGCGCATTCGACAAGGGCGACGACACTATCGGCACCGGTATGGTCGGCGCACCGGCCTGCGGCGACGTCATGAAATTGCAAATCAAGGTCGGTGCCGATGGCATCATTCAGGACGCCAAGTTCAAGACCTATGGCTGCGGTTCGGCGATTGCGTCATCATCGCTGGTGACCGAATGGGTCAAGGGCAAGACGCTCGACGAAGCGATGTCGATCAAGAATACCCAGATCGCTGAAGAGCTGGCGCTGCCACCTGTGAAGATCCACTGCTCGATTCTGGCGGAAGATGCGATCAAAGCGGCTGTGCTGGACTACAAGACACGGCATGCCGTTGAAGCAGCAACTGCAGCAGCAGTCTGAATCGGAATAACCTGCGAGAAAAAACATGGCAATCACACTGACTGAAAAAGCAGCCAAGCACATCAGCCGCTACATGGAACGTCGCGGCAAGGGAATCGGATTGCGCTTTGGCGTTCGCACCACCGGCTGTTCAGGGTTGGCGTACAAGCTCGAATACGTCGATGAGAGTGCCACGGAAGACAGTATGTTCGAATCGCACGGCGTGAAATTATTCGTCGATCCGAAGAGCCTGCCGTATATCGATGGTACCGAACTGGACTTTGGCCGCGAAGGCTTGAACGAAGGGTTCAAGTTCTACAATCCGAACGTCAAGGATGCGTGCGGTTGCGGCGAAAGTTTCCGGATTTGAGGTAGCGCGGGCAGATGAATGATTGTCCGCGCACGATTTGAATAAGCCTGTTGTAACGCAACAGGCTTTTGTTTTGAGTGTTCATGCAAAATCATTACCAGTTATTCCATTTGCCGCAGCAATTCGGTATCGATACCGGGGCGCTGGATCAAGCTTATCGCGACGTGCAGGGACAGGTGCATCCTGACAAGTTCGTCAACGGGTCCGATGCCGAAAAGCGTGTTGCCATGCAATGGGCGACCCGTGCCAACGAGGCTTATCAAACATTGCGCAACCCGCTCAAGCGGGCCGCTTATCTGTGCGAGCTCAATGGCATCGATCTTCAGGTTGAGTCCAGTACCGCGATGCCGGTGGCTTTCCTGATGCAGCAAATGGAATGGCGCGAAGCGCTTGACGAAGTTACTGCAGCGCGCGACCTTGGCGCACTCGAACGCCTCAATGTCGAAGTGCGTCAAGCGTGGAGCTCGGAGGTAGAAAAAATTGCCGGCTTGCTCGATAGCAGTGCATTTCCTGCCGCTGCGCAAGCCGTGCGCGAACTGATGTTTCTCGATAAATTCCGAGCGGAGATCGCGGACACTTACGAAGTGCTTGATGAATAACGGCGCAATAATGGCACGCTCGATGCGGCGACCTTTACACTCCGCCTGAACCAATAACAGGACGACCAAAGACTTTTATGGCACTACTTCAGATTTCCGAACCCGGCATGTCGACCGCGCCGCACCAGCACAGACTGGCCGTCGGCATCGACCTTGGCACCACCAACTCACTGGTGGCGACCGTACGTAACAGCATCCCGGAAGTGCTGACGGATGAAGATGGACGCGCGCTGCTGCCCTCAATCGTTCGTTACTTGCCCAACGGTCACGCAAACATTGGTTTTGCCGCCCAAGCCATGCAAGTCACCGATCCACGCAATACGGTGTCATCGGTCAAGCGGTTGATGGGTCGGGGTCTGAAAGACATTGCTCACGCAGAAAATTTGCCCTATGAATTTGTCGACTCGCCGGGGATGGTTCAGTTGAAAACCGTGGCTGGAGTCAAGAGTCCGGTGGAAGTCTCTGCAGAGATTCTCGCGACCTTGCGCCAGCGCGCGGAAGATTCCCTTGGCGATGAATTGGTTGGTGCCGTCATTACCGTGCCGGCATATTTCGACGATGCGCAGCGGCAGGCGACCAAGGATGCGGCGACACTCGCCGGATTGAACGTGCTGCGTTTGCTCAACGAGCCGACGGCTGCCGCCATTGCTTACGGACTCGACAATGCCTCCGAAGGCACCTTTGCCGTGTATGACCTTGGCGGTGGCACCTTCGATATTTCGATTCTCAAGCTGACCAAAGGCGTGTTCGAAGTGCTATCGACCGGTGGTGATTCGTCACTGGGCGGCGACGATTTTGATCACCGCCTGTTTTGCTGGATTATCGAGCAGGCCAAACTGTCACCGCTGTCGGTCGAAGACACCAGCTTGCTGATGGTCAAGTCCCGCGAAGCCAAGGAATTGTTGTCGACCAAATCCGAGACGCGCATTGATGCCGCGCTCAAGTCCGGCGAAGAAGTGCACCTGACATTGAGCGCCGTCGAGTTCGTCCGTCTGACTCAGCACCTCGTCGCAAAGACCCTCACGCCGAGCCGTAAGGCACTGCGCGATGCCAACCTGACTGTCGATGATATCGACGGTGTGGTACTGGTCGGTGGTGCCACGCGCATGCCGCAGGTGCGCAAGAGCGTCGGTGATTTTTTTCAGTCGACACCGCTGGCCAATATCGATCCGGACAAGGTCGTTGCTCTCGGTGCGGCGATTCAGGCCAACCTGCTGGCCGGTAACCGGGCGTCCGGCGACGATTGGCTGCTGCTGGATGTGATTCCGCTGTCGTTGGGCATCGAGACAATGGGCGGACTGGTCGAAAAAGTTATTCCGCGCAACTCGACGATTCCGTGCGCCCGTGCGCAAGAATTTACTACTTTCAAGGATGGTCAAACCGCATTGGCGGTCCATATCGTCCAAGGTGAACGTGAGCTGGTCAGCGACTGTCGCTCGCTGGCGCGCTTCGAACTGCGCGGAATTCCGCCGATGGCGGCGGGTGCTGCGCGTATCCGCGTCACCTATCAGGTTGATGCCGACGGCTTGCTGTCAGTCTCTGCGCGCGAATTACGCTCAGGTGTCGAGGCATCGATCGCAGTCAAACCGTCCTACGGCCTGGCTGACGATCAGGTCGCCAGGATGTTGCAGGACTCGTTCCAGTCGGCCGATATCGACATGAAACTGCGTGCCTTGCGCGAGCAGCAAGTCGATGCCGAGCGCATCGTGCTGGCGACCGAATCAGCGCTGGCTGCCGATGCCGGCTTGTTGTCCGAGGACGAACTGGTCGAGGTACGCCAATTGATTGACGCCGTGCGTGCCGTCACTGCGGGCGATGATCCTGATGTCATCAAACACCATGTCGATGCGCTCGCAAAAGGCACCGACGAATTCGCCGCGCGCCGCATGGATCGCAGCGTACGCGTTGCTCTGTCCGGCAAGACGCTGGACCAGGTTTCCTGACTCATCCTATTTATTTCCGAGGTAATTACCGTGGCACAAATCGTCATTCTCCCGCATCCCGTCCTGTGTCCTGAAGGTGCCGTCATCGATGCGCCGAAAGGCAAATCGTTGTGCAACGTGCTGCTCGACAGCGATATCGACATCGAGCACGCCTGTGAAAAATCCTGCGCTTGCACCACTTGCCATATCGTGATTCGCGAAGGCTTTCGTTCACTCGGTGAACCTTGCGAGAAAGAAGAAGACTTGCTAGACATGGCGTGGGGACTCGAAGCCAATTCGCGCTTGTCGTGCCAGGCACTGGTTGGCGACGTCGATCTGGTCATCGAAATTCCGAAATACACGATTAACCAGGTCAGCGAAAATCATTGATTCGCTTGTTGATTCACTATCAGGGAGAGCGCCATGAAATGGACTGACACCATCCGCATCGCCGAAGAGCTGTGCGATAAATACCCTGATATCGATCCGCTGACTGTCCGGTTCACTGACCTGCATCAGTGGGTTTGTGCGCTCGATGGCTTCGACGATGAGCCGGACCGCTCGGGTGAGAAAATTCTCGAGTCGATTCAGATGGCTTGGATTGATGAAAGTCAGTAAGGGAGGCTAGATCGATCCGTCTTCGCACGATGGTTGAATATCGTGCTGCAGACGGTAATCTTTTTTGCTGCGTATGGGCACGATGACACTGTGCCCATCTCACTGGCGTAGTGTGGCTATCCTGGCGATGCCTACTGCCGTGCCATCATACTCAACGCTACCGCTTCTGCGACCTTGATGCCATCGACCGCTGCTGACAAAATGCCGCCGGCATAGCCTGCACCTTCGCCGGCCGGAAACAAACCGACCGTATTGATACTCTGGCAATCATGCTCATTGCGTTTGATGCGGATCGGTGACGAGGTACGTGTCTCGACGCCGGTCAGGACCGCATCCTGCATCGCGAAGCCGTGGATCTGCTTGTCGAATTCGGGCAATGCTTCGCGGATTGCGTCGATCGCATAGCGCGGCAGCGCAGTATTGAGATCACCCAATTGCACACCCGGCGTGTAGGACGGGGTCACGGCACCCAATGCCACCGATGGCCGATCAGCAATGAAGTCACCAACCAGCTGGCCGGGTGCACTGTAATTACGTCCTCCCAGTTCGTAGGCTTGCGATTCCCAATGGCGCTGGAATTCCAGTCCGGCCAATGGTCCGCCCGGATAATCGGCCGGCGTAATACCGACTACGATGCCGCTGTTGGCATTGCGCTCATTGCGCGAATACTGGCTCATACCGTTGGTGACGACGCGTCCCGGCTCGGAGGCGGCGGCCACCACGGTACCGCCCGGACACATGCAAAAGCTGTACACCGAACGGCCGTTGCTGGCGTGATGCACCAGCTTGTAATCGGCCGCGCCCAGCACCGGGTGACCGGCATTGGGCCCAAGCCGGCTACGGTCGATCACCGATTGCGGATGCTCGATGCGAAAGCCGACTGAAAAGGCTTTGGCTTCGATGAATACGCCACAGCGATCCAGCATTTCAAACGTGTCACGCGCGCTGTGACCGATGGCCAGTACTACGTGATCGCTGAGCAGCGTGGTGCCGTCCGACAGAGTCAGGCCGCGCATCTGTCCATCTTCGATGAGCAAGTCGTCGACCCGGCTCTGGAAACGGAATTCACCGCCCAGACCTTCGATGGTGGCGCGCATTTCCTCGACCATCTTGACCAGCCTGAAAGTGCCGATGTGGGGTTTGCTGACGAAGACGATTTCCGGTGGCGCGCCAGCCTTGACGAATTCCATCAGCACCTTGCGACCGAAATGCTTGGAATCCTTGATCTGACTATACAACTTGCCATCCGAAAAAGTCCCGGCACCGCCTTCGCCGAACTGCACGTTCGATTCGGGGTGCAGTTCGCGTTTGCGCCACAGGCCGAAAGTGTCCTTGGTGCGCTCGCGTACCGACTTGCCGCGTTCGAGGATGATCGGCTTGAAACCCATTTGCGCCAGGATCAATCCGGCGAACAAGCCGCAGGGGCCGGTGCCGATGACCAGCGGTCGCGAGCGCAAGTGGGCCGGCGCGGTGGCGACAAAATGGTAGCTGGTATCCGGTGCCGGCATCACCAGCCGGTTGCCGCCGACGCGCTGCAGCACGGCCGGTTCATCGGTGACTTCGACATCCAGCGAATAAATCATCAGGATCGCGTTTTTCTTGCGTGCGTCATAACTGCGTTTGAACACACTGATACGGACCAATTCATCGGCTGTAATTCCCAGCCGCGCCAGCACGGCATCTTGCAGGGCGGTCTCGGGATGGTCGAGAGGAAGTTGGATTTCGTTCAGTCGCAGCATGGGGCAGGGTCTTCGTAGGTGTTCGCCCGGGCGGCGCACGGGGGATCGGGGCCGTATTTTACCGCAGGTGGGGGCGTCGGGCGGTACAGACAACTAGCCATGCAGCGCGCTTCTTGCCGCATATCGCTCAGTCAAATTAAGTTTTTCTGTTAAATTTCTTTAATGGAAAACATAAAAAAATTACTTACCCTGATTTGCTCATTTTTATTGATCGGTTCGCCGGTCGGTGCCGCACCACTATTTGGTACCGAGCTGAGCGGTTTTTCTGTGCTGGGCGCCTCGACGGTGACCAGTACCGGACTCACAGCACTGGCAGGCAACCTTGGCGTCAGTCCGGGTACGGCAATTACCGGCTTCGGACCAGGCACGTACAGCGGCACGATCTATCCAGGCGGCCCCGTTGCGGCCGCAGCGCATGCGCAACTGGGCACCGCAATGCTCAATCTGGCGAAGCTGGGTAGCGGCACGGCGATAGCCGGTAACCTCAATGGCTTGACGCTGGCGCCTGGCGTGTACACCGTCGCCGCGCTGGCCAGCAATCTGTCGCAAGTGCTGACGCTGGACGGCGGCGGTAACCCCAATGCTTACTGGGTTTTTCAGATGCCAAGTACGCTCATTACATCGGCTGGCGCCGTGGTCAAAGTGGTCAATACGGGTGCGGGCGCCGGTATTTATTGGGTGGTCGGCAGTTCGGCAACGATCGGTACCGGTACCGTCTTTGCCGGCAACGTCATGGCGACCGCTAGCGTGACAATGAATAGTGACGCAACGATCGAATGCGGGCGGGTGTTGGCGTATGCGGCCGCAGTCACGATGATCAAGAATGTAGTTAATGCGACGACATGTGCTGGTACCAGCGGAGCGGGCAGTAACGGCTTTAGTGGCGGATTGGATGTGCCCGACAACGGTGGACCGCCCACCCCTGTGCAGGGGAATGGCAACTGCACGCTCAATGCTGTCGATGTGGGATTCCGGTTGACGATTCCGGATCATGTGGCAGAAACCAGCCAGACCGTCGGCATCACCACCGTCAAAAAATCCGATAATAGTCCGGGTTGCATTCCTGCCCTGGCCGGTCTGGCGGCACGTATCCGGTTCGATTGCGTATATCTCAATCCGGCCAGCGGAGTCGTACCGGTCAGACTCGATGGCAACACCGCGCTATCTGCCAATGCCGGTTCGCCCTGTTCGTCCGGCGGTGCCGAAGTGGCGGTGATTTTTGATGCGGCCGGGGTCGGACGCACGTCATTGCTGTACGCCGATGTTGGGCAGGTCAGGCTGGATGCCAGTGTGAGCGTTGGTAGCGTGGTGATCTCTGGCTCGGGTTCGTTTGTGGCGGCACCGGCAGGCATCGTGTTCAGTCAGATTCACCAGACGGCGACGCCGGCGCTGAATAATCCGGCAGCGGGTAGCGCGGATGGTGCGGTGTTCCTGAAAGCCGGTAATGCATTTTCAGCGACCTTGACGGCGGTCAACCGGATTGGCAATCCGACCCCGGGTTTTGGTCAGGAAATAGTGCCGGAAATGATTCTGTTGGCGCCCAACCTGGCGATTCCGGCAGGTGGCGCATTACCGCCGCTGGGTGGTGGTCCCGGCCGATTCAGCGCCGGTGTCGCCACAGCGACCAATTTGACCTGGGCCGAAGCCGGCATCATCACGCTGAGCGCCAGTCTGGCCAACACGCAGGGCTATCTGGGCGGTCGCGGTGCCACCGACAACTTGCCGGTGACGGGTACCAGCGAGCAGGTCGGGCGGTTCATCCCTGACCATTTCGCTACCATCGTCAATGCCGGCGTGCCGATGCCATGCCCTGCAGGACTGTCCTGTCCGGCGGCGGGATTCGTGTATGCCAGCCAGCCATTTGGCCTGTCGGTGCTGGCGCGCAGCCTGGCCGGCAGCACCGTCACGAATTACCGCGATGGGCTGGCCCGCGCCGTGACCTTGTCGGCCTGGGATGGCGCCGGCAGCATCCTGCTGCAAAATCCGCCCTCGGCACCGGCGGCGGGAGTCTTGCGCCAGACGGCGCTGCTGGCGTCGCAATTTTCGTTCGGGATGGCGGACCTGTCCGCTCAGGCGTATGCTTTCCTGCCGGCTTTTCTGCGGCCAATCCGGCCACGGCGAGCTTGTCAGCGCCGACGGCCATGACTGTACGTGCGCTCGATAGCGATGGAGTGAGTTCGGCGATCGGCACCGGTTCGGTCGAAGGCGGCGTGATGGTCGTCAGTGGCCGCTTGCTGCTGATGAATAATTTCGGTTCCGAGTTGCTGACCTTGCCGGTCAAAGTCCTGGCGCAATACTGGGACGGTCGCCATTTCGCCAGCAGCGCGACCGATAACGCCAGCAGTTTTGCGCGCAGTGACGTCAAACTGGACAATTGCAGCGGGACGTTGCGATCTGGAACAACCTGCAAGGCGGCGGTAGGGTTGGTCGCCACGCCGTTGTCGTTTGTCCTGAACAGCGGCGCGACCAGCCTGACGCTTGCCGCAACCGGCCCCGGCAATACCGGCAGTGTCGACCTGCGCATCACCTCGGCGGCCTGGTTGCCCTCGACGATGGCGCGCTTGCGCGCAGGCGCCACCAAGGCAGGACCGATCATTTATCTGCGCGAACTGTACTGAACCGGTGCCACGGGCTATTTTTTCAGTGCAACCCGGCTCAGATCCCAGATCGGCAGAAAAATCCCGAGTGCCAGTATCAGCACCATGCCGCCCAGGGCGACGATCAGGATAGGCTCGATTTGCGACGACAGTGTTTTGAGCTCGTATTGCAGGTCGCGCTCATACATGCCGGCAATTTCATTGAGCAGCTCGTCGAGTTCGCCGGTTTCTTCACCGATGGCAATGATCTGCAGTACCACCGGCGTGAACACACCGGTCGCCGTTGCCGAGCGAAAAATGCTGTCACCGCGCTCCACGCCTTCGCGCATCCGGTCGATGCTGGCGGCGATATAACTGTTGTCGACCGTCTGCGCGACCACGCCCAGCCCTTGCACGATGGGCACGCCGCTCTGGTTGGACAGTGCCAGGCTGCGGGCAAAGCGGGCCAGCGTGCCCTTGAGCAGAATCTTGCCGATCACGGGCAAGCGCAGTGTGTACTTGTCCCACTGATAGCGACCGCGCAGGGTCGAAAAATACACCCTCAGTGCGAATACCGCAGCGATCATGGTGGCCAGAATCAGCAGCCAGTAATCGACCGTGAAGCGTGACAGTCCGATCAGGATGCGTGTCATCAGCGGCAGTTCGGCATTGAAGCCGGCATAGACTCTCGCAAACACCGGAATGACGAACAAGTTGATGACGACGAGCGCCAGCGCCATGGCCAGCCCCACGAACGACGGATAGCGCAGCGCTGTTTGCATCCGCTGGCGCATGTCCCGTTCAAATTCCAGATGGGTATAAAGGCGTAAAAAAACCTCTTCGAGCCGTCCTGTCATTTCACCGACCCGCACCATGCTCAGATAAAAACCGGAAAACAGCAGCGGATGGCGCTGCATGGCGGCCGATAGTTCGCGCCCGCCATCGAGCGAGTGGCGGATATCTTGCAAGACTTTACTGAAGGTTTTGTTGATCGCTGACTCTTGCAAGCTGGTCAGGCTGCGCAGTATCGGAACGCCGGCCTTGAGCAAGGTATAGAGCTGCCGGCTGAACAGCTGAATATCGAGGTCGCTCACTTTTTCAGCAATCAGGCGTGCCCACCAGCCGGAGGCTTCGTCACTCCGGTTGCGCGCGGACAGGGTAATGCTGACCGGAATCAGGCCGGCACTGACCAGCTGGCTGGCGACAGCGTTGGCATCGATTCCGTCCATGACGCCACTGCTGCGCTGGCCACGCGCATCCCGTGCTTTGTAATCAAACGAACGCGGCGTCATTCGTCGAGCTGGTTACTGATGCGTATGGCTTCGCCTACCGTGGTCTTGCCCTCGACGACCAGGCTGACCGCATGGCGGCGCAGTGTGGCGCCGGCCATTTGTCGTTGTGCCGTACGCTTGAATTCGCCCGGGTCGGCGCGGAAAGTGGCGGCGATGACATCCGGTGTCATGTCAAGCATTTCATAAACGCCGATGCGACCATGAAAGCCGGTGCCATTGCAATGCGGACAGCCGCGCCCCTTGACGTAGCGGTGGGCATCGACCTGGTTGCCCAGTTCCTGCTCAAGCCAGATGCGTTCGCTGGCATGCAGCTCGACGGTTTCGGTACAGTTTTCGCAAATCAACCGTACCAGTCGCTGGGCCACCACGGCTTGCAGCGAGCTGGCGACCATGTATTCAGGAACACCCATATCAAGTAGGCGCATCGGTGTATTGATCGCATTGTTGGTATGCAGGGTCGATAACACCAGATGCCCGGTCATTGCCGCGCGCATGCCAATCTGGGCGGTTTCCTGATCGCGCATTTCACCTACCAGCACGACGTCGGGGTCCTGGCGCAATGCCGCCCGCAAGACCCGGGCAAAGTCGAGATCAATCTTGTCGTTGACCTGTACCTGATTGACGCCGGACAAGCGGTACTCGACCGGATCTTCGACCGTAATCAGCTTTTTTTCGGTGGTATTCAACTCGGTAAGTGCGGCATACAGCGTGGTGGTCTTGCCGCTGCCGGTCGGGCCGGTGACCAGCAGCAGTCCGTTGGGCCGCTGCATGATGGCGCGAAAGCGATCCAGAATCGCCGCCGGCATGCCGATCTTGTCCAGACTCAGGACTCCGCCATGCTGGTGCAACAGGCGCATCACGATCGATTCGCCGTATTGGGTCGGCATGCTCGAGAGGCGGATATCGATCTGTTTTTGTTTGACCTGAATCGTGAAGCGGCCATCCTGTGGCAGGCGCTTTTCAGCGATGTCGAGGTTGGCCACGAGCTTCAGGCGCAAGGCCAGCGAGGCGGCAATCTTGATGTCGGCCTTGGTTTGCAAATGCAGGATGCCATCGATCCGGAAGCGGATAAACACGCCACGTTCCTGCGGTTCGATATGAATATCGGAAGCGCCGACCTGAGCCGCATCGTTGAAGACGGACTGCAGCAACTTCACCACCGGCGCATCTTCGGTGCCTGGTAACACGCTCAATTTACTGAAATCGACGGCGTTGTCAGTCAGTTCCTGCTCGAGCTCGCGCGCCAGTCCCGAGATTTCGTCGGTGCGGCGATACAGGCTGTCGATGGTGCTCAGCAGTTCGCTCTCATCGACGACCGCCAGTTTGATCTCGCATTTGAGGAAGCGCTTGATTTCGTCGTAGGCGAACAGATCGGTCGGGTTGGCCATGCCGATCAGTAGCGTGCCCTCGTGCTCTTCCAGGGCAATCGCCCGAAATCGACGGGCCTGCATCTCCGGCAGGCGGAACACGGTTAGCGGTTTGATGTTGTAACGCTTGAGCCGGATATGCGGAATATTGAGTTATCGTGCCAGCGCACCGGACAGGATTTCCTCGGTCACAAAACCGCGGTTGATCAGGATGCGACCGAGCTTGACGCCGGTCAGTTGTTGTTCATCGAGTGACAACTTCAACTGCTCACTGGTGAGCAGGTTCTGTTTGGTCAGGATTTCGCCCAATCGAATTTTTTCAAGCTGGTACATGGTGGTGGGTTCTCGTCACAGCGTCACAGGATTGTTCAACAAAATTCTGCCGGGGTCGTTTGCTTGCACGGGCAGTCAAGCTGGCAGATAAACCTTTATTTCACGCAAGTCTAAGTTATACCGATGCACTGATAATGAAATATGTATTTAATATAAATATATGTTTATTTGATATTTAAGCGTTTAATTTATGGTTTCATAACCGAACATACTAAAATAAAACAAATTAATTAATTAATTCGTGGAATGTTATACCATAACGCGAGGAAAGTAATTGCGATGTTTACTTGTCGAGATCCTGACAAGTCAGTTGATCAATTTCCCGATAACAGGGACGTCACTTTCTTAGAAGTAGCAAACTTTTTTACGTTCAACGCAGTCTTGTCGAGACCATGCGGTGAACGGTAATCCCACGATTTACCTTTACAACATTGGAAACAAAATGAACCAGCCACGCCAGCAGCAACACCAGCAATCCGGTTTTACTTTGATCGAACTGGTCATGGTCGTCGTGATTCTGGGCATCCTGGCGGCCGTCGCCTTGCCAAAATTTGTCGACCTCGGTTCGGATGCCCGTGTCGGCGTGATGAAGGCAGTGCAAGGTTCGATGCGTGCCGCCAACACGATGGTGTATGCCAAGGCAGCGTCCAACAACCAGCTCGGCGTGACTGGCTCGGTCACGATCAATGGCGTAGCCGTAACAACCGCCTATGGTTATGCCTCGTCGGCAACCGCCCTGGCGTCGGTCATGGACTTGTCACCGTCGTCGGATTTCACGGTGGCGGCAACGACCATCGGTCATGCGAACGCAACCACACTGACTACCTGTCTCATCACGTACGCGATTCCGGCAACCGGCCCTACCTACGTACTCGATTCGACCGGTTGCTGACAAGACGACCAAGTGGATGTCCGGCTATTTGATGCGCACCGGTCATTCCAGTGGCTTCACGTTGCTGGAATTGATCCTGGTGCTCGTCATCACCGGGATTCTGGCGGTTGCTGTCGGACCCAGAATGATGGATAGCCGCATCCTGTCGGCGCGCGGGTTTTCGGATCAGGTACAAGCCTCGCTGCGCTATGCGCAAAAGACCGCGATCGCCCAGCATCGCATCGTCTGCGTCGATTATGCAATCGACCGGATTGTGCTCACCCAGACGCAAAGCACGCCGCCAGCCTGTCCCGGCGACGCGCTGGCGTCGCCGGACGGCGCGCCCGATTATGCGATAGCGGCACCTTCCGGCGTACTGTTTGCCGTGGTGCCGACGCCCTTTTATTTCGATGCGCTGGGCCGGCCGAGCCCGAACACGCGCCACACCATTCTGGTCAGCGGCGTTGCCGACGGCATCACCGTTGAAGCCGAAACCGGTTATGTCCACTAATCAGTCCGATGCGCCGACAGCGCGCCACCACCAGCGCGGTATCACGTTGGTTGAACTCATCCTGTTTCTGGTCATTGTCGGTATCGGCCTGGCCGGCATCCTGTCGGTCATTAGTCTGACGACCCGTGCCAGCGCCGATCCCTTGATGCGCAAGCAGGCACTGGCGCTGGCGGACTCCCTGCTGGCCGAAGTGCAATTGCAATCCTTTCTCTATTGCGATCCTGCCGATCCGGCCGCCGCGACAGCGACCTCGGTTGCGGCGTGTACTCTCGCGGCCGTCGCGAAAACCCGTTACAGCGCCAGTGCGCCATTTAACCGGGTCAGCGATTACAACGGCTTTGTGATGAACGATGCCACCGGCGGTATTCGCGACATCACCAATACGCCCGTCGGTCTGCCCGGCTACGCCGCCAGCATTGCTGTGGCCGAGACGGCACTTGCGGCAAGCGGCACTTCGGCGGCTATCCCGGCAGCTGCGGCGCTACTGATCAGCGTGACGGTCACCAGCCCGGATCAGAACACGGTGATCGTTGAAGGACTGCGTACCCGGTATGCACCCAATGGTGATCGATGATGCATACGGGCTACCAGCAGTGTCGGCAACCACGTCAACGCGGATTCACCCTGATCGAAGCGATCGTCGTGCTGACGATCACGGCCATCGTGGCCGCCGTGGTAGCGATTTTCATGCGCACTCCGATACAAAGTTATTTTGACGTATCGCGACGCGCGGCGGTCACCGATACGCTGGATACGGCGCTGCTGCGCATAAGCCGCGATGTGCGGCTGGCGTTGCCCAATAGCGTGCGGGTGACGGCCGATGGCCAGTCGCTGGAATTTTTGCATACC
>JBLHMB010000073.1:0-16020 GCA_047621665.1 Bradyrhizobium sp. | reverse complement strand
ATTCAGCCCGAAAAGATCATGTCAAATACAAAACGCGCCATCCGTAACATCGCCATCATCGCTCACGTTGACCATGGCAAAACCACCCTCGTTGACAAGTTGCTGCGTCAGTCGGGTACCTTCCGCGATAACCAGCAAGTCGATGCACGCGTGATGGACTCCAATGACCTCGAAAAAGAACGTGGTATCACGATTCTGTCGAAAAATTGCGCCGTAGAGTATGAAGGCACCCACATCAATATCGTCGACACGCCTGGCCACGCCGACTTCGGCGGCGAAGTCGAGCGCGTTCTGTCGATGGTCGACAGCGTGCTGCTGCTGGTGGATGCACAAGAAGGTCCGATGCCGCAAACGCGCTTCGTGACCCGCAAGGCGCTGGCATTGGGCTTAAAGCCGATTGTCGTGGTCAACAAAATTGATCGTCCAGGTGCACGTCCTGAATGGGCCATCAACGCCACGTTTGAACTGTTCGACAAGCTCGGCGCTACTGAAGAGCAACTTGATTTCCCGGTCGTGTTCGCTTCGGCACTCAATGGCTATTCAAGCCTCGAGTCAACCGCCCGCGAAGGCGACATGAAGCCGTTGTTCGATGCCATTCTGCGCCACGTGCCAGCGCGCGAAGATGACCAGGACGGTCCGCTGCAGTTGCAAATTTCTTCCCTCGATTATTCGTCGTACGTCGGCAAGATCGGCATTGGCCGTATCACCCGTGGCCGCGTGCGTGGTCTGCAAGACGTCATCATCATGGACGGCCCGGACGGCGTGCCTCGCAAAGCCCGCATCAATCAGGTTCTGAACTTCAAGGGTCTCGATCGCGTGCTGGTCGAAGAAGCCGTTGCCGGTGACATCGTCCTGATTAACGGTATCGAAGAACTCGGCATTGGTACAACGGTGTGCTCACCGGAAGTGCCGGATGCGCTGCCAATGCTGACCGTTGATGAGCCGACGCTGACCATGAACTTCATGGTGAACAACTCGCCACTGGCCGGGCGTGAAGGCAAGTTCGTCACCAGCCGTCAGTTACGCGAGCGTCTTGACCGCGAACTGAAAGCCAACGTTGCATTGCGCGTTGCGCCGACTGATGATGACACCATTTTTGAGGTCTCCGGTCGTGGCGAATTGCACCTGACCATTCTGATTGAAAACATGCGTCGCGAAGGCTTCGAGCTGGCAGTTTCCCGTCCGCGCGTCGTGTTCAAAATGGTTGACGGTGTTCGTCATGAGCCATTTGAGTTGCTGTCGGTTGACGTTGAAGAAGTCAACCAGGGCGGCGTCATGGAAGAGCTGGGTCGTCGTCGTGGCGATCTGCAAAACATGGAATCCGATGGTAAAGGTCGCGTGCGTCTTGAGTACCGTATTCCGGCCCGTGGCTTGATCGGTTTCCAGGGCGAGTTCATGACCCTGACCCGCGGTACCGGCTTGATGAGCCATATTTTTGATGAATACGCTGCAGTCGACAACACCCGTGGCGAGATGGCTTCGCGTCGTAATGGCGTGCTGGTCTCGCAAGACGACGGCGCGGCAGTTGCTTACGCACTCTGGAAACTGCAGGATCGCGGTCGTATGTTCGTGGTTCACAACGACCCGGTGTACGAAGGCATGATCATCGGCATTCACTCACGTGACAACGATCTGGTCGTCAACCCGATCAAGGGCAAGCAATTGACCAACGTGCGTTCGTCGGGTACCGACGAAGCGGTTCGTCTGGTGCCGCCTATCCAGATGTCGCTTGAGTACGCTGTCGAATTTATCGATGACGACGAACTGGTCGAAATCACGCCAAAAAGCATTCGCCTGCGTAAGCGCTATCTGAAAGAAGCTGATCGCAAGAAAGCCTCGCGCGACGCGTAATATATGCTGACTGAATCGGGCCTGGCCCGATTCACTGCAACGAACCCGCAGGGTTCTTACTGCCGTTGATGGCAGTAAGAACCCGGCGGGTTTTTTTGTTTCAGAGATATTGCAACGCCGGTGGGTGCTGTCTGCCGACGGTATTGGCGGCGGCTAACGTCATGGCTCCGGATGCGTTGAAATCAGACCATTGCTTCCTCAACATCGGGTACGGTCTTTTGAGTTTTCAGGATTGCGCCAATGGCACTGAATAACTGATCGATTTGCGGCTTGTCGATAATGAGCGGCGGCGACAACGCAATGATGTCGCCGGTGGTGCGGACCAGCACGCCTTTTTCCCAGAACGCCTTCAGAAAAACATCGAATGCGCGCATTCCCGGTTTGCCGGCTACGCCATCGAGTTCGATGCCGCAGACCAGTCCCAGATTACGGATGTCTTTGACGTACGGCAAACCTTTCAGACTGTGTGCGGCTTGTTCAAAATACGGTGCCATTGCGGCAGCTCGTTCAAACAGATGTTCGGATTTATACACGTCGATCGTGGCAACTGCCGCTGCCGCCGCCAGCGGATGGCCGGTATAGGTGTAGCCGTGATAAAACTCAATGGCATTTTCTGCCGCCATGCTCATGAACGTGTCATGGATATCCTGGCGCACAATGACCGCACCCATCGGAACGGTGGCATTGGTCAGCCCCTTCGCACACACGATCATGTCCGGTACCACGCCGAAATAGTCGGCGCCAAACGGTGTGCCAAGCCGGCCGAAACCGGTGATGACTTCGTCAAAAATGAGCAGGATGCCGTGCTTGTCGCAGATTGAACGGATCTTTTGCAGATAGCCTTTGGGCGGCAGGATGACGCCGGTCGAACCTTGTAGCGGTTCGATGATAACGGCGGCGATTGTGGCTGGATCATGCAGTGCCAGCAAGCGCTGTTCGAGTTCGTCGGCCATTTCTGCGCCGTGTTCCGGCAGACCTTTTGAAAAGGCATTCTTGCCGATGTCGAGCGGATGACGCAGGTGATCGACCGCTGGTAAGCCCGGACCAAAATGCTTGCGATTGCCGGCAATCCCGCCAACCGAAATGCCGCCGAAACCGACGCCGTGATAGCCGCGCTCACGCCCGATGAGCCGGTGGCGCATGCCATCGCCCCTTACACGGTGGTAGGCCAGCGCGATCTTCAGCGCCGAGTCGACGGCTTCCGAGCCGTCATTGCAAAAGAAGACGCGGTTCAGTCCTTCAGGTGCCAGCGACACCAGTGCAGTGGCTGCCTCGAAGGCTTTCGGATGGCCCATCTGAAACACCGGTGCGAAGTCCATTTCGCCGGCCTGGCGGCGGATGGCTTCGGTGATCTTTGGATGGCAGTGACCTGCATTGCTGCACCACAGCCCGGCGGTACCATCAAGAATCTGGCGGCCGTCATCCGTCGTGTAATGCATGCCGGACGCCGAGACCATCATGCGCGGTTTGGATTTGAACTGGCGATTGGCGGTAAACGGCATCCAGAAATGGTCGGTATTGAGCATGGCAGCAGGTCCGTGGGTAATGAGGTAAGTCATTGATGGTAATCCTGTTTGCCGGCAGGCGGAGGCGTATTTTGGATTCCACATGGCTCACGGCTCATGGTGCGGTGTCGCGGCCTCCAAGTTCGCGCTCAATCTGTTCGATGCTGGGCAAGCTGGTTTGTAATTCTGCAGGCAAGGATTCGAGCAGCTTGTATTCAGCGACGCCGAGCGGTTGGGCGTTGTTGCGCAGCGCGTATTCAGCCACCACCTTGTTCTTGCTAGTGCATAGCAACAGGTCAATCGTCGGGCCGTCTTGCGGATGCTTGACCTGGGCATCGACGGCAGTGAGATAAAAACTGAGCTGGCCAAGATGCTCTGGCTTGAACTTGCCGCCTTTGATTTCGATCACCACGTAGCAACGTAACTTCAGATGGTAGAACAGCAGGTCGATGAAGAATTCGTCACCGCCCACATCCAGTAGCACCTGTCGGCCGACGAAGGCAAAGCCTGCCCCCAGTTCCAGCAAAAAGTCGGTGACGTGTTTGATCAGGGCGATTTCGACTTCGCGTTCGTGGGCCTTCTCGGTCAGCCCCAGAAAGTCAAAACGGTACGGGTCTTTCAGCGACTCACGGGCGAGATCGGACTGGGGCTTGGGCAGGCTGGTACTGAAGTTTGTGACGGCAGCTCCTGTGCGTTCCAGCAGTCGGGCGTCGATTTGCATGACCAGGATATTGCGCGACCAGTTGTGTTCGATGGCTTTTGCAGCGTACCAGCGACGTTTTTCCGGGCCGGGTAGTTTGTCAAGCAGCGCTATTTGGTGATACCAAGGTAATTGTGCAAGCACCGCTTGCACAAATTGAACATCCGGCCAAGCTTCCGCAAAAGCACGCATGTATTTGAGGTTGCGTGGAGAAAACCCTTTCATTTCCGGAAAGGCCGCACGCAAATCCAGCGCCAGTCGTTCGATGACTTTGGCCCCCCATCCCTGTGCCGCTTGTCGCGTCAGAATATCGTGTCCGATTTGCCAGTAAAGCAGCACCAGTTCCCGGTTGACCGCAAGGGTGGCGCGCTGTTGCGCGCCATGGATACGGCTTTTCAGTTCGGTCAGCCAGTCGGCATAACCTTCCGGTACCAGTGTCAAACCGGCAGGATGTTCGCTCATGATGTCTTTTTCCTTTGTATCTTGATGATCGAAATTGACGTCGTTGCTGTTACCAAGGCGATCGGTTTTCCAGCTGACCGGCACCGTCCCTGCAGCGACGACGCGTGGTGACGTGCTGCAGATTCTCGACAATGTGGTGCATGATCGTCCGGCATATTGTCATCGTCGCTCTGGAAGTACTTGCAATCGGTCGCACATGTTGGTATCTGTGCTCATCGATTTTGGTTTCGCTTCGGTTCACATCGTTGGCACCCCAAAAAAATTCCTCTCACAATCCAATTCAAGTAAATGAAAACAAGCAAGTACAAGAGCCGGCGCATCTCCGCTGCCCCGATGATGGATTGGACTGACCGGCACTGTCGCCTGTTCCATCGCCAGATTTCCCGCCATACCTGGCTCTACACCGAGATGGTGACGACCGGCGCACTGGTGCATGGCGACGTCGCGCGCCACCTCGATTTCAATGACGAAGAACACCCGGTCGCGCTGCAACTTGGCGGCAGCGATCCGGCCGATCTGGCGCATAGCGCACGGTTGGGTCAGCAATGGGGCTACGATGAAATCAACCTCAATTGCGGTTGTCCTTCCGAGCGCGTTCAAAAAGGTGCTTTTGGTGCCTGCCTGATGTCGGAGCCACAGCTGGTGGCCGACTGCGTCAAGGCGATGCGTGATGCAGTGTCCATCGATGTCACGGTCAAGCACAGGATCGGCATCGACAAAAACGAGTCGTACGAATTTATGCGCGACTTCGTCGGTACGGTGGCTGAGGCCGGCTGTACTACCTTCATCGTCCATGCCCGCAATGCGATCCTGAAAGGCTTGAGCCCGAAAGAAAATCGAGAAGTGCCGCCACTGCGTTACGACGCGGTGTATCAGCTCAAGCGTGAATTTCCCGATCTCGAAATTATCATCAACGGCGGCATCAAGACCGAGGCCGAGATTGACCTGCATCTGCAGCACGTTGATGGCGTCATGCTCGGACGTGAGGCGTATCACAACCCGTACCTGATGGCGGGTTTTGATGCGCGCTACTACGATGATCCGGCCCAGCCGCGCACGCGCGCGCAAGTGCTGGAAGCGATGTTGCCGTATATCCGGCGCCAGCTCGGACCAACGCCATCGGAGGCCATGAAAGGCGGACCGCGGCTCAACAGCATCACGCGCCATATGCTCGGGTTGATGGCCGGGTTGCCCGGTGCACGGCATTTTCGGCAGACTTTATCAGACTCGAAGCGGCTGGCGCTCGGTGATGCCGCCTTGTTGCTGGAGGCGATAGCTAGCATGCAAGCTCGTTGAGGTTAGGGAGATTGAGCAGAATCAAAGGCAGCATGGGCGATCACGCTACGCTGTTCACAGGCTTCCCGCCTGTCGAAAACAGGCCGCATTTTCAGCGGTCTTTACCTTAAGGGAATATCAATGAACGTATCCTCTTCCACTCTGCCATTCTTGTTCGCTGCCGTGCTGGGCACGGCCTTGCTGGGCGGTTGCGACCGCCGTTCGCCGACGATAGACCAGCCGGGTGCCGGCGGCATGCCTGCATCCGGCGCACCGGGCAACTTGCCTTCATCGATGATGCCGGGTTCGTCGATGCCACCGGCTACGCCAGGTGCAACAGCCACGCCGGGATCTCCGCCACCAGAGCCTGGCAAGTAATTGCCGATGCGGCTGCTAGTGCTGCTAGTTCCGGCAGTAACTCAGGCTCAAAGCAAGGGCCGTATCGATTAGCCGGGCTGATTGAAATGGCGCGCAAGGTGGGTTGATTTTCTCAACTTGCGCAGCGCCCACAACCAGAATCGATTTGGTTGCGTGTCTGGTGCAACTGACGAACCCGACGAGAGCGCGACTCAGCCACAATGAAAGGGATTAGCTTTCTTCGTCATGACGCAGCGGTGATCGCAGGAATGAATCGAATTGCATGTCAATTTTTTGCAGGGCTTTTTGCGCGTTTTGCATTTGCTTGCGTAACTCCGGTCCGCGCCGCAGAGCGAGTCCGACCGCGAGAATATCGATGACCACCAGATGGGCCAGGCGCGCCGAAATCGGTGTGTAAGGGTCGGTATGAAAATGCAAGTCGATTGGTACCAGCACCGTCGCCAAGTCTGCCAGTGGCGTACCGCTGGGCGACAACGCGATCACGTCCGCTCCCGCCTTGCGCGCCAGTTGCACGCTGCGCAACAGAGCTACGCTATTGCCGCGCTGCGAAATGGCCACCACCACATCGCCTTTTTTCAGTAGCGCCGCCGCGATACTGTGAATATGCGGATCGGAATACGCGACAGTCGGTACGCCCGCCCGAAAAAACTTGTGCTGCGCGTCGGTGGCAATGATGCCAGATGAGCCCTGTCCGTAGAACTCGATCTTGTGGGCCTTGGCCAGTAAATCCAGCGCACGTTCGATGGCACCGGGGTCGAGCATATTGCGCAAATCGAGCAGCGCATTGATCGAGCGACTGCAAATTTTGGCGACGAGGTCAGCCGCCATGTCGTTAGGCGTCAGGTTTTCATTCGCACCGGGCAGAGCGACGGCTAGTGCCTGAGCCAGTTTCAGCTTGAACGTCTGCCAGCCTTCGAAGCCGATGGCGCGGCAAAAACGCACAACAGTCGGTTCCGATACCTGCGCCTGGCTTGCCAGTGCGGTGATGTTTCCCGATACGGCGAGCGTCGGATCCCGCAGTACGGCCAGCCCGACCTTGCGTTCGGATTTGGACAGCGCGTCAAGCTGTGACCGTATCGAATCGAGCAGCATCGTCGTCACATTTCCGGCAGCGCTTCTTCGCGCCATTGCAAGCCGTCGCGGCCGATCAGTGCGCTGGCAGCGGCTGGTCCCCAAGTACCCGCGGTGTACGGAATCGGTTCGTTTTCTTCCTGCTCCCAATGGGTCAGGATCGGCTCGACCCATTCCCAGGCAGCTTCGAGCTCGTCGCTGCGCATGAACAAGGTCAGTTGACCACGCAGCACGTCGAGCAGCAGGCGTTCGTAGGCATCCATGCGTGGTGTCTTGAAGGTTTCACGGAAATCGAGTTCGAGATCAACCGGTTTCAGACGCATGCTGTCGCCCGGTGTCTTGGCCATCAGGTTCAGATGCAGCCCTTCGTCCGGTTGCAGCCGGATCACGAGGCTATTGGGCTGGAAGCTGCCGCTCGATTGCGCAAAGATGGAATGCGGAATCGACTTGAAGCGCACGACGATTTCGGCCAGTTGGTCGGCCATGCGTTTGCCGGTCCGCAAATAAAAAGGTACGCCGGCCCAGCGCCAGGTATCGATTTCGGCACGCACGGCAACAAAGGTTTCCGTTGTTGAGTCCGGGTCGGCACCGGGCTCCTTGCGATAACCCGGCACCGCCACGCCATTGACATGACCGGAGCGGTACTGACCGCGTACGACATTCTGTGTCAGCGTGGTGGTGGTGAATTTTTTCAGTGAGCGCAAGACCTTAAGTTTTTCGTCGCGCACGGCATCGGGCGTGATTGTCGTCGGTGGCTCCATGGCGACGATACAAAGCAATTGCAGCAAATGGTTTTGCAGCATGTCGCGCAACGCGCCGGACGTATCGTAGTAGCCGGTGCGATTGCCGACGCCCAGTTCTTCGGCGATCGTGATCTGTACATCCGAAATCCACTCACGCCGCCAGAGCGGTTCGAACAGGACATTACCGAAGCGCAGCGCCAGCAAATTCTGTACGGCTTCCTTGCCGAGGTAATGGTCAATCCGGTAAATCTGCGATTCGGCAAAGACGCTACCGACATCGGCATTGATCTGGCGCGCGCTGGCCAGATCGCGACCCAGCGGCTTTTCGAGCACCACGCGCGAATTCGGGGTGGCGCCGCCACAGGCGGCCAGGTTCAGGCAAATCGTCGCGAACAGGGTCGGTGGTGTCGCCAGATAAAATACCCGAACCAATGCCGGATCGTCGCGCAACGCGGCAACCAGCTTGCAATAACTTCCGGGTTTGTCGGCATCGACGGCAACATACTGGATACGCTGACAAAAACGCTGCCAGACCTCGGTATCCAGATTGTCTGCAGGAATATGTGGCTTTGCGCCGGACTCGACCGAGGCGAGAAAATCGGCCGAGCTCAAGTCATGTCTGCCAACACAAATGATGCGCGCGGTATCGGGAAAGTCTTTGGCGCGGTCGCGGGCATACATCGCCGGCAACAGTTTGCGCATCGACAGGTCACCGCTGCCGCCAAATAATACGAGATCGAAATCAGCTATTGCCATGGGTTTCATTGAATTGTGTGCAAGTTAATCGGGTGCGATGTCATTGTGCATCATTTACTTGAGAAGGCCGCTCTGCTCATGGCGATCAGGGCGTTCGTCGAGCAGTCATGTTGTTCCGGTTGCGCGACGCCGGTCAGTTCCTGTTCGATATTCTTCGCGAGCACCTTGCCCAGTTCGACGCCCCACTGGTCGAAACTGTTGATGCCCCAGATTACGCCCTGCACGAACACCTTGTGCTCGTAGAGTGCAATGAGTGCACCCAGCGTGGCTGGCGTCAGTGCCTCCATCAGCAACATGTTGGAAGGACGGTCGCCGGGAAAGGTCTTGTGTGGTACCAGCGCTTCGACGGCAACGGGGTCGAGGCCCTGCGCTGTCAGGTCGGTCCGTACTTCGCCGGCAGTCTTGCCGCGCATGAAGGCCTCGGCTTGCGCGAAACAGTTTGCCAGCAATGCCGCGTGATGTCCGGGCAGCGTGTGGCTGGCACTGAGCGTCGCAATGAAATCGATCGGAATCAGGTCGCTACCCTGGTGCAGCAACTGGAAATACGCGTGCTGGCCATTGGTGCCGGTGTCGCCCCAGATGACCGGGCCGCTGGCGGTCGTCAACAGTTCGCCGGCGGCACTGACGCGTTTGCCGTTGCTCTCCATATCAAGCTGTTGCAAGTAGCCGGAGAACAGACTCAGATCCTGATGGTAGGGTGCAATCGAGACCGAACTGCTGCCATGGAGATTGCGGTACCACACCCCGAGCATGGCCAGCAGTACCGGCATGTTGCGTTCCAGTGGCGCTTCCTGAAAATGGCGATCCATCTGGTGAGCGCCCTCCAGAAAAGCCCGGAAGTGCGTGAAGCCGACCAGTAGCACCACCGACAGTCCGATTGCCGACCAGATCGAATAGCGTCCGCCGACCCAGTCCCAGAACGGAAACATGTTGGTCGGATCGATACCGAAGGCGGTCACGCCGGCGAGATTGGTCGATACCGCAACAAAGTGTTTTGCCAGATCGCCGGTGCTGCCGCTTTGCAGAAACCAGGTGCGCGCCGAATGCGCATTCATCATGGTTTCGGCGGTGGTAAAAGTTTTCGAGGCAATGATGAATAAGGTCGTGGCCGGATCGATACGCGCCAGTACCGCAGCAAGATCGTGGCCATCGACGTTCGAGACAAAATGGCAGGTCAGTCGCGGATGGGCAAAAGAGCGCAGCGCCTGACAGACCATCTTCGGTCCGAGGTAGGAGCCACCGATGCCGATGTTGACAATGTCGGTGATCGCGCGACCATCGTGGCCGGTCCAGTCGCCCGAACGCACTTGTTCGCTGAAAGCCTGCATACGCATCAGCACCGCCTGTACATCGGCGCCGACATTCTGGTCATCAAGCCATAACGAGTGGCCAGCCGGTGCCCGCAAGGCGGTGTGCAGCACCGCGCGCTGTTCGGTGGTGTTAATTTTTTCGCCGGCGAACAGCTTGGTGCGCTGTGTTTCGACGTCGCGCTCGCGCGCCAGGTCGAGCAGCAAGTTCAGGGTGGTGGTGTCGATGCGGTTCTTCGAGTAATCCAGTGTCAGGCCGGCGGCATGCATCGAGAACTGCTGGAACCGGTCCGGTTCGCTGGCAAACTGTGCGCGCATCGTAATCGCACGTGTTTCCGCATATCGCGCTTGTAAAAGATGAAAAGCCGGGCTGTCGTTTAGCGATGTTTCAGCCATGACGGGAGTCCTTTGAAGTAGGATAGTTGCCAACGACTATACCTCAAAGCAAGGTAATTTCACTACAAAAAAAGGAAAGATTTGTTTGCCGGCAGCGTCTGTCGCGGTGATCGTCGAGTTGTTGCGAGAAGGAAATATGCGATAAATTAGTATTTTATAGCTTGTTATTTCTTTTTCCGGTGGCGCTTTATTCACTAAATATTTTGTAGTAAAATTACCTATTTAGTCTTCACGCAAGGAGTTTCCATGACATTGCATCCCGTTCTGACTTCCGTCACCGATCGCATTATCGAGCGTAGCCGTCCTTCACGCGGCGCTTATCTGGCCCGCATGGAAGCGGCCTTGCAGCAGGGCGTGCAACGTAATGCGCTGTCCTGTACCAACCTGGCGCACGGCTTTGCCGCCTTCCCGGCCAATGACAAGCTGGCGTTGCGGCAGGCACGCTTGCCGTCGGTGGCGATCATTTCTGCCTACAACGACATGCTGTCGGCGCATCAGCCGTTCGAGCGGTTTCCGCAACTGATCAAGGACGCTGCGCGCAAGGCTGGCGGCGTTGCCCAATTTGCCGGCGGTGTGCCGGCCATGTGCGACGGCGTCACGCAAGGCCAGCCCGGTATGGAGCTGTCGCTGTTTTCACGCGATACGATTGCGATGGGGACGGCCATTGCGCTGTCGCACAACATGTTCGATGCGGCCGTGTACCTCGGTGTGTGCGACAAGATCGTGCCGGGCCTGCTGATTGGCGCGCTGCATTTCGGTCACTTGCCTGCGGTGTTCATTCCGGCCGGACCGATGACCAGCGGCATGTCCAACTCCGAAAAAGCCCGCGTGCGCCAGCTTTACGCACAGGGCAAAATCGGCCGCGCCGAATTGCTCGAAGCCGAATCGCAGTCGTATCACGGCGCCGGCACCTGCACGTTCTACGGCACCGCCAACAGCAATCAGATGTTGATGGAAGTGATGGGCCTGCACTTGCCGGGTGCTGCTTTCATCACGCCAGGCACGCCGTTGCGCGATGCGCTGACGGCCGCCGCCGCTACACGCGCAGTCAAGATCGCCACGCACACGCCCGGGTACACGCCGGTCGGTCGGCTGGTCGATGAAAAATCCATCGTCAATGCGATCATCGCCTTGCTCGCCACCGGCGGTTCGACCAATCACACACTGCATCTGGTGGCCATTGCCAAGGCCGCCGGGATTGTCATCGACTGGAATGATTTTGCCGCGCTCTCTACGGCCATACCGCTGCTCACGCGGATTTATCCGAACGGTGACGCCGACGTCAATCATTTCCACGCGGCCGGCGGTACCGGTTTTGTCATCCGCGAATTGCTTGATGCCGGTTTATTGCATGAGGATGTCACCACCGTACTCGGCAAGGGGTTGCGGGCGCATTGCAGCGAAGCATTCCTGCAAGATGATGCCGTAGTCTGGCGTCCGGTTCCGCTGGAAAGCGCCGACCGCAATGTTGTGCGCGCTGCCACCGAACCGTTTTCGGCCGATGGCGGTTTGCGTCTGCTCACTGGCAACCTCGGGCGCGCTGTCATCAAGGTCTCGGCGGTCAAACCGGAATACCGACGCGTTGAAGCACCGGCCATCGTGTTTGATTCGCAAGAAGACTTCATGCGCGCCTACAAGGCGGACGAGCTTAATCGCGATTTCATTGCGGTGGTGCGCTTTCAGGGGCCGCGTGCCAACGGCATGCCGGAACTGCATGCGCTGACACCGGCGCTGGCTAATTTGCAGGATGCCGGTTTCCATGTTGCGCTGGTCACCGATGGCCGCATGTCGGGCGCTTCCGGCAAAGTGCCGGCCGCCATTCACGTCTCGCCCGAAGTGCTGGCCGGCGGACCGCTGGGCCGGATTCGGTCCGGCGACATGTTGTTGCTCGATGCCGACAACGGCGTACTGCGCGCCGATGTACCAGCTGACGTCTGGGAGGCGCGCGAGCAGGCCACGGCTGATCTGAGCAACAACCATGTCGGCATGGGCCGCGAACTGTTTGGCATGTTTCGCGCCACCGTCAGCGCGGCTGAAGAAGGCGCGACGACATTTGCGTTACCTCCTGTTTTGTCTGCCGTCGAGAAAGTAACCTCATGAATCAAACTCCCCACCTGATGCCGGACCTGCTCCACATCATGCGTACGTCGCCGGTCATTCCGGTCATCGCCATCGATGATCTTGACCATGCGGTGCCGTTGGCGCGCGCGCTGGTCGCCGGCGGTATTCGCGTACTCGAAGTGACCTTGCGCACCGTCCACGGACTGGCAGCGATCCGTGCGATGGCCGCGCAGGTGCCTGAAGCGATTCTCGGGGTCGGTACGCTAACGCTTCCGGAAGAATTCGCCGCCGCACGCGACGCCGGAGCCGTATTCGGTGTCTCGCCCGGCCTGACTGCGGCGCTCATTGCCGCAGCGCGCACGAGTGGTCTGCCGCTGCTGCCCGGCGTGATGACACCGTCCGAAGTGATGGCCGCACGCGAAGCCGGCTTTCGTCAGCTCAAGCTGTTTCCGGCCGTGCCGGCAGGCGGCGTTGGCATGCTCAATGCAATCGCCGGACCACTGGGCGATGTGATGTTCTGCCCGACCGGCGGGATTTCGCTGGCCACCGCGCCGCAATTTCTGGCTTGTAAAAATGTCGCTTGCGTCGGCGGGTCGTGGCTCACGCCAAAAGACGCGATGATCGCCGGAGACTGGGCGCGTATCACCGCGCTGGCCAGTGCGGCGAGCGCCTTGCGACCAGCCTGAGGTTCTTAGAACCGACTTCTGATCAACTTTTTGCCTGGCCGCATCGTATCGCTTTCGTGCGCCAGCGCACGGAAGGGCGGGTTAGTTCTGGTTACCCTCATGGTGTCTTCAGGGATGAAGGCATCCGCAGTTCAATCTGTTCAGGGGGTTGCCATGGGCACTATCTTGTTGATCATCCTCATCCTCGTGCTGATCGGCGCGTTCCCGTCCTGGCCGCATAGCCGCAGTTGGGGCTATGGTCCGAGCGGGTTAACCGGCCTGATCGTCGTAATTCTGATTATCATGTTGCTGACCGGGCGACTTTGATCGCCGCCGACGCCCGATTGCGCTATGCAATCCGGCAGCCACCCTGACGCAGGAATCCGATGAAGTACAAAGACTATTACGACACGCTCGGCATCGCCCGCGATGCCTCCCTCGATGACATCAAGAAAGCCTACCGCAAGCTGGCGCATCAATATCATCCGGATGTCTCGAAGGACCCGAAGGGCGAAGAGAAATTCAAGGCGGTAGCCGAAGCCTATGCGACTTTGAAAAACGCCGGGAAGCGGGCCGAATACGATCAGCTCGGCCAGCGCTCGGCGGGAGATAATTTTGCGCCGCCGCCGCAGTGGCAACAGCGTTATGGTGCGGGTGCCGACGCCTTTGATGATGTCGATCTGTCCGACCTGATGGGTGCCTTCCGTTCCGGCGGAGCCGGCCGGCGCACGCGGGCGACGATGCCGGAAGAAGGTACCGACTATTCGGTCAATGTCGAGGTCACGCTTGAACAGATCTATAGCGGTGCTGAAACTGACGTCACGGTCGAACTACCCGAAATGGATAGCCACGGCTTGCCGCACCGGGTCACCCGCACTTTCCGCATCACGGTACCGAAAGGAGCGACCGACGGCCAGCGCTTGAGACTAGCCGGTAAAGGCGGTCCCGGCCGCCATGGCGGTAAAGCCGGCAACCTGTTTGTGGTGTTGTCGTTGGCGCCGCATCCGTTGTACCGGGTGACTGGCCTCGATCTGGTGTGCGATCTGTCGCTGGCGCCGTGGGAAGCGGCGCTGGGGACCAGCGTTGAAATTCCTACGCCGGGCGGCAAGGTCGAACTCAATATCAAGCCCGGCACGTCGTCGGGACAACGCTTGCGTCTCGGCGGACGCGGCTTGCCGTCCGCCGGCGGCGGCGCAAGTGGCGATCTGTTCGCGCTGGTGCGTATCGTGTTACCGAAAACCCTCAGCCGGGCCGAGCGGACCTTGTACGAACAACTGGCGGCGCTCTCGGATTTCCAGCCGCGCAGCACCAGCAACAAGGAGGCATGATGAAGCTCACTACCGCAGAAAGTATCTCGCTCGATGCCGAACATGTCTGCACGATCGCGCATCTGGCCGAGGTGTCCGGCCTGTCGCGCGAAGAGCTCGAAGAGCTGGTTGGCATTGGCCTGATCGTGCCGGCCGATGCGCAGACCGAACCGCTGTTGTTCCAGTTGCGCACGGTAGTCACGGCCTGCACCGCGCGCCGTTTGCGCGATGATTTCGAACTCGACCACAATGGGCTGGCGCTGGCCTTGACGCTGCTACAGCGCATCGAACAGTTGCAACAGGAATTGACGGCGTTGCGCGCCCGCACGCGCTAACGCCTTGACCAGAGAGCAGGAAAAACTGCTTGTCGGGCAGGTATCCGGCAAGACGCTTAACCAAAATTTTCCCGCCAGCGACCCGGTTGCTGGCGCCACCACCAGATTGTCAGACCCGGCGCGCACCAAGTCATCCTGACCGCGCAGCCATTTTTTTCGGAGACATCATCATGAGCGACTTATCACCCGCCAAATTGCAAGAACTCGAATCCGCTTTACTGCAGCGCCGTCAGGAATTACAGGCGCAGGTTGATCCCCAGGCACATCGGCCTGACGCACCGAATGCACAGGTGCTGACCGAACAGGAAGTAGCTGAAGACAACGCCGCCGTTGCCGACGTACCCAACGATACCGACCTGGCCCAGCTCGAGCTGGACCTGGCCGTCATCGTCGAAATTGATGCGGCACTGGGCCGCATCAAGGCGGGTACCTATGGCACATGTACCGCCTGTGAGGAAGACATACCACTTGCCCGGCTGAGCGCCATGCCCTCGGCGCATTTCTGCATTGGCTGTCAGGCGAAAAGCGAACAACGTCAGGGTTTCCCGCATAACGCCTCGCTATAAGCCATTTTTTATTTACCGAGAAAGGACACACCATGAGCTATCCCTCCATCCTGGTCCATGTCGACGCCTCCGCGCGCACGGCTGAACGCATCCGCATCGGCGCCGAACTGGTCTTGCGCAATGGTGGCCATCTGACCGGCACCGCCACCACGGGCGTCTCCGGCTTGTTCTATTTGCCCGGCGCGATCGGCGAGGGCAACTTGCAGCTGGGCGCTATGCTCGACATGCTCAAGGAGCGCGGCACCTTTGCGCTGCAAGAGTTCGAGCGTACGGTCGGCAAGCTCGGTGTGCAATCGTTTGAAAAGCGTCTGGTCGACGAAGAGGCGGGTCCGGGCGTGAGCCTGCAGGCGCGTTACAGCGATCTGGTAATCGTTGGTCAGACCAATCCCGAAGAGCCGTCACCATCGACCGCCGATGAATTTCCCGAATACGTGGTGATGCATTCGGGACGTCCGGTGCTGATCATTCCGTATGTCGGCCATTTCGAACAGATCGGCCAGAAAGTACTGGTAGCCTGGGATGGCAGCATGCAAGCCACGCGTGCGGTGACGGCGGCGATCCCGTTGCTGCAGCAGGCCAAACAGGTGCAACTGGTGGTCTTCAATCCGGAGGCCAAGCCCGATGTGCATGGCGACGAGCCCG
>JBLHMB010000072.1:0-16472 GCA_047621665.1 Bradyrhizobium sp. | reverse complement strand
CCGCTGTTACAGGCCATGAAAGGTATCCACGAACAACTTCAGGATGACGTGCGGCAACAACTGGAACAGGCGCGCGATGCGCATCATGTCGCGCTGCTCGCAGCTCATTCAGCAACGCAGCAGGCGGAAGACGAAAAACAAATCATCAATGATCACAAGACGGCGGTAGCCGCCGAACTGGCACAGGTCATGGCGAGCCACGCGCAACTTGACACGCAATATCAGTCGCTGTGCGTCCGGCAAGCGGCACTTCAGGCCGAACAGGAAGGCGTACAACAGCGTCTGGCAGACCGTACTACCGAAGTCGCCGGTCTCAATAGTCAGCTGACACAAGTCCGCACGCAGTTCGACTTCTATCTCGATGCAGCCGCACAACAGCGTACCCAGGAGCGGCAAGCCGCCGACCAGCGGATCATGCGGTTGGAGCAGGAGCTTGTCGAACTGCGTCAGCAACATCTGCAGCAGCAATCCGTTATTGCACGCTACGAGACCCGTATTCCGCAGTTGCAAGACGAAAATAATCAGCTGAATGTGAACTTGCAAGAGGCCGAAAAATTACGGGAGGCCTGTCGGACGGAACGTGATCAACTTGCTTATCAGTTCACTGGGATGTCTACCGAGTGCACGCTGCTTGGTAAAAAACTTACTGAAGTGCAGGAAGCGATAACGGAGGCGCGGATCGCTCTGGCAACGCAGGTCGGACAAAAGGAAGTGATGGCCGGGCAACTTGCCAGCAGAGACCGAAAAATTGAGGAATTGGATCAGCAGAAATGGGTTCTGACCGAGGAACGGGCAGGTTTGCAGGTCAGGGTAATGCATCTCGAACAACAACAACAACACCAACAACCGACCGCGCAGGAGGGCGAACCGGATGACGCTGTAAAAACTTGATGCACTCTTGTTATAAATAAAAAACGGGAAGAGATGACACTTCCCGTGTTAATTGCAGATTAAGGCGAACAGCATCAATATTGATAGCTCAGTGAAACTTTTACCAGATTGCCTTTGGCGCGACCGCCAATGGACTGATTGACACCTGGCTGATCACCGGTAGTGAACGCATCAGGTTTTGTCGCATACGAAAATTTGCCCAAATCGTAATGCGACAAACCCAATCCCAGAGAAATATTTTTCTCAAGGGCTACCTCAACACCAGTACCGATCATGTATCCCGTCATTGTTTTTGAGGTGCTGCCTGACCACGCGTCCGCTGGTGGATTTCCAGTATTCGTAATTGAGGCCACCGTGCTTGAACGAACCCGACCTGACGCTAGTCCGCCATCGACATAAATCAGGGCATTACCAAATGCATATCCTGCTTTGCCTTTGATCGCAGACAAATAACTCAGGCAACTTTTGCCATTAACGATGGAAGAATAATCCGGAAACGGCGCTTTGCTGGGATCATTCAACGCCGCATTTCTGGATGCACCGTTTTTGCAATTGCCAGCCATCAATTCGGCAGTCACCCCATATACCAGCGTATTTTCCTGCCAGAGATAATCGGCATGAATTCCGCCAATCGCAAGGGTTTTTGCTGCATTAACATTCCCTGTCAACAGTGCTGCCTGGTCGGCATTTGCACCTTGCCCGCTGAGCGATTGCTGCGGATCATTTACCGTTAGGGTCTGATTCGCGGTGTTGGTTTGGACGCCGAGGTCAATGCCAAGGTGATAACCCGCCCATGAATGTACCGGTGTTGTTTGCGAGGTTTCTGTGCCGGCAGCGTAGGCACTGGCAAAAGAAATTGGCAAAAGAACCAGCACCAATGCCATTGTATTTTTATTAAAGACCATTGTATGGCTTTCAAAATCAAGAATAAAACAGGAATAAAATAATCAACAATTAATTAATAGATGAATAAAAAATGCAGCTATTAGCTATTTTTCTATTGAATGCTGATGGATTACAACTAGTTAATATTAGCAGGTAAAAAGTAATCCTGTTTTTCCTGATCTGAATCATGAATATTCACAAAAAAATATAAAGTAGAAATTTACACCTGTGCTTGAAAGGATTAAGCAATAGGTCGAACTGTTCTTTTCTTGATATAAAATTAGTTCAAATTTCTAATATTTAAAATACTATTAATTAATCAGTAATAAATAATCAGTCAGGTCAAAGTTCCAGTGTCAACTGCCTGACCTCACCCGCTGCCCTGCCCGTCGTCCGGTCCCTGCCGCGCCGACGCGAGCCATGCTTCTCGACGATCGCTGCTTGCCCGTCACGCACGGCTGGTTGCGCCCGCAGCCCGAACAACTTTTCCTTGGCCAGCCTCGTTGCGTGTTCCAGATCCACTAGCGGCATAGCAATATCCTGTCCGACGACGACACCGTATCGTGCCTGCAGTTCGGGTGGCATGCGCCACGGTTCGAACAGCCACGCATCGGGCACCTTGCGCATGGCCGGGAGCCAGCGCCGCACAAAGTGGCCCTGCGGATCATGGTCATGCGCTTGCTTGATCGGGTTGTAGATACGCGGGACATTGATTCCTGTGGTGCCGGATTGCATTTGCAACTGACTCCAGTGGATGCCCGGTTCGTAGTCGAGGAACTGGCGCGCCAGCCACAAGCCGACCGGACGCCAGTGCAACCAGAGCGGATACGCCGCCACTGACACCAGCATCGCGCGCATTCGAAAATTGAGCCAACCGGTCTGACGTAGCATTTCGACACAGGCGTCCACCAGCGGCCAGCCGGTTCGACCGGCGACCAGTGCATCGAAATGTTGCTGGTTCCAGTCGTTTTCCCGCAAGCCATCATAGCCACGGTGCAGGTTGCGAAACTCCAGCGCCGGTTCACTTTCGAGCTTCTGGATGAAGTGGCAATGCCAGTACAGACGGCTAGTGAAACCAGTCAATCCTGCCTTGCGCCTGCTCTCTGTTGATGGCATCGTCGCCAGTTGCTTGCGCGTCGCGTGGACGATTTCACGCATGCTGATCGCACCAAAGGCAAGATAAGGCGAAAGCCGCGAACAGGCCGATGGTGCCGATAGCGGAGAAGAAATACCACCCCGGTACTGACCACTGCGGTCCAGCAGGAAACTTTGCAATACAGCCACCGCCTGCCTACGCCCTCCGCGCTGGCGCAGCGGCGGGTCGTCAGATACGAGTCCCAGTGATTCGAAGGATGGCGGCGCGCCGGATGGCAGCGGACAGGCAGCGAACTCAAGCAACGGAATCGGCAGGCACGCCTGCGCCACATGTGTCTCCCAGTGGCGCTGCCATTTATTACGATCCGCCAAGCGCCGCACGACACCGAACTGAGCGCTTTCGTGCCAACCAATCTGATGTGTACGGCACCAGCGACCTACCGCCAGATCGCGCTGGTAGCTGATGTCGTTGCCGGTTTCTTCATGGGCGAACAGGTCGGTAAAGGGTAATTGATGGTGCAGCTCGTCAAGAATTGCCACCGCGTCGCCGACCGCGATATGCAGGCTACCACCACGCCGCGCCAGTGCTGCATCGAGTTCGAGCAGGCTTTCGAGCAAAAATTGATAGTGCTGAGTTGAAGCATCTTGCGCCGCCCACATTGCCGGCTCGATCACATACAGACACAACACCGGACCGCGCACGGCGGCGAGTGTGAGCGCAGCGTGGTCGTGCAGGCGCAGGTCGCGTTTGAACCAGACAATGCTGATAGTCATGCTGAAAAGTAGGACAACATCATGGTTTTGAGTGGAACAGAGTGAAAGAAAGTACTGTATTTTTGAACAGTTTGACAGGTTTTCCGGAACTTGGTCATACGGGGAACAGGACGGGTCAAAATTCGGGCCATGAAATTTATTCTTTAGTAATCGATCTATTTTTCGTATAATTCGATAATTGTGGAATTATCGAAGTCATGCTTAATGGCATCGACAAGTTCCACGCTCCGACAGTACCTTGTCATCCAAAAACTCAGGAAAATCCATGTCCGCACAATGCGAAGTGACCGGCAAACGCGCCGCACAAGTCCCGATGAGCTTTTTCGAACGCTTCCTGAGTGTCTGGGTCGGATTGTGCATCGTGGCCGGCATCGGCTTGGGTCAATGGCTGCCAGGTCTGTTCAAGGCTGTCGGTGCGATGGAAATCGCCAAGGTCAATTTACCGGTCGGACTGTTGATCTGGGTCATGGTGATCCCGATGCTGCTAAAGATTGATTTCAGCGCAATGAGCCAGATCCGCGGCCATATGCGCGGCATCGGTGTCACCTTGTTCATCAACTGGCTGGTCAAACCGTTCTCGATGGCATTGCTCGGCTATGTGTTCATCCGCGTGCTGTTCGCGCCGCTGTTGCCCGCCGATCAGCTCGACAGCTACATCGGTGGTCTGATCCTGCTGGCCGCCGCCCCGTGTACGGCGATGGTCTTTGTTTGGAGCCGGCTGACTGGCGGTGATCCGTATTTCACGCTGTCGCAAGTGGCGATGAATGACCTGATCATGGTGTTTGCATTCGCGCCACTGGTGGCGTTTTTGCTGGGCGTCTCGAGCATCACGGTGCCGTGGGATACGCTGGTCACCTCGGTCGTGCTGTACATCGTGGTGCCAGTGGTGATCGCGCAAGTGCTGCGCAAGTTACTGCTGGCGCGCGGCCAGCACAGTTTCGAAAAGGTCATGGACAAGCTCCAGCCGCTCTCGATCGCGGCACTGCTGGCGACGCTGGTTCTGCTGTTTGCTTTTCAGGGCGACGCGATCATCCGCCAGCCGCTGATCATTTTGTTGCTGGCCGTACCTATCCTGATTCAAGTACTGTTCACGTCGTCGCTGGCCTACTGGCTCAACCGCAAGCTCGGTGAAAAGCATTCGGTTGCGTGTCCGTCGGCGCTGATAGGCGCATCCAATTTTTTCGAGCTGGCCGTTGCTGCAGCAATCAGTATCTTTGGCTTTGAGTCCGGCGCGGCACTGGCGACCGTGGTTGGAGTATTGATTGAAGTACCGGTAATGCTGCTGGTAGTGAAGGTGGTCAATGCCAGCAAGCCGTGGTACGAGGCGGGTTTGGAGAAGTAATCGTTTCCGGATGTAATCCGGTGAGTCGTCGGAAACTAACCGGAATTGCGTACTCCGCTCAACGCATGCCCGACCCACAATACGCCCAAGCCAATGCCGATTGCCGCGATACCCCACCCGGTTTGCACCTGCGTCTCCAACGAATACGCATTGCACAAGCGCAGGTCAGTCGTAATGAAATAGCTGCCTAGCCACGTCATCATCGACACCAGATAACCGACAAAAAACAGTTGCAGCGCTGCCGGCGAGCAGGCGAACGAATGCTGTAACAAGAGGCCGGCAAAAAATAGCGTCAGCAATTTGAACAGGTCGGCTTGCGGCAAGACGACCGCCCGGTCAATCGCCAGCGGCAGCATCCAGTACGCGAGAATCACCAGCGCCGTGATAAATCCGGTCAGGCCATAGAGATTCCATGGTGTCAGCCAGTCCACCGCGCGACCGTGCGGCAGCGCCCGCATGGCCCACCAGCCGGCCAGTACCAGTAACGGCATCTGGACCGCCATGTGCCAGACCATGCTTTGTTCGATCAGGTAACGCCAGGGCGGCGCCGACAGCGCCACTGCCAGTACCGTGGCGATCAGAGCCAGTAACGCTCGCCTCATCGGGAGGTTGCCAGCGCGATATCGATGACCTGACTGATCGCAGCGTAATCAACGATGCGGACCAGCTGGCCAGTCGGATCGATGATATGCAGTGCCGCGTTATGTTCGAATTCGCCTAGCGGCGCCGGTACGACCATGATGCCGAATGCATCGAGCAGGCGCCGGCGATCGGCCACGCTGGACAGCGTGACGATTTGCCACGCTGCCGGGTCCATGCGCAAGCGCGCTGCGTAATCCTGCAGCGCAGCGGCGTCATCATTGACCGGGTCAAAGCTAATGGTTAGCAAACCGACCTTGTCCTGCAACCCGCGCTCAAGCAGTTGTTGCTGCAAGCGCTGATAAACCGACCCAAGCACGCTGCAGACAGTCTGGCAACGGGTGTAGACAAAGTCGACAATCTGCACCCGGCCATCGCTGGCCAGCAACTGGCGCAACATCGCTGGCTGGTCGGCGCGGTCCCGCAAACTGAAGTCGGGAAGTTGTTGCGGCGCACGGGCAACCTGCCCGCGCCGCAATGCTTCGGTAGTGAATGCATGGCCGCCATCAGTGGCCAGCACAATCACCGCCAGTCCAACCAGCAAGGCAAACAGGCTAGCGGCAAAGGTCTGCAGCAGCCCGGCTGTCGGCGTCTCAGGACGCCGGCTTGAGTTCTGCACCACCGTTGTAAGGCGACGTACGTGCCTTGGTTGCTTCACGCTCGATCTTGACCGTTTCAGCCGTAATGGGTGCGGCCTGGTTGCCCCACTCGCCGCGGATGTAGGTCATCACGCCGGCGAGTTCGTCATCGCTCATCGATTGCCACGCCGGCATCGCGCCCTTGTAGACCACGCCCTTGACTTCGATCTCGCCGACGATGCCATGCAGCAGGATATGGGTCAGGATTTTTTCATCGCCAGTGACCCATTCGGATGCTGCCAGCGGCGGAAAGACACCGGCAACGCCAAGGCCAGTGGCCTGATGGCAGGCCGCACATTTGCCGCCATAGATCAGCTTGCCATCGACGAGCACAGCACCGCCACCCGCGGCAACCGGTACGGGTGGCCGCAAGGTTTCGACGGTGCGCTGGTCGCCGTAGGACGAGTCTTCGCCCGAGGGCGTGATGTAAATATAGAAGCCGCCCCACATTGCCATCGCGCCGAGGAACATCACCAGAAACCAGGGCAATGGCCGCACGCTTTCATCGGGATCGGCGTTTTCGCGATTGCGTTGCTGACTGCCGCCCGGAAGTTTTGACTTACTCATGGTGTTTCTTTCGCAGCGGGCACAGGTAACGGCGGCAAGGCCGGATAGGTCCGGTCCAGCGACTGCAGATAATTGACCAACGCCACCGTTTCCGGTTTGGCGATCACTACCTGACCTTCTTTCGTCAGGTTAGGTGGCAGGTTAAGCGCGGTTTCACCGGGCTTGGCAACGCCCTGACGGACTTCGAACAGGTACGGATACGAGGGCATGATCGACCCCGGCGTGTAAGCGCGCGGCTGATACAGGTGACCGAGGTGCCAGTCCATGCTGGGCTGACGTGCGCCGATGTTAAGCAGGTCAGGACCGGTTCGCATGGTGCCGAGCAGATGTGGCGTGTCATACGCATAATCGGCCGCGACCGACGCCCGGCCCCAGCCGCGCGTGGCATCCGGAGCCTGCTTGATGTCGCGTGGCTGTTGCGAGTGGCAATACACGCAACCATTGGCAATATAGGTCTGGCGACCCAGTAATTGCTGGTCGGTGTAAGGCTTCAATCCGGCAGGCGGTTTTACGTCTTCGAGCAACAGGTAGGGCAATACAACCAGAATGCCGGTCGCACCTCCGAGGATCACCATCGCGCCAATGATCAGGCGCATTTCGTCCATTTCCCAGAAACTTTTACCTGCGCTCATGCTGAAACTCCTTTGCCAGTCAGGCGTGAGGTCAGGCGTAACCACAGAGGATTTCCCAACAAAGTGGCACCGAGTCGTTTCGGACCGAATTTCCAGCCCATCGCAAAGAAATGGGCAGCGAAGACCAAGTGGCCAAGGGTCATCAGGCCGCCGCCAATCGAGCGTGCTTCAAGATACGGCAAGGTAATTGCCACCGATTGCATGAACGTCGTGTCCTTGTCGAGCATGGCCAGTCCCTGTAACCAGCCGCCGATAGACAGCCAGATAAAGTAAATCGCAAAACCGACCAGTACCAGCCAGAAATGCAGCGAGATCAGTCGCGGATACGGCCATTCCCAGTTCATCACGCGCGGCATGATGAAGTAGATCGAACCGAACATCACCATCGAGAAGAAACCATACAAACCGAGGTGGGCATGAGCCACCGTGTAATGCGTGAAATGGGTGATCGTGTTGACGGCGCGCAGCGCTTCCATCGACCCCTGAATCGAGGCGGCGGTGTACATCACCGCGCCCAGCACAATGAAGCGCAGCGTCGGCGAATACGCCAGTGCGCGGAAATTACCGAGTATCGTCATGTGCTGATTGACCGCCACCGCGAACACCGGGATGGTCATCATCAGGCTTTGCACGATGGAAATCGTCACCAGCCAGGACGGAATCGGCCCGCCGATCAAGTGATGACCGCCAACCTGGCTATAGAAAAACGCCAGCGACCAGAAGCCCAGCAGCGACAGGTTGTACGAGTGAATCGGTTTGCCCAGCACTTTCGGAATGAAGTAATACGAGGCAGCCAGTCCGAGCGGTGTGAACCACAGGCCCAGCACGTTATGCCCGAACCACCAGTTCATCGTTGCCTGTTGCACGCCAAAATGCAGACCCGGCCAGTTGGCCACCAGGAACAGGATAGGAAACCAGAGCAGGCCGGCGCCGATGTACCAGACCGAGACATACAGGTGTTTGACTTTGCGTTGCAGCAGTGTCAGCCACAGCGGGAAACCCACCAGCGCGCCACCGACGACCAGCAGGATGTCGATTTTCCATGGAAACTCCAGCCATTCAAGACCATCCGAATAGCCCATGCCAATGGCCACAATGCCGGCAAATACGCCGACGGTCCACAGCACACCTCCAACCAGCGCATAGTTGGCGCCAACCAGTTCGGTCTTGAGCAAGCGCGGAATCAGCCAGATGGCAACGCCGATACCGGCCAGCGAGCACCAGCCGTAAGCGATCAGGTTCAAATGGATAGGCCGGATGCGGCCAAAGGTCAGCCACGAGTACTGCACCATCCAGTCGGGCGAGTGCAGTTTGATTGACGAGATCAATCCGGCAAACGACGCCAGCACCAGCCACATCACGGCCAGCGTCAGGCACACGCCCACCACCAACGAAGTGGAATGATCGGCACGGGCGCGAATTTCTTCTTCCTCATCGGACATGTGCTCGTCGACGACCCCCATGGCACGTTGCAAACCGCTCTTCTGCAGTGCGGTGGCAGCAGGGTCTTCGACCGTACCGAGCTCGTTCTTGGCAAAAATTTCCGTGGCGGCAGCCCTGCCGTCACCGAATAATCCTTTCGACATCGACCAGATGAAAAGGAAAAGCGCTGCGATCGAAAGCAGAAACGTCCCCAGCAAGACGCTTACGGTGAAATCCATGTGTGTTTACCCTGACCCTGTTACTGCGTTAATTGTTGACCTGTGATGTGACGCCTATCGGCCAAAATGGTTCCATGTGCCCATTTGCATCACTATTTTTTTTTGCGATTATTTTATTTCGCGCTCATCATAAGCGAGGAGCATTTGTCACTTTTAACGGGTAACTGAAGACAAGGATCAAACCAGCGCACGCACCAGCAATGCCACCGCGACGACGGCAGAAACGATGGCAAAAGCGCGTTGCAATTGTGGCCCTGCCAGACGCCCGGCAAGCTGTCGGCCCGCCAGCATTCCCAGTACCGCACCACCAGAAAACGGCAGCGCGACGCCCCATTGCAGATGCCCGGTCACTGCACTGGCAACGACCCCTGACATCGACACCAGCGAGATTACCGCCAGGGAAGTCGCGAGCACCGATTGCGCGCTCAGGTTGGTATAGCGCTGCAGCGCCGGCACCATCACGAAGCCGCCACCGACACCGAGTAAACCCGACAGCGATCCGGCCAGCATGCCCGACAGTGCCAGTGCCCAGGCACACGGAGCAGTCCAGCTAAATTTTCCGCGCGTGTCATCCATTTTGCAGGGCGGGATCGGCCCCGTGTCGGGGACATCGAGCGCCGCCGCCGGCATGGTTTTTTTGAAGGTCCGGAATGCGACATACAGCAACACGATGGCAAAGACGATGGACAAAGGCTGGTTTGGCAAGCGGTGCGCCAACCACAAACCGAACGGCGCGCAGACGATACCGGCAGCGGCAATCAGCAAAGCTGCCTTGTAGCGCACGGTACCGTTGCGTAATCCGAGGAAGGCCCCGAGTGTCGCGGCCAGCCCGACCGCCATCAGCCCGATCGGGCCGGCGTCGGCCATGCCCAGACCGGCACCGAACACCAGCAGCGGGACTGCCAGAATGCCGCCACCGGCACCGGTCAGTGCCAGGATGATACCGACCGTAAAACCAAGCAGTACAACGATGGTCACAACTCCGCCAGTGCGGGCTTGGCCAACCACTCGCGCCCCTTGAGCATGCCTTTCCAGTACAACGGTGGCAGGATGCGTTCCTTCAACAACCAGGCCAGTCGCGACGGTTTGGTGCCGTCTATCAGCCTGGACGGAAAGCTGGGCGCGAGCTTGCCGCCATACGTAAATTCGGCCAGCACGATCTTGCCGCGTTCGACCGTCAGCGGGCACGAACCGTAACCGTCGTAACTGGCCGACCCCGTTAATTTCCCCATTGCCGCGAGGACGTTGTGGGCCACCACCGGTGCTTGTTTGCGGGCCGCCGCAGCGGTCTTGGCGTTACTGGTATTGCCCGCGTCGCCAAGCGCATGGATGTTGGGGTAGGTTGTGTGACGCAACGTGGCCGGATCGATATCAATCCAGCCGGCAGCATCAGCCAATGGACTGACGCGAATGAAATCGGGCGCGATCTGTGGTGGTACGACATGCAGCATGTCGAATTCACGGGTGACCAGTTGCTTGCTGCCATCGGCATTGGCGCAACTGAACGTCGCGGTTTTGGCGGGGCCGTCGACGCTGACGAGGGTGTTGCCAAAATTGAGGTCAATCCCATAGGCGGTGATGTATTCCATCAGTGCCGGTACGTAGGCGGCGACACCGAACAGCACCGCCCCGGCATTGCAGAATTCGATGTTGATCTGGTCCAGTACACCGGTGCGTCTCCAGTGGTCGGCCGACAGATACATCGCTTTTTGCGGTGCGCCGGCGCATTTGATCGGCATCGGCGGTTGGGTGAAAATCGCCCTGCCCTTGCGCAATTGCTGCACCAGTTCCCAGGTGTACGGCGCGAGGTTGTACTGGTAATTCGATGTCACGCCATTGCGACCCAGCGTTTCCGGCAAGCCTTCGATGCCTTGCCAATTCAGCTTGAGACCGGGACAGACCACCAGCTGCTGGTACTTGACGACACGACAGCCTTCGAGGATGACGGCATTGCGTTCCGGTTCGAACGCCACCACGGCCGACTTGATCCAGTGCACGCCGTGCGGAATCGTCGAGGCCATCGTGTGCGCCGTTTCGGCCGCATCGAACACCCCGCAACCGACCAGCGTCCAGCCCGGCTGGTAATAATGCACGTCGGCCGGATCGATGATGGCGATGTCGAGTCCCGGACAGCGTGCCAGCAAACTGGCGGCAGCGGCAATGCCGGCCGCACCGCCGCCGATGATGACGACCGAATGGTTGGCTTCGGCCACTTCGATCGGCGTGCGTCCCTGATGGACGTTGCGGCGCACTTCTTCCTTGCTGTCACCGCCAGTCTGCGGCGAGTCCGATATTCCGGCGGCAAGTGGGCGAGTTTCCATGGGCGTGTCCTTGTTGAGTGTTGGCGAATCAGGCTGCATTGAGCGGAATCTTCAGATAGCGCGTGCCATTGGCTTCCGGCTCGGGCAAATGACCGGCGCGCATGTTCACCTGCACGGACGGCAGGATCAAGGTCGGCATGGCCAGCGTGGCATCGCGCTTGGTACGCATCGCGACGAATTCGGCCTCGCTGACACCATCGTGCACGTGGATGTTGTGGGCGCGCTCCTCGGCGACAGTGCTGACAAAGCACACTTCACGACCACCCGGCAAATAGTCATGACACATGTAAAGGCGGGTGTTGTCGGGTAATGCCAGAACCTTGCCAATCGAATTGAACAGGGCCCGCGCATCGCCGCCCGGAAAATCGCAGCGCGCCGTACCGAAGTCCGGCATGAACAAGGTATCGCCAACAAAGGCTGCCGTGTCAGCACCATCAGCAATAACGTAAGTCATGCAGGCTGGCGTGTGGCCGGGTGTATGCATCGCGCGTAATTGCAGTGCGCCGAGTGGCACGTGCTCGCCATCGGCAAACAGGTGATCGAACTGACTGCCATCGCGGGCCATCGTCGGCTCGGCATTGAACAATGCGCCAAAGACCTTCTGCACCGCCTGGATGTGTTGACCGATACCGATCTGGCCACCGAGATGTTCTTTCAGGTAAGGCGCGGCCGACAGGTGATCGGCATGGACATGCGTTTCCAGTATCCACTGGACCGAGGCACCCAGTTCGTGCACCCGGGCGATCAGCTTGTCGGCGCTGACGGTACTGGTATGACCGGACTTGCCGTCGTAATCGAGCACGCTGTCGATCAGTGCGCACTGACTTGTCGCGGTGTCGAGTGCCAGATAGCTGACGGTTCCGGTGGTTTGATCGAAGAAGCCTTCAACCTGAAGGGTGGCAGTGCGGATAATGTGTTCCATGCTTGTTCTCCTTAAGTCTATGCCCCTTAGCTCTGCAAAAAGCGTACCAAGCAGAAAATCATCCAGCAATCCGGTTAGCCCCTGATTTCATGCCGATTTTCTCGCCTCGACAGAGGCTATCTGGCTAGCAGACTGCCAATTGGCAGTTTAGCTTGACAGTTTTGGCAGTAATGCGACACAGTCTGGCCATGCCTAAAAATCCCGACACCTCCACTTCTGTGCCGCTGACTCCGCAGGTCCAGTCACTTGTTTCGTTCCTCGAGCACGAACCCCATCCGATGATCGTGCTCGACCCGGACTACAACATCCTCGCCGCCAATACGGCCTACCAGCGCCAGTTCGGCAGTACCGGCCAACCCTTTATTGGCCGCAAATGCTATCAAGTCTCACATCATTACGACGTTCCGTGCGACCAGGCCGGCGAACATTGCCCGATGAAAAAAGCGCAGGAATTGCGCGGTCCGGACCGTGTCCTGCACATCCATCACACCCCGCGCGGTCCCGAACATGTTGATGTCGAATTGCGCCCGATCTTTGACGAACAGGGCACCATCACCGCCTACGTCGAACGGCTGGCTGTCGTGCGCAGCGTTTCAGCGCGGCCCAGTAACGAGGGTCTGGTCGGGCGCTCACCGGCGTTCAATGCCGCGCTGTCGGCATTGCAGCGGGTCGCACCATCAATGTTGCCGGTGCTGTTGCTGGGTGAATCCGGTACCGGCAAAGAACTGTTTGCCCGCGCCGTGCACGAAGCCAGCGAGCGCGCCAGTGGTCCGTTCGTGGTCGTAGATTGTTCCGGCCTGACCGACACCTTGTTCGAAAGCGAACTGTTCGGCCACGAAAAAGGCGCATTCACCGGCGCCACTGCACGCAAACCCGGACTGGTCGAAACCGCGCAAGGCGGCACACTATTTCTCGACGAAATAGGCGACATACCGCTGGGTATGCAAGTGAAGTTGCTGCGACTGATAGAGACCGGCACTTACCGCCGCGTCGGCAGCATCGAGACGCTGCATGCGGATTTTCGGCTGGTCGCTGCGACCCACAAGCCACTCGAAACCATGATGGCGCAAGGCGACTTCCGTCAGGACTTGTACTACCGCATCAGTGCGTTTCCCATCACGCTGCCCCCCTTGCGTGAGCGCGCCGAAGACATTGCCCTGCTGGTCAACTCTTTCCTGCAGCGCACCGATGCCGGCAAACGCGCGCTGACCATCGAAGCGCAAGCGCTGGCGCAACTACAGCAACGCAACTGGCCAGGCAATATCCGTGAATTGCGCAACGTGCTCGAACGCGCACGTCTGTTCGCCGATGATGGCGTGATCCGTGTTGCTAACCTGCCGGCCTTGCCGCAATTGGTGGCTACCGCGCCGGTGGCCGGAACGACGTTGGCGCACGTGATGGCAACGTTCACCGGTACGCGCAGCGAACTTGCGGCCAGCTTGGGAATCAGCGAGCGGACCTTGTACCGGCGCCTCAAGGAACAGGGACTGGGCTAAAAAAATCCTCTTTATCGACCGTCACCGGCGGCGCTGGCAGCCGGCGCCAATGGCACGAATCCGTGCATGCCCGTCACGACCTGTTAGCCTGACCACCTCTTTACCTTGAAAACGGACTACCAATGAAAACTGCTCTTGAACTTGTCGCTGCCGCCAAAATCCGCATTCGCGAGGTTTCCCTCGACGATGCCGAACTCGCTGTGCGTGACGCCGACGTCATCCTCGATGTTCGCGAAGCGGACGAATATGCGGCCGGTCATCTTCCGGGTGCACTGCCGATTTCGCGCGGAATGATGGAATTCACCATGAGCAGCAAACCGGAGTTCGACAATCCCGACCTGAACATCGTCCTGTATTGCAAGACCGGAGGTCGTGCGGCACTGGCCGCTTCGGCCTTGCTCGACATGGGCTACCGCAACGTGCAATCGATCGCCGGCGGTTACGATGGCTGGCGTGATGCCGGCAAAGCGGTCGATGTCCGGACTCTGCCCCGGTTCGACTAACTCCACACGCGCCTTTTTGGGAGACGGCATGGATACCTTCCGGCCGGATTACTTCAGCATGACCGCTTCGCGACGGGTACCAGCAAGCCGGCAGCAGGCCGATGTTGAACATTAGCCTCGGACCGTTGACGATGCAGGTCAGTCACTTGTTGCTGGTGCTGTCGCTGCTGGTCGCTGCCGGTGTCGGTCATCTGGTGGGACGTCGCCAGCGCGTCGGCATTGTCAATACGCTGACCGACATGCTGCTGGTGGCATTACTGGCGGCCCGACTGGTGTTCGTGCTGATCTGGTTCGATCAATATCGGCAGGCGCCATGGACGATACTCGACCTACGCGATGGCGGCTTCGAGTGCTGGACCGGCGTCGGCGTCGCGCTGTTGTTCGTGCTGTGGCGCGGCTGGCGCAAGCCCGACTTGCGCCGGCCGCTGGCGCTGGGATTGCTGGCCGGGGTGCTGGCATGGAGCCTGTCCGGCGCGCCGGGCATGTTGCGCATGACGAATCAGGCACCGCTGCCGGGCGTGTCACTGACCACGCTCTCCGGCGCGCCGACCACGCTGGCAGCGCTGGCCGCAGGCAAACCAATGGTCGTTAATTTATGGGCCAGCTGGTGTCCGCCGTGCCGGCGCGAAATGCCGGTGCTGTCAGCCGCCCAGCAGCACGACAGCGGCGTCACTTTTGTCTTCGTCAATCAAGGTGAAAATGCGCTCGTCGCGGCCAACTATCTGGCAACAGAATCGTTCGTACTAAGCAACGTCTTGCTCGATGGCGGCACGCTGCTCGGCAAAGTGATCGGTTCGACCGCGTTGCCAACGACGCTGTTTTACGACGCGCGCGGACGCCTGGTCGACACCCACCTCGGCGCGTTGTCGGCAGCGTCGCTGGCAAGCAAGCTCAAACAACTCCATGACATCCATTGATAGGCGTACTTCTGTCGCGTAGCGGCATGCTGATTAAATTGCCAGAGCGTGTCAATGACCGCAGCAGCTTGAGCCAAGCGCGATATGCCGTTTTGCACAAAACGGCAGCTTCACCGATGGACAAACTACTTACAGCGTATTTGATAAATAAGCTTTTCGATGACAATCAAATTCGAAATAATCGATCAGATGACTGCCCTTGCTATACGGTTCCTGCGGCCGGGGCACTTCAAAATAGCGCCCCGTCATTAATCCGCGCGATACCTGCAGCCGCAAAAATCCGTGGTGATCGTCCGAATAGGCCTCAAGCGTCACCGGATCGCCGGTCTGGTCCGAAAACGTGGCCGGCGTGATCATTCGCTGACCATCGACTTTCATGATCTGGTGCAGATTGTGATATCCCCCTGCGCCCGTCACCAGATAGGGCACCTTGCTGCCATCGCTCTGGATTCTGGTTAATCGCTGATAGTTGTGCACATGCCCGGCGAGCACCGCATCGGGATAACGCCCCGCTTCATGCGCGGCCTGTTCCAGCAAGTCTTTCATGTAGGTACTGCCGGAATGATGGTTGTCTGCCGAATACACCGGATGATGCAAGGCAACAAACAAGGGCACGTCAGGTGGCAGCTTTGTCAGCTCATTGACCAGCCAGTCCCTTTGCGGTGAACGAATATCGCCGCCAGCAGGAACGTTACTGTAGAGGCCAACGATATTGACCTGCGGTGTCAGCAGCGTCCAGTACACATTCGGCTGAACCATCGCCGTGCGTTGCGATTCGCCGGATTCGGGCATCTTGATGGCCGATGGCGCGCAAAAATTGCGCAGGAAGCCATCGAGTGTGCTGTCACCGTCGAGGTTCTCGCCGTCATGGTTGCCCGGTATCGCGAAGATCGGTGCCAGATAGAATTCGTACGGTTGATAAAACTGTTTGTAATACTCGGCGATCTGGCCGTTGAAGTAGACGCAATCACCGGTGATGTACAGGAACGCAGGCGACTGACCGTCTTTTGCCGAGGCGGCAAAATCGCCCTCCATGCCGCTGGCGACGAGCTCCTGCGGCACCGCATACTGGATCCCGCCCATGTCGCCGTTGAGGTGAAACGTGACCGATTCCGAGCGCACCATCGCGTCGTAAGTGGCCTTCGAAACAATGTCCTTGATATCAAGACGAAACGGAGGTTGCCCGGTC
>JBLHMB010000071.1:0-16760 GCA_047621665.1 Bradyrhizobium sp. | reverse complement strand
GGCACCCGCATGGGCACCGTCGACAAGGGCTTGCAAAATTTTCGTGGCGCGCCGATGGCCATGCACGCGCTGATGCGTCTGGCGCCGCAAGTCGACGACATCATGATCAACGCAAACCAGAATCTGGCCGCCTATGAAGCGATCTCTACCGCTGTCTGGCCCGACGACATGCAAGGCTTCGCCGGACCGCTGGCCGGTATCCAGACCGGCCTGATGCACTGCGAAACCACCTACATGGTCACCGTACCGTGCGACTCGCCGTTCCTGCCGGGCGATCTGGTCGAACGCCTGAAAGCCGCCTTGATCGAGAATGATGCCGACCTTGCCGTCGCCGTCACCGGCAGCGCCGAACAGCGCCAGGTGCATCCGGTGTTCTGCCTGATGAAAGCCGCGCTGCTGCCGCATCTGACGCTGTTTCTGCAACAGGGTGGGCGCAAGGTCGACGCATGGTACGCCTCGCTGCCGGTGACCGAAGTCCATTTCGAGGACGAAGCGGCTTTCCGTAATATCAACACGCTCGATGACCTGCGCAAATTCGAGGTCACCTGATTGCCATGAACCTATCTGTCCGCTCCCTTGCCGATGTCGTCAGCTGCCTATCGGATTACGATCCGAATGCCGTACCGGTCGCCGCTGCACAACGCATCATCAGCGACTTCATCACGCCCATTGACTGCATCGAACAACTGGCCCTGCGCAGCGCGCTGGGCCGCGTGCTGGCACGCGACATCATCTCGCCGATCGACGTGCCGTCACACGACAATTCGGCGATGGATGGGTATGCGCTGCGCAGTGCCGATCTCGGCGATGCCGATGTCACCCTGGCTGTCGCCGGCACCGCCTTTGCGGGCCGGGCCCATGCCGGCAGCGTCGGACCCGGTCAGTGCGTGCGCATCATGACCGGGGCAGTGATGCCGCCCGAGTGCGATACCGTAATCCCGCAGGAATTTACTTTGCCTGCAACTCAATCGCACGCAACTGAATCACACATCATCGTGCCCGCCGGCGCAGTCCGCAGCGGCGACAACCGGCGCTTTCGTGGCGAAGACCTGAAGGTCGGCCAGGCGGCGTTGTGCAAGGGGCGCATTGTGCGTCCGGCTGATCTGGGCTTGCTGGCTTCGCTGGGCATCGCCGAAATCCCGGTCCAGCGCCGCTTGCGGGTCGCATTTTTCTCGACCGGTGACGAATTGCGTTCCATCGGCCAATCACTCGACGAGGGCTGCGTCTACGACAGCAACCGCTACACACTACACGGCATGCTGACGCGGCTTGGTTGCGATCTGATCGACATGGGCGTGATCAAAGACGATCCCGACTCGCTCGAAGCCGCCCTGCGCCACGCCTGCGAAAACGCCGATGCGATCATCACCTCGGGCGGTGTCTCGGTCGGTGCTGCCGATTACACGCGTGACATCATGGCCCGGCTGGGCGAAGTGGCGTTCTGGAAAATCGGCATGCGACCGGGCCGGCCAATGGCCTTCGGACAAATCAGCTCACGCGGCCAGAGCGCCTTCCTGTTCGGCCTGCCCGGCAATCCGGTGGCAGTGATGGTGACATTTTATTTTCTGGCGCGGCAGGCGCTGCTGCACATGATGGGCGCTGATGCCAGCGCACCGCCACTGATGCGGGCGCGCTCCACCGACGCCATCCGCAAGAAACCCGGCCGCACTGAATATCAGCGCGGCATCCTCTCCATCGCCAATGACGGTTGCCAGCAAGTCCGCATCACCGGCGCACAGGGCTCCGGCATCCTGCGCTCGATGGTCGAAGCCAATTGCATGGTCGTGCTGCACGACGCACAAGGATCGGTCGCCGCCGGCGATCTGGTCGACGTCATGCTGTTCGATGGACTGACTTAACCGAAAAGGAAACTGTATGGCCAAGCATTTGCAAATTGATTTTGTCTCCGATGTCTCGTGCCCCTGGTGCGTCATCGGCCTGATCGCCCTCGAACAAGCGATTGCCCGCGTCGGAGACGACGTCGAAGTGACGATGCAATTCCAGCCGTTCGAACTTAACCCGAACATGCCAGGCGAGGGGCAGGACATGACCGAACACATCACCGAGAAATACGGATCAACACCCGCCCAGAGTGCGGCCAACCGCGAGATGATCCGCGCCCGTGGCGAAGAACTCGGCTTCACCTTTGCGATGGCGCCAAAGAGCCGCATCTACAACACCTTCGATGCCCATCGCTTGCTGCACTGGTCCGAAGAAGAAGGCCGTCAGGTAGCGCTCAAGCATGCGTTGTTCGACGCGTATTTCACCGAAGGCCGCGATCCGAGTTCGCATGAAGTGCTGGTCGATGTCGCAGGCAAAGCCGGCCTCGACCGCGACCGCGCCGCGAAATTGCTTGCCACCGACGAGTTCGCCGATCAGGTCCGGGCACGTGAAAAGTTCTTTGTCCGCCAAGGCATCAATTCGGTACCTGCCGTGATCATCAACGAGCGTCACCTGATCGCCGGCGGCCAGCCGGTTGATGTGTTCGAGCAGGCACTGCGCCAGATCATTGCCGAGGATTGATTGCAAGTCATCCAATAACACTGCATGGGGCGGGCACAGGGAACTGTGCCTGCCCGAATACCGCTCAGGTCTTGGCGGCCCCTGTCGTCGCGACCGGCTTGCCGCGTAATTCTTTCTCCGACAATTGCAGAATCAGTAGCGGCGCCAGTGCCGAGCAAGCAGCACTGATCAGGAACAACTGCCGGAACGCGCCATCCGCCGCAACCCGTCCTGACGAATCCGACATCAGCGACGCAAACAACTCAGCCGGTGCATCCGGCAGCGCATGCCGCAACAGCGTCGTCAGCAGCGACGACAGCAAAGCCACCCCCACCGCGCCACCGAGCAAGCGTGACAAGGACGTCAGCGCCGTCGCCACACCGATATGCCCGACCGACACCGCATTCTGCGTCGCCACCATCGAGGTCGGAAACTGAAAGCCCAGCCCGACACCCAGCACCACCAATGCAGCGATCATCAGGCCAGTCTGGTCCAGCGGACACAGCGCCAGCGCGAAACCACCCACCGTCGCGGCAACCGCGCCGCCCAGCTGCAGCATCTTGTAATGCCCGGTCGCACTCATCAAGCGTCCCGCCAGAAAGGCCCCGAATGGAATGGCCAGTGTCAGCGGCAGCAAACGCAATGCCGACGAATCCGGCGCCATGCCGCCAGCCAGTTGCAAGCGCAACGGCAACAGTACCGACATCGAGATGAACTGGAAAAAGGCGATAAACAGGACCACACAGCAAATCGTCACGGTCTTGTTGCGAAACAGCGAGAGCGGAATCAGCGGCGCGCTACTGCGACTAGAGTGCCAGCCGAACAGCAGCAACATCGCGATACCGCCAATGGCCAGCAACAGATTGAACGGATCGAGCAGCGCCACGCCCTGCCCCAGCCGGGTCATTGCAATCAGCACTGCCGTGAGGCCGGTGGCAAACAGGATGGCACCGGTGTAGTCAACACTGTGCTGCGCATGCGTGACCGGCAAATTGCGCAATGAACGGCGCACCAGCCACAGCGCCAGCAAGGCCAGCGGCAGGTTGATCCAGAAGATATAACGCCATGACAGGTAGTGGGTCAGGTAGCCGCCGAGGAGTGGCCCGGCCAAACTGGCCGACGCATACACGCCGCTGATGTAGCCCTGATAGCGACCGCGTTCGCGCAACGGCACGACATTGGCAATCGTCGCTTGTGCCACCGAGATCAACCCGCCGCCGCCCAATCCCTGCAGTACCCGGAAACCGATCAGCTGCGGCATCGACATCGCCAGCGCACAACCGAGTGAACCCAGCGTGAAGATGATGATGGCGGCACTCAGGCTGGCACTACGACCGTGGATATCACTGAGCTTGCCCCAGATCGGCGTGGCCACCGTGCAGGCCACCAGATAGGCTGAAATTACCCAGGCCATCTGCGCAAAACCATCAAGCTGTTTAGCGATGACTGGTAGCGCCACGGCCACCACGGTTTGTTCGATCGCTCCAAGCAGGATGACGAGCACGAGGCCGCTGATGATCAGGCGGATGTTAAGAGGTTCGGCGGCGGGATTTTGCATGCCGGTACTTATACCCGATCAGGACAAACTGCGTGAATTGTGATCCGTGCGAAAGACAATCGGCTGTTCGAGCAGCGCTGGCGACGTGCCCGTCGTGGAGTTGGCAGTGCGGTTGGCGGCCTGAAAAATAATCTGATCGACCCGTTCACGCAACGGTGACTTGGCACAAACCGGGTCAGTCGCCGCAGCGTCGCCGGCCAGCATCAGCGCCTGACAGCGGCAGCCACCGAAGTCCTTGGCCTTCTCCGGACAACTGCGGCACGGCTCCTGCATCCACTCATCGCCACGGTATTTATTGAAGGCGCTGCTGTCGTACCAGATTTCGTGCATGGTCATGTCGCGCACGTTCGGCAAATCCAGTCCCGGCAAGTCACGCGCGTTGTGGCACGGCAGCGCGACACCGTCCGGTGCAACGCCGAGGAACACCGAACCCCAGCCATTCATGCAGGCCTTGGGCCGGTCTTCGAAATAATCCGGAATCACGAACAAAATCTTGCAGCGCTTGCCGATTTTTTCGCGATAGGTTGCGACGACCTCTTCGGCGTCACGCAACTGCTCGCGCGTCGGCATCAGCTGGTCGCGGTTCTTCATCGCCCAGCCGTAGTATTGGGTGTTGGCCAGCTCCAGATACTCGGCATCCAGCGCCAGCGCCATCTCGATGATCTTGTCGACATGCGGCAGGTTGTGCCGGTGCAGTACACAATTGAGCACCATCGGATAGTCGAACTGCTTAATCAGCGCCGCGACTTTTTTCTTCAGATCGAAGGTCTTGGTACTGCTCAGGAAATCATTGAGTTCCTTGGTCGAATCCTGAAACGACAGCTGGATATGATCCAGACCCGCCTGCTTCAGCGCCGCCAGACGCGACTCGGTCAGACCGACACCGGAAGTAATCAGGTTGGTATAAAACCCGAGCCGGTGCGCTTCGGTGACCAGCTCTTCGAGGTCGTCGCGCAGCAGCGGTTCACCGCCCGAAAAACCCAGCTGTACCGCACCCAGCGCGCGCGCCTGCTGCATCACCGTGAACCACCCGGCGGTGCTCAGCTCATTGCGTACGGATTCGTAATTGACCGGGTTATAACAGAACGCACAATGCAGCGGGCAGCGATAAGTCAGCTCGGCCAGCAGCCAGTAAGGTGGGGTTGGCACAGGCTTCATGGTCAGACAATCCAGTTCTGTTCAAACGCGTGAGCCAGCAAGCCATCGACGTCGGCACGCAGGCCGGTGGCATTGAATTTTTGTTCCAGCGTCGCGACGATATGATCGACCGTGGTGTGGCCATCGCACAGTTGCAGGATTTCTCCAGCACTGCCATTGAGCCGCACCATGCCCTCGGGGTACAGCAGCACATGGCAATGTTGGGCCTCTTCCCATTGCAAACGGAAATGGCGGTTGAGCTTGGGCGTGGTGGGCGTGACGTGCTCGTTGGTGGTCGTCATTCGGGATACGCCCTCTCGATGGCATCGAGCATGGTCCACAAAATATCGAGCTTGAACTGCAGGATGTCGAGTGCGCGCTCTTGCTGCGCCCGCGTCGTGAAGTGCTCCAGCGTGACTGCCATACCGTGATCGACATCGCGCTGCACCAGTGGAATCCGGCTTCTGAAATAAGCCAGTCCCGACGCCTGTATCCACGGATAATGGTCGGGCCAGCCGGCCAGTCTGTCCTTGTGGATTTGCGGCGCAAACATCTCGGTCAGCGACGAGCAGACCGCTTCCTGCCACGGCTGGCGACGGGCAAATTCGACATACGCATCGCAGGCAAAACGCACGCCGGGCACCACGCCTTTGAGCGACCAGAGTTCTTCACGTTCGATCCCGGCGGCTGCGCCAAGCTGGGTCCAGGCTTCCATGCCGCCAGCGGCGTGGCCGGTGTAATCGTCGTAACCGTCATGATCGAGGATGCGCGAAATCCACTTGCGACGCGTCTCGCGATCATCACAATTGGACAGGATCGCCGCATCTTTTTTCGGGATGATGGACTGGTAATAAAAGCGATTGACGACCCAGCCGCGAATTTGTGCCGGCGAACATTGGCCGCTGTTGAGGCGCACATTGAACGGATGATGGATGTGGTAACTCTTGCCCTTGGCGCGCAGTTGCTGCTCGAATTCTTCGCGACTCCAAGGCGGTGCAATCAGCTTCTGTGCAATTGAATCGCTCACAATTGAATCTCCATGCCGTCGTGCGCCACCTCGATACCATGCTGCGTCAACACGGCCCGTTCGGCAGAGTCTTCGCGCAGGATCGGGTTGCTGTTGTTGATGTGGATGAGAATTTTGCGGCTGGCCGGCATGCAGTCGAGAATATCGATCATGCCTCCCGGGCCGGTCTGCGGCAAATGCCCCATTGCCGAAGCCGGCTTTTTTGACAAGCCCAGCGTAATCATTTCGTCTTCGGTCCAGAAGGTGCCATCGACCAGCAAGACATCTGCGCTAGCCATCGCACGCGTCACATCGGGACTGAGTCGGCCAAGTCCGGGCGCATAAAACACGCGCTTGCCGCTGGACTGGCTGGTTATCATCAGACCGATGTTGTCACCCGGATGCGGATCATGGCGATGCGGCGAATACGGCGGTGCTTTACTCGACAAGGTCAGCGGTGTGAAGCTGATCTGTCCGAGCGGATCAATCACGAAGGGCTGGCCGTCGGGGGCAATGGTGTGGCGCTCGACACCGCAGTAATGTCCCAGCACCGAGGCAATCGGCAAGCCCGTCGAGATGTCGGCAAAGACCTGCTCGGTCGCATACAGCGGCAGCGGCGACGAGCGCTCGCGCAGCATCAGCAAGCCGGTCACATGGTCAATCTGCGCATCCATCAGCAACACGGCGCAAATGCCGCTGTCGCGAATCGCACGGGCCGGTTGCAAGGCCGGAGCCAACGCCAACTGGCGCAAAATATCGGGGGAGGCATTGATCAGTACCCAGTCCATGCCGTTGTCGCTGACCGCGATCGACGACTGGGTGCGGGCGGTGGCGCGGATACTGCCATCGCGTACACCGCTACAGTTAAAGCAATTGCAATTCCATTGCGGGAAGCCACCACCGGCAGCTGAACCCAGTATGCGTATTTTCAAGTGAGCTCCGGATAGCCGGCACGGTGATGCCGGCTATCGTTAATCAATCAGCGGTTGGCGATGTACAACGTGATTTCAAAACCGAAACGGAAGTCGATGGCAGTTGGTGTGGTCCAGGTCATGGTATAGCTCCTTGTGTCTCGTTAATAGAATTGTGGTTACCCGGTCAAGGTGCTGCGCGGGAAAATGAATAATGCGCCAGCAATGCCGAATCGACATGCGCGGATTGACGCATGAGCACTCATGATTTTCATGAAAGAGTTGGCAGGAGCGGGTACCCTGATCAGCGCGCGGAAAGAATGCCCCCTCTGTGACACCACTAGAAAATGCTCATGCACCTGACCCTGCGCCAACTCCAGATCTTCCTCGCCGTCGCCCGCACCGGCAGCACCACTGCCGCCGCGAACGCCGTGTCGCTATCGCAATCGGCGACCAGCGCAGCGCTCAACGAACTTGAAAGCCAGCTGGCGATCAAGCTCTTTGACCGCATCGGTAACAAGCTGGTCCTCAACGACAGCGGACGCGTACTGCTGCCGCAAGCGCATCAGGTACTTGATGCCGCAGCCAATATCGAACAGCAATTCGAAGTGGGCGATTCGCTTTCCGCCACCGGATTGCATATCGGTGCCAGCACCACGATCGGCAGTTACCTGTTGCCGACGCTGTTCGCGCAGGCCTTCGGTCGCGCCGCGGCCACCTATCCGCGCGTGACGATTGCCAACACCGCCCGGATTGTCACGGCCATCGTCAACTTCGAAGTGGACCTCGGTTTGCTGGAGGGGCCGAGTACCGATCCCGACCTGATCATGCAGCCGTGGATGGCCGATGAACTGATCGTTGTAGCCGCGCCGGATTATGCGATATGGCCAGCCGGCCCGGTGCCGCTGGCGCTGCTCAATAGCGCCGGCTGGCTGCTGCGCGAACCCGGTTCCGGTACGCGTGAAACGGTCGACCAGGCCTTGCGGCCGCATTTGCCATGCCTGCACAGCGCTGGCGAATTCGGCAATTCGGAAGCCATCAAGCATGCCGCTGCCGCCGGACTCGGGCTGGCCTGCCTGTCGCGCTGCGTGGTCAGCGACCTGATCAGTCTGGGAGGATTGATCGAACTGAAGACCGACCTGCCGGCGTTGCACCGGCAGTTTTATCTGGCCCATAGCAAGCACAAGATTCTGTCACCGCGCTTGCGGCATTTTCTAGGGTTGTGTCAGGGCTGGACACGATGATGCGGGACGGCATTGGGTAAGCATCGGTGCAATCACCGAAGGGCAGTGCACCGGAGGCACTGGCCAAGCTAGCCAAACCCCTCTGCGCTGCCTAAGATTGCATCACAACGCGATTGATCAGCGCACCACCGCCGACCAACCACACGAATAGCAATGCTGCCAGCAGCAAGGGCCGCGCACCGGCCTGCCGGATCGCCGACCAGCGGGTCCCGAGGCCGAGTGCCGCCATTGCCATCGCCAGCAAGACGGTATCGATATCGATCAGCACGCCAACCAGTGCAGGTGGCAGCAGTGCCAGCGAATTGAACCCGACGACGACAATGAAGATGAAAGCGAACCATGGAACGGCCAGGCGTCCCGACGCCGCAGGCGTATTCGTCGATGCCGACCGGCGCGAGCGGGCCACATACGCCGACAGCGCAATCAAAAATGGCGCCAGCATCATCACCCGCACCAGCTTGGCAATCACGGCGCTGTTGGCCGCCTCCTCGCCCACCGAGCGCGCCGCTGCCACGACTTGCGCGACTTCGTGCAGCGTCGAACCGATATAAATGCCAAAGGTAGCCGGTGCCACATCCAGCACTTGCCAATGCAGGTTGAGCTGGAACAGCAGCGGATATAAAAAGATCGCCAGCGTGCCAAACACCACGACCGTCGAGACTGCGACCGTGACCTGATCGCTGCGTGCCTGCAAGACCGGTTCGGTCGCCAGCACCGCCGCCGCGCCGCAGATTGAACTGCCGGCTCCGATGAGGATCGCGGTATCGCGTTCGAGCCGGAGTACTTTCACACCCAGAAATAGCGCCAGTCCGAAGGTCGAACACAGCACCAGCGCATCAATGACCACGCCGGCCACGCCGACCTCGCCGATCTGCTGCATCGTCAGGCGAAAGCCGTACAGGATGATGCCCAGGCGGAGCAGATTCTGTTTCGAGAACTGCACGCCAGTCGCGCTGACAGCCGCTACGCGCGGGTAGACACTGTTACCGAGGATTATGCCGATCAGGATCGCCAGTGTCAGGGCACTCATGCCGTGATCGGCGAACAGCGCCAGCTTGCCCAATTCAATGGCGGTGATCGCGATCGCGGCACTCAATAAAAGGCCTGGTAACAGGCCTGGCAACAAACCGGACAGCCCGCCTGCGTGGCGCCGGGCAGTAACGGGTGGTTTCAACAGTTCGGTAGGTGTCATCACAATCTCCGTTCGCAGGACCGTGCCGGCCCCGATGCAAGCGACTGTAGCGCGCCGTCCGGCCGAATCAAAACGCATCGTCTGACTGCTTGCTACCTGTAAAACGGGTAGTGCGCGGGATGTCCGGCCGGCACCGGAAAAATCATCTCCAGGCAGCGCGGTCGCGGCCGGTAGAATGCGGCATGATTACTCCCTCCTGTTCCCTGCGCCCGCCTCGCGCGCTCAGCCTGCGTCACAAAATTAATATGATCTTCGGGGTAATCAGCATGCTCGTGCTGGGCTTGCTGGTGATGGTGCAAATTCAGTCGGCACGCAACAGCGTGCGCGAAGAAATCGAAGCCTCGAACCGCATCGCCGCACAACTGCTAGGCCGCATTACCTGGCTCTCGGCGATGGGCGGGCTGGAACCACTCGGCGAATTTTTACAGGAAACCGGTCGGGTCCGCGCCAATGAAATCCGTTTGCAGGATCAGTCCGGACGGCTGATCTATGCGTCGCCGCCTTCGACCTACAAGGCCGGCCGCGATGCGCCGGACTGGTACGAAGCGCTCGTCACGCCGCAGCTGCCGGCCACCACCATCGTGCTGGCTGGTGGCAAACTCATCGTCACGCCCAACCCGACCCGCTCGGTACTCGATGCCTGGGATGATCTCAAGCGCATCGTGCTGGTCGAGGCATTGCTGTTACTGGTAGCTGACCTGCTGGCATTTGTCATCGTCGGGCGCTGGCTGGCACCGTTCGATCGCATCCAGAATGGATTGCGTGCCATCGAACGCGGCGAGCACACGGTGCGCCTGCCGCCGCTGGCCGGTCGCGAGGCCGGCGAACTGGGTCGCACCTTCAACCGCATGGCGCAGGCGGTCGAAGAAAACAATCAGGTACGCCAGAGCGGCGCCGACGTTCAGGCCCGACTGACGGCGCAACGCGAATTCACGACGCTACTGCATCAGCGCATCGAAGAGGAACGCGCCGCGCTGGCACGCGAATTACACGACGAGCTGGGCCAGTCGCTGACCGCAATCCGCAGCATCGCCAAATCGCTGATGCAGCAACCGGCGATCCGCGATGGCACCAGCCAGCACAGCGTGCAGATGCTGTTCGACACCGCCGGTTCGACTGCCGATGCGTTGCACCGGATGATCCCGCGACTGCGACCGATACAGCTCGACGGCATGGGGCTGGCCGATGCATTGCGCGACCTGATCATTGAACTGCAGCTCGCTCATCCGGCACTTGCCATCACGTTCCGGACCGGCAATGACATGCCGGTCCTGTCCGAAGCGATTGAAATCGCGTTGTACCGGATCGCCCAGGAAGCACTCACCAACGTAATCCGCCATGCCGGCGCCAGCCATGCACTGGTCTGGCTGCGCCAGCATGGCGACGAGCTGTTACTGTCCATTGGCGACGATGGCAAAGGTGGTCCGGCAACGCTCGTTCGCGCCGGCCATTACGGCGTACGCGGCATGCAGGAACGGGCCGAGTCGCTTGGCGCTACGCTACGTTTTCAGTCAGGCGGGCAAGGTGGCCTGCAGGTCGAACTGACGTTACCAATGAAAGAAACCGACGCATGAACAAACCTGTCACAGTCATGCTGGTTGATGATCACATGGTGGTGCGCTTCGGCTTCCGGATGCTGCTCGACGCGACACCGGACATCCGTGTCATTGCCGAGGCCGACTCGGCCGACGCCGCCTATCTGCAGTTGCAGACCTGCCAGCCGGACGTCGTGGTGATGGATATTTCATTCGGTGACGGTAGCACCGGCGTCGATGCCACGCGCCGTATCCTGGCGCGCGACAAGCACATCAAGGTGCTCGGCCTGTCGTCGCATGAAAACCCGAGTTACGTGCGCTTCATGCTCAAGGCCGGCGCGCTAGGCTATCTGTCCAAACGCAGTGCCCCCGACGAACTGATCCATGCCATCCGTCAGGTCGCCAGCGGGCGCATGTACCTCGATGCGCATGTCTCGCAACGGATGGCACTGCAGGAATTCGATGGTGCCAGAAATCCGCTGGAAATTTTGTCGGAACGCGAATTCGGTGTTTTCATCCAGCTGGCCAAAGGCTTGTCGGTCAACCAGATTGCCATCGACCTAAACATTTCACCGCGCACTGCCGGCACGCACCTGTATAACGTCAAACAAAAACTCGGTGCCGGCAATCAGGCCGAACTGGCGTTGATCGCGGTACGGCATGGCTTGATCGAGGTCTGATCCGGGCTCTGGAACACACTCCGTACGACCAGACTGGACTTCATGGATATTTTTGACCGTATTCTCGGCATCATCCTGCCGGTATTTTTTATCATCGCGATTGGCTACGGTTACGGCCGTGTGCGCGGCGCGGCCGTCAAAGCCGACATGGTTGCTGTCAATACGGTGAGCATGGATGCGCTCTGTCCGCTGCTGGTTTTTACAGCGCTGGCAGCGCGCGATTTCAACCTCGCCGACAATGCCAGCCTGATCGCCAGTGGTGTGCTGGTGGGGCTAGGCTCGGGGTTGCTGGCCTGGCCGGTGGCCCGCTTGTTCGGCTACGACACGCGCACTTTTTTGCCACCGATGATGTATAACAATTGCGGCAACATGGGCTTGCCATTGGCGGCACTGGCGTTCGGACCGGGCGGCTTGTCAGCCGCCGTGGCGATGTTCATGGCCGGCAACGTGGTGTATTTCACGGTCGGTATCAAGATCATTGAGTCGGGCGGCAAACAGCATGTCTCGCCGTGGGCCTTCCTGAAAAATCCGATGATGCTGGCGATGTTTGCCGGCCTTTTCTTTGCGCTACTGCGCATTCCGGTTCCGGCTCCGTTGTTCCAGGCGATGAAACTGCTAGGCGACGCCAGCATCCCGATCATGCTGTTTGCGCTGGGTGTGCGCATGCTCGACATCCGTTTCGATAGCTGGAAGATCGGCGTGGTCGGGGCTATCGTCTGCCCGCTGGCAGGCCTGCTGGTGGCGCTCGGGCTGGATCAGGTATTGACGCTGAGCGTGGCGCAACGCGGACAACTGTTCCTGTTCGCGTCGCTGCCGCCGGCCGTGTTCTGTTTCATGGTGGCCGAACGCTACCAGCAGGAACCGGACAAGGTCGCGTCGATTGTCATGATCGGCAACCTCGCCGCCTTGCTGTTCGTCCCACTGGGATTGTGGCTGGGGTTGCGCTGATCAGGCTGCCGATGACAGCTTGAGGCCGATCACGCCGGCGATGATCAGTGCCAGACTGAGCAGCCGTCCGGCGCTGGCCGGTTCGCCAAAAAAAATCATGCCCACCAGTGCCGTACCGACGATACCGACGCTGACCCAGACCGCATAGGCGGTATCGGCAGGCAGCGTTTTCATCGCAATGCCGAGCAAACCAAGGCTGGTGCCCATCGCCAGCACGGCCCATACCGATGGCCACAGCCGGGTGAATCCTTCGGTGTATTTCAGGCCGACAGCCCAGCAGATTTCAAGCAGTCCGGCACCTAGCAGCAATATCCAGTTCATCGAGCACCTCGTCGTGACAGGGAAGTCGTCTTCCGGATCGGGATGGAGCGGTGAGGTCGTCCTCACTTCCTGACAGCTTGCGACAACGGGCTCAGTCGGCGGCGGCGTCTTCTGCTGCACCGAGCAATTGCTCGGCCTGGGCCGCCGGCAAGGCTTCGACCGACTTCAGTTTGCGTGCCATCTGGCGACTGCGCACTTCGGCGCTTTCGATATTTTTGGCCGCGCGTTCCAGCGCCACCCGCGTGGCCGACAACACGTCACCAAACTTGCCGAATTCGGTTTTCACCGCGCCCAGCACTTGCCAGACCTCGGACGAGCGCTGCTCCAGTGCCAGCGTGCGAAACCCCATTTGCAGACTGTTGAGCAAGGCCGACAACGTCGACGGCCCGGCGATACTGACACGGTGCACGCGCTGCATGTCGTCGGCCAGTCCGGGCCGGCGCATGACTTCGGCGTACAGGCCTTCGGTCGGCAGGAACAGGATCGCAAAGTCGGTCGTCAGCGGTGGCGACAGGTATTTGTCGGCGATGGTCTTGGCCTCGCCACGGATCACGCGTTCGAGCTCGCGACCGGCGGTGGCGACGCCTTCGGCATCGGCGCGATCGGCCGCATCCGACAAGCGCTCGTACTGCTCTTTCGGAAATTTGGCATCAATCGGCATCCAGACCGGCGTGTTGCCGTGATCCTGTCCCGGCAACTTGATGGCAAATTCGACCCGCTCGCCGCTGCCGGGAACCGTCTCGACATTTTTTGCGTACTGTTCGGGCGTGAGCACTTGTTCGAGCAGCATTTCGAGCTGCACTTCGCCCCAGGTGCCGCGCGTCTTGACGTTGGTCAGCACCCGCTTGAGGTCGCCCACACCGATGGCCAACTGCTGCATTTCACCGAGGCCCTGATGGACTTTTTCAAGCCGGTCGGAGACCAGCTTGAACGACTCGCCGAGGCGCTGTTCGAGTGTCGCGTGGAGTTTTTCATCGACGGTCTTGCGCATCTCTTCGAGCCGCGCACCGTTATCGGTTTGCAGGTCTTTGATTTTTTCTTCCAGCGTGGCGCGCACTTCGAGCAGGCGCTGGGCGTTCGATTCGGTCAGTCTGGCGAGCGTTTGCTGCAGCGTGTCGCCGAAGCGTTTCAACGCAAGTGACTGTTCTTCACGGCCGCTGTGCGCCTGCTGGGCAATCGCCCCGTTGAGCGTGGTCAGCTGCGCCGACAGGGTTTGCTGGAAGTGGGCGAAGTTGCTGCCCAGTTCAACGCGGGTGGCTTGCGCTGATGCCTGCACTTGCCGTTCGAGGCGCTCGGCGGACAGCTGCTGTTGCTGCTGCTGTTGCTGCTCCAGTTGCTGCAATTGGAGGGCGATGTCACTGCCGCGACCCCGCATCATCAGCGCGATCTGCAGCGCTACCGCAACGACCAGCAAGAGTAAAACAATCAATTCGACAAGAGTCATGTCATCGCTTAAAAAGTGGCAGGGGCGCGGGCACTCACCCTTCGCGGTTACGCATCCAGTCCGCGGTCTGGTAAAACGACGTGATCAAGCGGTCGCGCAAGCCCTCTTCGACACCGATGTCCTGCAACGCAAACGCCATACATTGCATCCACTGGTCACGCACGCTGACGCCGATCGGATACGGCAAATGACGGGCCCGCAGACGCGGATGGCCGAAGCGTTCGATGTACATGTCCGGGCCGCCGCTCCAGCCACTGAGAAACCAGTACAGCTTGTCGCGCGAGCCTTCCAGCGTGCCCGGATGCAGCGCGCGCAGTTCGGCAAATTCCGGTTCCAGATCCATCAGATCATAGAACCGGTCGACCAGTTCACGCACCCGTGCGTCGCCGCCGATGAGGTCATACAACAGCGTTGATTCGCTAGTCATCATCAGGCTCCGCGCAACGTTTGCAATGGCGGCTGATTGAGCACATTGCGCAGCCCGACCCAGCCGCCAAAGACCGCACAGGCAGCGCCGACTACCAGCCCGGCTAGCCAGACTACCGGACTGAACTGCCATTCAAAATCGAACACGAAGGTGGCCAGCGACCAGCCGACCGCCGCCGCACCGGAGGCCGCCAGCAAGCCCGACAAACCGCCGACCAGCACGAACTCGATCCACTGCGCTTGCGACAATTGCTTGCGGGTCGCACCCAGCGCCCGCAGCAGTCCGGCCTCGCGGCTACGCTCGTCGTGCGAACCGGCCAGCGCGGCGTACAGCACCAGCACACCGGACGCCAGCGTGAACAGGAACAGGAACTCGACGGCGGTGACGACCTGATCGACCACGGCCTGAATCTGCCGGATCACATTGCCGACATCGACCACGGTCAGGTTCGGAAAGTCACGCGTGAGCTGGTTCACCAGCGCCACGTTTTGCGGCGGCAAATGGAACGCAGTTATCCACGTTTGCGGCGTATCGGCCATCACTGCCGGATTCAGAATCACGAAAAAATTCACCTGCATCGAACCCCAGTCGAGCTTGCGCAAACTGGTGACCGGCGCTTCGACCATTTGCCCGGCGATGTCGAACTTAAGCACGTCGCCCAACTTCAGTCCGAGCGTCTTGGCCAGACCTTCCTCGACCGAGGCTTCCGGTTTGCTGTTGTCGAACCAGCGTCCGGCAACAATCTGATTTTGCGGTGGCAAACCGGTCATCGTCGACAGGTTGAACTCGCGCTCGACGAGACGCTTGGCACGGTCGTCGACATATTCGTCGCCACCTTTCAGCTTGCCATTGACCTCGATCAACCGGCCGCGAATCATCGGATACAAGGTCGGATCAATGACGCCGTTGGCCGACAGTTCACCGCTGACACGCTGGGTCTGGTCTGGCTGGATATTGATGACAAACTGGTTGGGCGCATCGGCCGGCGTGGCCTGACGCCAGGCACTGACCAGATCGCCGCGCACGACGGTGAGTAACAGCAGTGCCATCAAGCCCAACGAGAGCGCGACGATTTGCACCACGGTCGCACCGGGACGCCGCTGCAAGGCCGTCACGGCGAAGCGCCAGCTGGCGTGATTGACCAGACCGCGTAACGCGCGCAACGATTTCAGGCTGAGCCAGCCGAGCAAGGCAAACACCGCCAGCCCGCCGAGAAAACCGCCGGCAGTCAGTGCGCCCAATTTCAGATTCCCGGCCTGCCACAGCAGCAAGCCGACGAAGGTCAGCAAACCGAGACCATAGGTCAGTATCGCCACCGGTTGTGGCGCATCCTGTTCGCGCCGGATCACCCGGTTGTGCGGGACGTTGCGCAGTTGCAGAACCGGTGGCAAGGCGAACCCGACTAACAGCAGCAAACCGATCGCGATACCTTGCAGCGCCGGCAGAAAACTGGCGGCCGGCAGGTCATTGGACACCAAACCGCCCAGCCATTCGAGCAAGACAAAATGGGCACTGAATCCGACTGCCGCACCGATGGCGCTACCAACCAGACCGATCAGTAAAAACTCGACCAGGTACATCAGCGTGACCTTATTTTGCGTCATGCCAAGGCAGCGCAGCATCGCGCAGGCATCGACGTGGCGCAGCATGAACTGGCGTGCGGCCATGGCGATCGCTACTGCAGCGAGCATTGCCGACAGCAAGCCGACCAGCGACAGAAATTGTTCGGCGCGTTCAAGCGTGGCGCGCATCTGCGGCTGACCGCTGTCGAGCGACTCAAGCCGGATGCCCTTGATCGCCTCGGCGTCGATACGGTCCTGCACCCACTGCTGGAACGCGCTGGCACTTTCCGGCG
>JBLHMB010000070.1:0-16774 GCA_047621665.1 Bradyrhizobium sp. | reverse complement strand
TGTGGCTGTGGTTCACCGTACTGTTTGCGAACTTTGCCGAAGCACTCGCCGAAGGCCGCAGCAAGGCGCAAGCCGCGTCGTTGCGGGCACTCAAGCAAACCGTGCCGGCCAAGAAAATGAGCGCGGCCAGATACGGCAGCGACTGGACCGAAGTCAACGCCAGCATCCTGCGCAAAGGTGACATCGTGCTGGTCGAAGCCGGCGATATCGTGCCGGTCGACGGTGAAGCGATCGAAGGCGTGGCCTCGGTTGACGAGAGCGCGATCACCGGTGAATCGGCTCCCGTGATCCGCGAATCGGGCGGCGATTTTTCTGCTGTCACCGGCGGTACCCGCGTGCTGTCCGACTGGCTGGTGGTACGCGTCGCAGTGAACCCCGGCGAAGCCTTCATTGACCGCATGATCGCGATGGTCGAAGGTGCCAAGCGCCAGAAGACACCCAATGAAATTGCACTGACGATTTTGCTGGTGGCACTGACCATCGTGTTCCTGATAGTGACGGTGACGCTGCTGCCGTTCTCGCTGTACAGCATCGGTGCGGCCGGCGCCGGTACGCCGGTGACGATCACGGTGTTGATCGCGTTGCTGGTCTGCCTGATCCCGACCACGATTGGCGGCTTGCTGTCGGCCATCGGCGTGGCCGGCATGAGCCGGATGATGCAGGCTAACGTGATCGCCACCTCCGGCCGGGCGGTCGAAGCGGCGGGTGATGTCGACGTGCTGTTGCTCGACAAGACCGGCACGATCACGCTCGGTAACCGCCAGGCCTCGGCTTTTTTTGCCGCGCCGGGCGTGACCGAAGAACAGCTGGCCGATGCCGCGCAACTGGCTTCGCTGGCCGACGAAACTCCGGAAGGGCGCAGCATCGTCACGCTGGCGCGGCAGCGCTTCGGCTTTGCCGAACGCGACCTCGCCGCACTGGCGGGCAATGCGGTGCCGTTCACTGCGCAAACCCGCATGAGCGGTATCGACATCGGTGCGCGCGCGCTGCGCAAGGGCGCGGTCGATGCGCAGAAAAAATATGTCGCGTCGCTCGGCAAAGTCTTCCCGGTCGAGGTCGCACGCGACGTCGACACGGTCTCGCGACGCGGCAGCACGCCGCTGGTCGTCGTCGATGGCGCGCGCGTGATGGGCGTGGTCGAGCTGAAGGATATTGTGAAGGGCGGCATCAAGGAACGCTTCGCCGAACTGCGCCGCATGGGCATCAAGACCGTGATGATCACCGGCGATAACCAGTTGACTGCGGCGGCGATTGCGGCCGAAGCGGGTGTCGATGATTTTCTGGCGGAAGCTACGCCCGAAGATAAGCTCAAGCTGATCCGCGATTACCAGAGCGAAGGCCGGTTGGTGGCAATGACCGGCGACGGTACCAACGATGCACCGGCACTGGCGCAGGCCGATGTCGCGGTGGCGATGAACTCCGGTACGCAGGCAGCAAAAGAAGCCGGCAACATGGTCGACCTTGATTCGAATCCGACCAAGTTGCTGGAGATCGTAGAGATCGGCAAACAGATGCTGATGACGCGCGGGGCGCTATCGACCTTCTCGATTTCTAACGATATCGCCAAGTATTTTGCGATCATCCCGGCCGCGTTCGTGGGCACCTATCCGCAACTCAAGGCGCTCGACGTGATGCACCTGAGCAGCCCGTCTTCGGCCATTCTGTCGGCAGTGATTTTCAATGCGCTGATCATCGTCGTTCTCATTCCGCTGGCGCTCAAAGGGGTCAAATATCGCGCAGTCGGTGCCGCCTTGCTGTTGCGTCGCAACCTGCTCATTTACGGACTGGGCGGCATCATCGTGCCGTTTGCCGGGATCAAGGTCATTGATCTCGTGCTGTCTGCCTTGCCGATTATTTAGGAGCCATCATGAACACTATTTTCCGTCCCGCACTGGTCCTGTTTGCGTTGCTCACAGTCCTGTGCTGCGCACTGTATCCGGCCGCCGTGACCGGCATTGGCCGCGCCGTCTTTCCTGCACAAGTCGCCGGCAGCATCGTGCTGCGCGACGGCCAGCCGGTCGGCTCGTCGCTGATCGGGCAAGCCTTCACGTCGCCACACTATTTCTGGGGCCGGCCATCGGCCACTGCCGGGTTCGCCAACAATGGACTGGCCTCCGGTGGTGCCAATCTCGGACCGAATAATCCGGCGTTAATCGATGCCGTGAAGAGCCGCATCGCGGCCTTGCAGGAGGCCGATCCCGGCAATCTGCAAGCGGTTCCGGTCGACCTGGTGACCGCCTCGGCCAGCGGGCTTGATCCCGAGATCAGCCTGGCGGCAGCGTTCTACCAGTTGCCGCGCATTGCCCGTGAGCGGCATCTGTCGGACGCTGCCGTGCAGGTGCTGATCGAGCGGCACAGTGTCGATCGCTTTGGTGGTTTTCCGGGTGAACCGCGGGTCAATGTGCTGGCGCTCAACATGGCACTTGACGCGTCACGGTAAGATGCCGACATGACTGTTTCGATGCCTACCGATCGCCCCGATCCCGATGAGTTGCTGCGCCAGATGCAGCAGGATGAACACGCGGCCCGTCGCGGCAAACTGAAGATTTTTTTCGGTGCCTCGGCCGGAGTCGGCAAGACTTACGCGATGCTGCTGGCGGCGCAGGACGCGCAGCGCAATGGCCTCGATGTGGTCGTCGGGCTGGTTGAAACCCACGGCCGGCGCGAGACGCTGGCCTTGCTCGACGGCTTGCCGCAGTTGCCGCTAAAAGCGCTGGCCTACCGCGAGCGTAACTTGCTCGAATTCGACCTCGATGCGGCGCTGGCGCGCCAGCCTGCACTGATTCTGGTCGATGAACTGGCGCATGCCAACGCGCCCGGTTCGCGCCATCCGCGGCGCTGGCAGGACATCGACGAATTGCTCGCGGCCGGTATCGACGTCTTCACCACGGTCAATGTCCAGCATCTGGAAAGCCTCAATGATGTGGTCGGCGGCATCACCGGCGTGCGGGTCGCCGAGACCGTGCCCGACACCGTGTTTGATCATGCCGATGCGGTGGTGCTGGTCGATTTGCCAGCCGACGAATTACTGCGCCGGCTCAAGCAGGGCAAGGTGTATTTGCCGGCGCAGGCCGAGCGCGCCGCGCAGAGTTTTTTCCGCAAGGGCAACCTGATCGCATTGCGCGAACTGGCCTTGCGTCGCACTGCCGATCGCGTCGATGCCGACGTGCGCGCTTACCGCGATGCGCAATCAATCCAGCGCGTCTGGGAAACCCGCGACACGCTGCTGGTGTGCATCGGCCCGCGTCCCGGTGCCGAAAAAATTGTCCGCGCCGCGGCCCGTCTGGCCGAACGCCTCAATGCCGACTGGCACGCGGTCTACGTCGAAACGCACCAGCTGCAACGGCTGCGCGAAAGCGAACGCCAGCGCATCCTGAAAGTGCTGGCGCTGGCGCAGGAACTCGGGGCGCAGGCCACCACGCTTGCCGGCGAGGACGTGGCCGCCACGCTGCTGGTGTATGCGCGTTCCCACAACACCTCGCGCGTCGTGATCGGGCGCGCCGGTGCGCGGCGCTGGTGGCGTCCTTCGGTCACGCAGCGGCTGGCGCGCCAGGCTTTCGATCTCGATGTGATTCAGGTTGCCCGTGACGGCTCGGACGCGCCGCTGGGCAGCAAGGCGTGGGCGGCCGACGGACTGGCGCTGGCCGATGATCCGCTGCGGCCATGGCCGTTCGTATGGGCGATACTGGCCAGCGGCGCCGCCACGGGGTTGGCGGCGCTGCTGTTTCCGTATTTCGAGCTGGCCAATATCGTCATGGTGTTTCTGTTGTCGGTGGTGGGCGTGGCGCTGTATTGCGGTCGCGGACCGGCGGCACTGGCGGCGGTGGTCAACGTACTGGTGTTTGATTTTTTCTTTGTACAGCCGCGCTTTTCGTTCGCGGTCTCGGATGCGCAATACCTGCTGACCTTTGCCGTGATGCTGGCCGTTGGCCTGATCACCGGCCAGCTGACGGCGCGTCTGCGCTATCAGTTACGGGTCGCCGAGCAGCGCGAAAGCCGCGCCCGCGCGCTCTACGAAATGGCGCGTGATTTGTCCGGCGCGCTGACCACCGATCAGGTCATCGAACTATCCAACCGCAGTCTTGCAGCCGGTTTCAATGCCGCCACCACGGTATTGCTGCCCGACCTTCACGAGCGTCTGACCTTGTCGAGCGAGCCGCAAGCTCAGCGGCTTGCGGTACTTGATGTAGCGATGGCGCAATGGGCTTACGACCATGTGCAGCCGGCCGGCGCAGGGACCGATACGCTGCCGTCGAGTGCGCGCCTGTATCTGCCGCTGAGAGCACCGATGCGCTGTCGTGGCGTGCTGGCGATCCTGCCGAAAGTGCCGCGCTGGCTGATGGTGCCGGAACAGCGTCGCCAGCTCGACACCTTTGCTTCGCTGATCGCGATTGCGCTGGAGCGCGTGCATTACGCCGATGTGGCCCGCAGCGCGCTGGTACAGATGGAATCCGAGCGCTTGCGCAATTCGCTGCTGTCGGCGTTGTCGCATGATTTGCGCACGCCGCTGACGGCGCTGGTCGGACTGGCCGAAGCGCTGGTGCGGTCCGAGCCGGCACTGGCGCAAGGTCCGGCCCAGCTGGCGACGGCGCTGCACCGCGAGAGCCTGCGCATGAGCACGCTGGTGGTCAACCTGCTCGACATGGCACGACTGGAAGCAGGTGCCGTGCAGTTGCGGCTGGAATGGCAAGGGCTGGAAGAAGTGGTCGGCACCGCACTGGCTGCCTGTGGCAACGGGCTGGCGCAGCATCACATCGTCACCGACCTGCCGGCCGACTTGCCGCTGGTGCAGTTCGATGCGGTACTCGTTGAGCGGGTACTGTGCAATCTGATCGAGAATGCGCTCAAGTACACGCCAGCGGGCTCGACCATCCGGATTTCGGCTGCTCCGGCGGGTAACAAGATATGCCTGACGGTAGCCGATAACGGACCGGGCTTGCCGGCCGGGCGGATCGGCACGTTATTCGATAAATTTGCGCGTGGCGTCAATGAATCTGCCATCCCCGGTGTCGGCCTCGGCCTGGCGATTTGTCGCGCCATCATCGAAGCGCACGGTGGCAGCATCGACGGCGTCACCAACGCCGACGGCGGTGCCAGCTTCATCATCCTGTTGCCGGCTGGTGTACCGCCTTCTGTCGAACCCGAAAGTCAGTCATGAATCCTGCACCGCATCATGTCGTCGTGGTCGAAGACGATCCGCAAATCCGGCGCTTCGTGCGCATCGCGCTGGAAGCCGAGCAGCATGCAGTGTTCGAGGCCGACACGCTGCAACGCGGGCAGATCGAGATCGCCACCCGCAAGCCGGACCTGGTCATCCTCGACCTCGGCTTGCCCGACGGCGATGGCACCACGCTGATCCGTGAACTGCGCAGCTGGTCGGCCGTCCCGGTGATCGTGTTATCGGCGCGTACCGACGAGCAGCAAAAAATTGCCGCGCTTGATGCCGGTGCCGACGACTATCTAACCAAGCCGTTTGGCGTCGGCGAATTGCTGGCGCGGGTGCGCGTGGCCTTGCGCCGCGGCGCACGCGGAGCCGATGCCGAACCGGTCGTATGTTTCGGAAATGTGGTGGTGGATCTGGGCTTGCGCAGCATCAGCAAGGCCGGCGTGCCGGTGCATCTGACGCCGATCGAATACCGCTTGCTCGCGCATCTGCTGGCGCATGCCGGCAAGGTACTCACGCAGCAGCAGATACTCAAGGCAGTGTGGGGACCGTCGCATGTCGAGCGGCCGCATTATTTGCGGGTCTACATGGGACATCTGCGGCAAAAGCTGGAAGACGATCCGGCCCGGCCGCAGTTTTTGATGACCGAAACCGGCGTCGGTTATCGGGTGTTGCTGTAACCGTGAATTTAACCGCGAACGATTACTTCCCGGTCAAACGGCGAATCACGCTGACGCTGTAGGCAATCGGGCGCGACAACAGGACCGGGTCAGCCGACGGCGCAATGCCGTCAGTCAGCAGCAATGGATTGAAGGCCAGTTTTTTCTCGGCGGCGGCACTGTCGGGCGACATCTTGTCCAGGCTCAGGATGCCCAGTTCAATTTGCGGATTGCTGTCCGACCAGACCTTGGTGCCATCGTTGATCGGATCATCCTTGCCGGCCAGTTGGGCACTGATGCGGAATTGCACCGGGCCTTTGGCAATGCGCTGCGGCAGTTCGTCCATCAGGTAATTCGGCGCGGCCTTGGCGGCTTCGGCATCGGTCAGTGCATGCATGCCGGCCAGCGGAGTGATTTGATAGCGGGCGTATTGCGACTCGCCTTTGGCATTCGTGAACTGGAATGCATTGACACCATAAAACGCCAGCGTACCAAAGCTCTCCGGCGCCGGTTTCGGTGCCTTGACGAATTTCATCGCGGCCGGATGCGTTGCCAGGAATTGCTCGACCGGAGTCGGTTTTGGCGAGTCAGGCTTGGTCGCCGCAACCGAGTTCAGGAAGCTCAGGAAATCTTCCGGTGTGGCCACCGGAAAACCGTTGAACGAGATGCTGACGATATCGGTCAAGCCGCCTTCGGGCAACTGGAAACGGATTGCGATGCCATGCGGGCTGGCGTTCGGTGACGCATCCGGCAGGGTCGGTACACCGGTCGGATTCGAGAAGCGTACGGTGACCGGCACGGCTTTGGCAAAATGGACCGCCTTGCTCAGCGACGGCGCAGCGGCGCTTGGCGTAAAGGTGCCGGTCAGGACGATGCCCTTGGCGTGATTGGCGCGATAGCCGGGATACGGACCCTTGGCCAGCACGGTCATCGTGTCGACCAATTTCTCATGCACGTTTTTTTCATCGGCGGCTTGGGCCGGCGAAGTGAAGGCAAAGGTGCCGGCGAGCAGGGCAAGGAGTGCGGTACTGGTTTTCGGCAAGCGTGCGAGGGTGGTCGTCAAGGGAATCTCCGGTTGAGTTTTTGTGAATAAATTGTGCGCAATTAAATTGCACGCACGCATCTTGTCACAAGTTGAACTGTCTTGTTGGTAATAGATTATTACTGATAGGTGGTAAGGACGCGCGGTGCCGGATTTTCGGACCGGTCGGAAAACGGTGAGGCCAGTGCAATGCCTTCTGGTTATTGCATCAGCCGAGTTCGCACGGGCAGAGATTTTCGGTCAGTAGCTGGCAAAAAATCTCTGCACGGCGCTGCACTATTCAGCGCGCTGTTGCTGACATCAGGCCGCCAGCGCAGCCAAGTCCACCACGGTCAGTCCGGCCAGTTCCTGTGTCGTGTTGCCGGCAAAGGCAGCCCGGTTCGGTACGCCCTCTTTCAGCCAGTGCTGCACGGCCTGCTTGACCTGTGCGGCGGTACAGGTGAGCACGCCGGTACGGAATTGCTGGCGGATCGCCGGAGTGACGCCGCGTTGCTGCAGGTTCCAGGCGGTCAGCGCTTCGGCATACGGCGTATGCGGTTTGTCGAGCCCCTTGATTACGCAGATGATGGCTTCTTCGATGGTCTCTTGCGAGTAGTCGCTCGCCAGCAATTGATCGACCGCGCTGGTGAAGTCGGCATAGGTGCCGGCCAGACGCGGATCGCGGTACGAACTCATCGTGAACACGCCGGCATTGGCACCATAACTGGCATAACCGCCATACGCGCCGCCCTGTTCGCGCAAGGCCTGATGCAGGATCTGGTGCGACAGCAGCTCCGCTGCGACGGCCAGTGCTGCAGCATCGGCATGGCCGACCCGCGGCGCGTTCCAGGCGATCACGCAATGATTGATCTGGCTGGTCGCATGCAGGGCCACATTGGCCACCGATGGCGTGGTCAGGTTGGCCAGATCGGGAGCGTTGGCGGCCTCGGCTACCGGCAACTTCACCAACGCCGCCAGTGCGGCACCGTCTTGCTCGATGCCAGCGCACAGGATGGTCGACTTGCCGGCGACGATGCGCTGGTGCAAAGCGCTCAAGCGCGTGGCGATCTCGGCGAGTCCTTGCGGTGTTTTTGCGAGCTGTTGCAGCGTCCGGTAAAACGGCAATGCGGCAGCGCCGCCGGTCAGGTCGGCAAAACGTCGCAGTGCCGACAACGGTGCGGTGGCGGCCAGTGAGGCGTAGTGGCTACCGGCTTCGGCCAGACTGGTCAGTTTGTCCTGCACCAGGCTTTCGATCAGGAAGGCCATCCGTTCGGCTTCATCGAAGCGCGGCCGGCTGATCGATTCGGACAGCACGGTAGCAATCGCCGTCTGTTCTTCGCGCAAACCGCTGGCAGAGAAGGTCAGCTCGACATGTAGTTTGCCGTCGTCCTGCGGGATCGCTTCGAGGCTGGCATGGTAAGACGGCACCAGCCGTTGGCGCCATGCGCTGGTTTCTTCGAAATCGCGCTCGCCGACACCCAGTTCGCTGACCACATCGGTATAAAGTTGCAGCCAGGCCCAGTTGCTATCGGCCAGGTCCGAGACGTCGTACAGCACATTGGCATAGCTGATGCCGTTGGAGGCGATCGAAAAACTGATCGCACCATCGATTGCCACCGGAATCGGCAAGGCCGGACGCGGCATGGCGCTGACATCGCCGGGCAAAATACGCGGCAGCAGTTCGGAGTTGGTCGGCAATTGCTGATGGGTTTCGAGCGCGGCGGAGTCGGCGCGGATACGCGCCCGTTCTTCCCCGGTCAACGTGACCAGGCGCGCCGCCAGGCTGGCGTCTTCGGTCGCCTTGCGGGCAATGAAAAAGTCGGCGTCGGGGACCACGCGGGTGGTCAGGCGGGTTGGCGAATCGAGCAGCGCCTGGACCAGTCCCTTGAAGAAGGCCGGATCCTGAATTTGCTGTTCGAGGGTCACGAGGATGGCCTCGTTGTCGAGCGCATTGAGCACATCGCCGCCGTACATGGCCATTGGCAAGACCTGCAGCAGGCGCGACAAACCGTGTGGTGTATGACCGCTGCTGATCTTGCGCTGGCTGTACTTGATGTCGCGCAGTGTCGCTTGCAGCACCGAGGTCGGGATGCCATCGAGTGCAGTCTTTTCGAGCGCGGCCCAGATCCGTTCGCGTGCCAGTTCAACCTGCGCTTCGGTCAAGCCTTCCATACCGAGATGGAACACCATCTGGCGCGCGCCGGCATCGCGGCCATTCATGCTGGAGGGCCGGCCATAGCCGGCCGACTCCATCGCCTTGATCAGCGGGGCCGACGAGTCGCCCAGCAAACCAGCCGATAGCAGATGCAGGTGGTAATACGCTTGCGGGTCAATTGCCTCGCCCATGCGCCAGGCGAACTGGATACCGAACTCGTCGGCGCGGGCTTCCTGCGACGGAATGCGGACCGTGTTTTCTTGCGGGGCGCTCCAGGCCGGTGCCAGTTCCGGCAAGCGACGCGAGGTGCCGCCAACGGTCAGTTTTGACAGTACACGCTCGCTGATCTGCTGCTGGATTTCAGCGGCATCAATGCGGCCTGTGGTCATGAAAATCGCTTGCGACGGATGGTAATGGGTGGCATGAAACTCCTTGAGCATTGCGTGCGTCAGCTCAGGAATGACCAGCGGATCACCGCCGGATTCGACCTCATAGGTGGTGCCCTTGAACAGCGTTCCGGCGATGCCGGCATCGAGTGCGCGCATCGGGCTGATGAAGGCCCCTTTCATTTCATTGAAAACGACGCCCTGATAGGTCAGCGCGGTCTTGTCGCCTTCGCCCTCGAGACCGAAGCGCCAGCCTTCCTGCAAAAAGTTGAGGTAATCGAGATTCGGGAAAAATGCCGCATCGAGATACACATCGAGCAGATTAAAAAAGTCTTTCTTGTCGGTGCTGGCGAACGGGTACACGGTGCGGTCGGGATACGTCATCGCATTCATGAAGGTCGCGGTGGAGCGGCGCAGCATCGAGAAAAATGGATTGCGTACCGGATAGCGTGCCGAACCGCACAGGGCCAGATGTTCAAGAATGTGGGCGCGGCCGTCGCTGACTTGCGGCACGGTCGGGAAGGCGACCAGAAAAACCAGCTCCGGCTGATCGGTCTCGAGGTGAATATGCAGTACGCCGGAGTCGGGTTCGATGTATTGCTCGACGGTCGCTTGCAGGACGGGAATAGTGTGGCTGCTTAGTTTTACAAATTGGGTCATGGATTTTTCCTGTTGGGCGGTGCGGTGGGCGGTGCGGCAGGTGTCGCCCGGTGTCACTGCCTGGCTGATGCGTTTGGGTAATGGCCCATCTTACCTGCCGTCAGGAAAAAATACTTTGAGGCGGATGGCGGCTGTCGTCAAAGCACCTCGCCGTCAGCGGTGTGGCGGATTGACTGAGACTGATTCTGCTGCTGACTCTGCTGCTGACTACGCTTCTCCCTTGATCGCCAGCGCCCGCTCATACAACGCATTTTTCTTTTGTCCGGTCAGTTGCGCAGCCAGTGCCGCGGCCTGCTTGACCGAGCAGTCGGCCAGCAGGATGCGCAGGACCCGGTCGGCTTCGACTTCGTCGGCAGCAATCGCGCTCGGTGCGCCGTCGAGCAGCACCACGTATTCACCTTTTTCACGGTGGGCATCGGCTTTCAGCCAGGCGGCAGCATCGGACAGATTGCAGCGGTGGATTTCTTCGAACAGCTTGGTCAGTTCGCGTGCAAAGACGATTTGCCGGGTTGGTTCGAACGCCGCGACCAGCGCATCGACCGCGTCGACGATGCGGTGTGGCGCTTCGTAAAACACCAGCGTGGCGGCGATACCGCGCAGCGTGCCGAGCACGGTATCGCGCTGCTTGCCCTTGGCCGGCAAAAAGCCGACAAAATAAAATTGCGCATCCTGCAAACCGCTGGCCGAGAGCGCGGTGATCACCGCCGACGGACCCGGCAGCGGCAATACGCGCAAACCGGCGGCGCGCACGGCGTCGACGATGCGGGCGCCGGGGTCCGAGATCGCCGGCGTGCCGGCGTCCGATACCAGCGCAATGCGCTGGCCGGCCTGCAGGCGGGCGATCAATTTGTCGGCGACTTCGCGCTCGTTGTGCTGGTGCGCCGCGATCAGGGTTTTTGACAGGCCATAGCGGGTCATCAGCTGGGCGGTGTTGCGGGTGTCCTCGCAGGCCACGGCGTCGGCCAGTCCGAGCAGGTGCAACGCACGTACGCTGATGTCGCCGATGTTGCCGATTGGCGTGGCGACCACGTACAAAGTGGACAGCGGATACATCTGCTGCGACACTTCTTCTAGCAATGGGAAAGTAACAGGTGCGGTCATCGGGGAGGGATCATGGCAAGGAAGTGGACAGGGGGAGGGCGAATGGCGTGGCTGACGTCGCAGGTGGCGCTGGCCATGCTGGTCGGATTGTGCGCGACTGCGGGCGCAAACACAACCGCCGTTGCGGGCCAGTCCGGCCTGTCACCGGCCACCGGCGAGCTGGCGCTGCCGGCAGCGTTGCCGCAGATCCGACGGATTGCGCTGCTGCTGCCCTTGCGCTCCGAGACTCTGGGTCAGGCCGCCGAAGCGGTGCGCGCGGGTTTCATGGCCGGTTTCGAGCGCGACCGCAACGGTGCCACGCTGACGCTCTACCAGACTGGCGACGGCGCCGGCGGCAGCACTGTCGATCTGCTGTCGACCTATGCCGAGGCGGCACTGGCCAATGATATTGTGGTCGGACCGTTGTCGCGTGCCGATCTGACTGCCCTGATTCAGGCCGGCGCCATCCGCCGGCCCACCATCGCCTTGAGTCCGCCCGAAGGCGAAGGCCCCTTGCCGGGCCAGTTGCTGGTAATCGGGCTATCGCTTGAAGATGAGGCCCGTCAGGTCGCCAGTTGGGCCGGTACCGGCAAGACGAATGCGCATGCACTGGTGCTCACGGGTAGCGCCGCCTGGCAGCGCCGCACCGCCAAGGCCTTCGCTACCCAGTGGCAGCAATCGGGATTGGAATCACAGGTGCTGGAATTGCCCGGTGCCGGCGCGTATTTCGATGCAGCCAGCCTCGCCACGCTAAAAAAGCAGCTACACAGTGACCCGCCGGCGCTGGCATTCCTGGCACTCGACGCGGCGCAAGCGCGGCAGGTGCGTGCGGTGGTCGGCAGCGAGTTACCGCTCTACGGGATTTCTCAACTCAATCCGTTCGTTTTGCAGGAGCGTACCGGCAGTAACGCGTGGCCTGACCTCGATGGCCTGCGCTTGCTCGATCTGCCATGGATGATCGAACCGAGCCATCCGGCCGTGATGATTTATCCGCGTGTGCTGCCGCAGCCGGAGCAGCCGCGCAATGCCAATCTGGAGCGCCTGTATGCCCTCGGGATTGACGCATGGCGCATCGCCAACGAGGTTGGTGCGCACCACACCGGCTTCGCGCTCGATGGTGTCAGCGGCAAGCTGGCAGTCAAATTCGGTGACGGCGCAACCAGCTTTCGCCGCATTCCTTTGCAGGCGATCTACCGCGACGGGTTCGTTGCACCGCTGCTGCCGGCCCGCTGAGATGGGATTATTCCGCGCCCGCAGCACCTTGCAACAGCGCAGCGGCGATAGCGGCGAAGACCTGGCGCTGGCCTATTTGCAGCAGCAGGGTCTGGTGCTCATCGAGCGCAATTTTTTGTGCAAGGGTGGCGAGCTGGATCTAATCATGCAGGCCGGTGCTGTGCTGGTGTTCGTCGAGGTTCGCCGGCGTGCTGCGGCCGGCTTCGGTGGCGCGGCGGCCAGCATCACCGCCGGCAAGCAGCGCCGGCTGGTCGTCGCGGCGCAACGCTACCTGCAGCGCTACCACAATGATCTGCCGCCCTGCCGCTTCGATGTGGTGGCAATCGACGGCACGGTGATAACATGGTTGCCAAATGCATTCGACTCCTGACTGTTCCCTTGCCGTCCCGCTGATGTTTTTAGCGGCGTGCCCTGACCCCCACCACAAGCCCACACCATGATGAACCAACGCATCCTCGATCATTTCCGCGAAAGTGCCGATCTGAAAATGCAGGCCGCCGAAGACCTCGCGCTGCCGATTTCGCAAGCGATAGAACTGATGTTTACGGCCCTGTCCAATGGCAACAAGATTCTGGCATGCGGCAATGGCGGCTCCGCTGCCGATTGCCAACATTTCGCCGCCGAGCTGGTTGGCCGTTTCGAGCGCGAGCGCTTGCCCCTGCCGGCGCTGGCCTTGACCACCGACACATCGATCATCACGGCAGTCGGTAATGATTACAACTTCAATGAAATCTTCAGCAAGCAGATTCAGGCTTTCGGCCAATCGGGTGATGTGCTGCTGGCACTGACGACGTCGGGCAATTCGGCCAACGTACTGGCGGCTATTGATGTCGCGCTGGACCGCGACATGCGCATCGTCGCACTGACCGGCAAGGGCGGCGGTGCCGTCAGCGGCATGCTTACCGACGCCGATGTCCACATCTGTGTGCCGCATGACCGCACCGCACGGATTCAGGAAGTCCATTTATTAACGATTCATTGTTTGTGCGACGGCATCGATGTCGCACTTTTCGGAGGAGATGCAAATGATTGATTGGGGACGTCGGATCTGGCCACGCGCCAGCCGCCCGTTGGCGACCATCCTGCTTTGCGGTGTCGTGGTAACCAGCTTGCAGGGCTGTATCGAAATGGCCATCGGCACTGCCGTGATGGGCACGATCGCTGCCACAGACCGTCGCACTCTGGGCGCACAGACCGAAGACAAGGCCATCGCCGTCAAGGCCGAAACCCGTCTGCCGCAGATGTTCGGCGATACCGCCCACGTCAACACCAACAGCTTTAACCGTCGTGTGCTGTTGACCGGCGAGGTCCGTGACGAAAGAGCCAAGGCCGAAGTCGAACGCGAAGTCACGGCGATCCAGGCGGTCAAGTCGGTGGTCAACGAACTGGTCATCGCGTCGCCGTCAAGTTTCAGCGACCGGGCCAATGACACGCTGCTGACCAGCAAGGTCAAGGCGTCGTTTATCGATACCAAGGACTTGTACGCCAACTCGATCAAGGTGGTCACCGAACGCAGTGCCGTGTATCTGATGGGGCGCGTCACGCAGCGCGAAGCGAACATCGCCACCGAGGTCGCACGCGGTGTCAATGGCGTGCAAAAAGTCGTCAAGGTATTCGAACTGATTGACGATGAAGAATATCGGCGCCTGACCACGACTAACGGTACAGTCAACGATAAATAAGCCGGGCAAACTGTTTCCTGTGCCGTTCGCGTTGTAAGCCACCTGCCTCCGGGACGGGCGGCTTTTTTCTCGGAGAAAATATGACAGCCGTCCTCGTCCTATTAGGTGTGGTGTTGCTGATGCTGTTCTGGGCAGTTGGTGCCTATAACCGGCTAATCAGTTTGCGCAACCAGTTTAACAATTCTTTTTCCCAGATCGATGTGCAGCTCAAGCGGCGCTACGACCTGATTCCAAATCTGGTGGAAACGGCTAAGGCGTACATGAAGCACGAGAGCCAAACGCTGGAGGCCGTGATTCTAGCGCGCAACCAGGCCGTTGCCGCTAATGCGCAGGCTGCCGCTGACCCGGCCAGTACTAGCGCCATCCAGCAGATGGCGAGTGCCGAAAGCACGCTCGGTGCGTCGTTGGGTAAATTGTTTGCGTTGTCCGAGGCCTATCCGGACCTCAAGGCCAACCAGAACATGATGCAGCTGACCGAGGAGCTGACCAGCACTGAAAACCGTATTGCCTTTTCGCGCCAGGCTTTCAACGATGCAGTGATGGTCTACAACACCGCGCTGGAACAGTTCCCCGGCTCGGTCATCGCGACGATAGCGGCATTCAAGCGCGCTGAGTTACTGCAGGCGACCGAGTCGCCGCAAGAGCGCAAGGCAGTCAAGGTAGCGTTCTGATTTCGATGTTGTTCGTGGCAGCGGCGCAGGCATGAATTTTTTCGAGCAGCAGGAGCAGGCGCGGCGGCAAACCCGCATGCTGCTGCTGTTGTTCGCCCTCGCCGTGAGCGCCATCGTGCTGAGCGTGAATGTGGTTGCGGCGCTGCTGTGGGTTGCGTACAAAGGAGGTAAATTTGCCGCTCCGCATGCCTATCCGCCTTTCTTTTTTTTCACCAATACCGCGCTCACGCTGGGCCTGATCGGTGGTGGCACGCTGATCGAATTGTTCAACTTGCGCGAGGGTGGCGATGCGGTCGCGCAGATGATAGGTGGCAGGCTGGTGTCGCGCGCTACCAGCGATCCGCAGGAGCGGCGCCTGCTCAATGTGGTCGAGGAAGTGGCGCTGGCATCGGCTGTGGCATGCCCGAAGGTTTACCTGCTTGATCGCGAAGAATCGATCAATGCTTTCGCCGCCGGCTATAACCCGAACGAGGCCGTGGTAGCCGTCACACGCGGCACCCTGACACGGCTGACGCGCGATGAATTGCAGGGGGTGATCGCACATGAATTCAGCCATATTCTCAACGGTGACATGCGCCTGAACGTGCGCTTGATCGGTGTCCTGTTCGGCATCCAGATGCTGGCCGGTTTCGGTCAGCACCTGATGCAATTTGGCGGGCGGGTCTGGGCCCGGCCCGGCCGTGACGAAAAAGGCTCGTCATTGCAGATGGTGTTGTTCATGGCAGGACTGGTGCTGTTCGTGATTGGCTATATCGGTATCTTTTTTGGCCGTTTGATCAAGTCGGCCGTGTCGCGCCAGCGCGAATTTCTGGCCGATGCCAGTGCCGTGCAGTTCACCCGCAATCCGGATGGTATCGGTGGGGCGCTGCGAAAAATCGGCGGATTGTCGCGCGAAGATGCGCCCGGTTCGCAGATTTCCCATCCGAATGCAGAGCAACTGTCGCATCTGTTTCTTGGTGCCGCCCGACCTGGTCTGGTCGACGGCCTCTTTGCCACGCATCCGGCGATTGCCGAGCGGTTGCGACGTATTTTTGGCCGGCGGGTCGGCATGCTCGATGCACCGTCATTGCCGCAAGCAGAGGTGGTCGCGCCGCGTCTGCCCGACCTGGCCTTCGCGCCGGTCAGCATGGCCGATGCGATGGCGGGCAGTGTGCTTCCCGTGGCATCGGCAACCGCTGTCGTGCCGCCGTCGTCCGGCGCGGCGGCGCTGCCATGGGCTAGTGCCGATCTCGACAGGGCATTGCGCGACCCGCATGCAGCGCGGGCGCTGGTGTTTGCGCTGCTGCTCGATGAGGGTGTGCAGCGCACCGTTCAAGACGGGATACTTGATGCCTGTCCGTCGCCGCAAACCGCACTGGCAGGCCATCTGGCGCGACAGATCGCGGCCTTGCCGGCGATCGCGCGACTACCGTTGCTGGATTTGGCGATGCCTGCACTAAAGCAGTTGTCGTCGCCCGAACGGGCGCATCTGCTGGTCACCGCCGATGCACTGATTGCGGCCGATCAGCGGGTAACGCTGGCGGAATTTGTGCTGCAAACCATCCTGGTACGCCGGCTCCATCCGCACGCGGGCCGGCCGGTGCCGGTCCGGTTCGACCGGCTCGGCATGCTGCGCAGCGAGGTCGCCTTGCTGTTATCGTTGACGGCGCATCTTGCCGTCCGCGATAGCGCCGCAGCCGTCGATGCGTTCTTGCGCGGCACACAACGTTGTCCCGAGCTGTCGCTGGCGGCAAGCGATTTTCTCTCCATCATGGCGATCGACTTCGATCAGGTCCGCGCTGCGCTGGAGCGCCTGTTGCAACTGGCGCCACTGGCCAAACCGGCTTTGCTCAAGGCCTTGGTCGCGGTGGCGGGCGAAGCCGATGCCGGCCCTTTGCCGGGAGACGTTGCCGATCTGCTGCGTGCACTATGCAGCGCCATCGATGCGCCGTTGCCACCGTCGGTGGTGGCCAGTTATCCGGGTTTTCACGTGAATCCATTCTGATTTTTTAAGGACATGTCATGCGACGCCATTTTTTGAAAACTGCTGTGATTGGCGGCCTCTTCCTAGCCGGCCTCGCCGC
>JBLHMB010000069.1:0-16847 GCA_047621665.1 Bradyrhizobium sp. | reverse complement strand
ATGCAGGCTGCCGACGGCCTGTTGCGCTACGTGCCGCTGGCGCCGCCGGTGCCGTCGCGCCGCGTCGTCATCGTCTGGCGCAAGAGTTTTACCCGACTGCCGGCGATCGCGGCCATCCGCGCGGCAGTCCTGCGCTGCGAACTGCACGGCGTGACGATGCTGCCGGATGTCTCCGCCGTCGACGGCTGATGCCGTGAAAAAACTGATCGTGCAGCGCCTCGCGCTTTATTTCCGGCTGGTCCGTCTCGACAAACCAATCGGCACGCTGCTCTTGCTGTGGCCGACGCTGGGCGCACTGTGGCTGGCGTCCGACGGTCTGCCCGACTGGTCGCTGCTGGGTATTTTCACGCTGGGTACGCTGCTGATGCGCTCGGCCGGTTGCGCCATCAACGACTATGCCGACCGCGACATCGACCGCCATGTGAAGCGCACTGCCCAGCGTCCGCTGACCACCGGCAAGATCCGCTCATGGGAAGCACTGGTGCTCGCACTGGTGCTGGTGCTGCTGTCATTCGCGCTGATCCTGCCGCTCAATACGTTAACCAAACAATTGTCGATCGCCGCCGTGCTGATCGCCGGCAGTTATCCGTACTTCAAGCGCTTCTTTGCGATTCCGCAGGCGTATCTCGGGATTGCATTCGGCTTCGGGATTCCGATGGCGTATGCCGCTGTCTTGAACACGGTGCCGCCAGAGGCGTGGGTACTGCTGATTGCCAATGTGTTCTGGGCCGTGGCCTATGACACCGAATATGCGATGGTCGACCGCGACGACGACCTGAAAATTGGTATCCGCACCTCGGCCATTACGTTCGGCCGTTACGACGTCGCCGCCGTCATGCTCTGTTACGCCGCTAGCCTGCTGCTAGTTCTGGCCGTCGGCTGGCAGCAGGGCTTGCGTGGCTGGTTTGTCGGCGGTGTCGTGGTTGCCGCAGGATGCGCGGCATACCATTACACGCTGATCCGCGAGCGCCAGCGCGACGGCTGCTTCGCCGCGTTCCGGCATAACAACTGGCTGGGTGCGGCCCTGTTTGCCGGTCTGGCGCTGGACTATCTGCTGGGCTGATCCGGCGTCAGTCGACACCTAACTCGATACCGAGCGCCTTGCCGCGATCGGCGGCGGCCTTCATGGCGGTAATGATGGATTGCTTCACGCCGGCGCTTTCCATGCTGGTCAGTGCGGCATAAGTCGTACCGCCTTTGGACGTAACTTTTTCGCGCAGTACGCCAATCGGATCCGGTGATTGCGCCGCCAATTGCGTCGCACCGGCAAAGGTCGCCAGCGCCAGCGTCTTGCCTTGCTCCGCCGTCAGACCGAGTTCCTGCGCCGCCTGCTGCATCGCTTCCAGAAAATAAAAGACATACGCCGGACCGCTGCCGGATACCGCTGTCACTGAATCAATCAATGCTTCGTCATCAAGCCAGAGCGTCGCGCCAACCGCTTGCAGGACCGTGTCGGCCGCGGCGCGCTGCGCCGGCGAAACCCCGGCACTGGCGACCATCCCGGTGATGCCCTGCGCGATCAACGCCGGCGTATTCGGCATGCAGCGCACGATGGCGGCATGCCCGCCGAGCCAGCGCGACAGGTCGGCCGAACGGATACCGGCGGCAATCGAGATCACCAGTTGACCGGTGAGGTGTGGTGCCAGCTGCAACGCCACCTCCTTCATTTGTTGCGGCTTGACCGCCAGCAGGATCACCGAACTGGCGGCCAGCGACGCATCCATCTGCGTCGACGTGCTGACGCCGAATTGCTGCGCCAGCTTGCTCAGCGCCTCAGCATTCGGATCGACCACGTGAATACTTGCCGCTGCGCCGAAGCGTGCATGCAGGCCGCCGATCAGGGCATTGGCCATATTGCCTCCGCCAATGAAACTCAGCGTTAATTCAGGCTGCTTGACGTCAGTGCGCATAGGTTCTTGCTCCAAAAATCGCGGAACCAACCCGCACGATGGTGGCGCCTTCGGCGATCGCCGACGACAAATCTGCTGACATGCCCATCGATAACGTATCCATCGGCAGGCCGGCCGCGCGGCATTGTTCAAATAGCGTGGTGAGCTGGCGAAATGCGGCACGCTGCTCGGCCACCACCGTGGTCGGTTCCGGAATAGCCATCAAGCCGCGCAGACACAATCGTGGCATCGCCGCAATCGCCTGTGCGACGACCAGCGCCTCGCCGGCCGGCACACCGCTCTTGCTAGCCTCACCGCTGATATTGACTTGCAGGCAAATGTTCAGTGGTGGCAGGTCGTCGGGGCGCTGATCGGACAGCCGGCGCGCGATTTTCTCGCGCTCGACCGAATGCACCCAGTCGAATGACTCGGCAATCGGTCGCGTCTTGTTGCTCTGGATCGGGCCGATAAAATGCCATTCGAGCGGCAGTTCCGGCTGCGCCAACCGCACGGCAGCGATCTTGTCGAGCGCTTCCTGCAGATAGTTTTCACCGAAGGCGCGCTGCCCTGCCGCTGCCGCCTCAAGAACAACAGTGGCATCGAAGGTCTTCGATACGGCCAGCAGCAGTACCTCATGTGGCTGACGTGATACGGCCAACGCAGCGGCGGCGATGGCGGCATGCACAGCTTGCAAGTTTTCGGAAATTACAGTCATAATTGGTACTCAAAAAGTGGTGCCTAGCGGGAACTCAATTAGCCGGCGCACGCATCAGTTTCGACGCCATCCGCAACTGTCTTCCGGACTGGCCAATCAGCAGGATCAAGGATTATAAATGGACATCTCCGAACTGCTCGCTTTCTCCGTCAAGAACAGCGCCTCCGACCTGCACCTGTCCGCCGGTTTGCCACCGATGATCCGGGTGCATGGCGATGTACGCCGCATCAACCTTCCGCCGCTGGAGCACAAGGATGTGCACGCGATGATCTACGACATCATGAATGACGGGCAACGCAAGGCCTACGAAGATAAACTCGAAGTCGATTTTTCGTTTGCGATCCCCGGACTGGCGCGCTTTCGCGTCAATGCCTTCAACCAGGATCGCGGTGCCGCCGCCGTATTGCGGACCATTCCGTCGAAGATCCTTAGCCTCGAACAGCTCAATGCACCACGCATCTTTTCCGAACTGTCGCTCAAGCCGCGTGGTCTGGTACTGGTGACCGGCCCGACCGGCTCAGGCAAGTCAACCACCCTCGCCGCGATGGTCAACCACGTCAACGAAAACGAATACGCTCACATTCTGACCATCGAAGATCCGATCGAGTTCGTGCATGAATCCAAGAAATGCCTGATCAACCAGCGCGAAGTCGGCCCGCACACGCACAGCTTCAGTGCCGCGCTTCGTTCGGCGCTGCGCGAAGATCCGGATGTAGTGCTGGTCGGTGAGTTGCGTGACCTGGAAACTATCCGGCTGGCCTTGTCGGCAGCCGAAACCGGCCATCTGGTATTCGGTACGCTACATACCTCGTCGGCGGCCAAGACCATCGACCGTATCGTCGATGTCTTCCCGGGCGATGAAAAAGAAATGGTCCGGGCCATGCTGTCCGAATCGCTGCAGGCAGTCATCTCGCAAACCCTGCTCAAGACCAAGGACGGCGCCGGTCGCGTCGCCGCGCACGAAATCATGCTGGGCACGCCGGCGATCCGCAACCTGATCCGCGAATCGAAGATCGCGCAAATGTATTCGGCGATCCAGACCGGCATGAACATCGGCATGCAAACGCTGGACCACAACCTGACCGATCTGGTGCGCCGCAACGTTATTTCAGCGCAAGTCGCCCGTTCTGCCGCCAAGACACCGGAAAATTTCCCCGGCTGACCCGTTTTCACCGCGATACCGCGCCCCCGAAACGCCCACTGAGGAAGCTCCATGGAACGCGAACAAGCCACCAAATTCATGAATGATCTGTTGCGTCTGATGGTCAGCAAAAATGGTTCCGACCTGTTCATCACAACCGACTTCGCCCCGGCCTTCAAGATCGACGGCAAGGTCACGCCGGTATCAACCCAGTTGCTCAGTGCATCGCATACCATCGAACTGGCACGCGCCATCATGAGCGACAGGCAGGCTGCCGAGTTCGAAGCCACCAAGGAATGCAATTTCGCGATCAGCCCCGGCGGACTCGGGCGCTTTCGTGTGTCAGCCTTCGTCCAGCAGCAAAAAGTCGGCATGGTCCTGCGCGTGATCTCGACCGAGATCCCGACCATCGAGCAACTCGGTCTACCGCCGCAACTCAAGGATATCGTGATGACCAAGCGTGGCCTGGTCATCATGGTCGGCGCCACCGGCTCGGGCAAATCAACGACGCTGGCAGCGATGGTCGGTTACCGCAACGAAAACAGCCACGGCCACATCATCACGATCGAAGACCCGGTAGAATATATCCACCCGCATCGTAACTGCATCGTCACGCAGCGCGATGTCGGACTGGACACAGACAGCTGGGGTACCGCGCTCAAGAATGCGCTGCGCCAGGCACCGGACGTTATCCAGATCGGTGAAATCCGTGATCGCGAAACCATGGATCACGCGATTTCCTTCGCCGAAACCGGTCACCTGTGTCTGGCCACGCTGCACGCCAATAGCGCGAACCAGGCCATCGACCGGATCATCAACTTCTTCCCTGAGGAACGCCGCCAGCAATTGCTGATGGACTTGTCATTGAACCTGAAAGCGATGGTCTCGCAACGCCTGGTGCCGCTGCGCGATACCAAGGGCCGCTGTGCTGCGGTCGAGATCATGCTCAATTCGCCGTTGATTTCGGACCTGATCTTTAAAGGCGAAATCCACGAGATCAAGGAAATCATGAAGAAGTCGCGCGAGCTGGGCATGGTGACGTTCGATCAAACGCTGTTCGACCTGTACGAAGCCGACAAGATCTCGTACGAAAACGCACTGCGCAATGCCGACTCGGTCAATGATCTGCGCCTTGCCATCAAGTTGCGCGGCAAGGATGCCAAGGACCGCGATTTGTCGAAGGGTACCGAGCATCTCGGAATCGTCTGAGGTCAGGCGGGCAGACGAGTGTCTTGCCCGCCCGGATGACTCAATGCGCCGCCGTCAACGCCCCGTCAATCAACTCAATCCAGTGCTGCACCGGTGTGTCGGTGCCGGACTGCAAATGCGTCAGACAGCCGATGTTGGCCGACACGATCGTTTGCGGTTTAGTTGCGTGCAATTTTTCCAGCTTGTTATCGCGCAGCTGATACGACAACTCCGGTTGCGTCACCGAATAGGTCCCGGCAGACCCGCAGCAAAGATGACTGTCGCCACATAACTGCACATCCACACCGATGGCCCGTAACACGCCTTCAACCTTGCCGCGAATTTGCTGCCCATGTTGCAGCGTGCAGGGTGGATGGTAGGCCACACGCTGGCTGATTTTTCCGCGCAGCTTTTCCTGCAACTGCGCTTCGAAGGCCGGCATGATTTCACTGAGGTCGCGTGTCATGGCAGAAATGCGGGCAGCCTTGTCGGCATACATCGTGTCGTGCCGCAGCAGGTGGCCGTAATCCTTGACCATGCTGCCGCAACCGGAAGCGGTCATCACGATCGCCTCGGCACCGGCTTCGACCAGCGGCCACCAGGCGTCGATATTGGCACGCATGTCGTTAAGCCCGCCGTCCTGATCATTGAGATGGAAGCGGATCGCGCCGCAGCAACCGGCCTTCGGTGCGACCACCAGCTGCACGCCGAGCGCATCGAGTACGCGCGCGGTGGCCGCATTGATATTCGGTGCCATCGATGGTTGCACGCAACCGTCGAGCAGCAGCATCTTGCGGGCATGTTCGCGCATCGGCATCAGGCCGCGCGGACGCGCCACCGGTACTTTGCTACGCAACGCCTTGGGCAACAGCGGACGCAACAGCTGGCCGGTTTTCATGGCCGGCGTGAACAGCCACTTGCGCGGCAGCGCTTCTTTTAGCGCGGTGCGTACCAGTTGCTGTGCGAGCGGACGTGGCACCTGCGCATCGACGGCCTTGCGCCCGATTTCGAGCAGACGACCATATTGCACGCCCGACGGACAGGTCGTCTCACAACTGCGGCAGCTCAGGCACCGATCCAGATGCATTTGGGTTTTACTGGTCGGCGTTACGCCTTCGAGGACTTGCTTAATGAGGTAAATACGGCCGCGCGGACCGTCGAGCTCATCCCCCAGCAATTGGTAGGTCGGACAAGTTGCAGTACAAAAACCGCAGTGCACGCAAGCGCGCAGGATGGCATCGGCTTCGATGCCGTCAGGGGTGTTCTTAATGAAATCGGCAAGATTGGTTTGCATGAATCAGAGCTCCGGATACAGACGGCCCGGATTGAAAATACCGGCAGGGTCGAACGAGGTTTTCAGACGGCGGTGAATTGCCGCGACGGCAGGGGCCAGCGGATGGAACACGCCGACGGCTTTATCGTCACCACCGTACAGCGTGGCGTGGCCACCGGCCTTGCTGGCAGCGGCGCGGATATCGGCGGCCGATGCGCTGGTTTGTAACCAGCGCTGGGCGCCGCCCCATTCGATCAGCTGCGCACCCGGCAAGTCGATGGGCGGCGTTGCCGATGGCACCGACAAACGCCACAGCGCATTGTGTTCATCGGCAAAAAAAGTATTGCTCTGTTCGCGCAGGTCGCGCCACAGGCTATCGGGATCACCGACGACGTCACCGCCAATACGAATTTCAGCTGCAGCCACTGCGGCCCGCGCACCGGACAGACGTACCATCAATTGGCCATCGCACCAGGCGCTGGCCGAAATCGGCAACGGCTGACCACCCCAAAGATTAAGTTGCTCGATCGCTTGCGCATGGCTCATTGCCAGTTGACGGGTGGTTTCGGCAAACGGCTTCGGCAGCACTTTGACCGACAGCTCCAGTAACAATCCGAGCGTGCCGAGCGAACCCGCCAGCAAGCGCGAAACATCGTAACCGGCGACGTTCTTCATGACCTGGCCACCGAAATGCAACACCTCGCCATGGCCATCCATCAGGACAGCGCCGAGCATGAAGTCACGCACCGCACCAGCAGCCGCACGGCGCGGACCGGACAAGCCACTGGCCACCACACCACCGAGCGTCGCGCCGTCACCGTAATACGGCGGTTCGAAGGCCAGCATCTGGTTCTTCTGGTCGAGCGCCGCTTCGATCTCGGCCAGCGGTGTGCCGCAGCGCGCCGTGATGACCAGTTCGGTCGGATCATAGTCAATGATGCCGGTGTACGCGCGGGTATCGAGTAGCGTGCCGCGCGGTGCCTGGCCGTACCAGTCCTTGGTGCCTCCACCGCGCAACTGCAGCGGTGTGCCTTGCGCGCCAGCGTCGAGCACGCGCTGGCGGAATTGTTCGAGTACCTGATTCATCATCTCTTTCAAAAGCGGGGCAAATCCGGAAACTTCAACTGGCCGCGCTGCACGTGCATTTTTCCGTATTCGGCGCAGCGGTGCAGCGACGGAATGGCCTTGTCCGGGTTGAGCAGGAAGGCGGTATCGAACGCGCGCTTGACCGCAAAGAACGCTTCGCGCTCCTGTGGCGAGTACTGCACGCACATCGAATTGATTTTTTCGATACCGACGCCGTGTTCGCCTGTGATGGTACCGCCGACTTCAACACACAACTCGAGAATCTCGGCACCGAACGCTTCGGCCTGATGGAATTCGCCGGGCTTGTTGGCATCGAACAGGATCAACGGATGCAGGTTGCCATCACCGGCGTGGAACACGTTGGCACAGCGCAAACCGTATTTGACTTCCATCTCGCCGATCCGCAGCAACACGTCGGCCAGGCGCTTGCGCGGGATGGTGCCGTCCATGCAGTAGTAATCCGGCGAGATGCGACCGGCGGCCGGGAACGCATTTTTGCGTCCGGACCAGAAGCGCATGCGCTCTTCGTCGGAACCGGATACCGAAATTTTCGTAGCGCCGCTGGCCGTCAGAATCGCCGTCATGCGGGCAATTTCTTCCTGCACTTCTTCGGGCGTCCCATCGGATTCGCACAGCAGAATCGCGGCGGCATCGATGTCGTAACCGGCCTTGACGAACGGTTCGACCATGCGCGAGCTGGTGCGATCCATCATCTCCAGACCGGCCGGAATAATCCCGGCACCGATCACATCGGCCACCGCGTTACCGCCTTTGACGACATCATCGAACGACGCCATGATCACGCAGGCTTGTTGCGGTTTCGGAATCAGCCGCACCGTCACTTCAGTGACAATGCCAAGCATGCCTTCGGAACCGATGAACACCGCCAGCAAATCAAGGCCCGGTGCATCGAGCGCGCCATTGCCGAGCTCGACAATATCGCCATCGATGGTGACGATGCGCACGCGCATCACGTTGTGGACAGTCAGACCATATTTGAGGCAATGTACACCACCGGAATTTTCAGCCACGTTACCGCCGATCGAGCAGGCGATCTGCGACGACGGGTCCGGTGCGTAGTACAGGCTATGGGGTGCAGCAGCATCCGAAATCGCCAGATTGCGCACGCCCGGCTGGACTACTGCCGTGCGTGAAACCGGATCAACCTTGATGATGCGATTGAGCTTGGCCGTCGACAACACCAGTCCGTCGGCAATCGGCGTGGCCCCGCCGGACAAACCGGTACCGGCGCCACGCGGCACGATAGGCAGTTTCATGTCGCGGCACAGCTGCAGGATTTGCACAAGTTGCGCTTCGGTATCGGGGAGCGCCACCACCATCGGCATTTGCCGGTAGGCCGCCAGGCCATCGCATTCGTAGGGGCGGACATCTTCGTCATTGAACAGCACGCAGCGCTCGGGCAATAGCCGGCGCAGGGCGTCGACGACATCACGCTGACGGGTAACGGTGTAAGGCAGATCGGTAACGGCATTCATGATCGGTTCCAGTGGGATAGCAGTCTTGTATCTTAACGGATCGCGGAGAAGCCTGCGTTTCAAATGCTTGCGGGGTCGGGTGAAATTTTTTCAGGTAGAGAGAACGAACTGGCAGAGCGCCGATTTCATCACTATGTTCATAGAGTGCGTATTAACTGCTCCAATACGCACTCTATAAGCGCTCAACGATCATGCCAAAAAAGCGCCTGCCCACCGCTGCGACACCCACGCTGATCGAAGAACGGCTGCGTAGCTGGGGCTTGTGCATCCGGCATCAGCGCCTGACTCAAAAAATCAGGGCGGCCGATCTGTGCCAGCGCATCGCTACTTCGCCAGCGACATTGCGTCGGCTGGAGAACGGCGATCCCGGCGCTGGCAGCGGCATCTACCTGACAGCGCTGATGGTACTCGGCGTCCTCGAGCAAGTTGCACCGGCACTCGATACCGCGTTATGGCACGTGGCTAGCGGCAGCCGTGTGGGCAGAACAAAGGCAGACAGCCATGACGACGATTTCTAAGCCGCTATATATTTATCTGCAATGTCCGGATACGGGCGACTGGGTAACGGTCGGACGCCATGTACTGGATGCGGCCTCCGGCAACGGCCTGTTTCGGTATGCCCCCGACAGAAAAACGCTGGCGACTCGCACCGGCCTTCGACGTCGTACCCAACCCGGACGTCACTCCACGACGGTTGGCGATGCTGCTATTACAAGGACGTCATGAAATTGCACGCGATTGTATTGTGCGTGATGCAGTACGATTCGGAATCGGCAGCATCACCGGGGCGGACGCTTATCTTGATCAGTTGCTGGTGCGATTGCGTGACGGATACGAGCAGGTTGCCGGCTTGCTGGATGAGGGGCTGCGGGAGAAAATGCAGCAGCGACTGCGGGACAATCTGGGCAAGCTGATGCGTTAAATGTTGTGTCTTGTTGCGGTTGATGTTGGTGTTGACGTGGCCTGTGACGTTGACCCGTTCCGCATTGAACCAGCTGCCAAAAGCCGGAGTCAGGCAGGGGATAAGAGTGACGCATGTTTGAGGTAAAGCAGGGGTTTCGGATCGCATGCGATCCGCCTGCGGAACGGGATTCGCTTGCAAGCGAATCTACGCCCTGCAAGGGAAGCGAGTTTGCGGCACTCCCCCTGACTGGCTCCGGCTTTCGGGAACCCGAAGGGCAGCCGCCTCGCGGTCGCCTTTTTCTTGGTTACTTACTTTTTGGCGAAGCAAAAAGAAGGGACCGCATGCCGGTCCGGCTGCCGGGCCGCTCCCGGCTTGGTCGTGGCGGAGTAGAAAAAGAATCAGCAACCCCAGCACGGAATTTGGATGGCAAGCGCTCCGAATCCGCAAGCAGGGTCAGAGTAATTTTCGCGATAAAGCCGCGAAAAAAACTCTGACCCTGGTTGCTACCGATGGGGGTTTGCGACTGCTCGAAAAAACGCGCCGATGCCACGCCGTTGGTGTTGGTGTGGCCTTTGACGTTGAACTATCCCGCATTGAGGCAGCTGCCAAAAGTCGGAGTCAGCAACCCGGATCGCGCGGCATGTTCAGCGTTCGCCGGCGCGCGTGTGGGCACGGTGAATCCGTGCCCATGAACAACAAGGCAACGTCATCGGTACTGCTATCGATACTATCGGGAACGACAAAACGTCCCTTGGCAACACCAATTTTATTTTCGGGCACATGCGTATCAAGAGGGACCAGCTTGGCAGCCGGCCTGCCATTGCGGGTAATGATGATCTCCCGCTCGTCGCCTTGCTCAATGGCATCGACCAACCGCGACAGGTTTGATTTTGCGTTCAGCATATTTACTGGGTGCATGAGTAACCTCCTTGAACAGAGTTAGCCTGGCCTTGCTAGCTGCGAACGAAAAAAAGGGCACCGCAAGCGCAGCACCCCTTGCTGGCCAGTCCCATAATCAGAACCAGTCAGAAACCATCAATACCAATCAGCCGCAAGCGCCAATATTGCCGCATTGCGTACAGCGCTCGCAACCATCACTCTTGATGACTGCATGGGCGCCGCACTCGGTACATTTCTTACCGACCGGCGTAAATGCCATCGTGCTGCGGGCGTCTTGCTCGACCGGCTCCTGCGCAAACAGGTCCAGCTCAGGACGGGCGCGCTGCGCCAGCACTTGTACCGGGATCTGGTTCGCATCGGCGTCGAGGAAGCCACGTTTGATCAGCATGCGCTGCAGTGCGTAGCCGATAGCCGCGACTTCGGAATCGTGGTGCATCGGGATGCGCGCCCCGTCTTCTTCCTTGATGAAGTAACCGCAGCGGATCGGGCCCTTGTCCCAGACCACTTCGCGCAGGTCGGCCAGTGCCTTGGCAACTGATCCACCTGAACGCGCAGCCATCGACAACAAGCGCATCGACGACGTGATCCATTGCTGGTCGGCGGTCTTCTGACCGGCCGGCATGAAAAATTCGAACGGCCGCTCGACCACGACTTCCTGGCCATTGACGACACCGGCGACATTGATGAAGCTGACCGTCAGGTAGACCGTCTTGCGTCCTTCGTACGTGAAGTATTCGACCTTCGAGGTGACCGATTGCAGATCGCCGGTCGGACGGCTGTCGAACTGCTTGCGCAACGGATCATTGTCCGGGCCGGCAGCAACGACAGCAGCGACTTCGGGAGCGGCCGACTTGACCGACAAGACGCTGCCCAGAATCGCATTCGGACGATACGTGGCCAGGCCTTTGAGGCCGGCTTTCCAGCCATCCATATACAGGTTGCGGAACTCGTCAAAATCATAGTCCGCAGGAACATTGACGGTCTTTGAAATCGAGGTATCGACAAATGGCTGCACCGATTCCAGCATCTTCATGTGATCGGTAGCCGACATCGTCAGCGCCGAGACAAACTGCGGTGGCAGCTTGCTGTCATCCGAGACATCGAAACCCATCTGGCGATACAGGCGCCAGGCGTGGTCGGCGACTTCAAATTCCTGGATCGAACCGTCCATCATGCGTTTCTTGCGGGTGTAGTTCCATGAGAACGCTGGCTCGATGCCGTTCGAGGCGTTGTCGCCAAAGACCAGCGTGATGGTGCCGGTAGGTGCAATCGACAACAGGTGCGAATTGCGGATACCGTAGGTAGCAATGCCTTCGCGGATATCGACCGGCAGGCGGCTGACGAACGCGCCGGCCAGATACTTGGCCGCGTCAAACAACGGGAACGCACCCTTTTCCTTGGCCAGATCGACCGAGGCACGGTAGGCGGCATCGCGCATTTCTTCCGAGACCCTGGCGGCGAAAGTGCGGCCGGCATCGGTGTCATAACGAATGCCCAGCATCACCATCGCGCTACCCAGACCGAGGAAACCGAGGCCGATGCGGCGCTTGTTCATCGCTTCGAGGCGCTGTTCTTCGAGCGGCCATTGCGAGGCATCCAGCACGTTGTCGAGAAAGCGAATGCCGATCTGCACCAGCTGGCTGAACTTGGCGTAGTCGAAGCTGGCGCGCTCGCTGAATGGATCAGCGACACACAGCGTCAGGTTGACCGAGCCGAGGTCGCAGCAACCGTAGTCCGGCAATGGCTGCTCGGCGCACGGGTTGGTGGCTTCGATTTTTTCGCAGTAGTACAGGTTGTTTTCCTGATTCATGCGGTCGATGTACAGGATGCCCGGTTCGGCGAAGTCGTAGGTCGACTGCATCATCAGGCCCCAGATTTCCTGCGCGGCGATTTCGCGATAGACCCACATGCCATCTTCGCGCTGGAACGCGCCAGCCTGCATCAGTTCATTGCCCGGCACCGCCTTGTGGATCAGCTGGATCGTGCCGTTGCTGGCGACGGCTTGCATGAACGCGTCGGTCACGCCGACCGACAGGTTGAAATTCGACAGGCTGCCATCGCGTTTGGCGGTGATGAAGCTCAGCACGTCCGGATGGTCGCAATTGAGCACGCCCATCTGAGCACCGCGACGGGCGCCGGCCGATTCAACCGTCGAGCACGAACTGTCAAACACGCGCATGTACGAAATCGGACCCGAGGCACGTGAATTGGTGCCCTTGACCAGCGCGCCTTCAGGGCGGATTTCAGAAAAGTTGTAACCCACACCGCCACCGCGGCGCATGGTTTCGGCGGCCTGGGCGATGGCGGTGTAGATGCCCGGCTTGCCGTCGCTAAAACCGGTGACCGAGTCACCGACCGGCTGCACGAAGCAGTTCATCAGCGTGGCCTTGAGCGGCAAGCCGGCGGCGGAATTAATCCGGCCAGCCGGCACCCAGCCATTTTGCTGAGCCCACAGGAATTTGGCGGTCCATGCCTTGCGGTTCTTGGCGTTGGTTTCCGGTTCTGCGATTCCCTTGGCGACACGCAGGCGCAGGTCGTCGAGCGTGCGCTCGTCGCCTTTGGCGTATTTTTCGAGCATGGTATCGGTCGAAATCTCTTGCGGTGCCATGGTGGCAGCAAAGGCGGATGAATTGACGGGAGCGTTCATGGTTGTTTCCTTGGTATAGAACAAGTGTCCGTTCCGCTCGGGAACAGGCTGGTCAGGATAAAGAATAGGGTAATAACTAGAGTAAAAACAGAGTAAGAGCCAGAGTACTTTTGATGCGGTGTCCGGCTTGCGTCAGCACGCATACGCCGGAATCAGGAACGAAGCATAAACTGTTTCCGGCCTCTTGGCTGAGGATAGGCAGTAAGTATATTCTGCTACCCGCGAGCATTTATGGCGAATCAACTTGACACAAAGGCCGTCAGCAACCAGTCGACAAACAGTGCCACCTCGGGTCGCTCGATGACCGACTTTTCGTACACGCAATAATAGGCATGGGGCGGCGTACGCAACTCGATATCGAACAAGCGCACCACCTCGCCGGTGGCAATCATCTCTGCCGCAAAATGCTGGCGTGTCAGGCCGATGCCGTGACCATGCTTGATTGATTCGAGCAGCAGGCCGAGGTCATCGACGCGCAAACCGGTGCTTGGCTCCGGCCAATCCAATCCGGCGGCCTCGAACCACGGCTGCCACGGCTCCAGTGCCGAGCGCAGCAGATTGGCTTTTTTCAGCCCGGCCGGCGTGGCGATACCGCCGATACTGGCCAGATACGCCGGACTGGCCACCGCAAACGCCGGTTCCTCGAACAGCTTGCGCGTCACGATATTGGTGTACTTGCCGGCACCGAAGCGGATCTCGACATCACTTTCGGACAGACTGAGGTCGTACAGCGGCACCGACAGAAACAGCTCGACGGCGATGTGCGGATGCAAGCGCGTGAAATGCGCCAGTTGCGGCACCAGCAAGTAACGTGCGAAGGTCGGTGGCACCGTAATTTTTAAGCGCGGCTGGGCCGGTACGCCACGATGCGGCATCGGGAAATCGTTGAGCGCCTGCAACGCCGTGCGCACCACATCGAGATAACGCCGGCCGAAGTCGGACAACGCAACACTGCGGCTATCGCGAATGAACAGGCGTTCGCCGACAAACTCCTCGAGCAACCGGATCCGGTGCGACAACGCCGACGGCGTGATGCAGAGTTCCTCGGCAGCCAGTGCGAAGGAGAGAAAACGGGCGGCGGCTTCGAACGCCGACAACGCATGAACCGGGGGAAGTCGTGAGGCCATTACTTTTCTTGTGAAGGAAGGTGGTGCAGGTGCAAGGGCATTACCAGCGGATGATCTTGCCGGGATTCATAATGTTTTTCGGATCGAGCGCATGCTTGATCGCGCGCATCGTGTCAATCGCGTCGACACCATGTTCTTCGATCAGAAAGTCCATCTTGTGCAAGCCGACGCCATGCTCGCCGGTGCAGGTGCCGTCCATTTCCAGCGCCCGCGTGACCATGCGCGCATTGATGGCTTCGGCCCGGGCGATATCGGCATCGTCGTCCGGATCGACCATCATCAGCACATGAAAATTGCCATCACCGACATGGCCGATGATCGAGTACACCATCTGGTGCTGCTCGCAATCGGCCTTGGTATCGAGGATGCATTCGGCCAGCCGCGAAATCGGTACGCAGCAATCGGTCGAGATCGCCGTGCAGCCCGGCCGCAACTGCAGTAACGCAAAGTAGGCATTATGGCGCGCGGCCCACAACCGGCTGCGCTCTTCCGGACGGGTGGCCCAATCAAAACCGGTCGCGTGGTGCGTGGCGACGATATCGCGCACCTGCGCCGCCTGCTCGGCCACCGAGGCCGGACTGCCGTGGAATTCGAACAGCAGCAACGGTTGCTCCGGCAAGCCGAGGTGGTCGTGTGCATTGATCGCACGCACGCCGTTTTCGTCGAGGAATTCCACCCGCGCTACCGGCACGCCAAACTGAATCAGCTCGATCACCGCATTGACGGCATCGCCGGCGCTGGCAAACGAGCAGACTGCCGCCGAGATCGCTTCCGGTTGCGGATACAGCCGCACCGTGACTTCGGTGATGATGCCGAGCGTGCCTTCGCTGCCGACATACAAGCGGGTCAGGTCGTAACCGGCCGAGGATTTGCGGGCGCGGGTGCCGGTGCGGATGACGCGGCCGTCGGCGGTGACCACGGTCAGCGCCAGCGTGTTTTCGCGCATCGTGCCGTAGCGCACGGCGTTGGTGCCAGAGGCGCGGGTGGCGGCCATGCCGCCAAGCGATGCATCGGCACCGGGGTCGATCGGGAAGAACAGGCCGGAATCCTTGAGTGCGACATTGAGCTGCTTGCGTGTGACGCCGGCCTGCACGGTGGCGGTCAGGTCTTCGGCATGGATGGCGATGACGCTATTGAATTGCGAAAGATCAATCGAGATGCCGCCTTGCAGCGCCAGCACATGGCCTTCGAGCGAGGTGCCGGAACCGAACGGGATCACCGGCACGTCATACGTGAAGCAGGCACTGACGATGGCGGCGACTTCGTCGGTAGAATGGGCAAACGCGACGGCGTCCGGCAGCATCGGCGCATACGACGATTCGTCGCGGCCATGATGTTCGCGCATCGCCTGCGTGGTCGACAGGCGCTCGCCTAGCAATGCCTGCAACTGCCCGAGCAAGGCAGGCGGCAGCGGCTTCCTGAGTGCGGCGTGGTGGACGAGATGATTCATGGCAGAGCTCCTTCAAGACAGAGGGATTTTACCCTGCACGCGTGGCAAGCCCGCAGCTTTTGACGTATCCTCAGGCCCTCTTTGACATTCACTGGCGATCACTCTCATGGGCAACCGACTCTCAAAAATAGCAACCCGCACCGGCGACAAGGGCACCACCGGCCTGGGCGACGGCAGCCGTATCGACAAGGATGCCTTGCGGGTCCATGCGATGGGCGATGTTGATGAACTCAATTCGCACATCGGCATGTTGTTGTGCGAAGAATTGCCGCCGGCACTGCGCGAAGAATTAATCTCGATCCAGCACGACCTGTTCGACATGGGCGGCGAGCTGTGCATCCCGGGCTACAAGATGATCACCGACGCGCAAGTGCTGCGCCTCGATACGCTGCTGGAAAAATACAATGCCGACCTGCCGGCGCTGAAGGATTTCATCCTGCCGGCCGGTTCGCGCGGCGCGGCCATTGCCCATGTCTGCCGCACTGTGTGCCGCCGCGCCGAGCGCCAGATCGTCAGCCTCGGCAAAGTCGAAACCATCAACGATGCACCGCGCCAGTACATGAACCGGCTGTCCGATTTGCTGTTCGTGCTGTCGCGCGTGCTGAACCGGTTCGGCGGCGGCAGCGACGTGCTGTGGCAAAAAGAACGTCAGCGCGACGTGTAAGTTGAAACGCGCCACCGGCGGGGTGAAACCCTGCCCGCGGTTCAGATCGACTCTTACCCGAAGCGTTGTCGCACCGAAGTAATGATCCCGTCTGCATCAAGGCCGACCCCGGCCAGCAATTGCGCGACATCGCCGTGATCGATGAACTCGTCGGGCAGACCCAGATGCAGGATGGGCCGGACCATGCCAGCCCCGGCCAGTGCTTCGGCTACCGCTGAACCGGCGCCACCCATCAGAGCGCCCTCTTCGACCGTCACGATGGCGTCATGCGTCAAGGCCAGCTCTTTGACCAGTTCGACATCAAGCGGTTTGACGAAGCGCATGTTGACCACGGTCGCATTGAGGCTTTCGCCCGCCTGCAAGGCCG